>NZ_FRBP01000021.1 GCF_900142645.1 Eubacterium callanderi
CCTGTTTTCCATTACTGTCGGTTCCATAGACATCGGCGTAATATTTCCCCACGTCGTAGCCATGGTCTTTGAGATTAATGGTTACTTCGTAGGTATCATTAGTCTTTCTCGTTGCTCGGTACCAGATTAAATCATCCATTCCGCCATTATTACTCCATACCGGTACTAAAATTTCCCGGATTCCTGCCGGTGCATCAATCCCACTGACCGTTACTGTGAACTGGCTGTCCTTGACTTCGCCTGCTGTCACATTCCTTGCTGTCATCTGTGCGATGGTCTGGGTTGTTCCACCCAGGTATACCTGTTTTCCATTACTGTCGGTTCCATAGACATCGGTGTAATATTTCCCCACGTCGTAACCATGGTCGCTATTATCCACTAAAATAGCATAACTGCCATCAGTTTGTCTAACCCCTTGATACCACTTGATATCATCCATTCCATCATTGTTACTCCAAGTCGGAAATAATAGGTTAGAATAATTTAAAAACCCTTTTGCATATACTTTAAATTGATTATTGTTAATCCTAACACTAGAGACTCCATTCGAAATAGAGGGGACAGCAACAATATCTATAGTTTCACCACCAATATATCCATCATTTTCAGCATTATCAGTAGCATAATAATCAATATAATAAGTACCTACTCGATCTTCATGATTTTTAATATCCACAGTAACAGACCACTGTCCATTACCAATATTGTTTGCCGGGTACCATTTCAAATCATTCCAGTCACACCATACTGCTGCTCTTACATCACTAACACCGGAAAGATCGTCTTTTACGCCATTCGCTGTAACTGTAAACACAGCATTAGTTGTTGGCGATTCAGGCGTTGTAATGCTATCCGCCGTAGGAGCTTTTTCGTCCTTGGTAGCGCCGCCAAAATATTCGCTGACACTGTTAACAATCCTTCCGCTCATTTTTTCCTGAAAAGCATCTGATGCCAACAACAGGGATTCAGATGGATTGGAAATAAAACCGCCTTCAATTAAAACTGAAGGGCACGTTACATGTGCTTGAACATAGTCGTCTCTTTCCACCGTCTTTCGGTGATCAATTCCAATTCCATTGAAATTTCTTTCCAAAACAGAAGCAAAAACTTTTGATTCCTGTGCGGCCCAACAAGGGGAGCTATCTCTGAAGGCCGTATCTCCAGCCCAAAGACCAGAAACCTCATAAACACCTTCTTGATCAAAATCACGATAGCTGCTCCAATAAAACTCATAACCGCTGGCCGATGATCCACCTGAATTATGGTGAACACTAATTGCCAAATCTGGCTTTATTTTATTAATAGCATTCGCAACATTTGATAAAGAATTAGCTTCCGCGTTCGTCAACAATGACTGTACAGAGCATCCAGCAACAGGATGTGTAAGGTAAACAGTGTATCCTAACTGTTTAAGTTTGGTAGCAACTTTACCCGCAACAGCTGCATTGACAGCTGCTTCTGTTATACCAGTACTGGAATTCGTCGCACCTGGGTCATAACCTACACTGTGTCCAGGTTGTATAACTACCACTGGTGAACGCGCATATACTGGAAAACCAGAGATTATGAAGCTAAACAAAAACAGCAGCAATATCGATATGGCAACCACAATCTGGTTTTTTTTTGCTTTTTCTTTTTGCAAATAGTTTCCTCCTTTCTCCAAAATTTAGGAAACTTATTTATTCAGAGTCTAGTTTCCCATGATTGAATTATATTATATTCCCCTTTCTCCGTCAATTAAACTTAAAACAAAAGCATCCTCTATTGAGAATGCTTTTTACGATAAACTTTATATTCTAAATGAAAAATCGCCCGTTTTCCGCGTTAGATTAGGATTATAGTAAGGATCATTGTCAATGTACCGACCCCAATGCTGGTACATATACTCTGTTTCTTTGGCAAATCGTTCCTGCTTTTCAACGGTATTTTCATAACCTCTAGATTTTGATTCATAATGATACAGCTCAACCTGATGTAGCCAAACATTTTGTTTTCCCAACTCTAATAATTTCAGACAAAGATCCACATCATTAAAAGCAACTATTAGCTCCTCATTAAAACCATTTACTTTTTCAAAATCATCTTTTTTAACCATCATACAAGCCGCAGTGACAGCGGAATAATTACAATTAATTTCCAGCCTTCCAAAATACCCAAAATCACCTTTTGGAAAAGTATGATGGCCGTGGCCTGCCGCACCGCCAAGCCCAAGTATAACGCCTGCATGCTGGATTGTATTGTCCTCATAGTATAATTTTGCACCCACTGCTCCAATTCGATCAAACTGCGCAAAAGAAACCATTGTATTTATCCACTCAGGCGCAATAACTTCGGTATCATTATTTAAAAACAAAAGATACCTACCTTTTGCCTGCCGGGCGGCTATGTTGTTAATTTCTGAATAATTAAAAGGTATATCTATCGGAATTACTGAAACTTTATCTGCATATTGTTCCTCGTATACTTCAAAAAGCTGTTTTGTTTGGATTTCCTGACTACCATTATCCGCAATAATAATCTCGTAGTTTGGATAGACTGTTTTTAAAAGAATTGAATCCACACACTTTTTCAAATCTTCATATCCATCTCGCGTTGGAATAATAATGGATACTTTTTCTGTTTTAATGATATCGTACTTAACATTATACAATCCTAACCCCGCGGCGTGTGTTACTGTCCCTGTAATTCCACGTCTGTTAAGCGCATCCTGCAAAGCAAGTTTTCCTGCTTCAAAAGCATATCCTTTAGAGTTCTGATTAACTGCCGTCGATGTCTCCAGCATTCGCCAATGATATAAAATTTTCGAAATATGTCCAATTCGATTTGTCTTCTCTGTAAATCGCAGCACAAGATCATAATCCTGCGCCCCTTCATATCCTTTTCTAAATCCGCCAATCATATCAATTATTTTTTTTCTGTACACACCAAAATGACAGATATAATTCGTTCCCATTAACAAGTCCGGTGACCAATCGGGCTTGAATGTCGGATCCGTACGGCGGTCATTTTTATCAATTTTATCTTCATCACTATAAATCAAATCAAGCTGTGGTTCTGAGTTTAATTTTTTTACTACCTCATAAAGTGCATTTAGCGATAATTCGTCATCATTATCCAGTAGTCCAATAAATTCGCCTTCAGCCATTGACAAAGCTGAATTTGTAGCTTCGCAGATATGTCCATTTTCTTCTCTATAAAGAACTTTTATACGGCTGTCCTCTTTTTCAATCTTTTCAAGTAATGGTTTCACATAACTTTTTGAAGAATGATCATCCGCAATGCACAGCTCCCAGTTCGCGTAGTACTGATTTCTAACGGAATCGATACACTTTCTCAGCCACTTTTCTTCAACGTTATAAACAGGCATTAGGATAGAAATCAAAGGTTGATAATTAAATATTTCTATGTTCTTTTTTATTTTCTCAATATTATCCTCTTCATTTTCATCAATCCATTGTTCATATAAGGCATTTGAATGCGTTTTTTCTAACTTAAGACGTTTTAGTGTATTTTTCAACCCATTTCTTTTTAAATAACTGATACCTCTTTTCAATTTTATATATAAGTGGCTAAAAGGACTTCCAAACTCATTTGTTAAGTGATATTTTTTTTTCAGATTAAAATTAGCCCTTCTGGATTCTTCACCAACTGCAAAAATCAAACGTATAGTTCCAGACCACTTTTCAACCACAATCGTTGCTAAAAAACCACATTTGGAATCTGAGCCGAGATTATAAATTTGATTAACATCTGTTCTTAATTTGGAAGAAACCTCAAATTCTTTAATATTGTGATTTCCTTTGATCGTAATAGTTGGGATTTTTTTGTTTTTAACATTCAAGCACCATCCTTGAATTATCAATTTGTGTTCTTCATCGTCCTTCATGACGCTATCAATAAAAAATTGAATATCTTTTTTCATTATTTTAAACCTCATTATTCAAAATCCATGGATTAATATAAGGATCTCTTCTTTTTTCAGACGGCCATACTTCATTAAATTTGCAATATTCTTGCTTTGTCAATAATTTATTTTCGACACAGCCTTCTACACCTTTAAAATAAGGTGTCCAAACAATATCTAAATTCATGGACCGTATTTTTAAACAAAGGTCTATTCCTTTCAAACCATCTACTAAACTTTCATTGATGCCACCAGCTTTTAAATAGTTTTCTTTACTGATTAAAAGGCAATCTTCTGTTACTGCAAAAACATTCTGCGGTAAGACAATCCGGAAATAGTATCCTAACGAACGATCTGAACATCCACGATGCGTGTAATGTATTTGCTGGTTTTCATCATCGATCCATACACCTGCATTATAGACAATATTTTCCTTTGTAACGATCTTCCCACCAACGATTCCAACTCCGTCCTTCAGTCCATAATTAAGAAGTTCACTAATATTTCGTTTTTTTTCTAAAAGAATACTATTTTTTAAAAACAGCAAATACTGCCCTTTTGCTTCCTCTACGCGTTTATTAAAACTGTATGATTGAAGAAATCGAATTCTTGTGTCTTCATATTTCAAAAGCTCTTTTTGTTCAGCAGGTATTAGTATTTCAAAATTACTATAATCTGCATTGTCTAGAATTGCATTAACTGTTTTTTCAATATCTTTATTGGCGCCCCATAAAATAATTGAAAGCATAGGTTTTATTTCATAATTATAATTTATTTTATAAGCTCCGTAATTTTGGGTCATTTTCACATTACCATGGAGATTTTTTCGTGCTAACGACTCTTCCAAAGCTTTTTTTCCGGCTGTGTAAGCATACTCTTTACTTTTAGGGTCAAATGCAACTGATGTTTCAATGGTTCTCCAATGATATAAAATTTTAGGAATATGCCATATATGTTTTGCTTGCTCTGTTGCTCTTAAAACAAAATCATAATCCTGGCTTCCATCCATAGTACTTCTTAAAGCACCCACTTTATCCAACAACGTTCTCTTTATAACTACAAAATGCGTAATGTAATTGTGACCACACAGCAATACTGGATTCCAATTTGGTTTAAAGAAAGGATCAAAACGCTTCCCTTTTACGTTTATTTTATCCTCATCGGTATAGATAAAATCTATATCACTTTGCTCATTAATTGCTTTAATTACTTCATATAAAGCTATTGGTGACAACTCATCATCATTGTCCATAAATCCAATAAATTCTCCTGTTGATATCTCTATAGCCGAATTTGTTGCCTGAGAAATATGACCATTTTCATTTCTAAAAACAAGTTTTATTCTTTTATCTTTTTGGGACATTGTTTCTAAAAGAGGACGTACATAAGTTTTCGTTGAACAGTCATCCGCAATACACAACTCCCAATTTTTATAAACTTGCTTTCGCAAAGAATCGATGCATTTTTGCAACCATTTTTCTTCAACATTGTAAACTGGAACAACAACAGAAATTTTAGGAGTTATTTCAAAACTATTAATATCCTGCCTAATTTTTTCCAAGTCAACCTTCTCATTTTTATAGATCCAATAGTCATAGTCATCACTACTACGGTGTGCCTTATGAAAAATAAATTTTTTATATGCTTCTGCAATTCCTAACCGCCGAATTGCTTTCAATTCTGCTTTCGTTTTTTGCTTAAAACTTTTTTGTTCTAGATTAAAACGATCAATTTTGATTAATAATTCAACGCCTGTTTTAGTCTTTAAAATAATATGATGGTATCGTTTTAACCTGACTCCTTCTATTTCTATGATGAATCCTGGCTTACAGTCTCTTTCAAGGTCAAATATGTCACATACGTCAAACCGCTCTTGGCGAGCAACTTTAAAATAAACGCCTTCTTCTACTGGTACATCATAATTTAGTCTTCTGTTATCTGACTTTGAAAATCCCCACCCTCTTATAACAACTATATTTTTTTCATGATCAAAATCAAACGCATCTATACTATATTGAAAAAAGCTATTCTTTTTTTGAATTAATTGTTGTTTTCTTTTATATAGGTTGGATAATTTTCGAATTCCTTCTAAAGTTTTCCATAAATTTGAATCAAGCATCTGCATATAACGCATTTTCATAATTTCTATTTTATTGCCATTTTCTTCAGAAACAAGCTCCATTTTTTTACATAATTTTGTATTTTCATTCTTTTTCTTATAATAATCGATCAGAATTTTTTTCTGGATTTCACCATATTCTCCAAGATAAAAAAATTTAAAATACAATGTCAATTTCCTGCCTCTAATATACTCTCCCTCTACTCTTAAAAAAGGGTGGCTATTTAAAAAGGCATATGTATCTTCTGTCTGCCATATCGCATTTGTTGTTAATGTCTTAATCTCAACTCCTTCTGTTACAGCCTTAAACTCCAGAATACCTTTACTCTGCATTGGTACAATTTTTAAAGCATTTAATGCGTCAGGAATATCCAATACAACCGTTTGATTTTCTCCAGTTAATACATTCAAAAGCCATGGTTCTACTTTAATATCATTTCCGTAATCATATACTAAATAGAGCTGTACAACTGCATTGGAATTTTCTGGAATCTTTCTTTTAAATGATACGTTCGCTTTCAAAGATAACACGAAGAAATACTGATACACCTCTCCAAATGGTCTAATTTTAAAATCATATTGTATTTCAATTGGCAAATCTGCATATGAATTATCAAATTCAGTTTGACCAACTTGAGCGTAAGTGTAGTCTTCTTCATTAATGTATAGACCTGTTTTCTCAAAAAGCTTCTCGAATCCATTCTGTGTATAAAATGTATTATGAGTTTTATCTAAAAGACCATATTCATTATAGCAAAAATTGTTATTAAACAAGTCAATCAAAACAGAATTATGCCCTATATTAGGAAAAGAAACAAGAAAAACACCATCGCTTTTTAGACATTTTTTCGAACATTCTAATACTTTTAGCGGATCCTGTAGATGCTCTAGAACATCAGCAAAAATAATCACATCAAATAACTGATCACTAAAATATTCACACCATTCAAAATCCTCAATATTTCCTAAAAAACCATCATCTGCGAACTTCATTACTTCAATATAAAGCTCTTTATCAAATTCGACAATAGATACACGGCACTGTTTCACTTCCGTTAAATATCTTGTTACTCTTCCGTTTCCTGGTCCAAATTCTAATACTCTGGAACCGTCCTTTATGTGCGCAATAATCTTTCCAGTACTGGTATTTTGATCAAGGGCTAAATCAAAATCATATTTCATTTCTAAACCTTTTCTTTCCACTCATGATCCAACACAACAATTCCTTCGCCTACATATTTCCCTGTGATAAACATATTAATATATTTTGTTTTATACACTAAAGGAACCGTTGCATTTTCTTCGAATAAAGCAATATCAAAATAATATTCACCGCCTAAAAGTCCCATTTTATTATATCTTAAATAAAATACATTCTTTCCTTTTTCCCACGGAATATTCTTTTTATCAAGCAAAGTATTTAAACCACAAACATATCGATTATCTATTGTCCTTATAGCAATTCCTAAAACTGGACTTTTAATGTTGATATTTTTTACATTATATTCTACCCTTACAATTACCGTACTATCCTGTTCTACCATTTCCAAAGGTTCTAAATTCTCGTTCAAAATTTCTGCATTTTGAACTTCAACAATATCTGCTGCAGTATGCTCTTCCACCATGGTTCTTTCGCGATCAATAGAAGTTAAAGATTTTTTCTTTAAGAAATTATCATACTGCTCTGTTACTTCCATAGTATCACCCTCATTAACAATTTCTCCATTTTTTAACCAATATACACGGTCGCAAAATCTCCTTATTGAGTTAATGTCATGTGAAACAAACAAAATGGTTTTATTAGAGTTTCGGAACTCGGTAAATTTTTCCATACATTTTAGCTGAAATTCTAAATCGCCAACCGCTAATGCTTCATCAACAATTAAGATATCTGGATCAACATTAATCGCCACAGCAAAAGCCAAACGAACAAACATACCACTAGAATATGTTTTTACAGGCTGATTGATATGATCCCCTATATCCGCAAAAGTAATAATATCATCCACCATATCATCAATTTGTTCACGAGAAAAACCTAGAACCATCCCATTCAAATAAATATTTTCATATCCACTATATTCTGGATTAAATCCAGAACCCAATTCTAGTAAAGCAGAAATTTTTCCGTCTATTTTAATTTCTCCACTCGTCTGTGTTAAAACACCAGTTATAATTTTCAAAAGAGTTGACTTTCCAGATCCATTTTCCCCAATAAACCCAACAGTTTCTCCTTTTGCAACCTCTATATTTAAATTATTTAAAGCGTAAAAATCTTCATGGTAGCTTTTTCTGAAAGGATTCAAAGCCTCTTTTAGTCTATCCTTTGGTTTTGCATAAAGCGCATATTTTTTTGTTAAATTTTTTATATCAATTACTTTATTTTCCATTGTAGCCTCCAATTTGACACAATCATAATTAATTATAAAACATCTGAAAAATGAGGTTTCAAGCGGTTATATATAACCGAACCTATTATCATCATTACCAAAGTAAAGGCCCAAAAATAAGCAGTCATCCCGGCATGTTCCCAAACCCATCCTGTTCCAAAAAAAGAATCTCTGTATCCCTGTACTATATAAAACAGAGGATTAAGCTTAAATAAAAAATGGTACTGCGCTGGAAACTGATTGATACTCCATAATATAGGCGTTCCCCACATTAAAATTTGCATGACAACACCAATTAGTTGAGAAACATCCGAAAAAAACGGTTGAATGGATGCTGTTATCCATGTTAGTCCTGTTAAAAACATAATCAAACAGAATAAATAATAAATAATCTGAACGCTGTAAAGCGTGGGGTAAAAACGGTATAGCGAAGTTAATATAAAGGCAATCGCAATAAAAAAGACATGTGTATATAAATTAGACAACATTTTCGCTGTGGGTAAAATTTTTATATTAAAAACAACTTTTTTAACCAAATAGCTATATTCTCTAAAACAGTTAGTTGCTGACATCAGGGTGTCCGAGAAAAAAAACCAGGCAATAATCCCCGTTGTCAAATAAAGGATAAAAGGAATCGAGCCATCCGTCATCCCAGCCTTTAATCCCTTTTCAAATACAAACCAATAAGTCAAAATTGTAACCAATGGATTAATAAAAGCCCAAAATACACCTAACATTGACCCGGCATAACGAGCTTTAAAATCATTTACTGAAAACTGCATTAATAGCCTTTTATTCCAGTAAATATCCCGAAAAAAGGTAAAAAAATCTTTAAACATAAATCAACTTCTCCTCTTATAAAACAAATCTGCCGCTGTATATGCTATTAGCAACAGTCAGCGGCAGTCTTATTCTCATTTTTTATTTTCTATTTCTTAGAATACATCTTCTCATAGTATTCCTGATATCCGCCGGACTTCACCTGTTTTAGCCAATCCTGATTGTTTAAATACCAGTCGATGGTCTCAACAATACCCTGTTCAAAGGTATAGGATGGCGACCAACCAAGCTCGGTTGTAATCTTTGTGTTATCAATGGCATAACGGCGGTCATGGCCTAATCGGTCCTCCACATGAATTTTCAGATCATCTGAAATTTTTGAAACATCCGTATCGATACCATTATACTGGTCATTGCTTAATTTTTCTTTTACATTGGCAATAATCAGGTCGACAATTTCAATATTGGCCTTTTCGTTGTTACCGCCGATATTATACACTTCGCCCAGACGGCCTTTGTGAAGCACAGTATCAATACCGCTACAGTGGTCTTTTACATGCAGCCAGTCTCTGATCTGCATGCCATCCCCGTAAATTGGCAGATTCTTAAGCTCGACCACATTGGAAATCATGAGTGGAATCAGCTTTTCTGGAAACTGGTAAGGACCGTAGTTATTGGAGCAACGGGTAATATTCATTGGAAATTTAAAAGTATTTCCATAGGCCCGTACCAGGAGGTCCGCGCCAGCCTTGGATGAAGAATAAGGACTGTTTGGCTGGATTAGTGTTGTCTCGGTAAACATGCCTGTTTTTCCAAGGGCACCATAAACTTCGTCGGTAGATACCTGAAGGTATTTTACGCCTTCACGATAAGTTGGATAGCCGTTTTCGTCTTTTCCTGTCTGCCAGAGATTTTTTGCGGCGTCCAGCAGAACCTGGGTCCCCATTACATTGGTCTGCACAAAGATTTCCGGGTTTTCAATACTGCGGTCCACGTGGGATTCGGCGGCAAAGTTAACCACTAAATCAAAATTGTATTTTTTGAATAAATCGTTGATAAAAGGACGGTCCGCAATATCCCCTTTCACAAATTCATAATTCGGATTATCTTCAATATCAGTCAAATTTTCCAGATTTCCCGCGTAGGTCAATAAATCCAGATTGACAATCTTATAATCCTTATGCCGATCCAGCATATATTTTACAAAGTTCGAGCCAATAAATCCGGCGCCGCCGGTCACTAATACTGTTTTCAATCTTTAAACTCCTCTTAAAATTCTAACGTATCTTTGATATCTTTTAAAAACGGCTGTTTCTGATCTTTTTCGGATAACAACAGTTCCAAGCCCTCAACGGGCCATTCAACACCGATTTCCGGGTCATTCCATCGAATACCGCCGTCGTATTCTGGTGCGTATAAATTTGTGCATTTATAATTGAAGGTCGCCTCGTCTGATAAGACGACAAAGCCATGGGCAAAGCCTTCCGGAATGTAGAACATGGTTTTATTTTCTGCGCTCAGCTCAACACCGGCCCACTCACCGTAGGTTGGCGATCCTTTTCTCAGGTCGACCCCCACATCCCATACAGCGCCCTGGGTACAGCGTACCAGTTTTCCCTGGGAGTATTTTCTTTGAAAGTGGAGCCCTCTCAGCACACCCTTTTTAGACTTTGATTCATTGTCCTGAATAAAAGTCATGTTAAGGCCCTGCTTTTCAAATTCTTCTTTATTGTAGGTTTCCATGAAATAACCGCGTTCATCTCCAAAAACGGAAGGCTGAACAATTACCAATCCTTCAATCTGAGTTTTTGTCACTGTTATGGCTGCCATTAGTTCACTCCTCTTTTCTCATTTGCCCGGTTGATTAAATACTGTCCATAGGCTGTTTTTTTAAGGGGATCTGCCAGCTTTAGAAGCTGTTCCCGATTGATAAATCCTTTTGTGTAGGCAATCTCTTCCACACAGGAAACAAAAAGGCCCTGGCGTTTTTGAATGGTTTCCACAAAATTAGATGCCTCAATCAGGCTGTCATGCGTACCGGTATCCAGCCACGCCATCCCACGGCTGAAAAGCTCAACTTTTAAATCACCGCGTTTCAGATAGGTCTCATTAACCGTTGTAATTTCAAGCTCTCCTCTCGGTGAGGGCTTAATGTTCTTGGCAATCTCCACCACGTCGTTATCATAGAAATAAAGACCCGGCACCGCAAAATTGGACTTTGGTTCTGTTGGCTTTTCCTCAATGGAAATAACGCTGCCATCCTCTGCAAACTCAACGACGCCATAGCGCTCTGGGTCTGTTACCGGATAGCCAAAGATTACAGCGCCCTTTTCAAGCTCCGCCGCGGCTGCAAGCGACTTTGTAAAGCCTTGTCCGTAAAAAATATTGTCGCCCAAAACCAGCGCAACCTTATCATCCCCAATAAATTCTTCACCGATAATAAAGGCTTCTGCCAGGCCGTTCGGCGCTTCCTGAACTTTATATGAGAAGTTTAATCCCAGCTCCTCCCCGGTTCCAAATAAGCGTTCAAACATCGGCAAATCATGGGGGGTGGAAATAATCAGAATATCCTTAATTCCTGCCAGCATCAACGTTGACAGCGGATAGTAAATCATCGGCTTATCATAAATTGGCAATAATTGCTTGGATACTGCGCGGGTGATGGGATATAAACGTGTTCCGGACCCTCCGGCTAAAATAATTCCTTTCATATATCTCTCCTTAATTCTATTCGATCAATTTTCTTTTAACCATTTTAAATATTCAGACAATGCTTCTTCCCATGGTCTGAACACATTGATTTTCAAATCTTCCAAGCCCTTATTTCTTAACACAGAATAATGCGGTCTGGGAGTTGGGCTTGCGTATTCCTCTGAGCTGACCGGCTTAACATCAATCTTTACACCGCTTTTCTCAAAAATAGCAACCGCGAAATCATACCAGCTACACTGCCCTTCACAGGTTCCGTGATAAATTCCATAGGCATTGGTCTGGATCAGTTCAATGATTGCCCGGGCAAGATCAACCGTGCTGGTAGGTGTTCCCACCTGATCACTGACCACGGTAAGCTGAGGATGATTTTCCGCCAGTCTCAGCATGGTTTTCACAAAGTTATTACCATCACCATAGAGCCAGGCTGTACGGACAATGAAGTATTTATCCATCGTCTCTGCCACATATTTTTCACCTGCGGCCTTGCTGTCGCCGTACACTGTTTTAGGGTCAACAGGGTCTGTTTCTACATAGGGGCGAAGCTGTCCATTTTGGGCAATCCCTTCACCGTCAAAGACATAATCTGTTGAAACCTGTACTAAAACAATATCTTTTTCTTTTGCAATCTCAGCCAGGTTTTTGGGGCCGTCTGCGTTTATTTTAAAGGCAGCTTCCCGGTTTGTTTCACAGCCATCCACATTTGTCATGGCTCCACAGTTAATAATCACATCTGGTTCTTCCTTGGTAATGATCTCACTGATTGCAGCTTTATCTGTAATATCAAATTCGGGGATGTCATAACCGACAAAATTAATATTTTTGTCTTTAAGCTGAATACTTAATTCCCGGCCCAGCTGGCCGTTGCTTCCTGTTACAAGTACTTTCATATATTTCACCTTTTTTTATTCTTTTATGCGGACTAAATCTATATTATTATACTGCACAAGCCTTTATTTGTCTATTTTTTTTCTTAATTTTCTTAAAAATGTATCCAATTTGTATCAAAATTATGTTATAATTAATATGCTTAAATTGCCTTTATGTTCTGATTTACACACAATATGTATTATTAAAATTTTGAGAGGATTTTATATGACATTAAAAAAGAAAGTACTGTGCATCGTTTTGGCCTGCCTAATCATTGTGGTTGGCAGCGGTGCCGTGTATGGCTTTAGCATTTTGCATGGGATTGCCGGCGAGCAATTGGACGAAAGCGAGCTTAACATCAACGATTTATTGGATGAGGATGTTGTAAACATCGCTGTTTTTGGTCTCGATGGCCGTGACGATGTTGACGGTGACCGTTCCGATACCATCATGATTGCCACACTTAATTTTAAAACTGGTAATATTAAAGTGACCTCCGTCATGCGTGATTTAATGGTTAAAATACCTGAAAGCAAAAAAAATGATGTAAGCTATGAAAAAATCAATGCTGCCTATGATTACGGCGGTGCTGCCCTCGCAGTTAAAACTTTAAACGAAAATTTTGACTTAAACATCTCAGATTATGTGACTGTTAATTTTGACTGTCTCGTTGATACTGTAGATGCTCTGGGTGGTGTTGACGTAAATATTGCCGATGAGTCTATTCTTTATTGGACCAATCAGTACATCATGGATGTGAACGACAAGGTTAAAAAGGCTGACCCCTTTTTGGAGCATACGGGTGTACAGACGGTTACCGGTGTTCAAGCCCTTGCATTCTGCCGAAACCGCTATAGTGACAGTGACTATATGCGTACTCAGCGCCAGCGCGAGGTCGTTGAACAAATTGTCCAGAAGGCGTTCAATGTCGATATCTTTACTGGTCTCAACCTGTTAAGTAAGGTCTACCCATATGTAACCACATCCTTATCTTTACAGGAAATGACAACTTACGCCAAAGCTTTTATGGCACTTGAAAACAAAACATTTTTAGATTTCCGGGTTCCTACTGACGAGCTTTCCTTTGGCGATATGATTGATGAAGTCTGGTATCTGGTACCAAACACGCTGGCAGACAATGCTGTTGTGCTTCATAAATTTTTATATGATATAGATACCTATACTCCTACAGATCAGCTTATGAAGATCAGCAATAACATCGCAGACAGAACCGGCGGGTCAACAGGCATCACCATTGACCCAAATGCTCCTTATCAGGACTATACAACTAACTCCTCAAACGAAAATGATTCAACCGAGCCAACACCATCAACGGACAACAGTTATAACAGTTCTGGTAACAACTCATACAACAATTCTGATAACAGCTCAGATAACTCAGATTATACATCTCCGTCTGAGGATTATACGCCATCAGACGATTCATCCACTTCCGGCACGCCTGACGACAGTGCAGACAGTGTGGAATAAGCAAAACGCAAACAAAAATCCCTTTGGTTAAATACCAAAGGGATTTTTTATAACCGTTATTTAATTCTTGCTCCGCATCAAATTGATCAGGCCGCCAGCCTGCAGCATTTCTTTCTGGCGTTCAGACACTTCGATTAACAGCGGATATTCTTCATTTTTCGTTTTATTCTTCAAAACAATTTTTCCGGTATTCACCTGTTCTCTGGCGTGATCAATCATCAGATCATCTCCCAGAGAAATCTTATCGTAATCTGCTTCATTCTCAAACACCATTGGCAAGATACCATTATTGATCAGATTATTTTTATGAATACGGGCAAAGGATTTTGTGATAACCCCTTTAATCCCGAGATAAACAGGCGCTAAAGCGGCATGCTCACGGCTAGAGCCCTGCCCATAATTCTGTCCACCGATAATGAAGCCACCATGGTTATCCTTTGCGCGCTGCGGAAATTCCGGATCACAAGGGGACAGACAATAATCCGCCAGGTATGGGATGTTCGAGCGGTACGGTAACAGCTTCGCATTGGAGGGCATGATATGGTCTGTTGTGATGTTGTCCTCCACGACGATCAAAGCTTTTCCTTCAACGGTATCTGCTAGTGGTTTGGCAAGTGGGAACGGCTTGATATTTGGTCCCTTAATAACTTCAACCCTTTCACCCTCAGGCGCCGGCGGGATTACCGCGTTATCATTGATCAGAAAATCTTTTGGCATTTCGATATCCGGCAGTTCAACTTTACCGAGGGGATTTGTCAACACGCCCTTAACAGCTGAAATCGCAGCGGTTTCCGGGCTTAAAAGATACACGTCTGCACTAACCGTCCCAGATCTCCCCTTAAAATTACGGTTAAAGGTTCTGAGCGACACACCGTCTGTACACGGCGCCTGCCCCATACCAATGCATGGTCCGCAGCCACATTCAAGAATTCTGGCACCGGCATTCAGAAGATCGGCCAGTGCGCCGTTTTCTGCCAGCATGGTCAAAACCTGTTTGGAGCCTGGTGCAATAACCAGCTGCACATTTTCCGCAACGGTCTGCCCTTTCAAAATAGCTGCTACCTTCATCAAATCAAGCCATGAGGAATTCGTACAGCTTCCGATGGCTACCTGATTAACCTTGAGTCCTTCAATTTCAGAAACCTTAACAACCTTATCTGGGCTGTGCGGACAGGCTGTCAATGGCTCCAAGGTGCTTAAATCTACTTTTACAACCTGGTCGTATACAGCGTCGGAATCTGCGGACAGGGCTGTGAAATCTCCGCCTCTTCCCTGGGCCTCAAGGAAGGCTTTTGTCATCTCATCTGAAGGGAAAACCGAGGTTGTCGCGCCGAGCTCTGCGCCCATATTGGTTACAGTTGCGCGTTCCGGCACGGTCAGCGTTTTCACTCCATCTCCAGTGTATTCAAAAACTTTATTGATACCACCCTTTACAGTACATTGTCTGAGCACTTCAAGAATGATATCTTTGGAAGATACGCCCTTGCGCAGTTTTCCAGTCAACTCAACCTTTACCACTTCTGGCATGGTGATATAGTATTCACCGCCTGCCATGGCCACCGCTACATCCAGACCGCCGGCGCCAATGGCCAGCATGCCAATCCCGCCGCCTGTCGGAGTATGGCTGTCGGAACCCAGCAGCGTCTGTCCCGGAACGCCAAAGCGTTCAATTTCCACCTGATGGCAAATTCCATTACCGGGTTTTGAAAAATAGACGCCGTGTTTTTTAGCAACGGTTTGAATATAGATATGGTCATCCATATTTTCAGGGCCTTCCTGAAGCATATTATGGTCAATATAAGCTAATGAGCGTTTTGTTTTAACTCTTGGTACCTCCATGGCCTCCAGCTGCATATACGCCATGGTTCCGGTGGAATCCTGTGTCAATGTCTGGTCGATGCGGATGCCGATTTCTGTCCCTTTGACCATTTCACCTACCACCAAGTGATCTTTAATAATCTTCTCAGTTAAAGTTAATCCCATTCTTTATCTCCTTCAAAATTAATTCATGTATTATTATACATCATATATGTATTATTTTACCAGACTAAACTGATGAATACCTGTAGTAAAAGCTTTTTTCACCTGTTGTTCAATCTCAGCGTTGCTGATGGCTTCCGTTCTGCCCGCCTCATATACATCATTATTTTTCAGCATTATACGGTCACATCTCTTCAAATTTTGTTTTAGTATATCAAAAAATACTCAAATATGCAATTTTATTTTTTATTCTTTCAAAATTTATTTAGTTAAAGCGTTTGATTTTACCAAAGAATCTTCATTTTACCATTACTAAAAAAATTTCAATCTATATGGATACAGTATTTTAGATAAATTAAAATTGTATACTTCATTTTTAACCATTCTTTTAGTTTGATAATCTCATTGTTATAGATTTCTTTTTCGTGGTATAATTATTCTAAATCACAAATGAAGGAAATAAGTCAAATGAAGCTCTTATATGAATTCTACTTTTTTGTAAAAAATCATAAAAAAAATTACAGCATCCTTAACCTTGCCGCACAGCTTTCTTATCGAGTTTTGCTGGCTTTTATTCCTTTTATCATGCTGATCTATAATTTTTTCAGCTGGTTTGCCCAGGGTCTCAACGATCAGGTGCTTGAGAGCCTGAAGGTCTTGTTTCCCGGTTTTTTAGACGAAATGTTTAACACGGCTGCTGCAAACGCCGCTGGACCCCAGACTTCCCATTGGGCAAATATCGTCTTTGGCTTCTTTATACTTTACGCGTCAGTCTGTGCTGTCCGCTCTTTGATTCTGACCATTAACAAGGTAATGCTGATACCGGAAAAGCGCAACTATTTTCTGGTCTGGGGACTGGCTGTTCTTTATCTGGTTATCCTTGTTATTCTGATCTTAGTGGTTTTTTATCTGTATATCTTTACCCAGAAAATATCAACCTCCTTTTTTGAGTACATGAATCTTTCAGATATTTTTATTAAATTCTGGCAGGGCTTTACCCTGATTTATATCAGTGCGATCATCGCTTTGCTTGTGACCGCCATCTATATGTATACACCGTCTGTCCGGATGTCTTTCTTTTTCGCATTGCCGGGCGGCGTATTTGTAAGCCTGGGCTGGCTCTCCATCATTGGGCTTTATGAGGCTTTTATAAAAAATCATTTACAGATAGAGAGCCTGTTCAGTTCCCTTGAAGGTCCTTTTTCTTTAATTATCGTCGTGTATGTTTTTTGCATTATTCTAACCTTTGGCTGTGTCGTCAATTTATTTTTGCTGAAGAAGATTGGAAGGTAGACCATGAAGAATAAAACATCAAAGCTCACTGAATTCATCATTTTTATGGCAGAGGATATGGACAGGACAGACTTTTGGGGTATCTGTGCCCAGATGTCCTTTTATATTATCATGGCCTTCTTTCCGCTGATTATCTTTTTAATCAATTTTGTCGGCCGCTTTATTGTGCAGTTTAAAGATTATCTTTTTGATATCCTAAAAGAGTATCTTCCCCAGCTCTCCTACGATTACGTCCGCACCTTAATTGACACGCTGACCAAAAACCTTGCGGATAACAATTATATTTTAGTTTTATTCACCTTTTTCTTTGCAACACTGGCCGCAAGAGCGATCATGACAGGAATGAATCAGAACTATGGTAATCATGAGAGCAGAAGCCACTTAAAAATCTGGCTTTTATCCTTTCTTTTCACAATTCTGTTTGCCATTTCCATCATCTTGATCATTTCAGCCTATGTTTTCAGCGAAGCGATCAGTGAATATATTCTTGTACGCTTAGGCATTGATCAGTTTAATATTATTTTAATGAATATCTTTACATTTATTTTTTCTTTGGTCACAAGTATATTTCTGTTTACCTGTGTTTATGTTTTAGCACCGGACCGCCATTTGAAATTTATTCAGGGACTTCCAGGCGCTGTTTTTTCAACTCTTGGCATAAATATTGCCTTCCGTATTTTCTTAATGTTTATGAATCATTCGACTAAATACACCCTGCTATACGGCAACTTTGGTGGATTATTTGCACTTTTAGTTGGAATTTATTTCGTTTGTGTCATTTTAAACTTAGGTGGAAAAATAAATGTATTTTTTTCTCGATGAAACGTTTACAAATTTAAATTTCATGGTACAATATATTAAAAAGATTTTACTTAAATTAACCTATATAAAAACATTCTCATACTTTTTTATGTTAAACTATATTTAATTAAAGTACTCTTATACAATCTATAATATAACCTGTAATTAAGAAAGGACTGATTGACTATGAAACCTAAAATCGCGTACCATCTTTTTCACGAGGGAACTTATCTGAAAAGCTACGAATTTTTTGGCGCTCATTTTACAGATAAAGGTGTTGTTTTTCGACTCTGGGCACCACACGCTCAAGCTGTTTCAGTCGTAGGCAATTTTAATGACTGGAATCCCGACGCTCATCCGATGCTTTTACAGAAAGACTCTGGCGGTGTATGGGAATGCACCATTCCTGATCTGAATAAAGGTGAGCTCTACAAATACTGCATTACGCAATGTCATGGGGAAAACGTCTATAAATCAGATCCTTATGGTATTTATTCTGAGGTCAAGCCTAAAACAGCCTCTATTCTCTGGGATTTGGAGGGTTACAGCTGGAAGGACAAAAAATGGCTTGAGCAGCGCAAAAAAGCTGCCTCTAAGCCGAAGCCTGTTAATATTTATGAGGTTCATCTCGGCAGCTGGAGAACACATGAGGACGGAACTGCCTTGAGCTATTACGAGCTTGCTGACACACTTGTCCCTTATCTTAAGGATATGCACTATACGCACGTAGAGCTGATGCCCATTATGGAGCATCCCTTTGACGGATCCTGGGGATACCAGCTGACCGGCTACTTTGCTGCGACCAGCCGCTATGGCGAGCCTCAGGGTTTAATGCATTTTATTGACGCCTGCCATCAGGCGGGAATCAGCGTTATACTGGACTGGGTTCCAGGACATTTCTGCAAGGATGCCCACGGTCTTTATAAGCTTGATGGTACAAACCTTTATGAGGCGACCGAGCACCCTCAATGGGGTACTATGGAATTTGACTTTGCAAAACCAGAAGTGCTGACCTTTTTAATCTCAAACGCTTATTTCTGGTTTGACCAATACCATATTGACGGGCTGCGTATTGACGGTGTGGCAAGCATGATCTATTTAAACTATGGCTATGACGACGAATACCGCCGCAATAAATTTGGTGGAAATGACAGTCTTGAAGCGGTTGATTTCCTGAGAAAACTGAACACAGCCATCTTCAAGCATTTTCCATTTGCCATTATGGCCGCTGAGGAATCAACCGCTTACCCCAAGGTCAGCTGGTCTGTGGACGAGGGCGGCCTTGGTTTTAACCTGAAGTGGGATATGGGATGGATGCACGATACCCTCTCTTATATGGAAACAGACCCATACTGCAGAAATCAGTTCCATTCAAAACTGACTTTCTCAATGGCCTATGCGTTCAGCGAAAACTTTATTTTGCCGCTGTCGCACGATGAGGTTGTCCATGGCAAAAAATCAATCGTGGATAAAATGTTTGGTCCATATGAAATGAAATTTGACCAGCTTCGGCTTTTATATGCGTATATGTATTTTCATTCCGGTAAAAAGCTCACCTTTATGGGGAATGAGTTCGCACCGTTCACCGAATGGCGCTATTACGAATCCCTTGAATGGTTTATGCTGGACTATGACAGGCATCGTCAAACCAAGGACTTTATGCAAGACCTGAATAAATTTTACGCCCGGGAAAATGCGCTTTGGGAAAAGGATCATGGCTGGGACGGCTTTGAATGGATCGACGCTGACAACAACGGCCAGAGCATTCTCGTTTTCAGGCGAATGGGCAAGCATCCAGAAGACGATCTGATCATTCTGATCAACTTCTGCCCGCTAACCTATACCAATTTCCAGATTGGTGTACCTGCAGAAAAAACCTATCGTCTGGTTTTCAACACCGACGATCCAAAATATGGTGGGTCCGGCTTCACAGTCAAAAAGACCGCAAAAGCACAGGACACCCCATGTCATAATCAGCCCTACAGCGTGACGTTGAACATACCGCCATCCGCGGCAATCGTATTAAAGGGCGTTGCGTCAAAAGCAAAAAAGAAAACCACCGCTAAGAAAGCAAAGACAGCTTCTTCATCCAAAGCTGCTGTTTCGGATAAAAAAGCAAAAGTGTCAACTGTAAAAAAATCTACCAAGGCGCAGACCGCAAAGGATACTGCTTCCAAGCCTGTTGCTAAGACGAAAAAATAGCGGTCTGGAAAGGACACCGGATGAAAACACTTGAAAAAGCAAGTTTTAAAAAAGCATTTATAAAAAAAGTAGAAGAAGTTTCCGGCGAAGATTTCTCCGAATCGACCGCACAGCACCAGTATGAAGCATTATCTGAGCTGGTCATGGAAGAAATCACTGCCGAATGGGCTGTCAACAACAGCCGCCTTCACAAAATGGAAGAAAAGCAAATCTATTTTTTCTCCATCGAATTTTTGATAGGCCGGCTGTTAAAGGCTTATATTAACAGTCTCGGGTGGGACGATATTGTGCCTGAGGTGCTCTGTGAGCTCGGTCTTGATTACGAGGCCATTCAGGCAAAAGAGCACGATCCCGCACTCGGCAACGGTGGTCTGGGCCGGCTCATGGCCTGTTTTCTGGATTCAACCGCCGCCATGGGCTTTCCCGGGCATGGAAATGGAATCCGCTATAAATTTGGCCTGTTTGAACAGAAGATCATCAACAATGAACAGGTTGAAGTTGCAGACAACTGGCTGAAAAACGGTTATCCTTTTGAAATCGCCAAGCCCGATAAATCTGTTATTGTAAAGTATAAAGGGAATGTCCGGACTGAAATGGTCAATGGCAAGCTGGTTTTTATCCATGAAAACTATGAACCGGTATTGGCAGTCCCTTATGATGTCCCTGTTCAGGGCTACCATAACAAAACCGTCAATTCACTTCGTCTCTGGAGCGCACAGCCGGTAGAGGATTTTGACCTCTCCACCTTTAATCAGGGTCATTTTTTAAAAGCCATGCAAAGGCGTTCTGAGGCCGAGGCCATCAGTCAGATTTTATATCCAAACGACAATGGCTTTGAGGGAAAACAGCTCCGCCTCAAGCAGGAATATTTCTTTGTCTGTGCCGGGCTGAAACGGATTGTGCGGCGTTATAAAAAATTTAATCACGGATCAATGGACGGCTTTTCCGATAAAATCTGTATCCATATCAATGATACACATCCTGCCCTCTGCGTTCCAGAGCTCATGCGGATTCTCATTGATGAAGAAAATTATGAGTGGGATAAGGCCTGGGATATGACCGTTAAATCCATCAGCTTCACAAACCATACCGTACTGCCTGAAGCGCTGGAAAAATGGCCCATTGATATGGTAAAGGAACTTCTTCCCCGTGTCTACCAGATTATCGAAGAAATCAACCGCCGTTTTGTCAATGACATGAACTGGTTTTATCCAGACCAGGAGGCGCGCAACTATTCCATTTCGATTTTAAAGGACGGCCATGTCCATATGGCACATCTGGCCATTATCGGCAGCCATTCTGTCAACGGCGTCGCGGAGCTGCACAGTAAAATTCTCCGTGAGGAAACCTTCAAGGATTTTTATGCTGTTTTCCCGGAGCGTTTTCATTCTGTGACCAACGGCGTAACGCCAAGACGTTTTTTAATGGGCAGCAACCCGCAGCTAAAAACCTTGCTCAATGAAACCATAGGTGACAGCTGGACAATGCCAAACAAACTATCTAGCCTGGAGGCACTGCTTCCATATGCAGCTGACGCCGCTTTCTGTGAAAAGCTGGGAGCTGTCAAACGCAGAAACAAAGCCCACATGGCAGCATATATCAACAAATCCCAAGGGATTCAGCTGAACCTGGATTCGATCTTTGATATTCAGGTCAAGCGTATTCACGAGTATAAACGGCAGCTGCTGAACGCTCTGCACATCATGTATCTTTATAATACACTCAAGGCAGATCCAAATATGGATTTTGTCCCAAAAACCTATATTTTTGCCGGCAAGGCCGCACCATCCTATTATTATGCCAAAGAAGTCATCCGGCTGATTAATGTCATTGCGGACAAGGTGAATAACGACACCACTATCAATGACCGTTTAAAAGTCGTTTTTGTTCCAAATTTTAATGTCTCTGTCGCCGAGATGATTTATCCTGCCGCCGAAATTTCTGAGCAGATTTCCACTGCGGGCAAGGAAGCCTCTGGTACCGGAAATATGAAATTCATGATGAACGGTGCCATTACACTCGGCACAATGGATGGCGCCAATGTCGAGATCGCTGAAGCTGTGGGAATGGATAATATTTTTACCTTTGGCCTCTCCGATGTGGAGGTTGCAAATTACAATGCCCATGGCGGCTACCGCTCCCTGGACATCTATGAATCCGATCCGCGGATTCAGGAGGTTTTGGAACAGCTGATCAATGGCTTTTTCAGCAATACCTCTACCTTCCAGTCGATCTATGATTCACTTTTGATTCATAACGACACCTATTTTGTACTTAAAGACTTTGCCTCTTATGCGGACATCCAGTCAGCCTCGAGTGCCGTATACAGAGATCAAAAAAGATGGCTGCAAATGTCGGCTGTCAATATTGCACACTCCGGAATGTTCTCAAGTGACCGCTCTATTGCCGATTATCAGAGAGAAATCTGGAAAATCAAACCATTCATTTACGAGGAGGAAATATTATGAATACCGAATGTGTCGCTATGCTCCTAGCTGGAGGACAAGGAAGCCGTCTGGGATCCCTCACATTTAACAACGCTAAGCCTGCCGTTTTATTCGGCGGTAAATACCGTATTATTGACTTTCCATTAAGCAACTGTATGAATTCTGACATTGATGTCGTGGGTGTCCTCACCCAATACCGTCCTTATATCCTGAACAATTATATCAGTGACGGAAGCGCCTGGTCCCTTGACAAGGTTGGCGCCGGCGTTCGCATTCTCCCCCCCTATATGGGACAAAAGGGCGGGCGCTGGTATAATGGCACAGCTGATGCTATCTATCAAAACATTGACTTTATCGACAGCTTTGACCCGGAATATGTGCTCATCCTGTCTGGCGACCATATCTATAAAATGGATTACTCCAATATGGTTAATTTTCATAAGCAGAAATCCGCTGACCTCACCATCGCAGTGATGGATGTCCCCTGGGATGAAGCCCATCGTTTTGGAATTGTCAATACCAATGACGAAAAACGTATCCTGGAATTCCAGGAAAAGCCTCCGGAACCAAAGAGCAACAAAGCCTCGATGGGAATCTACGTCTTTACCTGGGATGTCCTGCGCAAAGCTTTAATTGAAGACGCTGAAAATCCCGATTCCGAAAATGACTTTGGGCACAATGTCATTCCAATGCTTCACGAAGAGGGAAAACGAATCTTCGCCTATCCGTTCTCCGGATACTGGAAAGATGTCGGAACTATCCAAAGCTACTATGACGCCAATATGGATTTACTCAATCCAGCCTGTGATTTTGACCTGACAGACCGGAATTTCAGAATCTTTTCGAATAATACCAGCCGTCACCCGCAGTTTATCGGGCAGGACGCGGTGGTAAAACACAGTCTGATCTGTGATGGATGTGTTATTTTCGGGTCAGTCGAAAATTCTATTATCTCCCACGATATTATCGTTGGAAAAAACACAGTTCTCAAAAACTCAATTATCCATACCGGCGCAATCATTGAGGATGGCGCGCATCTGGAAAATTGCATTGTTGGTTCAAGAGCTTACGTTAAGAGTGATGTCCGTCTGGTGGCTGCTGAAAGTGACAACCCGGCAGAAATTCACGTTTTAAATTCATAGGAGGTGCTCAGAAATGAAAAAAGCAATTGGTATTATTTTAAATGTAGACGGCGATAACTCAGATCTCAATGAATTGCTCCAGCACCGCAGTATCAGTACGCTGCCCTTTGGCGGCCGTTACCGCATGATCGACTTTACCCTGTCCAATATGGTGAATTCCGGCATTTCCCATGTCGGTGTCGTCGGCTCTCATAAATACAGTTCTCTTATCGACCATCTGGGAACAGGAAAGGAATGGTCCTTAAGCCGTAAAACTCAGGACTTGTCCATTCTGGCAGGCAGCAGCAGTGTCCGGTTTGGTAATCTCATGAAAATCAATCTTCGTGATCTGTACAATAACCGCGCATTTCTGCAGCATAGCAGCGATGAAGACGTGGTTATCTCAGCGCCAAATCTGGTAACCAGCTTCAGCTTTAACGCGTCCTATAAAATCCATAAAACAAACAACAGTGATGTCACATTGATTTTTAAAAAAGTACAGCCAAGCTTTACCTTTGAAAACAACGATGTCTTTTTAGAATTTGATAAATACCGCATTACCAACATCCATTACCAAAAGGAAAAAATGACAGACCACTGCTATGCGGATATGATGATTATTAAAAAATCAGTCCTTCTGGACTTAATGGAGCTTGGTGAACGTACCGGCGAATGGGACTTGATGGATATGATCAAGAGTAATCTGGATACCCTTCGGGTATACGGCGCACCGCATAGCGGTTATATTAACCGCGTACACGACCTGGCCAAATATTACGAAGCCAATATGGATCTTCTGGAATTCGACATCATGAAAGAGCTTTTCCTGAGCGAAAACTCCATCCATACCAAAATCAAGGACAACCACCCGACACTTTATCAAAATGAGGCCGTGGTGCGCAACTCCATCGTCGGCAGCGGCTGTGAGGTTGAGGGGAAAATTTACCACAGTGTTCTCTTCCGCGACAGCAAAATCGGCTATGGCAGCGAAATTTCCAACAGCATTATTATGCAGAAGGCCGAAATTGGAAATAACGTTAAACTGAACTATGTTATTTTTGATAAAGATGTTAAGATTCGTGATAACGCATCACTGGTCGGAACAAAGGATAACCCGATTGTATTAAGTAAAGGAATGGTTATATAACAATGGATAAATTAAAAGTCTTATTTGCCGCTACCGAGGCTTATCCCTTTTCCAAAAGCGGCGGCTTAGGTGATGTGATCGGCTCGTTGCCAAAGGCCTTTCCAAAGGATCAAACCGATATCCGCGTTATTCTTCCAAAATACGCCAGTATTCCCGAAGAATATAAAAAAGATTTTAAGCTTATTGACATCTTCTACGTCAAGGTTGGTCTGAGCGACCAGTATGTGGGTATACAGCAATATGAAATGGACGGCGTTACCTACTATTTTCTTGACAATGAATATTATTTTAACCGTCCGAACCTGTATGGCTATTATGATGACGGTGAACGCTTTGTTTATTTCTGCCGCGCAGTGCTGGAGTCCATCCCCTACATTGATTTCTATCCGGATGTACTTCACTGTCATGACTGGCAGGCATCCCTGATCCCGTTCCTGCTCAAAGAACAGTACCAGTGGCATTATCTGAACACAAAAGCAGTCTTTACCATTCACAACATGAAGTACCAGGGGCTCTATGGCTTTGATGACCTTAAGGGTGTCTTGAATCTGGATTATTTTCCGGCTGCCATGGAGTTCTACCGCAAATTAAACCTGATGAAGGGCGCGCTTTACACCTCTGATCTGGTAACCACGGTCAGCCCAACCTACGCCGAAGAACTGAAGGACCCGTACTATGGTGAAGGTCTTGATGGCGTGATGCGTGATATCAGCTACAAAACCGTGGGTATTCTAAACGGAATTGACGAAACCGTCTATAACCCTCAGACAGATCCAGCGCTCTTTGTGCCTTATACACGTTCATATAAAAAGAAAACAGAAAATAAGACAGCGCTTCAGGACTATCTCGGGCTTCCGGTTAATCCAAAGGTTCCGATGATTTCCATGATCACACGTCTGGTTGAGCAAAAAGGACTTGATCTCGTGGCTGCTGTCATTCATGAGATTCTTCAGATGAACATCCAAATGGTGGTTCTTGGCACTGGCGACGCCCAGTACGAAAACATGCTGCGAGAGGTTGCCTACACTTATCCGGATAAAATGATTACCATTATTGACTTTAACGAAGACCTCTCTCGAAAAATATACGCCGCCAGCGATATGTTCCTGATGCCTTCAAAATTTGAGCCCTGCGGTTTGTCACAGATGATCGCCATGCGCTACGGCACCGTCCCCGTTGTTCGGGAAACAGGCGGCCTAAAGGACACCGTCCACTATTTTGACAAAGAAACAAAAGAAGGCAATGGCTTTAGCTTTGCCACCTACAACGCACATGATATGCTCTTCACACTCCAGCGGGCTGTCGGCCTGTACTATGACGAGCCCGAGCTGTGGAAGACCCTCATGACCAACGCATCAAAATCAAATTTCGACTGGAAAATTTCTGCCGAAACCTATTTATACTATTATAAGAAAGTAACAGGTAAATTATCATAATGAATTTTAGACACAATTCCTGGGATTTAAGATTTAAGGAGCCTTTCGGAGCACTTCCGACAGGCTCCCAGGTTACGATTCGTGTTTATACCACACACGCTGTAAATGTTAAATTAAGGACATTCTACAATTCAATCGAGCACTTTTACGATATGGTACCATCGAAATTCCCTGACATGATGGAGTACACACTCACATTACCCGATCAGCCAGGTGTTTTATGGTACGATTTTTGTTATGAGCATGAAGGCCGCAATTACTGTTATGGCACACAAAATGACACCTTAGGCGGCGAGGGGCAGATTTATGAAGCCTTTCCACCGTCCTATCAGATTACACTCTACGATAAAGTCCGTGAAATGCCCGCATGGTACACCGAGGGGATCATGTATCAAATTTTTCCCGACCGCTTTAACAAAGGCGAAAAGAAAACCTTCGAGCCCCAATATAAAAAGCAGTCGCTTATTCATGGAAACTGGGAAGACAGTCCTCATTATTTTCGCGATGGTCAGGGAAATATTGAGTACTGGGATTTTTTTGGCGGCACCCTTCAGGGAATTATCGAAAAGCTTGATTATTTAAAAGAACTGAATATTACAATCTTATATCTCAATCCCATTTTTGAATCAAGCAGTAACCACAAGTATGATACCGCAAATTATCTCCATATTGCCCCGGAATTCGGCAACACAGAACTTTTTGAACAGCTATGTGCAGAGGCAGAAAAGCGTGGCATACGCGTCATTTTAGATGGTGTATTCAGCCACACCGGAGACGACAGTATTTATTTTAACAAATACGGAAATTATCCCGGACTGGGGGCTTATCAGTCGAAGGATTCTCCGTTTTATCCCTGGTACCGCTTTAACGATTATCCAAACGAATACGAATGCTGGTGGGGCGTTAAGTCAATGCCTAACGTTGAAGAATTAACGCCTGAATATAAGGATTTTATTTTTGAAAATGAAAATTCAGTGATACGAAGATGGCTGAAAGCTGGTGCCTCAGGATGGCGGCTGGACGTTGCCGACGAACTCCCGGATGAATTCATCGAAGGGATAAAAACCGCCATGTTACAGGAAAAAGAAGACGCGGTCCTCATTGGCGAGGTCTGGGAGGACGCCTCCAGAAAAGTGGCCTACGGCATTTTACGCCGGTATTTTTATGGTTATGAGCTGGACGCAGTCATGAATTATCCCTTCCGCGACGCACTCATTAACTTTATGATGGGCAATAAAGGCTCTCGGGAAACTGCGCGTTTGATGATGTCACTCTATGAAAACTATCCCAGAGGACAGTTTAAGGGAAATATGAATCTGATCGGTTCCCATGACCGCATGCGTATCCTAACGATTCTTGGAGAAGCACCCGCGCTTTCTAAAGAAAGTGATAAAGAGCATTACCGGCTAACCCAGGAACAATACAGCCTGGCCAAAAGCCGCTTAAAGGTTTTAAGCCTGATCCAGCTTACCTTTCCGGGCGTCCCCTGTATCTATTACGGCGACGAGGCCGGCGTTCAGGGTTATGAAGACCCCTTTAACCGGAGTACATATCCATGGGGCCATGAAGATACAGAAATTTTAGAATGGTACAAAAAAATAACCGCCTTAAGGGCAGAGCATAAAGCCTTTCAACGCGGTTCATGGTATCCGCTTCCCTGCAAAGACGATGTTTTTGCCTACGTACGTGACCTCGGTGATGAAAGCTATCTTTGCCTCTTTAACCGCAACACTGTTAAAAGCCGCTGCTTCAGCCATGGAGCTGTCAAGGACCGCAAAGGTCTTGAGCTGCTTACAAACAATGAGGAAGACTTGGAACAGATTATTTTAGAGCCTCTGTCCGCAAAGATTTACAAGATTATCGGCGGACGAATTATTTTACATGGCAATGAGTATAAAGAGAAGGGAATTATTCCTTCTAAATATTTAACCCCTTGAGTGATTGGCTCAAGGGGCTTTTTGTTTGTTTTTTATGGATGAGGAAACTGTCTCTTTTTACTTGCATGCGTATTGTAAACATTTCAGGCTCTTATCGCCGCGTACTCCGGTGTCCTGTAGACACCTTCGTCAGGGGCTACGCCCCATAAAAAAAAGGTCATTGGCCCTTTGCAAGTAAACTTGCACGGGCCATTCACCTTTCTTTTTTTGCGCGGCTTAAGCTTAAATGTAAAAAGACCCCGCGATGTCCTATCCTCCCAGGCAGTTGCCCACCAAGTACTTTCAGCGCTGAAGGACTTTACTTCTGTGTTCGGTATGTAAACAGGTGTTTCCCCTTCGCCATCATCACGAGATCAATCTTGCGTTTTTATTCAGTTTTTAGTCACTCAAAACAACATAAAGGAAAAGAGTGTTTCAAAAGTCTTGTTAGATCAAGACCTCGGCCGATTAGTACTGGTCAGCTCCATACATTGCTGCACTTCCACCTCCAGCCTATCTACCTGGTCGTCTTCCAGAGGCCTTACTTCTTTCGAATGAGATATCTTATCTTAAGGGGGGCTTCGTGCTTAGATGCCTTCA
>NZ_FRBP01000003.1 GCF_900142645.1 Eubacterium callanderi
CATTCACTGGCTGGTTCTGCCCTGTCGTTGGAATAGCATCTACTACCTCTTTCGATTTTACTTTATCAGCCGGTGCATCTGTTGTTACCTCTGCGATGACTTCATCATTCGTAGCTGTCTGTCCATATGGTTTATTTACAACTCCCCCTTGCGCCGTATACAGTTCTGTATCAGTAGCCTGTGGTGTTGTGTCAACAACATTGACTGTAACATCCACTTCTTCCTTGCTTCCATCTGGATATGTCACTACGATCGTTCCTGTGGTTTCTCCCGCTGTATCCGTATCCACTGGGGTCTTCCACTCATACCTTGTTCCCTCTGGAAGATCGTCTTTGTTCCTGATTCCGTCTTCTGCATTTGGCTGACTTCCTTTGTCGACTGTGATTGCTTGCCCTGATGGGTTATATGCATCTGCTGCCAAGCCATAGTTGACCGTTACGGTAGCATCTTCCTTGGTTCCGTCTGCGTAGGTTACTTCCACGGTCACGGTCTGGTCTGCACCATCTGCAGTAGGAGTAGGAATCTCACCTTTGATCGCTTTGGATTTCACTTTCTCTGCTGGTGCCGGAGCCTCTTGGCCATCCTTGGTTTCTGTTACTGTGACTTTGTCCAGAATTGCAGCCTCTTCCGCTTTCTTTCCGTAGTCCTGATTCAGTGTACCACCTTTAGCATCGTATTTGTCCTTATCTGGTGTAGTGAATGTAAATGGGTCTCCCATAACGGGATTGTCTGCATTTGGACTATATGCAACCAGAACAACCTCTGTACCATCTGGCACTAGGTTTGCGTTAACATCCAAAAAGAAATTTCCGGCTACCAGATCCTTATATGGAATCTTGACTGTACCGTATTCATCAGTTGTGTATGTTTTCGTATCTTTATCATAGCCTTGAAGCTTGACGATCACATTTCCAGCATCTTCATTTGTGATTTGGATCAGTCTTGCCGGGTCTGCTGGATCAGCAATCAATGGCTTTGGAACAGTTCCTTCAATCGTTGTCTTTTTAGTGGAATCAAATGTTGTCGTTGTAGTAGTTGGTTTTGATACTAGATAATCGGCAGCGTTGTTTGGTTCTGTCTGATCTGTCATAAATTCCTGTCCATCAGGTACTCCATCACCATCTGTATCTACCTTAGTAGTATCGGTACCAATCTTCCATTCAACAAAATCAAATAGACCATCTTTGTCCGTATCATTCGCATCCAGATAAGCATTTGCATACGAATCATTCAACTGCTTTGGATCATCTCCATTATCATTTGTTGATATACCTTGTTTAGTGTTCAGATAGTCTGCTTCCATCCAGCTATCAAATAAGAAGGATTGCTGATTTTTCTCAATATATTCATTAGCTGCATGTGCAAAATCAGAAAGAGTTACGCTATCTTTTAGTTTATAGGAAATCGTATAGTTACGGCTTTGACCAAGCGTTCCAAAAAAGATTCGGTCCAAATTCTTTCTTGCTGCATCTAACTGCGCCTTTGTATCATTCCCGATGATGCTTAGTTCTGGAACCTGACTTGTATCCACTAAGCCTTGGTCGTTAATTGGTACCGTGAATTCTTCATGGTTTTCATTAATCTTTACGCCGTCCAAATCAGAGCAATATATTTTAATATTATCTGTATCAATATATGGAAGCAACTCTGGTGGTATCTGTTCTTTCACATACACAACCCAGCTATAATCTGTCTGTAGGAAATTCTCAGCAGGTTTGAAGATGTGTATAGAACGAATGGTCATATCATCAGCATTAAATTTAATTTTTTGATTCACTTTACCTTTTGTAAAATCTGTTTCCTTTTCATTCTTATTCTTATTATTACTTTGCAAGATATAACCATTAGAAATACTGTTTGAAGCTATAGCTCCTTTATTGGTCGTCAAAACAGAATTAAATCCAATTGGAGTATCCTGTAAATTAAGACTTTCCAATGTCTGTCCATTTTTCAGCGTGATTTTAACAGACTGTTCACGTGAAAAACCTATCAAAGCATAGTTAGGCAGTTCTGTAACTGGCAGAGACCACATCGCGCCATCGTTATGCTTTTCCAGACTAATATCATCTAAAATAACTTTATCGATTTGTTTATAAAAGGTATCGTTAGTAAAACTCAAAAGATATTTCCCAGCATATTCGTTCGCAGGGTCTGTCCCCCATCCTGTGCTTCCATTAAACCAATATGTAAATATCATAGATAAACTTCCGTCATCCTCAACTTTATTGAAAACAGTAGAGCTATAACGTAGGTTGGTCCCGTTATCAATTCCGGTTGCCGTATAATGTGTTGTAGTATCCAGTCCTCTGATTTCCTGTGCATAGACGGTACCCAAAGACGGCACCATTAGCGTGATGCCCAGTAATACAGAGCACACGCCAATACTCAGTTTTCTTATACCGTATCTTTGTCTTCTTTTGGTCAGTATCTGTAAACTTCTTTTTCTATAAATTGAGTTATTCTTCATAAAAATCAATTTCCTTTTAACTGTAAAATATCGTTTAAAGATAGTGCATTTTATATCCTCAAAAAATTTTTTTTAAAAGTTAGATACATATAAAAAAATTTAATTCTAGATTTTCATATATTTAATTTATATAATAATAAAAACTTACAAAAATGGATTTTCTATAGTCACCTTAGCCTTTCCCTTTTAAAAATAAATTTTTTTCGCATTAAAAATACATATTATTTTTTATCTTTAAACTATAAATAAAATAGTTCATAATTCATAATAAGTCTATACTATTTAGAAGTTATAGCTGTTTTTTACATATTTTTATATATTTTATACATATTTATTCTTTTTCTAATTAAAAATAAATCTACTGTCTCTTAGATATATCTTCAAAAAAGGAACGCCTACTTTAACAACTATATTTTTTGCCAATTGCATTTTCCTGCTTTAATGTATAATAGATTTCGTTAAATTAAACGTCATATGTCTTTTATATTTTTCTCAAGTAATTAAGAATTTTAAGTTGTTATTTTGATTTTTTTAAACACAAAAAATATTTTAGTATGTATATTCTTTTAAAAATTTTCTTATTGAAAAAACTTCATATAACGATTAATGCTCTGTTTTAAAAATATTTTTTTTGGTATAAATAAAAAAAGCAAATAAAAAACTGTGGAGGTGTTAAAATGTGTACTGCAGCAACATACGTAACAAAAGATCATTATTTTGGCCGTAATCTTGATTTGGAATTTTCTTATAATCAAAAAGTAACGATTGTGCCACGAAATTATGAATTTAATTTTCGGAAAGTGAAGCCCATGAAGTCTCATTATGCTATGATTGGTATGGCTTTTGTTGTTGAAAATTATCCATTGTATTATGATGCCACCAATGAAAAAGGCTTAAGTATGGCTGGACTAAATTTTCCTGGAAATGCAGATTATAAACAAGAAGTAGAAGGGATAGATAATATAGCACCTTTTGAGTTTATTCCATGGATTTTAGGTCAATGCGCTACTATTGCTGAGGTAAAAAGTTTGCTCGATCGAATTAATTTAATTAATATCGATTTTAGCAAAGAGTTGCCTTTATCGCCTTTGCATTGGATTATTTCAGACAAAGAAGTATCTATAACCGTAGAATCAGTAAAGGCAGGCTTAAAAATATATGATAATTCAATAGGTATTTTGACTAATAATCCTACTTTTGATATTCAGATGTTTAATCTTAATAATTACATTAATATTACCAAAGAAGTTCCAGAAAATCGTTTTTCAAGTAAATTAGACCTCGATATATATAGTCGTGGTATGGGTGCTATTGGCCTTCCAGGCGATCTTTCTTCATCATCTCGTTTCGTGAAAGCAGCCTTTACTAAACTAAACTCAATTTCTGGAACTTCTGAATCTGAAAGCATTAGTCAGTTTTTTCACATACTTGGTTCAGTCAATCAAGAACGCGGATGTGTTCGTCTGGCTAAAGATACGTACGAAATCACTATTTACAGTTCATGTTGCAATACAGACAAGGGAATTTATTACTATAAAACTTATGAAAATAGTCAAATAACAGGGATTGATTTGTATAATGAAAATCTTGACAGTCAAATTCTTATTTCTTACCCGTTAATTAGTGGACAGCATATAAAAATGCAAAACAGATAATAACATTTTTACCTTTATATTCGATATTAAAAAAATGAAGTTCTATGTTTTTTATCAACTATCAACAATTTGAGCATCTATTGTATGAACCTATTTTAAAAAAACTTTTATATTTGTTTAGAGTTTTCAAATTTTATTTTAACGCTTAACATTATTATAACTTTTAGAATATTTCGACATTTAATAAGTTTCATCAAAAAATCCAAAAGCATGAACCGTTTATAAAATAGATTTTTCCATTTTCTTATTTCAATGGTTCAACCGTAAACAGGTCAATATGTTCTTTCATCTTTCTATTTGGGTTTTTGGTATAGATATTAAACTTTACTTTAACTCCATATTACTTACATAAAAGGTGGTTTTCCTTACAATGTAAAACCCTCTCAATATATAAAATTGAGAGGGTTTTATGAGAGGATGAGGCGCAAATTTTAAACGTTATTATTATCTATACTACCTAAACTTCAGATGAAATAAATGGTCGATCAGTGACATTGAATTAATTTAGGTTAGGAGGGCACCTCGAACTCCGATTGTTAGTAACAACATGCTTTGGAGCCATTCATATTGTTACTGAGATAATAATATATTAATTAAAACATCAAAGCAAGTAATTTTAGGTGTGAAAATGTAAAAAACAATATTTTTTTCTGTGTAAAATTTCAATATATCGATATTTTTTTAAGCTAATGTAATTATCTAATTTATCCTTTTCCATTTTTTGTAGATTAACCCTGTTGTATGTATCTTTTTTCAGTACTATAGTCCATTATTGATTGATTTTTAATGCTATTATCCGTCATTTTATCCATAAATGGCTATTTTACATTTTTATAAACAACGGTCAGTACTTCATTAATTTATTTCTAACAAAATTATAAAAATATTTTCAATAACAATAAATACTCCTACTACTATAAAAGCTCATTTTCAGGGATAAATTATACCATCTAAAATATAATAATCTACTTTACATCTGATCCTATTTGCCAAGATTCAACCTGTTTATAAAAATTTTTGTTTACTCTACTAGATAATTTATAAAAAGATATCGCTATTATACAAACCATAAACAAATTTGTTTTAATCTACTTTCTATTTTTTCTGTAATATTCTTTTCGTTCTCTTTTTACACATACAAATTTTGAATATTAAAAATATTTATTGAAAATTTATAAAATAATCAGATGCTTTAAAAAAACAAAAATTTTATTCAGTATATCCAATAACTTTAATCATAATATAAAATATTTACGCTGTAATTTTCAACAAATATATGTAAATAATATTTCTTTTTTGTATGACTATTGGAAAAGTATTTTAATTTTTTTATACTAATAATACGCTATATTATATCAATTCTTTTTTAAAAGACAAGGAAAGGAAAATACCAATGAATAATTTTTATAAGATCATAAAATCGATTCACGTAATATCTAAACTCCCAATACATGTTTTTGATAAAAAGTTTTTATTAAAAAATCTATATGTTTCAAACCAAGTATACATACTTCCATATGACTTCAAAAAGCATCTTACTCAACCTAATAGCAAGAAATCTCCTTACTTATTTTCTGGAATATTTGACGAAGTTTTCTTACAGTTTTGTTTCAAAGATATCATTCTAATACTTGGTCCATTCATAACCAACCATCTCGATGAAAATAATATACTAAAAAAAATTCGAACAATCACTCGAGACGAAAATTATGAAAACCATTTATCTCGTTACTTACATCACCTACCTGTTTTTCCTTTAGGAGATATTCGTGATATTCTTATTTTATTAAACTTTATATTTAATGGAGATGATGAATGTCCATATTCTAAAGAACTACATCAACAAGTTTCTTTAAATGAAATTAAAATCAAAAATAATACTATTAATAACTATACTAATCGTATTTTTAATGCAGAAAATTATTTATATTATTATGAAGCACAATTATTGGATCTTGTTAGAAAAGGAGATCTGAAAAGCTTAAAAGAAAATTTAGCCAAAACAAGTAACAGTATAATACCCAATGTTAGCGGAGATTTTATCCGTACAGAAAAAAATTATACAATTATCATTTTAGAAAAGCTCTCTTCCCAATCAATTCAATTGGGTCATGATATTACCAATATTTATCGACTTCGTGATTTTTATATTAAACAACTGGAAAATATAACAGAATTGATGGATGTTCTTTACGTTAGGGATACTGCAATTATACATTTCACTAAAATAATGCACGATTTTTTAAGTGGAAGTTGCTCATCTTTTGTAAAATCTGTTATTCAGTTTATTGGCCTTAATTTATATAGTTCGATTAAAATATCAGATATTGCAAACAAGTTTTTTGTATCCGAATCAACTCTCCGCTCTAAATTCAAAAAAGAAATTGGACTTAGTGTCATAGAGTACATAAATAAACGAAAAATCAATGAAGCAAAATTATTACTACGATCTGGCCTCTCCCCTCTTGAAGTTTCTGGTACTCTTGATTATTATGACTATTCTCATTTTTATAAAACTTTCAAAAAGTTTACAGGAGTATCTCCTAAAGATTATCAATTTTCTACCAATCTACTTGATAAAGAAAAGATCATTTAGCAAAAAGTTTTAAATTTTAGAATTCAATCACCATCATTAAAACTATACATCTATATCTACTTATGATATACTATAGAACAACTTATTTTATATAAGTAAGACAGAACTATATAATTTTTAGGTTTTTATTTTCCTAGATTCTGTCCTTAAAAAAGTTATGAGTGTATTTTTTATGAAAGGAGCTAGCGACCTTTACTTAACAATCCGAAGAAAAGATAATATATATCTCTAAAAAAGAGCTGAAATTAATTTAATAATCCAGCTGTGTGATTATATAATTATTAATCTAATAAGTATTTTTTTATATAATTATGGTATAAATGTACTGTGACAGCGAGCTCATTATACATGTATAAAATATCGTATGCAATTGTGATTGTCAATGTAAAGTAAATCATGCTATGAGAAAAAAATATCTTCAACAAAATGTGTATCAGGCCTTACAAACTCGCCTCCATTTTATATTTAAGGAGTTCGATACTATTTATATATCTTTTTCAGGGGGGAAAGATAGCGGTTTATTGTTGAATATTCTTTTAGAATTTCGAGATCGTTACTATCCTTTACGAACAATTGGTGTATTCCATCAGGATTTTGAAGCACAGTATAGCATGACAACAGAATATGTAGAAGAAACTTTTTATACTTTAGAAAAACGCGTAAATGTAGAGTTATACTGGCTTTGTTTACCTATGGCAACACGAACTGCTTTAAGTAGTTATGAAATGTACTGGTATCCTTGGGACGATACAAAAAAAGACTGCTGGGTGCGCCCGATGCCACAACATGATTATGTCATCAATTTAGATCATAATCCTATAACAACTTACCGTTATAAAATGCACCAAGAAGACTTAGCTAAGCAATTTGGCCGTTGGTATCGACGAACACATGGACATAAAAAAACAATTTGTTTGTTAGGAATTCGTGCGGATGAATCGTTGCAACGATATAGCGGTTTTATTAATAAGAAATATGCTTATAAAGAAAAATGTTGGATTACGAAACATTTTAAAGAAGTTTGGACAGCATCACCATTATATGACTGGTCAGTTGAAGATATTTGGCATGCGTATTATCTTTTTGACTTCCCTTATAATAAGCTATATGATCTATACTATAAAGCCGGTCTAACGGTTTCTCAGATGCGTGTCGCTTCCCCTTTCCAAGATTATGCAAAAGATTCCCTTAATCTTTATCGAATAATCGATTTTCAGATGTGGGTAAAACTATTAGGAAGAGTTCAAGGCGCAAATTTTACTATGATTTATGGTAAGACTAAAGCAATGGGATATCGTAAAGTTACTCTTCCTGAAGGTCATACATGGAAATCTTATACACAATTTTTGCTTGCTACACTTCCAACACGGTTACGTCAGAACTACATAAAGAAATTTAATAAATCTATTACGTTTTGGCATACCGTTGGTGGTGGTCTTGAAGAAGAGACCATCCAAGAGTTGGAAGAACATGGCTATCGAATCAAAAGGAATGGGATTTCTAATCATACAATTTTTAAGAATTCAAGAATTATTTTCTTAGACAAGATTCCAGATAATACAGACGACATCAAGTCAACCAAAGATATCCCTAGTTGGAAACGGATGTGTTTTTGTATTTTGAAAAACGATCATATTTGTCGATTCATGGGATTTGGATTGACTCGAGAACAACAGAGGCAACTAAATTATCTTAAGGAAAAATATAATAGTTTGGAGGAACTAGGTAATGAGTAAAAGTCCTGTATATAATATTCAAGCGGTTCCAGTAGAAAAAATTGTACCAAATGATTATAACCCAAATGCTGTTGCACCACCTGAGATGAAATTATTGTATGATAGTATTAAATCGGATGGCTACACAATGCCTATTGTTTGTTATTATGACAAGCTAAAAGATTCTTATATCATCGTCGATGGCTTTCATCGGTATAGAATTATGAAAGAATATACAGATATCTATGAACGAGAGAATGGGCTGCTGCCTGTTTCTGTCATTGATAAACCTCTTGATCAGAGGATTGCAAGTACGATTCGACATAACCGCGCTAGAGGAAGTCATGATGTAGATTTAATGAGCAATATCGTGAAAGAACTCCACGAATTCGGACGTTCAGACACATGGATCGCTAAACATTTGGGAATGGAGAAAGACGAGATTCTTCGTCTGAAACAGATCACAGGCGTTGCCGCCTTATTTAAAGAGGTTGACTTTGGACAAGCTTGGGAACCCATGGAAGAGGAAGAACTGTTAATGGATAGTTAATCCCAAAAGGGTGAATAAGAAAAATAAATATATTGAAGCCGGTGTGCTTTTTGTGCTAAATTCATACGATAAGCTATACACTCATACATAAACCAAAAATTAAAACGTTTCTCCTCATCTGATAATGCTTCAATGGCTTTCTTTTATCTACGTATCTCGTAGTCTAGCACTTACAAGGTGTTATTGGATACTTTTAACAAGTATGATATACTTCTTTGGACTGTATTCTGGGGACAACGAAAAACATTTTGCTAAAAAACCGTACATCATCGATCTTTTGTTTTTGCAAAAGCTTTCTAAAGAGTTTTAACATACTAAATTTTTTATCCGACAATTAAACGCCCTTTTAGTAAAATATGTTTTAAACCAGACAAAAAGCACACACTCTTATAACTTTTACCATCTAGATACTTTTCTTGTATCCCTCAATATTAATATAAGTGCCCTTTAAAACCATGCCGTTGCAAAATTTTGCATCCCATTGCTTTTTAAGCAAATTTCATCTACATAGACATAATGATAAGTTTTGGGAGTTGGTTAAATCCACTATGTCACAATTTGTTTATAATCTTTTTTCTTCAGATCCTTTAGGATACCATACTATCTCAGTGATCTTCGAAAACATCTTCAATCCGGTAAATAGAAAATTCGGCTAGATACTATACTATCTCTAACAAACAGTATGGGATTATGTCTTTTTTATTTTGCAAAACTTCCCCTAACATCCTTTTTTAAAAAATTAAATATCACAAACATCCCCTTATTTACTTAAACTTTTGTAATAATAAGAAATGTGGTAACAAAAATACCTTTATCTCTATATTCAACAAATACGTTGTTTTTTTTTTGTACCTCCACCAACAACAAATATCATGGACATATTAAATAAATTACGTAAATATAATTATTTTTTACACAAAAAATATTCAAATACATGACAAAAAACTTTTTTAATGATTTATAAGACAAGTACTACCAAACCAAGTATTTAAAACTCACCTATAACTCTACAATAGTGTACTTTTAGAAAGCTACACAACTAGAAGTATGGCGAGTAAAATATAACAATATTCATACTTTTAAACAGTTAAATTGCAGTGATTTTATTAATTCAAATTAATAATTATTTATTTTACGATAATATTTTTTAGTATTTTATAATTTATTTAAATAATTTCTCATAAATAGTCATTTGATATCTACGATAATCTTATCTTTTATATGAAATTTAATTTTACGAGCTGCTAGGTTCACGGGATAGACAGTAGCCTATAACTTATGTTATACTAGCCATGCAAAAAAAGATTTTCGATATTTATCCATATTTATAATGATCTTGTAAATAGCAAAAAGTATTTCCGCTTTAAGTACTCAGTCATAACATAATAAATTTTCAAAAATCAGAGCATTTTGTTTTTAAATATATTTCAAGGAAAAGAATTGAAAAAAAGGAGGTAGACGCATGGTTATTGATCGGTTTAATGGAGATGATGAAAGTTATATTCTATACTATTTGGAGGTACATAAACGTGTATCTAATCGCGATCTTTGTGAAGCATTACATTTATCGACTTCAACCATTCGTAAAAAGCTTGCTAAAATGGAGGAAAAGGGGCTCCTCATAAGAACTCATGGTGGTGCTGCTAGTATTGATGCCGACCGCGATGAAACCATGAAGCGAAAATCCAGAATCAATATTTTAAATAAAAAAGCCATCGCAGCAGAGGCTTGTCGATTAATTAATGATGGTGATGTCTTGGCTCTTGGAGGTGGCTCCACAGTAGCAGAGATGGCACCCTGGCTTTTAAAGCTAAAAGAAGCTGTGATTCTAACAGATTCCACCGTTATGTCGACACTTACCATTCCCAACCAAAAATTGGAGGTACACATTAACAGTGGGATTGTTCGAGGACGTACCGGTTGTGTCGTTGGTCCAACATCGGATATTCTTTTTCAGTCGTATAGCGCAGACAAAGCATTTATTGGTTGTGATGCTTTTGATATTGAATTCGGTGCAGGAAGCGATAATATTCTTGTGGGAAAAGTAGAAAAGGTGATGCTAAAATGTGCAAGAGAGCGCTATATTCTCTGTGACAGCACAAAACTCAATCAAAATGCCCTTTGTTCTTTTATCAAAATTTCAGAGATCACAGCGCTGATTACGGATGATGACGCAAACCCAGAATATATCAAACGGATGAGAGACGCTGGGCTTAAAGTAATTCTTGCCACAATTCCGCGTTTGTCAGAGCCAGAAACGGACATTAAGGGAAAAGATGTCCCTTTAGAGAGCAAAACGCTCAAAAAAACGGAATAAATCTCAATATGACCTTTTTGAACGAGTTATTATCAAAAGCCTGGAAACCTTTTATTTTAAAGGGTTTCCAGGCTTTTTGGTTTTCTTGACATTTTAAAAAAATCCATTCATAATAAAAGTAATCGATAACCCCAAACAGACATTTTGGACAATTCAAACATCCAAAAGAGGTGATATTATCGAAATTTTACATGAAAAATATCGAGTAAATCAGGATGCAAATGCGCTGATTTCTCAAATACAAAATTTTGCATTAGACATGGATGGAACCATTTATCTGGATGAAACATGGATTGATGGTGCCAAGGTTTTTCTGGAACGAATTGAGCAAACGGGCCGGAATTATTGTTTTATGACAAACAACTCATCTAAAAATGCAGAAATTTATGTGGAAAAATTACATAAAATGGGTCTCGACATCGATCCACAAAAACAGTTGATCACTTCTGGGCATGCTACCATTGACTACCTAAAACGAAATTTTCCCGAGAAAAGTGTATACCTTTTTGGAAATAAGGCACTTATGGATGAATTTGAAAAAAATGGCATCTGTCTGGAAGAAGACCATCCTGATGTATTGATTTCTGCATTTGATACTTCTTTCAACTATACAAAACTATGTAAATTTTGTGATTTAGTACGCGAAGGCCTTCCATACATTGGTACACATCCAGATTATAACTGTCCAACCCAAAATGGATTTGTCCCAGATATTGGAGCCTTTCATGCCTATGTAAGCGCATCGACAGGACGAATGCCGGATAAGATCATCGGAAAGCCAAACAAAGAAATAATCGACTATACCTTAAATGTGTTGAGTGCTAAACCTGAAAATACAGCAGTTGTAGGTGACCGGCTGTATACTGATGTAAAATCTGGTGTTTTCAACGGCCTTTTTGGTATTTTGGTACTTAGTGGAGAGGCCCGATTGGCTGATCTTCCGGGATCGGATGTAAAACCACATCTCGTTTTCGATTCCGTGAAAAATATCACACCATTATTGTAAGGTGGCCATCAGGCGAGATCGGAGGGAAAAAATGTATGTAATAGGAATCGATTTGGGAACACAAAGTTTAAAAGGCCTTTTGGTCGATATAAATGGAAAAATCATAATGGAGGCAAATTGCGCACATGATCCGGTATATCCATACCCAGCATGGGCAGAACAAGTCGTAGCAGACTGGATCCATTCTTTTAAGAAAGTGGTACATGAATTAATACAAAAAAGTGGAGTCGCGCCAGAGGAAATTGGAACAATCGGGATGGATGCGATTAATGACAGTATTGTTGTCATTGATCACGAGGGAAATCCGATGATGAATTCAATTATCTGGCTAGATCGTCGCGCTGAAACAGAAATTAAAACAATTGAAAAAAAAATTTCTTCAGAACGCGTATTTGAAATCACAGGTTTAAACCTGGATTCATCTCATACTGCTGCAAAGATGCTATGGGTTAAAAAACATCATCCAGAGATATATGAAAAATGCAAAAACATCCTAAATGTGGATAGTTTTATGGTACATTGGATGACCGGAGAAAGTGTGGTGGATTATGCCCAAGCGTCAGCATCAATGTTATACAACGTTACAGATAAATGCTGGGACGCTGAGATGGCAAAAGTCTTTGATATTGATCCACAGCTATTAGGCAGAATCGGAAAACCGGAGGAAGTTTGCGGTCATTTAACAGAGCAGGCCGCAAAAGAGCTAGGTTTGACCACAAAGACGAAAGTGATCATCGGTACAGGTGACGAACATTCTGCCTGTGTAGGATCTGGACTCGTGAAACCAGGCATGGTGTGTGATATCACGGGAACTGCAGAACCTGTGGCAGCTGTGGCGGACAAACCAGTATTTGATAAGATTGGAAATTTAGTGGAAACTCATCATCATGCGGATGCAAGATGGTGGCTAATCGAAAACCCTGGCTTCGTATCTGGCGGCTCCACACGTTGGTTCCGCGACAATATTATGCGATATGACAATTACGACATAATGAATGTTATGGCTGCGACATCTCCAGTAGGTTCTAATGGCGTTATTTTTCTCCCATGCATGCAAGGAGCAATGACGCCGACTTGGAATGGAAACGCAAGAGGAACCTTTACCGGATTAACATTGAACAATAATTTTGATGATTTAGCACGAGCTGTATTTGAAGGCATTGCATTCGGTCTCAGGGACAATGTGGACCGCTTTGAAGAAATCGGTATGGATTGTTCAAATGTACGTATCGTCGGTGGTAGTACAAAATCACCTTTATGGTGTCAGATGAAAGCAGACTTACTGGGTAAACCCATGACGGCAACTAAAAGCGCGGAAGGTGCGGCGATTGGTGCAGCAATGTTAGCAAGCGTAGCAGAAGGTAATTTCAAAGATCTGGACGAAGCAGCAGAAGCCATGGTCGAACTAGGCGCAACCTATGAACCAGACGTACAAAAAAAGGCATCCTATGATGAAGCTTATGGCCGCTACAAAGAGTGTTATGCTGCGATGGAACTATTTTTTGATAAATGTTACAGCTAGAAAGGAACAAAATGATCATAGCAGATCCAAGACTGATTTATGCAGATCCTAGAGATTTAGATACGCTCAGAAATGCATTAAAAGATAATGATCCTGAGGGTAAACTCTGCCCTATTTTAATGGATCAGATTTATATTCAAAAAAAAGCGATAGAATTACTGCCTGAGATTATCTCAGAGCATACACGTGGCAAAAAGATACTCATGGTATCCGACATGACACCCTACTTCCGTGGAAAAGATAGTTTAAAGGAGCAAATTTATTATCTGTTAAGTCAAAATTTCGATGTACTCTGGCTAACTTTAGATAATCATGACCATGTACTGCACGCAGTCGATGAAGAGAGTACTCGAATCCAGGAAGTAATCCGCACACATCAAGCAGACTGTGTACTAGGAATTGGTGGAGGCACTATAACAGATCTTTGTAAAGATGCATCGCACGCCGTCGACGATTCTATTCCGCTAATCATTGTACAAACGGCATTATCCGTAAATGCTTTTTCGGACGGAATTTCAATTATGCTGAAAAACGGTGTAAAATGTTCACTCCCAACTCGTTATCCTTCTGTTCTGGTGATTGACTTAGACGTAATCGAACAAGCACCTATGGAAAGAAACCTTGCAGGATACGGTGATGTACTGGCAACTTGGACTGCACCGGTGGATTGGTATTTATCTTATAAATTAGGAATGAACAACACCTACAATGATCCATCTTGCGACATTTTACGCACGCAAAATTCAGAGTTGTTAGAACAATCTGCACGGTTGGCAGCAAAAGACCAGGAAACATTTGAACTGTTGGCCAAAGTGCTTACATTAAGTGGTTTGGCCATGGGAATTGCAGGGGAATCCAGCCCTTCCTCAGGAACAGAGCATATCATCACGCATTTACTGGATATGGCCGCAGATAAGCAGCATCGTGATGTCGCATTCCACGGTGCCCAGGTGTCCATTGGCACAATTTTTACCGCAATCGCTTGGGATATTTTGTTAAATGAATTTGATCCCACATCCGTAGATCTTGAAAAATGCTTTCCTACAGAGAAAAAAATGAAACCCATGGTCTATGAGTCCTTTGAATGGATTAAGAAAGAAACTGCCGACGAATGCTGGAAAGGCTATCAAAAAAAGCTGGAAAACTGGAAATCAAACAAAGAAAATTTCAAAAAATTTTTACGCAACTGGGATATTATTAAAACTGAAATTCAAAATGTTGTCGTGTCACCGCAACATTTATGTGAACAGATGCGTGCCGCCGGAGCCCCCACCCATTATTCTCAAATGACACCGTCTATTGATGAAAAAACAGCTCGCTGGGCGCTTCGCAATTGCCACTTATACCGGAATCGTTTTACCCTGTCCGACTTGCTTTTCTATATAGGATGGTGGAACGATGATTTTATTGAACGCTTGATTCAGCGTGCATCGGAACTAGATGCAGGTTTGTAAAGCGCGAGAAAATTCTTTTTATTGACCCCCTTTTATTTAAAAAACACCCCTGTGGAATAAAAATTCCACAGGGGTGTTTTGATATATTATATTTAATCTCCAAAAATTTCTTTGTGAATAAAAGCAGCTACTCCATCTTCGTCACAGCTAGGAATGATTTCATCAGCTAGTTCTTTCACAGAGTCCAGAGCGTTGCTCACAGCATATCTCCGATCAGCCACTTCAAACATTGATAGATCATTCAAATTATCTCCGAAAACGACGACTTCATCACAATGTAACATGCTTTTCAGTTCGAGTAGTGCATTCTTTTTAGTTGCCTGATCTGAAAAAATTTCAATACAGTAAAGCCCATTATAAATATTTAAATAAAAAGCACAGGATACGCCTTTTATTTTTTGTATAGCTGTATAAATTGGCTTGAGCTTTTCTTCAGTATCAGTGCATGCAAGATACACAATGTCTGACACGGAAACAAATGATTTAAGGTCTGGTTGACAGTCCACTTTTGAACAACATTTCAAGGCTCTATCGCTGTAATATTGCCTCTGCTTTATCATTGCCTTCCGATTATAATAAATCTGAATCTGGTTCTGTGAGAAGCTGTAAAGAAAAACGCCTGTGTCCATTTCATTAAATACCTCCAAAACATCAAAAACTGCCTCAGGGTACATTTTTTTTGCTCCAAGATAAGAATGCGTACTAAAATCGTAAAGAAAGACACCATTCGTTAAAATGGACGGCGTAGTTAAATTAAGAGGCTCCAACCGATAATCACAACCATATGGCATACGTGCTGTCGCAACTGCAAAGTTCACATTCTTAGCCAAACAATCGTTCAAAAGCATGATTGTTTTTTCGGACAAACTTTTTTTTGTCGTAAACAGAGTTCCATCCAAATCAGATAAATAAAGTGTGTTCATAAATATCTCCTTTTTCTTTGAATGCTTATTTCCTAAAATAAGCATCAAAGAATAACTTCTTGAGTAGCAATAATATCTGTTCCACTGCCACAGACATCCGAAATAATTACATCACCCACATGAATGGGAAGTTTTGAACGCTCAACCGGATTTGAAAAAATTTGCTCAATGCAATCAAAAAGCATACGTTTAGGAATCGGTGAAGATGTTTTGACACTGAATGGCTTTTCATACCCTTCAATTCGCATCAAAGAAGTCAAAATTCTAAGCGGTTCCAACGCCTCCTGAAACGCAAACTTTTCACCGCGCTTACAGATATTACCATTAACAGAGAGAACGCGGCTTTTATCTATCTCAACATTTAAGCGACATCCCATAGGACAGTTGATACAAATTAACTGCTTTGTTTTCACCATTTTCATACCTCCAACCGAACCGTAATATCTTGTTCTGCCTGATTAAGCAAAGTGCGTTCAACCCTAAATGAGCACATTTCTCCAGGCGTCACCACCATTTTTTTCATCTCCTTAATACAGTTCCCATCTACATCAATACATATTTTGCAGTTTTTATACTTATTCTTTGGTCGAAACATAAACTCTACCTCATCATCGCCATCAAAAAGAATCTTTTGTGGAACGACGCCATTGACACCAAATCCATCCTTTACAGAAACAGCTTTGTTTTCAACCGCCCCCATTTTCAGATAACGCGCAGCATTTCTGCCTGCTTTTGTCCCTTCCATGCTCACAAAATCTACTAAATCATGTACATGGAGAACATTTCCACATGAAAAGACTCCCTCAAGAGAGCTCATTAAATTATCATCAACAACTGCACCTTTAGTCGTTTCGGATAATTCAATACCGGCAGCTCTAGTTAGCTCATTTTCTGGAATCAAGCCAGCTGAAATCAAAAGTGTATCACAGGGGAGTTCAAACTCTGTACCTGGGATTGGACAGCGATTTTCATCCACTTTAGCGATAGTCACCTGTTCCACACGCCCTTTTCCTTGAATATCAACAATGGTACTATTATAACTAATCGGAATGTCAAAATCTTCCAGACATTGGGAAATATTTCTTGCTAAACCTCCAGAATAAGGCATAATTTCTACAACATGTTCTACACGGGCTCCTTCCATAACAAACTGTCTCGCCATGATAAGCCCAATATCACCAGATCCTAGAATAACAATATTTTTCCCTGGAAGATAACCATCTATATTTAAATAATGTTGGGCCGTCCCCGCCGTGATAATACCGGCAATACGTTTTCCTGGGATCATTAGGGCGCCTCGGGAACGTTCCCTACATCCCATGGCAAGAATAATCGCTTTGGCCTGAATCTCAAAAAGTCCTTTTTCTGGATGAATGGCACTGATAACTTTTTGAGGAGAAATATTTAAAGCAAAAGTGTTTGTAAGACACTCAATGTCGGCATTAAGTGCCTCCGACGAAATTCTATAGGCAAACTCAACACCCGTCAAATCCTCTTTATACTTATGAACGCCAAATCCATTATGGATACACTGTCTCAAAATCCCTCCGAGATAGGGACTACGTTCAAGAACAAGGATATCTCGAATCCCCTGCTTTTTAGCTTCCACGGCTGCTGAAAGGCCTGCGGCACCTCCACCAATAATTACTAGATCTTTTTTCATGATCAGACATTTCCTCCGTTTTTCATACATGCTTTTTCTATTAAAATATGAGAATTGCCACCTGACTGGGTGATTTCCAAGGGTGTTTTTCCCAATTCCTCACAAAGGATCTCCATAACCCGGGGGCTACAAAATCCACCTTGACATCGTCCCATTCCGGAGCGTACCCGCATTTTTACAGCTCCAATACTACGTGCCCCTACCGGACGTCGGATTGCATCACGAATTTCCGCTTCGGTGATCTGTTCACACCGACAGACGATACGCGCGTAATCAGGATCTTTAGCTATGGCTTTCTTCCGCTCTTCTGCGTTCATGGTACGAAAAGTTTTTTTGACCTCACGGCCGATTTTATAATTTGGATTTACAGGAGGCTGTTCACGTTCAACCAGTATTTTAACCATATCAATCGCTATCGCAGGAGCCGCCGTTACACCGGGCGATTCAATTCCAGCCAAATTGATAAAATTCAACGCATCCTCCGGTTCGCCCAAAATAAAGTCATCACGGTCAGGGTGTGCACGACTCCCGCCGTAAGCTGTGATCACAGCATCTCGAGGAAATTTTGAAACATGCTTGCTAATTGGAAGATATTGCCATTTTTTTTCAAAATAATTGAGAATTTTGTCCATCCCTTCTTTAGTATTATCAGAAAAATCAGGATCCTCCACATCATCAGCATTACAGCCAAGGATAATTGTGCCATCCACGGAAGGCATCAACCCCATGCCTTTGGTATGCCCACCAGTTGGAAGTTTTTCCGGAGTCTGACAAATGGTTGTTTTAGTGTATTGCGAAAGATCGCGATCTAAGATTAGATGTTGTCCCTCACGTGGAATAATTTTGAACGTATCTCTTGATACCATATTATTAAATTTATCTGCATGTGTACCTGCACAATTAAAAATGTAGCGAGTTCGTTCCTCACCCTCAGAAGTCGTAACAACCCAGACGTCATCACTCATTTTTACTTTCAGAGCTGCACAATCTGTTTTAAAAACCACACCATTTCTAGCGGCATTTTCAGCCATCGCGAATACCAGATTGTAGGGACAAACCATCGCACTTTCTGGAACCCAAAGACCTCCAATAACGCCTTCCCCCATATCCGGTTCAATTTCCAAAACGCGCTTTCTATCGCATATTTCTGTTTTTACGCCATTTTGGCATCCCACTTTGTAAAGCCGCCTTACTTCCTCCATTTGCTCATCGTTAGTTGCAAAAACGATCATACCATTTTGAACATAAGGAACATCGAGTTCTTCACAAAGTTTTTGATACATACGACTGCCTTGTACATTATAAATCGCTTTATTGGATCCAGGATCAGGATCATATCCAGCATGAACAGTCGCAGAATTTCCACGAGTTGTGCCAGCGCATAGATCATGCCCTTTCTCCAAAACCAGAACTTTCAGATCATATCTGGCAAGTTCTCTTGCAACAGAGCATCCACTAATTCCCGCTCCGATTATAACTGCATCCCACATGAATATGTGTCTCCTTCTTAATCTTGAGATTTGTCTGTTTGGTTGATTTCATCATATCGGAGTCCCCTTAAAGCGTCAAGGAAGATCCCCATCCAAATACGTCACGATTCAGATGGAAACGCTCATAAAGAGCTTATTCTTATCGTTTTGGTAAAAATGGAAAAATATAAATCACTTTAGGCAACCGTTATTGCATAAAAGAAAATTGAAGAAATCTTAAAAAATCATGATGTTAAAACCAAAGGATTTTTTTAATTTCAACCGGATATATTTTCATTTTTTAATCAAAACGAGAAATTATCCTATTAGTGTGAGCGATTCATACAAATTTTTTTCCAGCACGACCGATTCAGGACAATTTGGCTGTTTGACGGGTGTGAAAAATTTATGTATATTTTTTGTAGCGGGCGAGTTTCCTATTTGCTCAGAAGAAATCGTCTGCTGATGTCTGTTTGGGTTTTGAGATTTTAATAAAAATGCACCGCGGCTTAGCCCGCAGAAAGAGAGATACTAAAATGGCAAAACCAAATTTAATTGTAATGTTGACACATAATGATGTAACCGTAAAGGACGCTTACGATATCTTCGAATCATGTAAGGACATTGATAGCGTACAGCACTGGGGTTTTAAAAATGTCGGACTCCCTAAAGATGAAATGAAACGAATCGTACAAGCAATGAAGAAAGCTGGAAAAACAACATATCTTGAAGTTGTTACCTATGACGAAGCTTCATGCCTGGAAGCTGCAAAAACTTGTATTGACTGCGGATTTGATACCCTAATGGGAACTGTTTACTATGAGTCCGTGCACAAATACCTGAATGAACATAATATGACGTATAGTCCATTTGTTGGAAAAGTTTCTGGTTCTCCTAGCATCCTAGAAGGAACTAACGAGGAAATCATCCAAAATGCCAAGGATTTGATAGCAAAAGGTATCACCGCTTTTGATATTTTAGCTTATCGTCATGTTATCGATGGCGAAAAACTTGCCAGGGATTTCTGTGCAGCGATTGACGCACAGGTTGCTGTTGCAGGAAGTATTTCCGATTACGAACGTATTGATACCATGTTTGATATTGGCCCTTGGGGCTTTACAATGGGTAGCGCTTTGTTTACAAAGAACTTTGTGCCAGATGGGAGTTTTAAAGAAAACTTACAGGCAGTTGCCAATTATATGGATAAAAAATAAATAAGGATACAGGCTGCCGCGCTGTCAAAAGCCATCAAGCGGCAGCCCTTAAAATAGGAGGGTAATATGATTAGTCAAATAATTGTTTATATTATGGTCATCTTCATGGCGGTTGCTGCCATTGATCGGATGTTTGGGAACAGACTCGGTCTTGGCCAGGAATTCGAAGAAGGCTTCAACGCCATGGGTGCTCTGACTCTTGGAATGGCTGGGATCATGGTTACAGTAGACTTAATTGGCGCTGTGCTCACACCAACTGTTGGGGCTCTGTTTTCAGCGATCGGAGCTGACCCAAGCATGGCGGGATCACTAATTCTCTCTATTGATACCGGAGGATATGCATTAGCTCATGCCATTCAACCAAACAACGCTGACATTGCGAACTTTTCAGCCATCATTTTGGCATCAATGATGGGACCAACGATCGCTTTTGGAATTCCCGTTTGTCTTGGAATTATGCAACCAAGTGATAAACGTTTTCTAGCTATTGGAACTATGTCTGGAATTGTCTGTATTCCTTTCGCATGTATAGTCGGTGGCTTAGTTGCTGGCTTTGATATAGGGATGGTATTGATCAACATGGTACCTGTGCTGATCTTTGCAGTTTTGATTGCGTTAGGACTAAAATTTATTCCGACAGGCATGATCAAAGGTTTTAATATTTTCGCAAAATTTATGATTGCATACCTAAGCTTTTTCCTCGGTTTAGCAATTGTACAAGAACTGACTCCAATTCACCTGATTGAATTACGTCCATTATCTGAAGTATGGGGCGTTATCGGATCAATTGCCATGATGCTGGCCGGTGCTTATCCACTGGTTAAAGTCTTAACAAAAGTCTTAGGCAAACCGCTCGGTAAACTCGGTGCGATGATCGGTATTAACGATGTTGCCGTAGCAGGACTGATTGCCTGCTGTGCCAACTCAATTCCTGCATATAGTATGCTAAAAGATATGGATAATAAAGGTAAGGTCATTAATATTGCTTTTGCTTGTTGTGCAGCCTTTGCACTCGGCGATCATCTAGGCTTTTGCGCAGGTGTAGAACCCGATTTAATTGCAGCGATGGTGGCCGCAAAACTTTTTGGTGGTGTTCTTTGTGTACTTTCAGCGATTTTCTTTATGAATTTAGATAAAAAACAGTTGGAGGATATTCCCGAAGCAACCATTTGAAAAAATAATTTATTATTATAAAAGGTAAACGATATTAAATGAAAAGGAATTCTACATTATCGAATAAAAAATATATTCTGCTTTTATTGGGAGTTTTTATTGCTGCCATTGTCCTGTTCTTTCTCCTTAAGGGAACAATTGATCTGACAGAGCTTGGTAAAACAGTAAAAAGTCCAACCGACACGGAAGATAATCTTTCTTATGGAAAAAAATACCACCCATCCTCCAATCATATACTTGAAAGGGATAAAATTGTCATCAAAAATTTTGGTTCCGAACTGAAAGCACAGGATCTGGCGACGGGCACCTGTGTGGAGGCATGCAGTATTGCTGAAAAGAGTAATGAAACTATTTGTTATTTTTCAGAATACTCAGGATATTTTTATATGTTTGACGGAAAAAATGTGTATCGTGCCGTGGTCAACACGCCACAGCAACTTAGAACAACGGTAGAAAATTGTATAAAGTTTGAACCAATGGGAAATTATCTTTATTCACTAAAAGAACATCACGGAGAGCGTCGTCTCTTTCGTTGCAGTATCACAGGAGCCTACGAAGAAATGCTCTTCCAAGATACAATAGAGAATTTTTGGGCCAGTGACGGCAATCTACTCATGCAGCTTTCCAACGGGCACTACCGCTGGTATAATCTCATATCACAAAACAATTTAGAGCATACCTTGCCAGAATCCGCACAAAATATTAGTCTGAATGGCGATTATATGTTTTATTTATCAAAAGCAGATGGTGTTGTATATCGACGGTTCTGTAATTCAACCGAAGATACCGCTCTTCCCTTTTCGTCTGTTACGAATTATAACGCTGCCAATGGGAAAGTTGGGTTGCTTATATCGAATTCAGATAGGCGTATACAGGCCGCTTGGTGTCAAAGCGATGGTTCAAGTGCACATATTTTTGAAGATCGCTTCTTTTCTCAGGAAAGCATTATAGATATAGCAGAAAATCATCTTTTTGTAACAGAAGAAAATGGTGCAACTTGGGCCACATCGTTAGATAACGAAGAATGGTATCAATTATTCGATGATGCAGATTCAAATTAGGAGGTATATATGAATCCGTTGATTGCAGGCATTGACCTTGGCACTACTGCCATGAAAATTGCCATTTTTGATACAAAAGGTAAAATACTAGGTAACGCAACAATAGAGTACCAGCTTTATACACCACAGAGTTATTTCGTAGAATCAGACCCAACCATCTATATGGCTGCCATTGAAAAAGGGTTTAAACAGCTTGAAGAACAGGGAGTGAATTTAAATGAAGTGACCGCAATTGGCTTTTCCTTACAAAGTGAAACAATGTTCTTTGTAGATGGAAACTGTAATCCGTTGCGCAACTCTATTAGTTGGATGGATAACCGTGCAGTTAAACAATCCGAATATTTAACACAAAAATATGGTAATGAACTTTGCTATAAACATACCGGGCAAGTAAGTTGGGGAGCAAATTGGCCAATCACGAAAGCACTGTGGGTAAAAGAAAATGAACCGGACGTCTTTGCTAAAACAAAGAAAATTCTTCTGATCGAGGATTTCATAATCCATCATCTAACAGGCCGCTATGTATCAGATTGTTCAATGCTCAGCTCTACATTATACTGGGACATCACTACAAAAAAATATTGGCAGCCAATGTTGGATGAGTTGGGCATGACAGAAGAAAACTTTCCTGAAATCTTAGAACCAGGTGAAGTAGCAGGTACTATCTTACCAGAAATGGCCGAAAGGCTAGGTTTGAATTCCAACGTAAAAGTTTGTACTGGTGCTATGGACAACGCCATTGGTGCTGTAGGCGTTGGTGCAGTTCGTCCTGGTATGTTTTCGGAAAGTATCGGATCTACTCTGGCAGTATGTGTGCCAACCAATAAAATCATTTATGACGATAACCGCCAGATGCCAATCCATTATTATCCAGTCAAAGATACATATATGATGCATACTTTTACTTCAGGAGGAATATGCCTGCGTTGGTATCGTGATAATTTTTGTCAGCTTGAAATGGCCTGTGCAAAAATGCTCAAAGAAGACAGTTACGATCTGATGACAAAACAGGCGGCGCAAACACCCCCAGGAGCAGAAGGGTTAAGCTTTCTGCCGCATTTAAGTGGCTCTCTTGCGCCCGATGTGAATCCCCACGCAACGGGAATTTTCCTTGGACTTACAATGATACATAAAAAAGGACACTTTATCCGCGCGATTATGGAATCCTTGGGTTATCTTGTCCGTAGAAATATCGAGGCGCTCTCTGCAATGGGAATCGAAGTAGAAGAAATTCGTGCCTTTGGCGGCGGATCCAAGAGTTCTGTATGGAACCAAATTAAAGCTGATATTCTTCAGAAACCTATTTGCATCACGAACAGCAAAGAAGCGGCTTGTTTAGGTGCTGCAATTTTAGCCGGTAAAGCTATTGGATTATTTGAAAGCGTAGAAGAAGCTGCTGATAATATGGTAGAAGTAGTTGAACGGTATGAACCAAACCCAAATAATCAATCGATTTATGATAAAGGTTACGCCATTTACAAAGAAATGCAAAGTGACTGCGTAGATCTTTTTGAAGCGATTGTACAAGAATAAAATTTAAAAAATATAATTATATCCCCTATGGACCGCTTTATGGTCAAGGACATTCTTTAAAATATTGAAAATTTAAAGAATGTCCTTATATTTTTTTATTTATTATAATATATAGAATATAGATTTAGTTTTAAGCAGATTTCTTGGGTTTTTACCTTCAATACACACAATTCTCCCCATATTTAGATTTGAAATCTTTAGACTTGATAAATCGATAAATTTCACAAAATGACCGTCCACAAGAAAAGGATGCGGACCGTCGTTTAAAATTAAATTCATGGCTAATCTCCTCTCTAAATTTTAATTTATCTATTTAATCCCCAATAAATCCTGTATTTTCAAGGTTTTTCGCCTGTGTAATTCTCAAACCTTATGTATTTTCCCTTGTTTTTTCCCTTACGAGCCGAAACAAGGGAAACTTTTTGTTATTCGCCGCCGACTACCTTATCCAGCAGTCTTGCGGAAGTACGCTTCGCTTCCCTTGTAGCGTGAGCGTAGATATTCATTGTGGTACTAACGTCAGCGTGTCCAAGAAGCTCCTGCACATCCTTTGGTGCTGCCCCATTTGAGAGCAGATTGCTTGTGAATGTGTGACGAAGCTGGTGGAAATGGAAGCCCTCCAACCCCTCGACTTTTTTCCTTGCCGCCCTGCACATAATCCCTACCGTACTCGGCGATTCAAACGCCCCGTCCGGTCTGAGGCAGACAAAGGATATTTCCTTGTACCCCTCCGGGACTTCTTCCGTTCTTGGCAGACTGTAAACCTCGTAATAAGTACGGTCTTTTTCTTTGACCTCACTGTAATAGTTGAGGCTGTAAAGCTCTCCGTATCGGAAGCGGTTTTTGTGCTGTTCGGCTTTGGCTGTCTTAAGGATTGCCGCCAGCGTGTCGCAGAAGTCCACAGTGCGGACTTTCTTACGCTTCGTTGCTCCTATCTCTGTCTTGTGCCTTGCTCCGTTGTAGCGCATACTGCGGCGTACTGTTAGGTATTGACCTTCAAGATTAATATCCTGCCAGGTCAAGCCGCAGACCTCGCCAATGCGAAGCCCCGTGTAGTAGGCAATCTGAATGGGCAGAAGAGCCGGATTGTATTTCTTTTTCAGAAAGTCCTCCAGCTTCAGATACTGTTCGTGGCTGATCGTAGGTACAGAAGTCACATCCCCGTCCTCGTCTGAGAACAGTTCGTATTCTTCCTTTTTGCCCCTCCACACTACATACTGCATCGGGTTAAAGGAAATCAGCCTTTTGGGGAACACCGCAAAACGGAACGCCCCTTGCAGGACTGCTGAGAACAATCGCAGATACCCTTTGCTGAGTGCCTTTGCCTGTGTGCTGTCGGCATTTGTGCCACCGAAACTGAGAAAGTCGATATATGCCTGTAAATGGTCAGCCGTTACACTTTTCAGTTTTCGGTTGCCGATAGGGTGCTGCTTGATACGGTTTACCGTCCCCTGATATGCCATCACCGTACCGTTACTCAGATTGCCGGGCTTCAGTTCTTCTTCCACCCACATATCCAGCAGTGTTCCCACCGTAACATTCTCCGTTTTCGCAACGAATTTCTTTTCCTCGTAGTCCTCCATTGCCTTTCGCAGCAGTGCTTCTGTTTCCGCCTTGCTTTCTGTTCCGGGGAACTCCTTCTGCACACGGTTTCCGCTTTCATCTTCGATATAAAAGCGGTAGTACCACTTTTTGCCTTTCTTTCTTACAGAACCTTTTGCCATAGATAAAATTTCTCCTTTCTATCCGTGGCAATCGGGTCTGTGACATATGGTGTGCGTAAAGTAATAGCGTCACTTGCCGGTTGTTGTTTCAACCGGCATTTTCATTTGTCAAGGTGCCACGGCATTTTTCTTTTCGGCCAGCCTTTCCTCGGCTGCCGTCACTATCCCGAAGAGTTCGCCCATGGATACCTTTGTGCGACCCTCATCGTAGATATGTAAAATCCCATCAAGAAATCGTTTCATATCTTCGATCGGTGCTTCCATTTCATTGCGATAGACCTTTTCTGTGATTGCGCCCGACTCAATGGCATATCGCATCAGCGATTCTTTCAGCCCCTCGTCCGCAGCTACACGGTCAACCTCTGCCATAGCATCGGCAAAGTGGTAACAGAGTACCGAGTACAGGTCTATCATCTTTCCAAGAAATGTTGTCAGGAGCTGCTGGTGCGGCTCTCCCTGAACAACACTCACGCTGTCAAGGTATTTTGCGATATGTGCTTCAATGTCCCTCTGACAGAGCGTTTTAGCGTCATATTCCTTTTCTTCGGAAAGCCCCGTCAGCCATTCGGGAGTGGTCAGAAGTGCCTCGGCAAGACCGTTGATAATCATGGTTCGCTTCGGGTCAACGCCGTCTGCTTCATACCTTTGAATGGTGGACTTGTTCACGCTGATACGCTTGCCAAGTTCCGGCATAGAAAGTTTGAGTTCTATTCTACGCTCTTTAATGCGTTCCCCGACTTGTTTTGGGGTAAACATTGTTTCTTCTTTCAAGGCATTCACCTCCTGTTTGAGTACAGTATATCACAAACAAACTCAATTTGCAACCATTATTCTGAAAAATATTAAAAATAATCCTTAAATAGTTGCAAAACAGGTTGACAAACGGTAGCAAAATAAGTATAATGATAATGCTAAAGTTGCATTTTGAGCATTTAAGAGAGGAGAACAGCATTATGAACGCAATCAAAATGGGAATGACAATCGAAGAAGCGGCAGAAACCAGCGGCATCGGCAGGAATACCATGCGCAAGTTGGTGGACTGGGGCAAGCTGCCTGTTCTGAAGGTCGGGCGTAAAACCATTATCCGCAGGGATACCTTAGAGCGTTTTATGACCGTCAATCAGGGCAGAAACCTGCTCAATGAAAAAGATGTACGAAAAGTTGAATAACCGTTCTCTAAAAGCCCTCGGCGTTTGAGAGCGAAATACACCCCTCGCACAAATCTACGATTTGTACTCTGGGTATTTCGCCCCTGCGGGGAGCCTGTATCATCGTCCGGGTATCCCATCCCGTCCTCTGATACAGAGAAAATTGCACCGCAATTTTCAATGGCTGTCCCGCTGTCAAAAGCCATCGGAACAGCCGCAACCGACAAGTCGGTTGCAAAATGAGAACGCCCCAATACGGGAGAAAGGACACTATGGCGAGACACAGCTTTATTCAGATGTCAAAGCTGTCAAATGTCAAGGGAAGAATATCGTATATCACAAGCAAGGCAAGACAGGAAAACCTCTATGCCACCTACCGTACCGCAGACAATACCTTTTGGGGCAATCTCGCAAGGGAATGTCAGCAGGAATTTAAACGAAGCGGTACACCGGGAAGGTGCATTGAAGCAAGGGAGCTGATTATCGCCCTGCCCGAAGTTTACACCACCTATGAGCCGCAGCAGGTGCTTGAAGATTTCACAGAGGAATTTCACAGACGGTACGATGTGGAATGTGTATCGGCTCTCCATCATAACAAGAAAAAGACCAACTACCACATCCACCTTATCTTCAGTGAAAGGAAGCTGCTTCCCAAGCCCGATGTAAAGATTGCCACCAGAAGCGTATTTTATGACGAGACAGGGCAAAGGGTACGCACCAAGAAAGAGATTACCGGCGAGGACGGACAGATGCGAAAAGGCTGTACAGTCATCAAAAAGGGGGAAGTTTACGAAAGCCATTTATTCACAACCAAAGACGAGCGTTTCAAAAGCGAAGCCTTCATAGCAGAAGCAAAGGAAGTATACACGGCGCTTATCAATTTCCACATTTCAGATCCCGAGCAGCGACTGAAAGTGTTTGATAAGAACAGTGTGTATCTGCCTACCAAAAAAATCGGCAAGAATAATCCGAAAGAGGAAGAAATCAAAGCGGACAACGCCGCAAGGCAGGAGTGGAACCAAGCGGCGGATATGGCACTGATCACAGGCATTTCGGAAGAAACGATATTGGAGATTAAGCAGACGCAAATCCACGAAAAAGTCAGCCAGTCTATCCGTAACAGTGGTTGGCTTCCCAACCTGTTCCGCAGTATCGTGAGCAGGGCAAAGGATTTTCTGCAAAACCTTATCCGTGAACAGAGTATGCCGCCCAAGCCTACACTGGATATCGATATGGCAGAGTTCCGTCATATGCGTAACCTGATGATAAAATTGCAGGATAAGGCAAAAGAAATCAAGCACTTGCAGGATAAGGTTCTGCCGGAGCTTAAGCAGCAGCTTGCCGAAACAAAGGGCATCTTCAAGGGTAAGGAGCGTAAAGCGTTGGAAGCGCAGATACAGCAGACCGAAAGGGAAATCGCTGATAAACTGGACAAAATTCCCGACACACTGAAAGCAGACGGTTATCCCGATGTGCAAGTCTTTATGGCAACCTACCGCAAGGCAGAAGCCGTAGTGGAGCAGTACAACCGTGAGCTTGCCGAGTGGGAACGCAAGGTCAAGGAAAACAGCAAACCCGACGAAAAAGAACGATACGCACCACCTGAAAGAAAAAGCGTTCGTGACCAGCTCAGACGGTTGCAGGCAGAGAGCAGACAGATCAAACCCAAGCATCGAACCCACGACAGAGAACGATAGCTTTTCACACCGAAAACAATACCGCAGAGCAGTATCAAAGGCAAGACTCCATTACTCCAAATCAGGGGCAGCGGAGTCTTTCTCTTTGCACTTGTATTGACTGAAGGCAATTCTTTAGAGCAAAACAAAAGGGCACTCAGCTATGAACAACTAAATACCCCTTTTGCTTTATCTTCTTTGGTGTTAAATGTTGAGATTTCCTGCAATCGTTTTCACGACTTCATATTATCTTTGCATTTTTCATAGTCTTGGGAATAGATTACATCCAAACCAAGCTTAACGAATGCATCATACGCATCATCAAGCTTGGTTGGATTAACAACTAATGTACCGGCACCTTGGAAGCGAGGGGCTTTTGCGTTTCCCTTCATTTTACTGCCCTGTACCACTCATTTTAACGGTGTCGTCACCTTGGTTTCCAGCTCGCAATGTGTTACATCACTCCAATGACGGCGGATGGCAATATCAGCAGTAAGGTCAGTATTGTTATAGGAAATAGACCATTGTGTGTTACTTGTGATGTCATCGGGGTTGGGGTCTTGTGCCGCCGATTTCATTGCGTTCCACACGGTATCGTTGGTGTAATTGCCTTTTTCCGCCTCCAGCACCTCCATCACGGCGTCATAGCGTTCCTTGCCGTGACCGTAGATGCCGTTTTTCTGATTCGGAAGCACCTCATCCTTATAACGAATGAAGAAATTCGTAACCGCCTCTGATGGAGTATCGATCAGCTCTCTTGGTTCGCCGTCAATGTCATACTCGATTACTCTGCCGTCGCCGGATGCGTCGTTTATGTAGAAATGGTAATCTCTGCCGGATGATGCGAACATATCATAGCTGCGTAAAAGCTCCACTGCTTCCTCTGTGGTCGCCGCCCTGTCAAGAACAAGGCGTATTGCAAGAGTAGTTGCAATGACAGGTTTGCCTGTGTTTTGACGCACAGGCTCACTATCCAGTGTCAACACAGCGATAGACACGCCCTTCTCATTCATACCATCCAGACAGATAAACGGAGCGGTCAGACTCGCCAGCTCTTTTTTGATATTCTCATCAGGCACATTTGCTGAAACATTGTCAAGCGCGGCAAAGGCAATCGACTTATATCCGTCCTTTGGCGCACAGTAAACCAACATAGCAGATGTATCTTTGCTAAAATCGTAATTCCGTCCCATATGAACGTCGCCGTCCGTATCGGTCAGACTAAACACCGTACAGCCGAAATTGGGCGCTTTGATCGTCACAGGCAGCAGCGGAAGCGCCTCTTTCAGAATCGCATCGATCATCGTCTGATCGTCCTGAATGCCGTAATCGATAATATCGTCAAGATCGTAATCGTATTTGACATCCATGCGGTAGAGATTGTATCCATCCGCGTAATCCGTAAGCTGCTCAATGCTGCCGATGGTCTGGTTATTCATGTTTTTTCTCCTTTTCAGTTCGATATTATTCTGTAATAGAACCCGACCTTGCTTCCGGGTTGTATTTCGTAATAAAGAGTTCAAGGGTTTCTTTGAGCGTTTTTATTTGTGCTATCCTTTTATTCGTTAATCTATATGATATGCAATATTAATGGGTACTTCCTGTGTTGAATTTAAATACGAAACCTTAATTCCAATACGCTTTGATTTTCCCTCTAAATTATCGTGCCAACGCAAGATAAATTCTTCTTCTGTAAGATATGTGTAACTACCGGAAGTCGATGGATCCATAAAATAATAGATATATGTATCTTTTTTCGCATCCTTCTGATATCCGATTAACACAACATAATGACCATCGTCTTCTGTTTCAGTATTATAATCACCGTCATCTTTCCATGCTTGAATCGCACAAATAATAGGAGAACCATCATCAAGAGCTGCCCTGAATTGCAATAGCAAGCTATCTATAAGCTTCAAACCGTATTCATTTGAAGCATAATCTACACACACAACCTCTGTTGCAATCACTGGGGTATTCGGAAAACCTTCTGTACGAACGGATTCTAAATATTCTGCTATATTCATATAGTTAGTCCCATTTTCCGGAGTTGCTTCAAGCTCCCAAAGTAATCGATCTTCTCTGGTGTCAAAATCGTACCCCGCATAGCGTAAAACAGATGCAACGCAAGCCACTCCACAGGTAAAATTATGGCTTTGTCTAAATAACGGTAATTTTATAAGTTTACATTTTCCTTTTTCATCCGTTTCAGGCAACGACGTTGATGAAACATTATAATCATAAAATGTATTTCCTTCCGGTCCAGTATCGTTCAAGTAATATTCCTTCATCTGATTGGCAATACCTTCAGATTTCGGTTCTTTATTTGCTGTAATTATCATAAACAAAGATACAACAAATAAAAGAATTGAAAGCACAGGGATAAGCTTCTTGATTGTTTTCACTTTGAAATGCCTCCGATAAATTATTATCTCGTACCGTTATTTTACGGTAATTTTCTGTTGATGAGGTTGTTTCGTAGTATGTGTAGCATACTACTGAGGGGATATCCCCTTAAAAATTTTCGCTTTTTCTGTAACAACACCCGACCTTACTTTCGGGTTGTATTTCATAATAAAGAGTTCAAGGGTTTCTTTCAGCGCTTCTATCTGTGCTTTCAAATAGAACGCATCCTCGAATAGTGCGTAATGAACGCAGGCTCTGATTAGAATGAATATCAGCGGCGTCAGCTTTTCGTAGGGAATACCCAGCTTGCTCTCGAAGCTTTTTGCGTATTGCGTATATCGTTCATCTACGCCCGCAAAGAATTTCTGACCGTATTCTCTGTATTTCGGGTGAGTATAGACCTGATACATAAGTCTGTATTTCTTGCCGTGGTTTTTTGCCGTCCAATAGGGTATCTCGTCAATAAACCGCCATAAGTCCTCCACATCGGTGGGAGCTTTCGCCATAAACTCATCTTCCACCTTGCCCATACAGTATTCGGTGGACTTAACGATAAGGTCATCGAGATTATCAAAATACAGATACAGTGTCGCAACACTGCAATCGCAGGCTTTTGCGATAGCTTTTATTCCGACAGAGGAAAATCCGTTCTCCGCATAGCAGGCGAAGCTCCTTTCCATTATATCTGTTTTCTTCGCCTTGCGGGCTTCTTCATTATATGTACGCAATACCTTACCTCCTCCCCCGCAAAATGGTGAACGGTCGTTAAGATTATACTACTTTTGCTTTGATTTTTCAAGAGGCTAAAGCAAAAATCTGAATCATTCTGTGTGAAAACGGCAGGGATTTCTCCCTGCCGCCGAAGCCTATTTTAGTAACTTTATCATAACCTCATTTATCGCATCCGTATATCTGCCCTGTGCAATCAGTTTGTTACGTTAGGAAAGCAGAGCGTTGAAAATATATCGTCGTTCCTCTACTGTGAGGTAAAGGTAATATTTCTGCTTTCTCATACGAAGATTACCTCCGTATTTACCGTTTCCGTAACCGCTGACCGCAGAGCGTTCATTCTGCCGACCCATAACATTTGGTTCTCAGCTTTCAGCGTTTCGGTAATGCCCTCACGCTCTGCCCGTTGCTTCATCAGGCGGTCAAACAGTTCCTGTGCCTGTTCTTCAACATCAGCAAGGTAGGATTGCAGCTTGCCGCTTATCAGCAAATCGGTGTAAAATACCTTTTTATGCTCCCGAATATACCGCAAATGCCGATGTCCCCATATACCGATATGCCTTTCTTCTTTTTCGTCAGGTAATACCAGGCAGGGAATGTAATAATCGCCCTGCAATTCGTACCATAAGCCGTTGCTGTTGTCGTAAATGTACTTATCCATATTAAAATCCTCCAGTATCATATATTCGCACATATGTCACAGTTTCCCGATTACCACAACCTGTTATATCTTGTTATGAGATTTTCTTTCCCTCAATTTTTCCCTTATGAGATAGCGAGGGAAGAATAAATTGTTGTGAAATCGTATAAAGGAATAAGGTGAGCACACTGCGAAAAATCCTTTATTTTCTAGGCCTTTGGAGGATTTTATTGATAACCTGTAACCTCTGTTAAGAGGCCATAATTTGTAGAAATTCAAATTTCGATTTATCATACTTCCTATTATTGATTAGTATTTCACATATTCCTTTTAATAAGAACTTTGAAAGATTTACTCTTGTTCTCGCACATATTAAAACATCCACATAAAAGCCATCAATTGCATTTACCAAACGATCAAAGCTCAATCGTTATAGCTAATACGCGACCATTTTTTACTGGAATCTCATTTTTCACCAACCTTAATCTATTTTTCAAAAAATAAAAAAGCAACCGCCCTTCTGGGCGGCTTTGGTGTGTAACTTTTTGTTAGGTTTTAAGGATAAGTTACACGCATATTATAAAACTTTTACTCTATCTCGTCAATAAGTTAGGACAAAAATCCCTTACAAAAATAGTAATAAGTTTGGAGATGAATGATCGATGGGAAACATGCTTTTCTATCGATCTACCTATCTGGAATCCGCTGTCGTGCATGTTATTGCACTGCTCTTTTTTGTTTCAATATGTAAAACAGCGGGCATATAACAATCATACAAGCTGTACACTTTTTGCCCGAAGCTGTCGATCGCCTTGTTCCGTTTCATAAATAACTTTATCGCCATCTCTCAGTGATTCACAGTTCCCTCCAACAATCGAAGAAAAAAGCACAAAGATGTCTTCTCCATTTTCTCCTTCAATAAATCCAAAGCCTTTGTTACTGTTAAACCACTTTACTGTACCGTTACTCATTCTCTGGTACCTCCTAAAAATCAAGCTATACTTAGGATTGCAAATAAAAAAACACATATTTTTGTAAATCATCTCGAAAAGTAAAAACAAAATGACTTGCAAAAATATGTGAAATCTTTTGAAACTCTCTTAAATATATGTTTAGTATACACTAAAAAACAGAAAACGTCAACTTTCTTAAAAAACAACTCTTTTTTATCGTTTTACTTTTTACTTTCAATGCTGTAAAAGGGGCCCCAAACTTTTCTAGATTTTTCTCTTTTTCGTTCACGTTTTTCTTCAAATAACTGATATTCATACTCATCACAAAACGAAAAAGAACCACTTAAAATCAGTGGTTCTTAATATCGAAATATGTATACATGTATTTTGTTTCGAATCCCCCCTGAATTATTAAAAGAAATATTCAGGAGAGGATTCAGAAGACAAAGATTTATTAAAGCATTGAACCGGCATCTAAAGGTAATGTGGCTCCTGTGATAAGCCGTGCTTCATCTGATGTCGCAATCCAGTCTACCATTTTTGAAACGTCCTCTGGCGAGATAAAGGCTACTCCCATCGCACGTTTTTGGCTGAGTTCTTCATTAGCTTCTTCAAAACTTTCCCAGTTCTTTCCGTTCATATTATTAATATATTTGAGAAATTCTGGGCGTTCTGTCATTGGCGTTTTAACCATTGTAGGACAAAGCGCATTCACTGTGATACCATATTTAGCTACTTCTTTTGCAAGTGTTTTGGTTAACCCTAAAACACCAAATTTTGACATGGTATAATGACAAAGGTTAGGTGTGCCTTTGAGACCTGCGGTTGACGAAATATTAATGATACGTCCGCTATTTTGTTTCATCATATATTTTACCGCTTCCTTGTTAACCCGCCATGTTCCAAGTAAATTGATGTCAATTGTTTGAAGCACAACCTCATCTGTTAATTCCCAAGTCGCTCCAAAGGTCATAATTCCGGCATTACTGATGACAATATCAATTGAATGATACTTTTCATCAGCTTCTTTAAACATTTTTTCAACTTCATCTGTTTTGGTAACATCGCATTTTACTGCGAGAGCATCGCCACCCTCTTCTTTAATTTTAGCTACGGCTTCCTGCACAATATCCGAACAAGTATCAAGACGGTCACCAATAACGATATTAAATCCTTTTTTTGCAAATGTTAAAGCATGGCTCAATCCCTGCCCTTGAGCGCCTCCAGTAATTACTACAGTTTTTTTCATTTTAGTCCTCCTTTGATTGTTGATCGATTAAAACTCGGCTTTTTGCCAAATCATCAAATATCGGTGTTAGAGCATCATATGATTTCAAGAAGGTCTGATAAAGTTGATCATATACTTCCTTTGCACCTGGATTTGGCTCATTTACACTCTCAACCGTTACAAGATTTTGCGCTTCATCAAAATCTTTCCATAGGCCGACACAAATACCACCGCACATAGCAGCACCCCATGTATTAGCTTCCTGTTTCATGCTCGTGCAATAAACGGGCTTCTGTATAACATCTGAAATAATTTGACGCCAAATTTTACTCTTGGCACCACCGCCAATTAGTTTTATATCGGTAATTTTATCTGCGTTAATCCTGTCTAAAATTTCTAGCATTTCTCTTAAAATAAATGCAACACCTTCCATAATAGAACGACACATATCGCCATAATTATGGCTTATTTCTAAACCAATAAAGCTGCCTCTTGCATTAATATTTTGTGTTGGTGCTCCGCCTCCTCTTAGATAAGGAAGAAATACTAGACCATGTGCACCAATGCCAGATTCTTCTACAAGCCTTTCAATTTCATCATAACTTATTTTTTCTTCAAAGCAATCAAGACCGTTAATGATGTCCCGAATCCATAAGTGACTTAAGCCTCCGGAAAATCCGACAAGATGTGGTACGTATGAATCCCCTGGAAGACTGCAAAGACATGCAATTTTATTTTGATAATCAAGTAATGGTTCTTTTGAAGAAACACCTACCCAAGAACCTGATCCAATATACAAGTATGCAGATCCCGGAGCTCCAATCCCAGCACCGGCGGCGGCTATACTTACATCACCTCCACCGACACAAACAGGCGTACCTTCTTTTAGCCCCGAGGCAGCAGCAGCTTCCTGGGTAACATGTCCAAGAAGATCTGTAGCTTTTTTTATTTCTGGAAGAACCTCTTTTGTAATGCCAATATGTTCTAACATTTTTTCTGACCATGTTCTATTTTCAATATCCATCATTGCTGTCTCAGAAGCATCCGAGAAGTCCGTTGCAATGTTACCTGTTAATTTAAATCCAATAAATTCTTTAGGCTGTAAATACATCGATGTCTGACAAAACTCATCCGGCATATTTTCTTTATACCAAGCTATCTTATAGCCAGTAAAAGTCTCTTCGGTTAATCCAATACCCGTAAGATTATAGACCTTGTCTTGTCCCCCCATTTCATCCGCAATACGCTTAACCTGTTCAGTTGTTCGCATATCTGCCCAAATAAGACATGGATCCATTAACAATTTTCCAGACGCGTCTATTGGAATTAATGCAGACATTTGGCCACTCGGGGCAACGCAAGCAATTTCTTCAGGCGCAATGTGAGCAGTTTCAAGCAATTCCTTTGATGCCGTACAAAAATATTCCCACCATTCAGAAGGGCTCTGGAGGGTCATATTTAGCCCAGGATACCAAGTATTGTATTCTTTATAGCAGGAACCCAAAATATTTGATTGATCATCAAATATCGTCACTTTGATTCCACTTGACCCTAAATCCAATGCCATGATTTTGTTCTTCATTGTTCTCTCCTCTTATCCTTCTCTGCAACATTATATTTGCAGAATACATAAAAAACGAAAAAGCATAGTTCTAATAGTGAATTTCAACGCGAAGGGTGATCATAATTCATTTTATGATATTTATGAAATTATGTTCAATTGAAATATTATCATATTATTTTTGAAAAATCAAGCAAGAAAACGTTAAATACTTTTTTTGATAAAATATATTGCATTTATTTGACAATGGTGTTATGATTTATTTGAACATATGATTTAAATATATTATATTGATCATATGTTCATCGCGAAGGGTTATATTGTTTTGAGGAGGTATAAATATGGAACAAAGCAAAAATTTTCGTGGTGTTGTGACAGAATTAATTACACCTTTTAAAAAAGATGGTTCTGTTGATTATGAGCTTTTAAAAGGTGAAGTGGAATATCAAATTAAAAATGATATTGTCGCTCTCTTTACCAATGGCCTTGCAAGCGAGGCTTTGTCACTTACAACCGATGAACTGATCAAGACAACAGAAGTTGTTGTAAATACAGCTAATGGCAGAGCATTGACCATGGGAAATATCGCATGTCAGACTTTACAGGAAGCAATGAAAGTTTTAAAGGGTTATGAAGCTGCAGGTGTTGATGCTATCTGTATTGAACAACCATGTGTATATGCTTTTCCACAAAGCGCTCTGATTGACTATTTTTGTGAGCTCGCAAACGCAACAAAACTGCCCGTTGGTGTTTACAATGCGCCACAAACAAGCAACACACTAACGCCGGATTCAGTCGCTCAAATTTTTAACAATTCGCCAAACGTGAAGTATTACAAAGAAAGTACCATTGATTTTGTTCATATCCAAAACACTATGCGATTAGTCGAAAAAGACCGAATGGAATTTACAAACGGTAGTGATGCTACAACTTTTTCAGTCATGCAATTAGGTGGTATTGGCGTTGTATCCCTCATATCAGCTGTTTTCCCAAAAGAAGTCAAGCAGTTAACAGACGCTATGGAAGATGGTGATTTTGAAAAAGCCCGTAAGGCTCAAGATAGAATCCTTATGATTCGCGAAGCATTGAAAACAGGTCCTTTTGTAGCCGGATACAAGTACGCTTCCGAATTAATCAATGTACCCTTAGGATATATGCGCAAACCTTTAGCAGAATTAAATGAACAAGAAAAAGAAAAAATAAAAACAAACTTAAAAAATTTAAATCTAATTTAGGAGGATAAATAAAGATGAATAAAACACAGTTAGCAGGAATGATGGACCACACTTTATTAAAAGCCGTTGCAACTCCCGATCAAATTGAGGGCATCTGTAAAGAAGCAATCGAAATTGGCGCGGCATCTGTTTGTGTAAATCCCTGTAATGTAAGACAAGCAGCTGAATACTTAAAAAATAGTAATGTAAAAGTTTGTACGGTTATTGGTTTTCCTCTTGGCGCTAACACCTCTGTTGTAAAAGCTTTTGAAACAGAAAACGCCATCAAAAATGGAGCACAAGAAGTTGATATGGTTATCAATATCGGGGCGTTAAAAGCTGGTAATAATGAAGAAGTTTATAAGGATATTAGAGCTGTTGTCGAAGCGGCTTGCGGTGTATTGGTGAAGGTTATTATTGAGACCTGCTATTTAACAGATGACGAAAAAGTCACAGCCTGTAAAATGGCCGCAAAGGCTGGTGCAGATTTTGTTAAAACGTCCACAGGATTTGGAACAGGCGGAGCAAATCCACATGATGTTGCTCTGATGAAAAAAAGCATTCCGGCTAGCATGTCTGTGAAGGCATCCGGTGGAATGCATTCATGGGATGATGCAAAAGCAAATATTGAAGCCGGGGCTGATAGACTCGGTGTTTCTGCAAGCTTAGCAATTCTTGATAGTTATAACGAATAATTCTTATATGTTAATACTACAGAAAACCGCAGAAGTTCACAGTATAATTACAAATTTTCTTAGAAAATAAAAGTTTTAAACATAATGAATTTCTTTATTAGCGCTTTTGGAATATTTCTAAAGCGCTAATTTTTTATCCCTAAAACTCTATAAAAATCAATAATAAAAAAACCCCAAGAAATCTATTTAAAACTAAATTTATATTCTATTATTTAGAAAACTTAACACTGTTCCACTTCAAATTTTATTGCACTCGATACATGTAAAGTGTATACTAAGTTTTGCAAAGTATTGTATAAACATTACAAAGAACGAGGTTAATCATGGATCAAAAAGCACATTTTAAACAAACCGTCCATAATCTTTATCAATTACTTCAACGAAAGCAAAAAATCAGCTTTTTCTTCATTCTTTTAATCATGATAATTTCTGCTATTCTTAGTCAGATGACACCGCTGGCGATCGGCTATTTAACAGATGATGTTTTGAATACTGCAAACATCCACTTTATATCGACCCTACCCATACTCATTTTCATTTTAGCCGTTACCATTTTTAATGAAGCTATTAAGGTGATTCGCCGCTTAATCGTTGAAGATACCAGTACCAGTGTGGAAAAAATGGCGCGGGTTAAAGCTATCCGCTCTTTACTCATGGCACCATTATCGTACTTTCGTCTCAATATGCGCGGTAATATACACGGCCGTCTGAACCGCAGCCTTGAAGGAACCACCAATATGTTAAAATTAATATTTATGGATTTTGCACCTTCTATCTTTACCAGTATTGCTGCCATTACTGTAATCTTTATAAAGCTTCCCTTTCTTTTAGCTTTGATCATGATGCTTGTCATCCCGATTGGTATTGGCATTGTCTTAAGACAAATATCGACACAACGGGGAATACGGGTCGATCTTTTAGAGACAAAGTCTGCAATGGACGGAACGATGGTTGAACTAACTGGCGGTGTTGATGTCATCCGTATTTCAGACAGTGTTGATTTTGAATGTGGACGCTTTGAGGATAAATCCGAGTACTTAAGAAAAAAAGAGATGAAACATCATAAAGCGATGGCAAAATACGATTGTTTTAAGTTTATTAACGAAGCACTCTTTTCTGTGATTATTATCGGGGCATCTGTTTTCATGGCCTCTAAAGGAATCATCAGTATCGGAACGGTATTAACCGCTTATTTATGTTTTACGCAACTTTTAGGACCACTTCAAGAATTGCATCGGATTCTGGATGAACTCTCTGAGTCGACTGTCTTGGCCGAAGAATACTTTAAAATCATTTCGATGCCAAAAGATTTTTCTTACGCGCTTCCATCTAACGTTTCTGATGAATTGGATCATTCAAATTGTATCATCAACATAAATGACCTGCATTTTCACTATGAAGAAACGCCCAATGAACCGATTATTGACGGGCTGAATCTTACCATTGAAAACGGTGAATTTTTAGGGATTGCTGGACCGAGCGGCTGCGGCAAATCTTCGTTTATTAAAATCATTTCAAAATTAGAAGCAGCTGAGGGATGTGTTTTCTTAAATGGAAAAAATCTCCTTATGTATAACCGTAAGGAATTAAGCAAAATTATTGCTCTGGTTCCTCAAAATCCCTTTTTGGTAGCAGGAACAATTTATGATAATATCGTCTACGGCCTGGATGACAAACCGGATTTGGCACTTGTTAAAGAGGCTGCCCGCAAAGCATACATAAACAACGTGATCGAAAAGCTTCCAGGTGGATATGATTTTTGGGTTTCCGAATCCGGAAACAATTTGTCTGGCGGGCAGCGTCAACGCATTGCCTTAGCCCGCATTTTCCTGAGAAAACCACAGCTTTTAATCTTAGATGAAGCCACTTCTGCTCTCGATAACACTTCAGAAAAACATATACAAACGGAAATTGAAAAGTTGAAAGCAGAAACTGGTACTACCATTATTTCCATTGCGCATCGATTATCGACGCTTAAAAACTGTGACCGCATTATCGTCTTTGATAAAGGGCAGATTGTTCAGGAAGGGGATTATGATACGTTGACTTCCCGGGATGGCATTTTCAGCGATATGTATCTTGGTATTCTAAAATAAATCTGTCTCCGAAATCATTTACCAACAGAAAAACCAGTGGTATGGACCGGTTCTGAAAGGGCGTTATGCGGTGATGCCCTTTCGGGCTGTGAAGATTTGTCAGACATAACCCTTTTACAGGCAGCGCCCTTAAAGGGGCTTTTTTCTTTTTCTCTATTTCACCATTTTAACTGTGAACGGGTCAATATATTCTTTCATACTTATTTGATCACTCAACTTATCTTCTGATAATTGTTTATTGTATATACTCTTCAATTCTTTTTTCGTTTTTTCCAGCCCTATCAAAACAATATCTTCTCGCCTCAAATTGGCAGTTTCCGTATTCGTATTTCAAATGCGCGTGTCGACAAAAATCATTAAGAAAGTCGATATTCTGTGTTCCAGTGGAATCTCCATCAACATACGACTATGGTCCGAACAGGCTTTTGCTTTGATGATTTCGACCCCTGGCTTTCTTTCGACCAATGTTCTCAATATTTGTCCAATAGCCTTTCTTAACTTGTTGTAGGTCACCATTCGCCTATATTTCGAAATCATATGTGATATTTGCATTGGATATACTGTATGTGATAAACTTTTTTCTTTCATATTGACAGGAGACTTTTTAAACCTACGCTTTAGCTTTTTCTTACCACTTGCAAAACGAGTAGTTTTCTTTATAAAAAAGATCGCTATTTCCCTAAAGATAATAGCGATCAATCATTTATCCACTGGTCCTTAAATCCCCTGCGTCTTACTGACTAAACTTTTTATATGTGATTTTATTCCCTTTCATTTCCAAGAATTGCTCTAATCTTTCTTTCTAAATACATGCTTACAGATAGTTAAAACGGTAAAGGACATCATTCCTAACAGTCCTATCCCAGCTAGAAGTTTTCTTTGTGCGTTTTCTGAAGCCCATTTATTTTGTTCCTCACCGTTGTCTTTTTTTTCATAGGGAACCCGTTCTCCACGCACCAATAATCGGTGAGTATTTACCGCATAAGGTGTACAAGTCAATAGTGTCACGCGATCCTTATTTTCCTCTGGGCTCAAAAATGCTAGCTTTTCAGGCAAGACGATTTCGATCTGGTCTACTTCATAGGCCAAAGTCTTGTCCAGCACATGAATATAAAATTGATCACCTTTCTCCACTTCATCCAATCGGGTAAACAGCTCAGCCCCCGGCAGTCCCCGATGGGCGCTGATGACGGAATGGCGATTTTTTCCTCCAATGGGAAGCGCCGTCATCTCTAAATGACCTGCTCCTTTTTCAAGCACGGTTTCATCTGTTCCATGGTAAATGGGAAGATAAACCGAAATCTTTGGTATCTCCACATAACCCATGACACCATCTCCATTGGGATTCAGTACATTTCCATAATTATCTGGCAGCACGTAGCCACTTCCTGCAATAAACGGGTCACTTACCGGATCTCCTGTTAAATTTTCATTATAAACTTCTGCTTCCTCCCAAGCTTGCACTATGGCCGCTTTACCCTGGTTCTCCACGGTTGCCCGGTAAGTCCGGATAACCTCTTTTTGTTTTTGCTTTTCCAGATACTGACTGATCACAGGATAAAGGAATATTCCAACCCCTATTACAAAAATAATCATCGCTGTCAAAAACAGCCAAGAGCTTGTCTTGTTCCGTTTCATTCAAGCAGTACCCACTTATCTCCATCGCTTAGTGACTGCACTTTTTCCTTTTAATAAACAATACCATCATTAACACAGCACAGCCCATCAGGAAAATGCCTGTAATGGCAAAAAACATTGTTCCTGTACCACCAGTGGCAGGAAGTGTAAAGCCAGCGTCCTCGGCACGGGTATTTTCCACCTGGAATGAAATAATGTTTCCTTCAATAGAAAACGCTTTGTCTTTTATTGGCTTTAACTTGATGGTACCTTCTGCTTGAATTTGGGAAGCATCATCAATCGTACCATCCGCCTTGTCTTTTGGAACATTTTTATCCTCAATGGTGATCGTAAGTTTACCTTCGGGCAGGACATATCCATCAGGAGCCCTTGTTTCTTTTAGGATATAAGTCCCTGCATCCACCCCTTTGAGAAATAAGCTACCATCATTACTAGCGGTTAATGTTGTCGATCCATTTTCCGGATTATAAACATACGTTCCATCCGAACCTGAAAAGTTTAGTGGTGTCTCATCTTCTCCTTCCTCCGCCAGTGTGAATATCGCCCCGCTTAAAGGATTTCCTTCCGCATCAACTTTTTTAAGCCAAATCCCATAGGTATAAACATTTTTCATGTCTGTTAGCTCTTTTAAGCTTTCCTCAGTATAGGGATCATTATTATAAACGATATAGGCTGTATTCTCCAGCGTATTCTTTTCAAAGGCATTTGATGTTACGGTCGCCCGATAAGTGATCTTAATGTTCTGACCACCATATTTTTTAACAAAGTTTTCCGTAAACAAAATGCGGAAGGTTTTTGTGTCCTCTCCAACGGTTAAACCCGCCTCTGTTTTTATCTCAAAATTTTCCGCTGCTTCTATTTTTTGGTCATTTCGATCCCACACAGTAATCGAGTCTTCCTGAAGCGCTAATCCGGTCATCATTTTATCCCCAACTTCAAAATGAAGCGCTGTAGCCTCTGCCGGGTAAGATGGCGTAAGAACATTCAGTTTATAATCAACCGTATCCCCAATTCCTACGCTCAGATCATCCGCTTTACCCATTACATCTTTAGTAATAGATGGCTCTGCTGATTTCATCGAACCTTCTACTCCAACCTGCGTGTTCAGCACCCAACTTCCATCTTCATATTTGGGTACAAGCAACGCAGTTGTCGGTTGATAAACCTTCACGCTGTCTGTCCCCTGGGCGGTCAGGAGATATTCTCCCATTGCCATCTTTGTAAACTCAGCCTTCCCATTTATAGAATTCTGCTTTTTTGGCGTTAATTCAACACCACCCGCATTGCTTCCTTTTTTGATCGCTGCGGCTAAACACTCTAAAAATTCTTTGTATTTAGTGGATTGGCCCTGATCATCCCGAAACGCCTCGGTTACAGAATCATCGCCTGCTTTTCCTACATAAGCTTTAAAATTTTCCTGTGCCCTCAGCCAATCTGCCACAGAAGCATCCCATTCATACATGGGATTCATGGGCTGATCGGATACTGGATCGATGTTGACGGTAATAATCTGATAAGCAGACACTTCCACATTGTCTTCCAGTCCACTGACGGTGAACGCTCCGGTCGTATCATGCCTAACTTCTTCCGCAAATACTGGCAGTTGAATGGCCATTGCCAACACAAGCGCCAGTGCCCACATCCGCACTTTTCGACTTTTTCTCATTTAACTTTTCCTCCTATTTTTAAATAAAAGTATTCCTGTCATTCCAGCCAGCATCAACACTGCACCCACGGAAAGAAACATGGTCGTCCCTTGGCTTCCGGAAAGTGGAAGCTCAACTGGCGGTTCATTCAGAATCTTGTATATTCCATTCTTTTCATACACTGCCGGTGGATTTCCCACAGCACTGCCTTCAGGAATTGTAAATCCTGTCTGCTCATAAACCACTTTCCACTGTCCATTCGGTAAGCCGTAGCCATCTGGTGCTTTCAACTCCACAAGTCGATAGGTTCCGTCAACTGGTAATTTGCTAAACGAAACGACGCCCGATACCTCGGAAGACACTTTGTCTACCTGCTTCCAGCATTCTGCCGAGCTTCCTATTGGTTCTCCATCTGCATTGACTTCGATCTTCCCCTGGTCATGGTTGTGTTCTGCATTCTGACACTCTAATTGATACAAACCAAAAGTTGCGCCGGAAAGCGGCATTCCTTCCCGATTGATTTTAGTAAACTGAAAATCTGCCATTATAGTGTTGGTAAAAGCGGCTTTGCTGCTCTCCCTGTCATCTTCAGTCAATGCCGCCGTGTTATCGTAAATCAGCGTGGCCTGAAGTTTTTGCGTTTTTGGATTTCTTTTAACATCTACCTGAACCACTGCTATATGTGAGTCATAAACATACTGTTCATCTCGGCTTCCGGTCAGGTTGTCCGGAAGTTCTTCTTTCACGCTAAATGTGTAGTGTCCCTCTGTTTTAAAAGTAATTGGGCTGAACTCGAATGATTGCGTGGAATGATTGCCCGCTCCTTTTACTTCCTTGCGGGTATCTTCCAATAGGACTTTGCTATGCTCAATCGCTTGGGTTGTCTCTTTATCTCCTGGCTCCAGAACAAAGGTGAACACGTCACGCTCTTCCAGGTTTCTCCCCAACAGGGTTTTCTGCCCTTGAATAGCCGTTTGAACGTCTCCGTTATAAGCATTGGTAAAGGTAACCGTGGTCTCCGGTTTTGGCTCTGTGCTCTGCTCAATTGTCCCGGTCACGCCATTCTCTTGAACATCAGCTGATTGTCCATCCATTGTTATGGATGGGGTATAGGCTGCCGGAACTTCCACTTCTTTCACTGTAAATTTTGCGTCTGCTGGAAGCTCTGTGAAGGATACCCATTCTCCTGCTTTTAAAGTAAATGTTCCGCTGCCCTTTTCTATTTGAACTTTTTCTGTCTCTCCACCTCCACAGTGCTTTTCGCCTTCAACGTCTAACAGATTACCCGCTTTATCCTTCAAGGTCAGGTTAAATGTAAAGGCACTGTCCGTTGGCAGAAAATCTCCGGTTACTTTTTTCTCAATTTTAAGGGATCCCACCCGCTGGTTGGTTACCTGAACAATGGCGGTTCGGGAAAAAAGATTGGTCAAATCCGTCTCTCCCAAATCCTGCTTATATTTTTCATTTGAATGTTCCAGGCATTGCTGAATCTTTAACTTTGACCATCCTTGATCTACCACCAGCCGATCCGAAGTCTTTGTTCCATCCGAAAATTCCGTCGGCTTATATTCCAAAGCGGCCCCTTCCGCATCATACTGAAGGTGTAGTTCCGGCCCACTCTGAAGATTCCAGTCGTTTTCCCCCACCGGGTACGTATCACTGGTCTGTTGTTTAACTTTGATATCATGGAGTGTCGTATCAATTTCATCCTCTGCAACAAACTGAATCATGCTCTTAACAACTGAGCCTACCCCGCGTGCTACAGAGATTCCATCCATTATGTCACCCGCGTCTGCGTAAATTCCACTATTATCTACCGTCACCTGAACGGCTTTGGGATTTACTTTATAGCCCATAGGCGCATTTGTCTCGACCAGATAATACGTTTTTCCTGTTATAAGACCTCTTTTACCCTGTTCGACCTGTGCTTTTGTCGGAAGTACCCCGCCGCCATCCAAGTTGATACCATCGCCGTTCTCCTTACTTAAGTCAGCGGTCGTCACTTCGCAGTAAGGCGTGCTTCCTTCATTAATCGTATAACTCCCATCGGAATCAACCTTGATATTCTCTTCCTCATAAAGCGCAAAGGTGGCTCCTGTAACAGGCGTTACGCCATCATCTGCAAATTTTTGCACCAACAACCGGTTTTGGACATTGGGTACATAAAGCCTTGCGGAAAACTCCCTTGTATAATCCCCCTCATCATTTTTTAATCGAACCGTGTTCTGGTCATTCGCGCTCTCCAAGCTATCTGCCGTAGTATAATAATAATTCACCACATATTTTACTTTCTCATTTCTTTCATTTTCTGGAAGCATAAAATAATAGGTCATGATATCGCCTGGCATGTTTTCCAGTTCGGCTTTATAGCTGCCGCTGCTATCGAGTTCAAAAACATAGGGGTTTTCTCTGGCTGCTGTTAACACGTTCGCCATATCAGCGGGGGCTGTCTTCCATCCCGTCATGGGATCCCCAGATACCACTTGCCAGTTTTTAGAATCTGATATGCCTTCATTTCCGTCGCCTTTATACTTCAGCACCACGGCAAACATGGTTCCACCTTTTAAATCATACAGGTTTCCATTTGTATCTGTCACCGCCGAATCCGTTGAAACAGTCAGCTTCGGACTGGCATAGCTGCCAGATTCCCAAGGATTGGCACAGAGCAACAGGGTATCCTCATTTCCACCTGTCTCCAGATATAATTTTACATCGCCCGCAAAACGGTAGCCCTCCGGTACTTTGGTTTCACGAAGGATAAAATGGTCGATGTCTCGATCTTTTAAATCCTTTAAGCTAATAATGAACCCTTCTTCATCAACCAGTACAAAAGTCCCATCTTCATCTGTGGTACCCGTTGCGATCACCTGGTCATCACCTTCTTGTTGAATTTCATAATTTTCATCAGCCGCATATAAGGTAAACGCTGCGCCAGCTACAGGGTCACCTAATTGATCCACCTTGATGATGTCGCTTTCAGGAACAGTAACCAGATTATATTTTAAAGACATGTTGGATTCACTGTTGCCTCTTTCCAGATAGAAGAATTTCAGTGTGTGATAGCTACCATCTGCAAAAGTATTCCCTGACCATTTCACACGCTTATCGCGCCCGGCGTCCTCGAATTGTTCTTTTAAAGTACTTCTCTGCTCAATACTATTTCCTTCATGATTTTTCCCCTCATTAATCACAACCTCCCCTGTTGAGAAGTCAATCTCTACAGCAGCAGCATCATGAATGCCTCCGAGGTCTGCCACCAGCACATCATCAATAAAAATCCACACATCGTCATCACCGCTAAATTCATAGGTAACTGGTTTTTTACTACCATTTTGGTTTATTTCTCCTCCGTCCTGCTGAACAAAACGGGTAGTCATGGAGAGGCCAAAGTAATGGTTTAATTGAGCATCTCTTGGGCCAATCTCTTTTGGTACAAGCTTGTTGTCATTGTCTCGATTAAAAACCACTCCAGGCTTGGTAAATGGAAAGAACTGTCCATATGTGTTCTGATTCCCTTCGGAAGTCATTTTTATGCCTGGTGTATTATAAAGCTGGAACCTCTCTGTCTCTTCATTGAAATAAGCATAATTTTTTTGACAATCATAATAATAATAGCCTTCATTATCTACTTGGAGCAGACCACCAACATTCATGAAGGCTTTCTTTCCACCTTGACCTTCGTTTTTTGTGTTTCCAATATCCTCATTACGATCAAAAAGATACGCCAGGGATTCCTCATTTTGGGTTGTTTCAGGAAAACCATTTTCCAATACCGATTTAACTATTCCTTGTCTTGGTTTGGCGCTTTTAGTCCATTGATTTACGGGATTATAGGTGTTTTTATTTGCCTGCCTAAACAGCAATAAATGGTCTTCATTTCCCGATCTTCTGCTGCCGTTAATGCCAACCCTGATCGGATTATGATCCTTATTATCCGAATCATCTCTTCCCCATTGCCAGTAATCAAATACGTTGATTGTCGTGCCTTTTGGGCTGACTCCTTCAAAGGAAAGATCATCATAAATCGCTTGGCTATCTTTTGTCACGGCGCCACCAAGACGCACGGTTACTTCCAAAACTCCAGCCTCTTCCCTCATAACATATCCTTCCGGCAGAGAAGCTTTTAACGAATATTCTCCCTCATAAGCATTTTCTGGCCAGTCATCCAGCTCCCAGTTGAGCGCAATTTCCTGTTCCCCGGCATTCATTTCAGCCCTAATTGTTCCCGGCAGATATGTTTTAAGCAGATCCCTACTGACTACCTGCTCTTTACTGGCTCCGGGAAGGATCATTTCCCATCGTTTATTTTCCTCAGACCATTCCAGCGCATCCCCTCTCCATGTCCATGATAAAACCTCCAAAGGGACCTGCTCTTCCGTAACCTCTGTCTTTTCATTGGCTTTCTCTTGGCCCCCTTCTGGCGGATGCGCATTTTCTCCTTCCTCAGCGGACGTCCCTTGTTCCTTTTCTTCGACTGTGTTCTCTTGTTGATTCTCTACAGTCTGACCGCCAGGATACGAAAAAATGGCTTCCCTTGCAAAAACCATCCTCCCTGTTAAAAATATCAGCACCACACCTACTAATAAAAAAGCAAAGCACCATTTTTGGGTTTTCATTGTCAACGATTCTCCTTTCTTATTTGCGATTTTTCTGCGCATCGGGCCGATGATTAAATCACTGCATTTTTTAAGTTATCGTTTTTTTCTGTGCAATAAAAACAAATCGGTAAAACATGTATCTTTTCTACCTTTATTCTTTTAATCCAAGTGATTTAAAATTAAAAAAATAAGCCATCAGATCCTCATCTAATGGCTAAATACTCGCAGACTATTAAAAGTCTACGAATCTTTTCACCTTTTTCTGTTTTTATTTCACAACAAATATACTAACTCCTGACAACCTACAGTGTTCAAGCTTTTATTACTATTGATATTTTTTCACTTTTCGTAATGAATCTACAGAAACTTGTTCAGTCCTACTATTTTTGCTTGTCTCTTGGTTTTCCCTTCAGTTTCTTGAAATAAATTATTACACTTCATCATCCGCTTCCTTATGGGTTTTCAACACACATTACTTCATATCCGATTTTTTAAGAGTTTTGGATTCTCCTTTGCTTTTATTTATGTTCTGGCCATATTTCCTTATATAATGTATCTAGATTTTCAAGGAATACCTATAGACATAAAAGTATATTTCAAGGTCAAATCAATTAATTAGCTAAAAAGGGCATTATTTCACAAAAAAAGAAAACTCACTTGGCTTTCTTTTCCGTTTATTCTAAAATTTCAATTCAGTAAAAACAATATCTATCACATTTTCAAGAATATCACCTGGTACCATTTCTACAAAACGATAATCACAAACCTCAACATCCAATGCTTTTGACTGTTTAAATAAAGCTACTCCAAACGTTTTTGTACGACCGTCAAGCAGAACATGAAGATGAAACTTGTTATTAGTGTTTGTAATTGGGCAAATAATCGTCATACTTGTTTCCTTGTTGAAAACTACATATACGCATAAAATTTACGCACGCGCTTAATATACGCATGAAAAAAGCGTACGACATAATTGTGAGAAGGATAGAAAATGACAGTAAGGGAAATTATTAAAATCCTTAAACAGGATGGCTTGAAAGATATTGATTTTAACGGTTCTCATATTCAATATAAACACCCGATAAAGCCTCGTTCCTAAACATGGCGGTGGTATAAAAAGGTGCGTTAAAAAGTATCCTCAAACAAGCAGGGCCTAAATAGCCCTGCCAATACAATCATATATAAAGGAGTGAAAGCAATGCGCAAATTAACCTATTTACCTATATTAGAACCATCTGTCGATGGTTACGACGTTTTTTACCCTGATCTTCCTGTTGTATTAGTTTTGGCAAAGATATTGAAAAAGCCCACCAAATGGCAAAAGTTGTATTAGTTTTGGCAAAGATATTGAAAAAGCCCACCAAATGGCAAAAGAAGTGCTAGCGTTACATATCTACGGAATGGAAAAAGACGGTGATCCGATCTCAAAACCTTCGAAAAAACTTGAAGCTGACGACATTGAAGAGTGTATCGTCACGGCGGTTACTATTTTACCCGATTTGATGAAAAATGCGATGGATAACCGAAAAATAAAAACAAACGTAACGATCCCGGCCTAGCTTAAAGAGGAGGCTGAATCTCATCATGTCAATTATTCAAAACTTCTTGAGGCGTCGTTGTTAGATTACCTCAACGTTAAACGCGAAGTTTTAAGACAATAAAAGCACAATACAATTACGCCAAAAATCCCCCTGTGCGTTAACACAAAAGCAATACTAAAGAGGCGATAAAAGTGATCTATATTCCTTCAATCTGATACTAGTTTATTCGTCGACAAGCGTATAATAAATTTATAAATTCAATTTCAAAAAACAGACATGATTCTTTGCCTCCTGTTAATTGGTATTGTAACCTTACACAATTTTCATACTCAGCTTTAGCCCAGAAAATTGAAATATCTTTTCTTTTGTATTATTATGTTATCGGGTACTTTATAGCATTTTTTAATCAATTTTTAAGGATGCTGCATATCCACAATACTCAAAATAAAAAAAGAGAAAGGACAAAGAAATGAAGAGTGTAAAAAAACTTTTTGCTCTGCTGCTTGTAACCGTACTTGCCATCGGTATTGCAGGCTGTGGAACCGGAGGAAGTTCTCCTGGGGGAACATCTTCAGATGGTAAGATCCGTGTAGCAATGCAGGATCCTAATGTGCCGATTGACATGCAGAAACAGACGAATAGCTATTTAATGATGGTTGCTGATCAGATTACAGAACCTCTGATCAACCTTGATAACGATGGTCAGTTATCACCATTATTGATCAAGGAGATGCCTAAGATTTCCGATGATGGTTTAACCTATTCTTTCGAGTTAAAAGATGATATTAAATTCCATAACGGAGATACTGTAAAATCATCAGACGTCAAGTATTCTTTTGAACGTTTACTGACAAAAGGTGTTATGGGGGCTATGATTGACCAGGTACAGGGCGCCCAAAATTTAATCGATGGCTCTGCTACTTCTTTAGAAGGTTTTAAAATCATTGATGATCAGAAGTTTGATTTAGTACTGGAACAGCCATATAGCCCATTCCCATCAGCTTTAGCAACACCTTATGTATGTGTATTCCCACAGAAGGCCTGTGAAGAAGCGGGCGATGACTGGGGTAGAACTGTACTTTATGGCACAGGCCCATACAAATTGGATAGTTATACAGCTGGTCAGGGCATCGAAATTTCAAAATTTGATGAATATCATGGTGAAGCAGCCAAAAATGCTGGTGTTTCTTTCAAATTTATCGAAGATATGAATACACAGGTTATGGAATTCCAGAAGGGTAACGTTGACGTTTTACAGTTAGATGCTACTTTATACCCACAGTATAAAGATAACGCTGATATTAAAGATGCAATCCACTCTTTCAATCCAGTTGGCCTTGTTTATCTGGCTCCAAACATGGATAAGATTACTGAACCTAAGGTAAGAGAAGCTTTAAGTTATGCAATTAATCGAGAAGATATTTGCAATAACTTGATGAATGGAACGGCTACACCTGCTAAAACTTTTATTCCTGAGGGTTTAATTGGTTATGACGATTCTGTTCCTGCTTATGAATATAATCCTCAAAAAGCAAAACAGTTATTAGCCGAAGCAGGATATCCTGACGGCTACACGGTGGATCTTCCAGTATCCGCTAAGTATTCCTTCTTGGTAAAAGTTGCAACTGCCATACAGGATCAAGCGAGAGAAGCCGGATTTACAATTAATGTACAGCAGATGGATGGTGCGGCTTATTCCGATATGGCTAAAAGCGCAAATGTGCCACTGTCTACGAGCAACTGGTATGTTGATTATATTGATCCTGATGGAATGATTTATCAGAGATTCTCTAGCACAACAACAATGAACAACTCCAGTAGCCGTTATAATAATCCTGAATTCAATGCTTTAATCGATGAAGCAAGACAGATCACGGATGAAGCAAAACGCCAGGAATTATACAGCAAAGCTGACAATATCTTAACTCGCCAGGATTACGGTGCAATTCCACTTTTTAACGAAACCAAATACTATTTACAAAATCCTGCAATTAAGAATTTCGAAGTAACAGATATGTTCCGTTTCCACTTCAACACAGCAGAACTATCCTAAGGGATATAAAGGATTATTTATAAGTTTAAAACACGGTAGGACAACTTGTAAGGTTTTGTTCTTCCGTGTTTTTTAAATGGCGGAGAATGGTAAAACATTTAATTTTATTTTAAAAATTAATTTAAATTATTTAAATCATTCAAGTATAGTTAGATATTTGAACAAACACAGTATAAAAACATACACATCTCAAGAATAGGCCCATATTCCCTATTTAAATCGTTTAAAGCCCAAATATATATACCAAACTCATTTTATTGGCTAAAAAAGAGCATTATTTCCGTAAAAAAGAAGGCTTACTCGCCTTCTTTTCCAGTCAAACCGAAATCTCAATTTCTGCAAAAACAATATCAATCACATTTTCAAGAATATCACCGGGTACCATTTCAATAAAATGATAACCACACGCTTCAATGTCTAACGATCTTAACTGTTCACATAAGATAACGCTAGTCGTCTGAGTTCGACGATCAAGCGGAATGTGCAAAGGGAATTTACTATTGGTATTCGTTATTGGACAAACAATTGTCATATTCGTTTTTTGATTAAAAAAATCATTGCTGACAACAAGCCCAGGTCGATATCCAGCTTGCTCATGGTCAGACTGTGGATTGAAATTAATTTTGATGATGCTGCCTTGTTTTACCATACTTCCTTACCTTCGGGCTTTCCCCAATCAATTTCTTCATCATGATACTCTCCCTCGTATCCGTAAAAAAGTTGCTTAATATTTTTGCGATATTTTTTAGGAGCCCATTTCTTAATGATGATTTGATCCTTATCTGCGACTGCTTCAACAGATTCCCCATTTACCCAATCCAGGGATTTCAACATATCCTTTGAAATACATATTCCTTGACTATTACCCCAACTCCGTAATTTTGTTATCATTATTTTCACTCCCTTTCGTATATACATAATATATACCAACCAGCAATTAAAATCAATATTCTATTTAATTTATATAGTTATTATTTATATATTGCTTTATAATGTATTACTTTAAATAATACATTATACTTCTTTGCATATATATACAAAGATATACAAAAACAAATAGGATAAAATTTTCGCTATGCTCAATTTTTTTATGATTAGATATTCCCAACAGTGTTTTTCTTTTGAACCCCCCAGACATAAGTAAAAATAAAAAAAGTTATATTTTATTGCAATTTCTTGCTTTTTATAACTTTTTACTTATTGTCTGGTAAGATGTATTAAATTTCACACCCGCCTTGCTTCATCGGGATAGCATCTCTAAACTACCCTCTGTATCAGCTTCCCACTCGAGATCCCGCCCATGCTTTTGGACCATTTCAGGTCAATGGATGCATTCTCCTACGTCTTTCTTTTTGATCAAAAAAGAATACTCATGTCAGACGTGCGATACGCATCATAAAAAAGAGAAAACCAAGATGCGGACTGAGAGACGGGCAATTCTCTGCATGGTCTTGCCAAACCCCGATGGCGGTTATTTGTATCCCGGTGCCGCATTGCTCTGGAAGCCGGGTTTACCCATGCGAATGCCCGGCCAAGTGGTTAAAACATTGCTTAAACGCTTTAACCACTTGATATAGCATTACATATACTGTTATAAAATAAATATCTATAGCATATTTATTTTTCTAGGTAAAATGAGTATTTAATTATCTGCCACTGTTACCGTAGTGACATTATTTGGGTTTATTTTAATTACACATCATCTCCCTTTCCTATACTGTATCCATTTATCCTTTTTCCTTTATTTCTTTATTTTCTGTCCTAGTTTCTGCCAAACATGCCTAAAATTTCGCTTATACATTTCTTAAAAACCTTCTCATTTTCCAGTAACCAGCTTCATGTAAATACTCTTAATTCAGCTGTTTAAGGGGTTTTCCATTGATTTATATTGAACTCTAAATAACTCATAAAAGCTTTATTAAAGAGGTTTTTGCATTTTACTCTCTTGTCTAAAATTTACGGTTCCCATATTTGTATTTCAAATGCGCATGTCACTCAAAAATCATTAAAAGGTGGATTTACTTTTTAAGTATCCCATAAAGATCGTTATGCTTTATTTCGGCGGAATCTCCCCTAACATAATGTCTTCTGTAATGATCCAAAGGTCAATCAATCGGGAACCCACAAGATTAAAAGCAATGCGGCCATGAAGAGTGGTTGCCTGAAACTTCGAAAAACGCTTTTCTTAGTGATGGAGACCTTGATTAAAAAGTCAACTCTTGATGATTCAGTTTTTCAGTTCATAGATAAAAAACGGGCTGAGAGCAAACCGTACCCTGTCTACATGACTGCTGGTGCTAATAAGTTTCTGCGTATTTATTACGGAAAAGTTCGGGCGTACCTGGTCACCCTTGTTGATCCCTTGGAATAAGCACCTTGTTTTTTATCTCTTTTTCAGACCAGCCTTTTTAGCATGATTTTTTCAGCATTATCTTTTTCATTTTCTGCTTGACGTTTTATTTGCAGACTTTTTAAGAACACTTTTAACTATTTTTCTATATTCCATTCGGTTATGATCCAAAACTAGAAACCAAATATATAGTATGACAATATAAACTGTAGCACCAAAAATAACTTGTATTAATAAATCAAAAATCGTTAAATTATAAATAGTTTTTATGCTATTTACCAAAATTAACATTCCTGCACCTGCAACAAAAAACGGTATAGCTGCGATAATTGTTTGCTTAATATTAATATAATTTCTAATTAGGTACCCTTGGTATATAACTCCAAACATTTCAGCCGAAAGTGTACCTATAACTGCCCCATAAATTCCCAATTTCGGAATAAGTAAAAGTGATAATACAATGTTAATTACCGCATTTATTATTACGCAAAATGTGTACGAAAAATCTTTTTTTAACGGTATCAGAAATTGTGTACGAAAAACATCTCCTAACCCTATGATTAAAATAATCGGAGTCAACGATTTAATCACAGTTCCACAAATTGCAAAACTTTCTCCAAAATAGACTGTTGCAAATAAATCGGCAATTCCTAGCAATCCAAACATAGAAGCAAATCCTATAAAGTAAACTACTAAAATTGAATATTTGTAGTATTTTTTTACACCATCAATGTCGTTATTTGCAATACAACTACATGCTCTTGGAAAAAGGACGGTCCCTATCACAACAATAAACATTTTAGGAATATTAATGATTTTATTTGCATATTCATAAAATGCGACATTGTCCTTTGTGGTCATAATACCCAGTAATGTCTTGTCGAACACTGTGAACATACTTATTGCTAATACTGATACTGATAAGACAAACAGCGGCTTAATATGCTCTAAGATGTCTTTTTTTCCGAATTTAATTGGTTTTATTTTATTAATTACTGTCGGAAATAGTGAAGCTTGACTAATTAATGCAGATATAGCCATGATAAAAGTATACTTAATCAAATCATTTGGATTCTTAACAAATACAAAAACAAAAATCAACTCCAGTACCTTTACAACCGCATTACGAATTACTACTATTTTAAATTTTTCTATTCCATAAAATAGCCAGGTTATATCAAATAAAGCCGATAAAACATATAATGACTGAGACAAATAAATAATAATATTGTCATTGCAAAACAATTCACAAAACAGAAGATAAAATAGAAAACCAACAACTGAAACTATGGCGTGCAAAACATATAAAGACCAAAAAGTCTTTCTTAAAGCTATTGTGTCATCTTTTCGTTCTGCTATTATACGTTGACCATACCTTGCAATGCCCAACATACAAAACAACACGTAATAGTATGCTATCGAGTAGGTATAAGAATAAACACCAATTGATGTCTCTCCTAAACTTCGTGTCAAGTACGGTGCCATTATCAATGGCACTATTAGAATCACAATTTGATAGGCAAATTGAAATGTCATATTCTTCTTTATGCTATCTGATTTCAATTTTTACCCCCTATTTAATTTTACCATATTACATGCTTATCCTTTAAGTGTTTACTAGCAAGTAAAGAACTATACTTACTTTAAATATTTTATTTCTTATTTATACGTATGTGTTTTCGTATGCTTATCAAATCGAAGTCTTGGATTAAAATTGCGATTTTTTCCTAAAATAGTAACCAAATCCTCTGCGTTTTCTTTCCATAGAACATATGGAAAGCTAATCTGATCACGCATAGAAAAAGTAACTATTTGCTTCCACCATTCATTCATGATATGTACACATTTATCATTATGATGTTGTCTGGCAATAATTGTGCATTCAAACATACCTCTATGTTTTGGGTAGCCTTCTTTCCTGTAATGTGAAATTTGTGATTTAATTACCTCGTTTTGTACTCTATTGTAATATACAAGAAAATTTGCCTCTGTATAAATACAATCATGAACCGGATTATCGAACATTCCGATTGGATTCTCCCTTAATCTATCAATAAATGGATATAAATCAGCTATAATTATTGTTGCTCCGTCAACCCAAATAGAATAGTCATAATCCTTGAAGAATAAGTTTGGAAAGATTTTTACAAATTTAGATAGATGATACGAATCCATTCCTTTCATCTCTTCAATATGATCATAATCAAGTTTTTTCCAAACGCTCTCACTAGGCACTTTACAATCCGTAAAAATATAATAATCACAACTAGGCGCAATGTATTCAGGCTCTTTTAGTGTATCATACTCCCCAAAAATAGCGGTATACACAGCTATTCTTTTGTCTCCACAATCTGAATTACAGCAATAATTAATTTCTGATAAATCATTAGTATCATATGTAATCTTTTTGTCGAAGATTTTTTCTTTATGAAGTCTACAGTCAATCTTAAATAAAGCTCTTTTAAGCCCTGTCTTTCTGATTGTTGTAACTATTTCCTTGACAGCTTTTCTGACTATCTGCCCCTTTGTATAAACATCCGGATGTTGAAATTCATAATCGATTCTTTTCTTATTCTCAATCATCTTCTGAATGCTTTCCTGACTTTCCTTGTACATACCTTTACTCTCCTTTTATTACTTCTGGTTTCGTTGCTTTTTTATATATGAAGCGTTCAATAATCATAGGCCAAGTAATAAAAGCCAAGATAGTTAACATATTTGTGAATGAAAGCATTAGAATCGTTCCATAAAAATAAAGATAGAGAACTTCAAATCTTAGCTGGCTATCATTATTAAATTTTTTATATAATGATTGTGAAAATGCTCCAAATATAAATGACAGCAAAATAATACCAATGTATCCACCATCACAATAGAACTGATAAAAACATGTTGTAAACGAGTTAAAACGTGTCCCAGGTGCAACATTTAAAACTACATACTTCATTCCATTCACAATCTCAGTTGCTTCTTGGTATGGAGCCACCGGAGTAATTCCAATAAGCTTTAGCACACCAAAAATCGGCACAAAGAGACCTCTGAACGTTGTAAATCCATATGTATAACCAAAAGAGTATTCCTCTATACATGCTCCTAAATATTGAACACATCCCGCATAATAGTTATAGAATGTGCCAAGGAAAGATGTTTCTTGACCAATGGTACCTGATCGGCTATTGGATACAAATATAAACATTAGAAGTATTGCAATCAAAAAAAACGGTATCCACTTTGCTATCTTTTTTAATCGTCTACGATTCTTTTCACTAAGAAAACCCGTTTTATCTTGATAAAGCATGAATGCTACAAGAATAAAAACAAAAAAAGAAATTAGATATGTTCTCCTAGAATCTAATAGGACTCTCATCATACATAGCGAAGTAGCAATCAACAAGTATTTTTTTTCGAATGTCCTAAAAAACTGAAGTATAGATGTTGGTACTAATAAGTATAAAATCGGATATCCAATAAACTGCATTAGCACCTCTTGTATACTTGATTGAGCTAACTCCTCAGATGCATCTCCAGCTGATCCTGCAAGCGTAACATAAACATCTCCAATTGAATTTCCCTGCAATAAATACAAACCAATTGTCACGAAACGCGGGATAATAATTAGCAAACAAAGAGCTAACATAAAATAATATGCTCTCTTATTAAATTCATAAAAATTTCCAACGCATTTTTTTCGAAAAACAAATGTTTTCTTTTCCATAAAAACTGATCCCAAAGCATAAAATAATACACCGCAAATGATAATTAAATATGCGCTATCGGGAGCTGCATAGAAATTGAACAAACGAATACTACTAAGAAATGTAATCAAAAAGTAGAGAAAAGAAAAACTCACCACTGGATGATATATTTTTCTATGTCTTACGTACGAAAACAGACATATTCCAAGGCATAAGATAGAGCAAACATATCCCATTTTATTTCCTCCTTTTTTATAATCTATTACATATAATACGAATTCTTCTTGATGCTTCCTTCCAGATATGCCCTGAGCTAATATAGCCAGTGAAAAGCAATTTAAATCTATACTTCAGATTTATTCTATAGTCAGCAATTGTTTTCAACATTTCTTTATCGCTTTCGTTTAGGCGATTTTCATAATTGTTAATCATCTCGCGCGCTATTGCCTCATAGTCACCATCCATGTCAAATAAGTGCTTAAATCTATTTAATTTATTCCAATACATAGAAACACCTTTTTTTATACTTCCACTTTGATTGTTACCATGTTGCCGATAAAGAATATAAGCATTTTCATCATAAATTATGTTTCCAAGAAAAGTAGCAAGCACCGCAATCCAAGCATCGTGAGGAATTCTATGATTCAAATTTGTTCTAACATATTCCTTCAATAATTTTTCATTAAATACGCAAGTACAACCTAAGACACATATTTCTGATAATATTTGTTTTTTTGTATTAAGGACATAATTTTTATCAAATCTATCATATAAATAGTTCAAATTGTTATCGGACACTTTCAAATTAGAATAATATAAAATTGGAAGTAACTCATCTTTATTTGATTCTTCTATTTTTTTTATGGCAGAAAGCAATTTTTGGGGCAACCATTCATCATCTTGATCTGCAAAACAATAATAGTCATATCTCTTTTTATTTTCTAAAACATATGCTGAACAAACTCTAAAGCTCTCAATTACTCCAACATTAATTCCTTTTATAAGATGCACATTATTACACTTTTGGCAATACTGCTCTACTATAGAAACTGTTCTATCATTTGATCCATCATCGCGTACAAATATATCGACAGTAACATCTGACTGATTTATAATTGTATCCAATTGATGAGAAATATACTTTTCTCCATTATAAGAAGATATTATCACGCAACAATTCTTCATCTTACTCCCTACTTATCAGTTACAAATTTAATTCCAATACTCGAAAGAAATTTTTTTAATTTTTTTCTCGATTTACTTGGAACCATCCCTTCAATCATACTTATTACTATTAATTTACATTGATCCCTTAATCCAAGCTTATCACGGTTTGAAAAAAATATTTCTGGGTTATTATGTTCTAAGGATTTCAATGCAAGTCTGTCCCATTTTCCCTTAACAATTGCCGGTATAATATGAAAAATATTTTTCACAACTACAAAGTGGTCAGGAAACACCCCATTATCCATAGAAGATGCTGCAATTTCTAAATATTTTTTTTCAAATTCAAAATCTGTTGTACCTATTAGTTCAGTTTCTACAAATATTCGAGTCGCAATAAAAGCCACAAACGTATGCGCATAAACATCTTTCTTCCTAATATTCCTAATATTGTTAGGATAATGATTATTAGAATCTTTTTTCATTGGAATAATTTTACAATAGTTTGCCTCTTTTTCTTTTATCTCATTCAACAAAGCAAACACTTGATCATTGCATACTCTTGAAGAAATAAACGCATCCCCTAAAAAACACATATAATAATCTGCCTCGTGTTCCTTCATAACGGCTTTAATACAGTCTGTCAACTTTTCATTAGTATCCACATATATTGTATCAATTCCTTGGATACATCTATTTTCACCAATAACTGCTCCAACAACTTTGAAAGGACAATCTGGCCAATTTTTATGTAATAGCGATACAAAATTATCGCAAATGTCAACATAGGAACTGTGTGTCATTAATACAATTACACATTCCATATAATTCACTTCTCACTTTCTTTTATATGATATAAAATATAACTTCCCTGATTCTAGTTTTAAGTACATCCTCAATATATGATAAACGCTATAAATAAATACGTTCAATTGAAACACATAAATAAAATTGAGTGCATGGAATATTATATTAAACTAAATCACGTATGAAAGTTGCTGGTACGCCTCCATACAATGCATTATCCTTATCCAGATTTCCCTTTACTACTGATCCAGCTGCAACAATACATCCTTTTGCGACACTTGCACCTGGAAGAATTATTACATTTGCAGCTATCCATGTCCCATCACCGATTCTTACTGAATTATAAACATGTTTTCTATGCTGATTTTTGCATTCGACTTGATAATGCATAGTATCTAATCCCTCAGTTAGTATTGTAGTTCCATAACTTAAAGTTACATTGTTGCCTATAGAAACGCCCCCCTTAGCTTGAATAAAAACTCTTTCGTTAATCGATACGTGCTTTCCTATTACCAATTTATCAGGAATTTGAATAACCGGAATTCCATTTATTTGAGCATCCATTTTCCACAAATATGGATGAAAGAATAACCATAACAAACGTTTAATTTTATATATTACTTTATATAGAATACTACTAATCCTTGATGTCTTCATATTCATTCCTCAGTTTTATTATCTAAAATTATTATACACCCATTGAATTAGCTTAGTAGGAGCTAACGCTATTGTATACTGCGTTACAGCTACAAACAAATAATCTTTAAGCCTACAATACTTATTTTTATAAAAATCTTCCCAGACCTTCACCATCAGTCTAATGTTTTTAATGTCCTTACGTCTCTGATAAGTATCATTGCCAAATCTGAAATATACAAGTGGTTCTGGAAGATTAGCTCCTTGTAATCCATTATTCAATGATCTAACCCACAACTCAACATCTTGGTTCGTTCTCATCTCACTGTAATTTCCAACAGACATTATTTTCTCCTTATCTAGCATTACCGTGGAATGATTAAATGGATTTCGACGTTTTGAGAATGACATAATGCTCGGCATATCTGTCGGAACTTCTTTTTCTCTAATTATATTGCTAATATCACCATCAAACTCAGTCACATACGTGCCTAAAATAGATGTTTCTGGATGTATTTCATAATACTTGAGTTCCTTCTCGCATCTATCCGGATACGCAATATCGTCATTATCCATTCGTGCAACCAGTCTATTTATACAAAGTGGAAGACCTTGTCTTAAAGCAGCTCCAAGCCCGATGTTCTTTTCTAGCCTTACAACATGAAAGAACTCCTTGTTATCAGTTTCATATTTATCTATAAGCGCGTCGAGTTCATCTGTCAGAGATCCATCACACACTAGTACAAAATCATTTGTTACAACAGTTTGTTCCAACATACTATCTATGCCTTGTTTCACAAAACTTGGATTATCTTTTTTATAGACTGTCATTAAGACACTATAGTTCTCCATCATAACTCCCTCTTAGTAAATCGGTGTTACCCAATCTTTAAATTCTTCTGATTTCCCCCTAACCGCATCAAGATATGCCAAATGCAAATCCTTCGTAATTACACCTGTATCTTCGGTTCCGATAATATATTTATCGATGCTTAATACAGGTGTTATTTCCATTGCAGACCCGCAAAGAAATGCTTCATCACATGTATAAAGTTCAGTTCTGTCGATTGTTCTCTCCACAACCTTATAGCCTTTATCCTTTGCAAGCAGAATAACAGTATCTCTGGTAATACTCTCAAGAACACTATCCGTGAGCATCGGTGTAATAACTGCGCCATCTTTAATTATAAAGAAGCAAGAGCCAGGACCTTCTGCAACTTTTCCAGCCTCGTTCAGGAAAAGGCAGGTGTCATAACCATTTCGAAGCGCTTCTCTCTGTCCTACACGGCTGTTAATATAGTTAGCTCCACACTTAATTCGCGGAGAAAGGTTTTCATCGCTAATTCTTCTCCATGAAGTAACACAAACATTCAGACCTTTTTTATTGTATTCAGTACTTGTTCTTCCTCTCGAAATCGGAGCAACAAACATTTCTACTGGTCCTTCAGAACCCCAAGACCCGAAACCATCAACAAACAGTGTCTGACGTACAGAGAGATTTTCATCGTATTCATTTGCTTTGATAACATCTATTAATGCCTTTTTGAAATCTTCCTTTGTATACTTACAATCAAGCTGAATAAGCTTTGCAGACCGAATAAGACGATTATAGTGATCTTCTAGTCTAAAGGCATAAAGCTGTTTTTCCTCATCATTCCAATAGCAAGGAATACCCTCAAAAACATTTAATCCAAATTGAGATGTTGGTGCTAGAATGTTAACTTTAGCATCATTCACATTCAGTATTTTACCCTTAAACCAAATTCTTCTATTTGCTACATCGTATTTCATTCTCTATTCTCCTTCGATATGAATCGTATTAATCAGCCAAATGAGCCAGTCTAATAATTTCTGCTTCTTCTGCTTTTGCAGCTTCCTCATCATTTAATGATTCATCGACTTTGTTTTCATAAATCTTTTCTTTCTTGAATGCTTTAAAGAGAGACATAAGACCTACTTTGATATCAATTAGAAAACCATATTTTCTAAATAAATCAACATATTCATTATCATATGTAACCTTTTTATCCCATGAAATGTCGTTTCTGCCTTTAATCTGCGCCCAGCCAGTTAGTCCTGCCTTAACCTCAAAGCGCTTTCTATATTTTTTATTTAGTGTTTCAAAATCGCCCAGTTCATATGTAACACAAGGTCTCGGACCAACTACTGACATATCGCCTTTAAAAATATTGAAAAGTTGTGGCAGCTCATCAAGACTACTGTCCCGAAGCATTCTTCCCACTTTGGTTACTCTTGGATCATTTTCATAATTGAATAATCCAGCTCCCATTTTTTCGGCATTTACGACCATTGAACGGAACTTATACATTTGAAATACCCTTCCTTCCTTGGTTCTTCTTTCTTGTTTAAATAATATAGGACCTTCTGAATCTTTTTTTATAGCAATTGAGATCCCAATCCAAAATGGTGTAAGAAGAACAATTAATATACCGGAAGACACAATATCAAATGCTCTTTTTATTCCTAGACTTATCTTTTCCATAGTCATCCTCCAACTTTAAAAATTAAATGTGTGGAAAATATCATCAAATGTTTCTCCACGCTTAATTAGCTCAACACCTTCTCCAGTCTCTATATTCATATTGCAAATATCTACAACTGGAAAATTCGGAAGAATAAATGGTGGTTTCATTACTAATGAATAAGATCCACAATTATTGATTATTATTACATCGCCAGCGGCAAGTTCTCCGCAGTAGTCCTTATTCAAAACATCCCCTTCAATACAAGTAAACCCAACCATATCTAGGTTTTCATATTGTTTTCCTTCATTCATATGGATTACCTCCATTGGAGGATTTATACCTGCCATACTGATATTTTTCTGACTACCAAGAACTGTAGCAATATACTTACCTCTGACATTCTTTATTGTCTTAACACTCCCAACAAATTTCATACAATCACCTACTAATGCAGAACCAGGTTCGATTACAAGTTCAGGCTTAATCTCTTTATCATTAAAGTATTCTGCGAATACTGCTGCAGCCACTTCGGCATATGCTTGATAGTCTGGAATATCTGCTGTGAATTGTGCTTTTAATGATTCTGGCATCTTACCAAACAAACCACCACCAATGTCAATTCTCTCAGGAATCACTCCAAATTGATCTAAGACATTAATCATTCCCTTTGCTCTTGCTGGCCAATACTCAATTTGTCTCTTAGCAAAATGACAGTGAAAGTTGATGAAATGAAGATTTTTTGATGTAGTTACAATTTCAAGTGCTCGCTTAAAATCATCACCAGTGATATCAAAACCAAACCTTGATACAACACCATCATGTACATCATAGTTACAACGAATGCCTACATTCAGTATAGTTTCCACTGAATTAGCAAAATCTCTAATCTCTTTAGTTTCATCGATTGAATCGCTATTTACAGTTCCCCCGGCAACAAGGAATTCTCTCATCTTCTCTGAATCTTTAATAGGCCCATTCCAAATAATACGCTTCGGCTCAACTCCACACTTTAAAGCGAGCTCCATCTCCATTTCAGAAACAACCTCTGCGTATCCCCCAAGCTCATTAACAATTTTACAGAACTTCGGAGTGTAATTCGTTTTATATGAATAAGCAATATTGAAATTCGGATAAATAGCAGAAAATATATTTTTCAGCTCTGTAAAATTATTTTTAAATTGCTCTGAATCCAATAAGTAAAAAGCCTCACCATACTGACTTCTCAATCTACTAATCACTTTAGAATTAATCTGCATTTCTTTTCCTCCGAATTATTTCAACAATTTTAGCTACTTCCTGCTGAACCACTATTCTATTTTTTTCATAGCTCTCAATATTTTCTGCCACTACTCCTTCGTAGTCACGTAGTTCCTTCATATTCTCCGTGAATACATGTTCAACCTCTTTAATATCAGTAATAATTGCATTGTCGCAGAAACTTCTGCTCAAAATTGCTCTTGTGGAACCCAATCGATAGTGTTCCATGATAACTTTTTTAGAAGGTAATAAACCTTCTCCTAGTCTTGCTATTCCCCCAAATCCATACGGTAAGCCAGCACCAGCTATTTTCTTAGTTAACTTCTCTACCGTGCCGTTCGCCAATAATTCAAACATAAATGTCAGACCATATGACAAATGGAGATCATTTAGCCCAATATGTATTTCATCCACACCATCATTTTTCAATACCTCATCTAAACACTCCACGGCTTCCTTTGTTTCGAGTAGTAATGTTGTTTTACACCGACCCCCAACAGAATTAATGAAGTTTGTCACTTCAGCAGCAGATTTCCACATCGGGAGCATGATAATATCTGCTCCTGCACTAACAACCTGATCAATCTCTTGGACAGAATTATCGTTCCAAGGATTAACTCTCACAAGCATTTCCGATTTAGTCAGGATGGGCTTTATTTTTTTGATGTCATCTACAGTATGCTGCGACTTTACTGTGTTCATGCCCTTTTGGCGTTCTTCTTTTCCGAATGTTTCCAAATCTATCCAGATTCGGTCTACACCACTCTTTTGTGCAATTTGTGCAACTTCAGGGCTATTTGTTATATACATCAAGATCAAACTCATTCCTTTTACTTCTCCTTTTACTTAATTTCTCAAAATCATAGAAAGCTTCTTTCTTTAAGTGCACATTAAAAATTCCAGTGCTCCTTCCTATTAATCTTTACGCATCAGTCAGATTGTCATCTAACTATTTTTATTATCAAGCATAGTAACCAGCAATATTCCGGTAGAATTGGCATAAATCAGAACTGTCAATATCACCATAAGTATTTCTTACTCTGTCATACTACCCATCACTTCGTTTTGGAGGCACTTTTCTTTATAACAGACACTAGAGCTTTTTATCTCTGATTATTCTTCCGGTTAAAAAATAATCATCAAAACTAAAAAAACGCTCTACAGCTAATAACTTGCTCTGTACAAAATACAGAGCTAATGTGCAAGCAAAAGAAGCTATGCACGCTGACAGTCCAACCGCATACTTCACTTCATCCTTTTCCTTTGCGATCTTTTCTAACTCATTTATGCTTTCCCCCACTGTACTTCATTCAGTTGATTTCGTAAGCCACCGTGACTTACCTAAGTTCATCTCCATGTATGAGAGAGGAAACGACTAAGCCACCAAACTTTTGCAGATAACAGTTTTTACTTGTTGTCCCTTTTATATAATTATTAATAATTTTTATTTAAAAACTATTCTAACTTTTATGCAAATATTTATATGCTCATGAAGAATAAAAAATGACCATTAGCCCTCCGTGATAGCATTTACACCGAGCCAGGTCAATTTGTTAATTTCCTCCATCCAGTTTTCCACTCTATATTGTGTGTCAATTTAGCGTACTCAAGAAGTTATCTTAGCCACTTTTATTCTCGAACCAAATGTACAATCCATAAAAAAATTTATAATCGGGGCATAACCCAGACTCTCGTACCCCGTATAAATTCAAGATTTTTCTTGATTGTGCCTGCTAATCTCTTCTGAATTGATCTCTTGTATAAACTTTTCCAATCACATCATCCAGACAAGGATCATAACGGTTCGCAAGGATGCAGGAACTTTTGGTTTTAAAATCCTCTAAATCATTGATTACAATGGAACCAAAGAAAGTTTCTCCATCTTTAAGAACCGGTTCATAAATTATTACAGTGGCGCCTTTTGCCTTAATACGCTTCATGATTCCCTGAATAGAACTCTGGCGAAAATTGTCTGAGTTACTTTTCATGGTCAGGCGATAAATGCCCACAATGACTTCTTTCTCTTTACCTCTGTTCCAATTGTCATTCGCTTCATAGGCTCCGGCGATCTCTAAAACCCGGTCTGCTATAAAATCTTTCCGGGTTCGATTGCTTTCTACAATTGCAGAGATCATGTTCTGCGGTACATCCTGATAGTTTGCGAGAAGCTGCTTTGTGTCTTTCGGCAGACAATAGCCACCGTATCCGAAAGATGGATTGTTATAATGTGTGCCAATTCGCGGGTCCAGGCAAATACCTTCAATAATCTTTTTGGTATCTAATCCCTTCATTTCTGCGTAGGTATCAAGCTCATTGAAATAGGAGACCCGTAAAGCCAGATAGGTATTGGCAAAGAGTTTGACTGCTTCCGCTTCCGTAAATCCCATGAATAATACATCAATATTATCTTTTATCGCACCTTCTGCTAACAGTTGGGCAAAGGACTCGGCTTTTTCTTTACTCTCATGATCGCAGCCTACAATAATGCGTGATGGGTAAAGATTATCGTATAGTGCCTTTGATTCCCTGAGGAACTCTGGGCTAAAGATGATATTTTTAGTTCTGTATTTATCTCGGATGCTTTCTGTATAACCAACAGGAATAGTGGACTTAATGACCATCATTGCCTCAGGGTTCACGCTCAAAACCATTTCAATCACTGCTTCGACAGCAGAAGTATCAAAAAAGTTCTTTTTGCTGTCATAATTCGTCGGAGCCGCAATCACCACAATTTCAGCATTTTTATAGGCGTTTTCTCCATCCAGTGTTGCTGTCAGATTAAGCTTTTCTTCTTTTAAAAATTTTTCAATATATTCATCATGAATTGGGCTTATGCCCGCATTAATCTGATCTACCTTTTCGGGAATAATATCTACGGCCGTAACTTCATTATGTTGTGCCAGCAGTGTGGCAATTGAGAGCCCTACATACCCTGTTCCAGCAACCGCAATTTTCTTTTTCATATTCTATCTGTTCCTTTTATTTCTTTGTTTGTTCGTCATACTTTATAAAAGACTTTGTACCATTCTGCGAATCTTCTCAGACCAGTACGCAAATCGGTATTCGGTTTGAATTCAAAAGTGCTCTCTAATTCACTCGTATCCGCGTATGTAACTGTCACATCACCGGGCTGCATTGCCACGAGCTCTTTATGATTTTCAAAGTTATAATCATCTGGTAATACTTCTGCTTTCACCAATTCTTCGGACAAAATTTGTACAAAATCTAAAAGATTTTCGGGTTTTGAATTTCCGATATTATAGACAGCATACGGCGGAATTGGCAGGCCATCTTCACCTGTCTTTTTGTCTGGCGCACCCTGAATCACTCTTTTTACACCTTCGACGATATCATCTATATATGTAAAATCCCTCAGGCAATTTCCATAGTTGAAGATCTTGATGGTTTCTCCTGCTCTCAGTTTATTTGTGAAGCTGAAATAAGCCATATCCGGTCTGCCGGCGGGGCCGTAAACGGTAAAAAACCGAAGTCCTGTAGACGGAATGTTATAGAGCTTTGAATATGCATGTGCCATCAACTCATTGGATTTCTTTGTTGCAGCATACAGAGAAACCGGATTATCTACCTTATCTTCAGTACTATAAGGGACTTTTTTATTTACACCATAAACGGATGAAGATGAAGCATAAACCAGATGTTCCACTGGATAGTGACGGCATGCCTCAAGAATGTTATAAAATCCAATCAGGTTACTCTCGATATATACATCTGGATTTGTAATGCTGTAGCGTACGCCCGCTTGGGCGGCAAGGTTTACCACAATTTCTGGTTTGTATTTTTCAAACAGATTAACAATTAGTTCCTTATCCGCAATATTTCCTCTTACAAAAGTCCAGCTGCCGCCTAATGCCTCAATCTGTTCCAATCGCCACGCTTTTATACTCACATCATAGTAATCATTCATATTGTCAATGCCGATAATGGATACAGACGGAACTGTACGAAGCAGCTCTATCACTAAATTTGAGCCGATAAAACCCGCAGCGCCTGTGATCAATATTGTTTTATGATCTAGATCAATGTAATTCATAGTTTTAACTCCCTATTTTTTAATCTTAGTTAAATCTATATTTTTATTTAAAACTCGTAGCACTCTTGACCAGACTGTGATCCTTTTATCCTTACTCTCTAGACATTACACATCGTTAGACAAGCGGTATTTATGTTAGAAAAGTAAAGATAGGTGGTGCTATACCCGTACTTTTGGCCCTATAGACGAAAAGCACACCTATGAATTTCTCCATAGGATTTGAGTGTATACTTAAATTCTGTTATATATTATCATTCATCTAAATTTATGTTTGAGCTACTTCTTTATAAAATGTCTGGTAAAAACTTTTTCCGATATTTCGGGCCGTGTTCAGTGCCGTGCTGCCACAGTGTTTATTGGGGCATTGAAAGTTTTTCCCACCTATAAAATTTAAGCTCGGCGTTTGATATTCTGTATTAAATCTATATATCGGTGCGCCGCATTGATAGCAAACTTTTTTAGCATTGCCTACACTGTTATGCTGAACAATGATTCCAGCTTGCCATGCTTTATAGGTTGTATAACGGATGATTCTTCGCCCGATAAATTCCATGCTGTTGGTTTTAAGATAATACAAGGAGCCTTTTTCAAAGGTATCTCCATAACTAGGCATTACAATAAGCTTGGCGCCTTCTTTGAGCGCATAATCCACAATTTTCCGGCTAACATCATGTGCAAAGTGATCTGTTAGACGTGTAATTTTTTCATAATATTTTGCATAGGCTTTTTCATTATTGCTATTCTGATGCTGACCTCCACGTTTTATATAACCTAAAAGCTGCTTCCTACGGTGTGCCAAAACTTTACCGCCCTTAATAAAATAAGGATGCATGGCTCTACCGTTAGCTTCAAAAGTTGTACAGACTGCTAATGCGTCAGACATGGTAAAAGCTACGGACACAAATTTTTCGTTTTGTTCCACTCGCTCTTTGGCTGTTCGAATATCTTCCACAGACACTTTTACCGGTACGTGCATCATAACTTTTTTTTTATTCATTACAATTCTTGGACTCATCAATTCAGCATCTTCTGGAAATGGCCTGACTGTGTAGGGATGTTTCACCCAAGCCCAGGAATTTCCTGTGAATAATTTAAGAATGATGCTTTTTTCATTAAACTCCTTGTACATGCCTTTATAATAGAGCATGGACATATGCAGTTGTTTAGGTGCGCTTGGTTTACTCCCCTTGATCTTTCCCTCTTCCCAAGCTTTTAATTTCCCTTGATAACTTCGGAACATGCTGATCGCAGAATTAATGGCCGCACGTCTAAAATACAACGGTACTTTTTCATAGGGTAAGGGAATCTCAGGTAGGTTACCATTACGCTGTTTTATGGTCTGAAGTTCCAGATGACGCAGCAAATTCTGATTTGACAGTCCCAGAAGCTCAGACTGCTCTTCAAGTAAGTGATAATAGAAAGCTAAAACGGCATCAAACAAAGACTGGGTCTGTTTAAACCAGTCTAAATGCTTGTAATTCAGCTGTATTTTGTACGTCGTAATGGCGTATCCGGCACTCATAATTTACCTCATTTTTATTCGCAGACCTTTGATAGTCTGCGAACGAATCCAAAAAAAGCCGAAAACAAAAGGATTTAAATGAAAAATGACCAAACTATTAAAAAAAATCAAAAATAAAAATAAAAACCCAAAAGAAAAAAAATAAACAAAAGTACTTAAAATCAAAAAAAAAATCGACCATAACAAGACCAAAGCATTTTTAAAAAAACAATGCTAAAAAAAAAAAATAATAAAAAAAAAATAAAAACACAAAAGGAAAGTAAAGAAAAATAAGCAAATCGGAAAAAAACAAGATGGATTTTTAATGAGCAAAAGGGACAAAACACAACGCAGAAGAAAGACAAACAATTATCTTAAAAAAACTCTGGCAAAAAGTTCGCAGACTATCAAAGGTCTGCGAGCTTTTTTTACTTAATTTCAATAAAAAAGCGAGCTCATCTGAACTCGCTTTTTTGCTATTCTATCTAATTTTTTGAATAATATAATAATCCGATCAACCATGTCTAGTGAACGTTTTTCCACACCGAGTGACCATTTCAAATCTTTCCGAAGTACTGAAATCTGATCCGACAAACCTTTTTTCTGCTGACTTAAAGTCTCTTTTTCATCAAATGCAGCCCGCCGCATCTTGTTTGTAAGTTTCTTTCTTTGGCTGATTAAATCATCCATTTCTGCCTGTTTTTCCTTGAGCTGTTCATAGGTATCAATCTGATTTTCACATAGAAAGATGGTCTGCTGGGATATTTCTTCCATGCGACGTACTTCTTCTTTGATCAAGGGACACATTGAAACCTGTCTTTTGTTTTTGGGTAGATCCCTAATTGGTAGCAGAAAAACAGATAAAGGTTGCGGAGTTTTCGAAACTCCTCACCAACCCCCAATATGTCTTCAATCTGTAATTTCTTTGGTGTGGGTACAAAGAATAAAATGGGTTCTCTGCTTTTTTCCCGAACTTCCGGCCCTCTTTGTCTGTAAATCTGATCCTGAATTTGCAGCACAGAGTAGGCTTCTCCGAGTGTTTTAAAGCATGTGAAGCGTGGATGATATGGCAGCTTCAGCGCACAGGAATCAATTTTTCCTTTAATCCGATAGCCTTTTCGTCTCAGGTAGTCGTAGAATTCCTTCATCTTCATTGAACGTTCAATGGCTTCGTTGATATCAGAACGATAAAGCGCGTGGCGTATCAGCTCTCCTCGCTTTTCTGCTTGGTAAAGACCTTGACTCGGTTTGTGTTTCGCGGGGTTTTCAATCACGGATAGATGGTACTCTCGGCAGAGAGCGTCGGAGGTATTCCGCAGCCGCTGGTCTTCTGCTTTGCGTTCATTGTACTTCTTTCTATCAATAAAAGAGACGGAATTGATGACGAAATGGTTGTGCAGCCAGTGGGTATTAAGGTGGGTGCTCACGATCACTTCATACTTGTCGCCCTATATTTTTTGTGCAAGCTTGACACCGATTGCGTGACACGCTTTAGGGGGAAGCTCGTTGGGTTTGAAGTTCTGACAGGCGTGATGGGCAAGGGTTCCACCTGTTTTTCCAAACCTTTCTTTAGTAATTTGCATCTTCTGGTCAGCGGTTTCCACAGCGCAATTGATGCCAGTTACGTAGTATTGTCGCTCAAATTTGGTCTTGTTTTCATCGACTGCGTAGTGCAGCACCTGGTATAAATCAGAGTTTAGGAATTCGAGATTTTCGGTTTTATCAACGTTTTTGGCATGCTCAATGACGCGCTTCAAGCTGTCCTTGACGGGCCAGATTTTGGTGATGGCCATTGTCTTTTCTCCTTTCCGGGGCTAAGACAGCGTGCATTTCAAGCAGGGTTTCTTCTAAGACAGCGATGGCTTCTGGGGCGTCATAATCGCCTAAGGTATAGTGTATATCGTATAAAAGTTCCATCATTTCATTGTATTAGATGGAGGCAATGGCTTCGGTTCGTACCCTCTGGCCAGCATCCGCATGTATTCGGAAACGCTTAATCCACACTTTTGACTATTGGTAATGATCTGATTTTTTTCATCTTCTCGCACTCATCTCTCTATACAATTTTTAGATTTTGCTTGCATTTGCTTGTATTTGCCAACAATATTGAATATACTAAAGAAAAAAGGAGAGTGATACGAATGGCAAATACATCCGCAGTTTATGCCCGCATTGATACAAACCTAAAAGAAAACGCCGAGAGCATCCTCTCTCAGCTTGGCATTTCCCCGTCCAGTGCGATTCAGATGCTCTACAGCCAGATCGTCCTGGAAAAAGGGCTGCCTCTTGACCTGCATCTTCCACGCACAAAACCGACATCCATCGGCGCCATGAGCCGCGCCGAACTGGATGCTGAACTGACAAAAGGCGTGGAATCCTTAAAATCTGGCAGGATCTATACGGTAGATGAGGTCGATGCCGAATTTGAACGAGAGTTTGGAATATGAGCGATGCCTATTCCGTTTCCTATTCCCCGGAAGCAATGGATGACTTGAGGGAAATCTACGCTTACATCGCTTTCTCCCTTCTTGTTCCGGAGACTGCCAAAAAACAGGTGAACCGCATCCGGAAAGAAGTTCGTTCTCTTGACTTCATGCCGTCCCGCCATTCCCTCGTAGATTGGAAGCCGTGGAAAAGGAACGCACTTATCAATAAAATTGATGTCCTCAGAAAAAAGCAATTGCAAATGTCTCTCATGAACTTTGTGCCCCTTTATTTCTGATCACTGACTATAGCGAATGGTCAGAGAAAAACCCGGCAACTCAAAATCGAGTCGTCGGGTTTCATGTTTTATTTTTAAAATTATAGCGCCTGATCTTCCATCACTCCAAAAGCTGCTTATAGTCGCTTTTGGCATATACCACCCGGGCAATTGTAACCCTCTTTTTCTTTTCATCCACCCAATAAAACATAATATAATTCTGAACGAATTGTTTTCTATACTCATGCTTTAATGGGCGTACCGACGTATAAACTGGACTTGCATATGGAAAAGGCAACACACTTTCTGCCGCTACAATTAATTCCGTTGCCAATCGATCCGCAGCATCCGAATTGTTTAGCGTTTTACTGATATATCGTACAATTTCAAGCATATCCTTCTGAGCAACAGGCAAATACTCATTTATACAGTCTATTCTCCCCCAATAGCCCCTTTCATGGCCTTCAGCACCTCTTTTGAAGAGTAGCGCTGATCGGTCATCTCCGCTTCCTGTTCCGCCTCCTGCAATTTAAAATATACATCACTTTTAAATTGTAAATTTTCATAGGCTTCCATACTTAAAACCGCCATATTTCTCGTCCAACTGCGACAGCATATATTTTTTTATGCTTTATCAGCATTATTACAATACATCGCATTTTTTCATATCTTGAATTCAATTAAAAAACAAAATTTTCTTTATGCTCAACACTCGATTTATTGTTAAAAATTTCATCGATTTAATCTTATATTTTCCACTAAAAATCGTCAAACTTCATTTGGCGTACAGCTTTTTTCTTTTGGCGATAACTTTTTAATGCCTGGTCTGCATCTCCTTTTGACGCATATTTTTTATGAACGGCACCGGGATAACCGTTCACCTGGTCCTTACAAGTCTTCCAATCCCGAAAAACGCCCGTTTTTCGTCCCTCAAAGACCACATAGTAACCTTTTTTCTTACGTTTTTGGGCTTTAGGCTCCGGTATGCTGGCTTCTTGTGCTACTTCTTTGGGGGCATCAAACGCCTGAGGTTGGTAGTTTGGTTTATCCCAGGTTTTGATTTGGGATTTCTGACTAAAAATTCGATTTAAAATACTGGATGCCTGGGCTTTTGTCAATCCTTTCGTATCAAAAGCTGGGTAACTCTTTTGAATCCATTGGACTTGTTTCTCACTGGCCGGAGCTTTTCCCCAGGTATTCACTCTTTTCAAATTCCAGATGGCTTCATCTTTAGCATACTCATTGATGAGAAAAGTGTATAAGGAATCAATTGCTTCCTGGAAAGGCACTCTTTGATGTCCACATTCGACCTGGCCACATTCGTCAGGAGGAGGGATCAAGTACCTTTCTTCTGGCAATGTCAGCAATAGGCTGCCATCGGGCATTCGGAAAAAATTAATGTTTCGAAGATTAATTTGCTGCTGTTGTGCCCATAGATCAACCAATTCAGCATTGTGCCGCCACTGTAGGGGTGTGTCGGCAAGTGCCAAGGCCTTTTCTGGCAAATCCAGCAGATCCCCCTCCATCAGCATCCTTTGCTTTTCTGGAATTTCCTCAAGGTTTATCCCTAAAAGTGAAGGTGCTGAGCATAAGTTAAGCTCTCCCGAAACGCCGATCATATCAATAAGCGTCAGGGCTTCTTTACCAGGATACAAACGGGTTCCTCTCCCTACCATTTGAGTATATAAAGTTTCACTCTGTGTTGGCCTGGCAACAATGATCGTCTCGATATTAGGAATATCCGTTCCTTCTGTGAAGATCATGCAGTTTACCATGCAGTTACATTCTGGATCGGTTTGAAACTGATCAATAATTTTCTGCCGATTTTCGGTATTGCCAGTTACAGAAACCGCGCCTGGTATCGCTTCGGCAATGGCTTCAGCATGTTTAACGGAAACTGCGAAGATCAGCGTTTTTCCTTTCGCCATGTTGTGATACACGTCCGCAATTTCCTGGATGATTTTTTCTTTAGTCATAGCGGCTTCTAAATCGTTTATCTGAAAATCTCCCATACTGGTACGCAAATGACGTAAATCACAGGTCATTTTGGATCGGTAACAGTTAATGTCGCTCAAATAATGGTTCTCTATCCCCCATTTCAAGTCGCGATCAAACACAATCCGTTCATAAATGTCATCCAGCCGCTGATGGTCTCCCCGATTAGGTGTCGCGGTAACCCCCACGTGCAGACGTGGTTTAAAGTAATCAAAGATCTTCTTATAACTTAGTGCCGCGGCATGATGGGCTTCATCCGTTACAATCAAATCAAAAGCATCAGGGGCAAAATGTTCCAAGCGCCGAACTAAGGATTGAACGGAAGCGGAAATAACTTCCTCCCCATGGCTATGCCTGGAACCCTGCTCTATCCCAAAGGAGCAATTAAAATATTTTTGGGGTTGCTGTACGAGCTCTTTTCGATGGGAAAGAATCAACATGCGCCCTTGGCGTGGAATCTGCGAGAACATGACCGTCTTGCCCAACCCTGTTGCCATTCGGACTAAAACAGCTCCCGCTTCAGGCAGCGCTTCGATGCATTCCTTTTGGTATGGCCTTAGCGTATATTCTTCCATTTTTCCTCCTCTCCGCCTTTTCGGCGCCCTTTTTGCTCTACTTTCATTATAGCCTATTTCTCCCTACTGTAAAGACTTGTCCAACCTTTCCCTTCTTCTTTAAGGATTGTAACAATCCCTGTATATACTGTATATATATTCAAAAGCTTTCTTTTGGATAAAATTTTCGTTTCACTCAAATTTCTTTGATTAGATGTCCCAACGATGTTTTTTTCTTTTTAATCAAAAACATCCCCCCCAGATAAAGCAAAATATAAATTATAACTTTATTTTTAAATTGTTTTTTAACTAATTCTGATATTACATCAGAAATTATCGTATATTTTTTACTTATATCTGGTTAAATGTTTCTATTCTAACATCCGCCTTGCTTCATTGTAATAGCATCTCTCCACTATACTCCACATCAGCAACCCACTCGAGATCCCGCCCATACTTTTGAATCATTTCAGATTTGGATGCATTCTCCTACGTCATTCTTTGTTTAAAAAGAAAACTCATGTCAAAAGGATGATACGTACATAAAAAAGAGAAAACCAATGTACGGACTGAGTGACGGGCAATTCTCTGCATGGGCTTGCCAAACCCCGATGGCTGTTCTTTTTATCCCGGCAACAGCATTGCTCTGGAACCCGGGTTCGCCACACAGAAATGCCCGGTGCAAGCCGATTTTCTTAAAATCGGCTTGCACTCTATTGACAGATTTATACATACGCTATAATTACATGTAACTATAGCGTATTTGTTTTTTTCTGTGTGATAAAACAAATATTAAGTTGTCGCCGCTGTTCCAGCAGCGGCTTTCTTTTTTATATGGTTTTTCTAGTATTTCTAATTCCTATTTGTTCACCTCCATTATATTATTTCTTTCTTATTGCCTAACCTTTCTTTGATTAATCGAACAAACTTGAACACCTGCACATTCTAAGGCACCATTCCACGAACCAAACCGTCGAATAATTGTCCAATATCTTGCAACCTCTCGGCATTTTGGCGTTCGACCTAACTCTTCAGTTTTAAATCTCAAAATATTCAGCAAACATTCGTCACTATACTTTTTTTCTCTTCGCATATTAATCTTTTCCTTAATCAATATTTCATTAACAAGTATCTTATTCGTTTTTCTGCCCAATCTTCTGCCCAAATAATTTTTTTGCGCTCAAATTTATACTGCCTAAATATTGGCATAAAAAAGAAGGGCTTCAGAATTATTCTTCTAAAAACCCTTTTAAAACTGCGCTTTTTACACAGGTTACTTGTATTATAAAATAACATGTCAATTCAGGAAGGTTTACCAAATAACTCATGCCATCAGACATTTGTATTCCTCCTTGATAACTTATTTCTTTGACTTGTTATCAAGTATACCCATCTGCAACGAAAATGTATGTTGCATATGCAATGATTATACAAAAAAAGATTTCTTAAGGGGTTTTTTGATATTTAGTTTTCATTTTTTCTATATTTTAAAATCCATTAATCCGGGCTGAAAGTTTCATAGGCTGCACCCCGTTCAAACCATTATTTATCTTCATGATCATAATCTTTAGTTTTATTTTATCAATGTACGACCATCTCAATGGTGCTTTCGCTTTCCATAAAAAACATAGCAGATTTTATCTGCTGTGCAATAAAGTCTATCTTTTACAAGGTCACACCGTTCTCCCGTCTGAGCAATACCTGGCCCCTCTCCGAGATCAAAACCGTTCCGCTGTGGTGTGCCATCAATGATACAAGGGCAGCGCAGCAGTCTCCCCCAAGATCCTCCTCGGCATAGGGGCAGATACCAACGACTCTGTTGTCTTTTATGAGCTGGTTAAGACGGGCTTCAAAGGATATGAGGTCTCCCCGGGAATTACAACAGTTAATGGTCGGAGCGCCCGAAGCCCATAAGATTTTATCTGTCTTATGCGCGGCATTGTTCCAGAGATTTAGAGGGCCAGCAATCCCCTCTTTGGCATAAGCGCGGCTGAGATCGGCTATTTCAAGCAGACCTTCCTTTACAAGGCTCTCGGCGTCAAACCCCCAACGGGCATAAGCCTCTAACACCTCGTCCCGTTCCTGCCACCAACAGCCTTTAAAGAGAAAATTCCCCCTGGAAAAGGCATAGTTGAAAAACGAGGCCTCCAATTCAAAAACCAGTTTTCGCGATGAGGCGATCCCCAGTAAATGCTCCTTTTGCGACAATGCCTCCCAAACCTTCGGCGAGGCTTTTATATCCTCATTAAAATCAAATCCAAAACCGCACAACGCTACCCTCGAAATCCGCCATTCCTTGCCGATTTTTACTCCCTGAAGCTTCCCATTCTTTAGCCACCGGTATATGGTTGTTGAAGTTGTTCTTAGAAAATCTGCTACCTCCTGCACCGTTAATAATTCATTCATTATTTTATTCTCCTCATAATACAATGGCAGCGCATTTCTCTTATAGGCACAATGTCTACAAACAACCTAATTAATTAAAAGCTTAGTACTTTCCATATTTTCTGACAGCCGCTGTCATTGCCTTGACGTTTTCGATTTTCGCTGGACCAATACCATTGAAAGGCAGAGTATAAATGAATCCGCTGCTCTTTTTCATCTCTTCAAGCAGTTTCTTTACATACTCATCAATATCTTCAGGCTGCTTACTGATTAAAGCGGCAGCTGAAATTCCTCCTGCAATGCAGCAATGCTCTCCAATCACTTTCTTAGCCTCTATAGGGTCTGTTCTGTCAAACCATGCAATAAATTTTCCCTTCGGCAGCTCCAATAGCGTATCCAGTAAATGATCATACTCTCCCTGGAGGGAAAGCAGGGGTGTAAAGCCTTCCGCGATGAGTCCTTCCGCAATGGTCTTAATATAGGGCCACTGAAACTTAAGGTATTCTTTTTTCGATAAAAAGCTATTGTACCACACGGGCATAAATACTCTTTTAGAACCTGTAAGCGCATGGGACAACTGTCCCGTAGCCTTTCCGACAGCCATAAAAACCGGAGTCAGTTTTTCACAGATTGTCAGTATTTCATCTGGATTTCGGTGAATATCCATAAGTACCTTGTCAAAATTTCGTACAAAAGCTCCGATGAAATCCAATGGATTTGGCGCAAGCGCCAGATACCATGGTGGACAGTTTGCCTTTTTCATGGTTTCTGTAAAACCTGCAACCCTCTCCAAAATGTCGTTCAATTCAAATCCCAGTTTTAAAAAGGTCTCATTTGCAAGATTGCTCCCGGGTTTTTGCAGATTTTCATAAACTCTTGGTACAATTTTTTCGGACAGGAAACAAAATGGATCTTTGGCAAAGCTCTCATACTCACACGCATCCATAAATGTATCTTGAATAATAAAATGGGATTCATTGTTTTCAGGCAACTCCCTGCCTGGATGCGAAATGTAGCGATCCCTTAAAATATCATGGGTGCTGCCACCGCCCATAACCGATGCAATGGCAACATTGACTGCCATTTCAGCATCTACTGGTACCAAAGATAGTCCAAGGGGAATCGTTTCAAAGGAGCGAAGAAAGCACACCGCATCCCAATCAAAATCTTCAGCAAACTTTATCGCTGCTCGAGTGTATTTTTCATTGTCATAGTACATATCCTGGTAAGTAAATCCTGTGTATTTCGCTGGAAAATAAAGTTCCGCAACCCCAATAGGGACTCGGTCCACAGACTTCAGGTCTGCACAATCTTCAAGTCGTCTAAGTTTTTCTTCGTACATCATTATTCCTTCTTTCTGCCTCTACAGGCATTCTATGAATACGTACCATACGACGACAAACTGTTTTCTCCCTCCTTTATTTTTCGTAATTTTATTTCTTTTACTAAATTATAGCTTTATTCCGTTGTTTTGTCAATGAAAATGTATGTTATTATACGCTATTGTATGTTATTGTATAAAATCATAGTCTCTCCTGCCAATATCGCTGTTTATACCACTTTATGTCCTCATTTCTACGCGATACTGGTTTCTCCTGTTTTCTTTTTCAAAGCCTGAACCCACTATCGCACCCTTTATCGAGACATTCTGTACATTTAACCACATGCTCAAAAAAATTGTCAATGCTAAATATGGGTGTGGGTTACACCGTCAATTACAACAAAGTATTTGATCATAAAATTTTTTGTCGCTTTGTCAGAATTTAGGCATTATAATCGTATTGTAGGTAAGTAACGTTACTGACACGGCCAACCGGCCGATTTAAAGGAGTTGAAAAACCCATGAAATCATTTGACACGGACGAGGCCGAACGGATTGTAAATGCTTATTCCGATTTAATCCTCAGGCTTAGCTATACTTATCTTAAATCGACACATGACGCAGAGGATATCTGCCAGACCGTCTTACTAAAGTTTATGACAAACGAAAAAGCCTTTGACAGCCCTGAGCATGAACGCGCATGGATCATCCGGGTCACTGCCAATGCCTGTAAGGATCTGCTGCGGAGGCTTCAGCGCTGCCACACAGTCTGCCTTGAGGACGTCGCTGAAATTCCTGCGCCACAGGTGCCTGAAAGTGATGTGCTGGAGGCGGTAATGGCACTGCCGCTAAAATACCGTGAGGCCATCTATCTGTATTATTACGAAGACTATACAGCACGCGAAATCGGAAAGGCACTTGGCCAGAGTGTTGCCACTGTCAACGCACATCTGAGCCGGGGCCGTAAAAAATTACGCACCATATTAGGAGGCGAGTATTATGAAAAAACCATTTGAATATGAAAAAGAATACACCGAAGCTTTAAACGCGCTTCATTTTTCAAAAGAAATAAAGGAACGCCTGGCTGAAAAACTGATAAAAGAAGAAATATCAGGCGGTACCAAAAAACACAAACAACATACACATCGCCTTCCAAAGCTGGCAGTAGCTGGCCTGGCGGCAGCTCTGGTGCTGTTTGTCAGCGCCAGCGCCTACGGTATAATGGATGCCAGCGAGGCGTTGCGCGGTGTGTTTGGTCCAACTGCAGACACTGAAATCATCGACAAAATTGGCCGCCCCATCGGTGCATCTGCTACAGACAACGGGGTGACAATTACCGCCGACGCTGTTATGTGTGATGGGTATAATTTCGCAATCACCTACTCCATTGCCAGGGATGACGGAACCGCCTTTGACATTGCCCAAGTAGATGGCAACAGCGGTCTGCTGGATGTGTTCTTCGGGATGGAAAACACAAATTTTGGTACTTTCAGCGGTTCACACGGCAGCTCATATTTTTATGACGCAGATCCAGGCGACCACACTATCCAGTATGTTGAAAAGTGGTCTTATGACGAGCCGGTTAATCCTGGAAAAACCGTGAAGGTCACATTTAACGATCTTAAAACCTCTGCGGGCACAGGTGATAACAGCGACAGCTTCCGCACAATCGCCCAAGGCACCTGGACCCTGAAATTTGAGATGAATTTTGAAACCCTTTCGGCAGAACTACCGGCCGGACAATCCTTTGAACTGAATAGTATGGTCGGGACCATCAACTCCGTTATGGTCTCTCCCCTCGGCTATCGTTTTGAATACACCCTCAATGATAAAGCCCGTTTTGATGAAGCGCCAAACGGAAAATCGCCAGACCAGCACGGACAGGAGTGGGCAAAATTCGATGTGCCAAGATCTCTTAACCTGTCCGACGGCACCGTCTATGATTTATCTGAGGGCGGTGGTAGTATTGACACCACTGGCGATAAGACCATCTGTATCCGCAGCGGTGTATTTGACGAAATCATTCCCCTCGAAAAAATTGTATCCGTCAATATCGGTGGTGTGGATATCCCTGTACAATAATGATTATCAGACAGAAAAGACAGAAGAACTGTCTTTTCTGCTTTTAGCTTCCAAACGCCTTTTATATTTTTCCCGAAACCTTGACATAAGCCTTTTTAAGGGTTATCCTATTAAATTGTGATGCTTTAAAAATAATTGAGGAAAATGTATGATGTTAAGGAGGTTCTGAGTCCGGCTGTGCAGCGCCGGGCCAGTAAAAGCTATGGAAAAGAAAGAGGAACAGACAAAAAAATATGAAATGGATATGTGCAGCGGTTCCATCCTGAAAAAAATGCTGATTTTCGCAGTGCCTTTAATGTGCTCAGGGGTGTTACAGCTGCTTTTTAATGCTGCGGATATTGTAGTGGTTGGTCAGTTCGCCGGTAGCAACTCTCTGGCGGCAGTGGGGGCAAACACCTCGCTTATCAATCTTCTGACCAATCTATTTCTGGGTATGTCCATCGGGGCGAATGTACTGGTCGCCCGCTACTACGGGGCAAATCAGCAGAGCCAGCTGTCAAAAACCGTTCACACCGCCATTGTGCTCAGCATTGGAAGCGGTGTGATCCTGACCTTTCTGGGCATATTCGGGGCAAAACAAATTTTGATCTGGATGCAGACCCCGGCGGAGGTTCTCGATCTTGCGGTGCTTTATCTGCGGATTTACTTTATCGGCATGACCGGCACCATGCTCTATAACTTTGGCGCGGCCATTCTTCGGGCCGTTGGTGACACCAAACGGCCGTTATATTACCTTATGGGCGCTGGTGTTGTCAATGTTGTTTTAAATCTTATCTTTGTCATTGGTTTTAAAATGGATGTGGCAGGTGTCGCTGCGGCTACCGCCATCGCTGAGTGTATTGCTGCGACACTGGTAATCCGCTGCCTCATGCGTGAACAGAGCGGTATCCGCCTGATTCCGGGAAAACTTCGTATCGACCGCGGCAGCTTCATCAAGATTTTACAGATTGGCTTGCCTGCCGGGTTTCAGGGTGTGATCTTCTCGCTGTCCAATGTGGTTATCCAGTCCTCCATCAATCTGTTCGGGCCTGTGGTGGTCGCTGGCAACTCGGCCTCGGCCAATATCGAGGGCTTTATCTACATTGCCATGAACGCTCTGCACCAGGCTACCATCTCCTTTACCAGCCAAAATCTGGGCGCCGGACAGTACAAGCGGCTTGACCGTATCGTCATCACCGGAGAGGTCTGTGTTCTGGTGGTCGGGCTTGTTCTCGGCAACCTGGCTGTGTTCTTTGGAAACAGCCTTCTCGGCATTTATTCCTCCAGCCCTGAGGTCATTCAGGCAGGCATGCAGCGTCTCCTGGTCATTGGGACTGCCTACGCCATCTGCGGGATGATGGATGTCATGGTCGGAGCGCTCAGAGGGATCGGTTACTCGGTTGTTCCAATGGTGATCAGTCTCATCGGCGCCTGTGGCCTGCGGCTTCTGTGGATCGCCACAGTCTTTCAGATACCGCAGTATCACTCGCCGGCAGTTATTTACTACTCTTACCCCATCACCTGGATCATCACCCTCGCGGCGCTGATTGGCTGCTATGCCTATTTAAGGCGGAAGATGAATCAAAAGCTCGCCTGCACTGCCCACCAAAGCACAAAAGAGCCAGCGTTTTAACGATAAACGCTGGCTCTTTAAATTTATCTTATCCTTTTTTCTTTTCTTTTTTTACACGCTCATGCTTATCCTTGTAAAACAACAGCACCACAAGGGCAAAGGCTGAAGCGATGGCCGTGGTCATGTATACCTGCTTAAAGCCTGTTTCCATGGTTTTCTGGTAGATATTCTGAATCTGAGCCCCCATGGCCTTCACTTTACCCAGATAGTTCTGGAAGCCCTGGTTCACTGCGTCAGGAAGTGCGTTTTTCAGCGCTGTCATCTGTGTCACCATGGTGCTGACACCCTGTGTTACCTGAGCTGGAACCTCTGGCGAGGCTGTAATCCGGTTAAGACCGTCAATACCGCTCTGCACACCGGACTCTGCCTTTTCTGTGACCATGGGCTTCATGGTGTCTGCCATGTAGGACACCATGTTATCCACTGCATGGTCGATGTTCGTGACGTCGGCATCCGAAAGCTCTTTTGTCAGATTTGCGGGCAGCTTCATATCGCTGACGCCGCCATGTGCATCCAATGAGATTTTTTCCATAGCCTCGAAATCCGGAAATTGTACGGATGAGAGATAGGTCTTTCCAAAATCCGAATCCTTCAGGGCTGTGGTTTCCTCATCCAGCTGTGTGACATAGGGCAGAGAGGGCAATACCAGTTCCTTTGGCAGCTGGGCGGTGATATTGGCCTCTGCGGTTACACCTGCGTGGGCGATAAACCCGACCATAACTGCCGGGGCAATGGCTGTCCCCACCGAACGGATCAGGGAAAGTGTCGCCAGCGCTGAGTTGGAATCGGCTTTTTTCGTATTGTCGAGCATCATATAATTGAGCGGTGTCCCCATGGTAAAGCCCATGCCAAGGCCGATGAGAATCAGACAGATGGCCACTGTCAGCAGATTGGGATAGCTAGTAGTGATAAGCACCAGGAACAGCGAGCCGATGATGGAGAGTAAAAATCCCGCTCCCATAATCAGCTTCGGTCCATAGCGGTCGATGAGCCGCCCTGAAACCGGCGCGCCGACTCCTGCGAAAATCCCAAGCACCATAACAAAATATCCGCCGCTCCCCTGCTGCATGCGCAGCGCATTTTCGGCAAACTGCGGGACAAAGACCATCCCCATCATAATAACACCCGTAATAAAGGAAATGATCAGTGTGATAACAATGGGCGCTTCCCTGAAATAGTCAAGATTCATAATGGGATCGGCCGCCTTCTTTTCGGCAAAAATGAAAAAGGGCAGCAGCACAATAAAAATAATCAGGAAAGGATACACATCTGTGCTGGTAAAGGATTTGACAAAGTCAAAGAAATCAATATTGCGAAGCCCATACAAAAGGGATAAAATCATCATGACTAAAAATAATGTACCCCATTTGTCAATTGGTTTCACATCATCAATCTTGGTATTGGGCAAAAATATGAACCCGCAGATAATAATAAAGAGGGATATCGGTATATTGATAAAAAAGATAAAGCCCCAGTTCTGAAGCCCAAAGGCGCCTAATATGGCGCTGCCCAGAGAACCGCCGACAACAGTGGCGATCCCATAGACACCCCCGACCATGCCCAGGGCCATGCCCCGCTTATCCTCGGGAAAAGTCGTCCCAAACTCGGCTGAGGCAATAGGCATAATACCCCCGCCGCCGATGGCCTGTATGGCCCGGGCCATTAAAAAGAATCCAAAATGACCGATATACTGAGACAGGCCCGCCAGCAGTGAGCCGGTACCGAATAAAATAATACAGATCAGATAAATGGTTTTACGCCCCAGCCGGTCCGCCAGTTTACCCATAATAGGGATGCTGGAGGCGTAAGCCAGCGTATAAATAGTGATCATCCAAATGCCTGTCTGGTCGCCTACCCCCAGGCCGTTCTGGATAACGGTTCTTGCCGGGGTCACCACGCTGGTATCAATGGCCCCCATAAAAATACCGCACAGATAGATGACCATGATCAGCCCAAAATGCAAAGGCTTTGGATTAGTTGCTGTTTTAGCTTGCATTGTCTGCTCCTTTCATTGCAAAATACAACTTTCATTAAACTAGAAAAAGTTATACCCAAAACAGCCGCTTTCAAAGCAATAAAAAGGGAGATACGTCGTTTCCACGTATCTCCCTTTTCTTTATTTTGTATTATCAATGGCATACCTTACGCCATCCCAGTATACACGGTCTCGCACCACGGCCTTGTCTGGAAGGACGACATCCTTAAAGGCCCACTTTTTCCACTTTTCAAACCCGGTACGGTCGATGATGTAGCCGATGTGTTCCTTTCCGCCCGGCGCGTCCAGGTCAATGTATTCCTTCACGTAATCATAAGTGTTCAGGATGATCCTGATAATGCTTTCCTCATCGGCCCAGATAATAAAATCTTCGCCCAATCTTGGATTTTTCTTGCCTGTACGGCCCATGAGGGTCAGACGGTAATATTTCTTTTCGCTTCTGCGCCACGCGCCTACCGGGCAGGCCAGCACGCATTCGCCGCAGCCGATACACTTGCTCTCGTCGCGGACAATCTTATAATTTTCCATGCGCAGCGCGCCTGTGGATTTCCTGCTACATGCCTTGACACAGGCATTGCAGGACACACATTTATCCTTGTTGTACTGCGGCTCCGTCATGCCCATAATTCCAAAGTCGTGCATACGCACCTTCATACAGTCATTGGGACAGCCTGTCAGGGCAACTTTGAAATGCAGATCGTTCGGGAAAATGGCTTTTTCAATCTTTTTGGCAAAATTAGTGGTATTGTAGCAGGCGTAAGGGCAGACATTATTCCCGATGCAGGCCGACACATTGCGCGTACCGGATGCTGGATAACCTGTGCCCGGGTCGGTCTGGTTGATATCCAGCTTTTCAATGATCGGCTGGAGCAGGGTATTGACCTCTTCCATATCCTTCAGATCGATCCCTGGAATCTCAAAGCCCTGGCGGGTGGTCAGATGGACGGTTCCATTACCGTAGGTTTGTGCAATCTCCTGAATTTGCGAAAGAAGCTCAGCATTCAGGTAACCGCCTGGCACACGCACACGTGATGCGGTTTCACCGCGGTGCTTTGACACACGAAAAGCGTTCTTTTTTAGTTTTTTAGTGTTGATATCCATGAAAGCCTCCTAATCCACAAGATTTTTTCCAAAACTGTAATTGAAAACCGGACCGTCCAGACAGACGTAGGTGGAGTCGATCTTACAGTGTCCGCATTTTCCCAAACCGCAGCACATTTTACGTTCCTGGGATATCCAGATTTTATCCTCAGAGACTTCCCGTTTCAGGAATTCCGCCACTGTAAATTTCATCATAATCGGCGGCCCTACCGCGATAACCGCCAGATTATCCTTATCACCGAGTACAAGTCCTGGAATGTACTCTGTAACCAGACCCACATTGCACACATAGTCATCACTGTCACAGTCTACGGTCAACACGACGTTAATGGTCTTTTTCCAGCGTTCGATATCATCTTTAAAAAGCACATCCGACGGCGTTTTAAAGCCCGCGATCAGCGTCACAGAGGCGGCTTCCTCAGGGTGTGCGGCAAAATAATCGACCACACCGCGTACTGGTGAAAGGCCAGTACCGCCCGCGACCACGATGATATCCTTGCCGCGGTATTCATCAAGATCAAAACCATTGCCGTAGGGGCCTCTTAAAAAGAGTTTTGAGCCCACATAGTTTTTGAAAATCTCACCTGTGACTTTCCCAACCTTACGGATGGTCAGATCCACAGTGTCCTCACCAATGCCGCTGACAGAAATAGGCGCTTCACCAAATTTAGGCAGAGATACCTCAAAAAACTGTCCTGGCTTTACATCGCCGGTATAACGCATCCGAAAGGTATACTCGATTTCGGTGTGTTTAATCACCTCTACAATTTCCGATAAAAACGGGATATACTCATTCTTCATTGTCATCGGTCTCCTTCTCTTTTATTGCATTGTTCAGCTTGTTAATACAGCCCGAAAAAGAAATATATTCCGGGCAGATATCATCACAGCGTCCGCAGCCGACACACATGTGATAACCAAACCGTTTTTTATAATCATTCACCTTATGCATGACCTTAAAGCGCATTCGTTCCGCTTTGCTGTTTCTGAAGCAGTGCCCGCCCGCCATATCGGTATAGCCGTCCACATGACAGGAAGCCCATACGCGGCGGCGCTCACCGACCTTGCCGTTTTCCTGATAGAAGATATCCTGCATGGTAAAGCAGGTGCAGGTTGGGCAGACAAAATTACAGCGCCCGCAGGCAATGCAGCGGTTGTTGTATTCTTCCCACATAGGCAGTCCCAGCACATCCTTTAGCTCGATGCCTTCCGGGATTTCAACATGCACAGGATTTTCCTGAACGAACTCCGGAGTAACCGAAACCACTTTGGATTTGCCCTCCAGTTTTTCAGTAAGCGCTTCCCAGCCGCTGTCCACAAACACAAAATCTTCGTCTGCTTTGACATAGGCGTCATAGGCGTCGCAGGTATTGGTGCCCATATCCACACAGAAGCAGTTTTCAAAGCTCTTTGGGCAGCCCATGAGTATAAATTTTGTCTTATTACGCAGTCTTGCGTAGTATAAATCCTCAAAGTCATTTTTTAAATAGATTTCGTCAAACCGGCGCACGGCGTGCAGATCGCAGCTTCTCAGGAAAATAATATTTCCCTTTGGCTCCTCGCTGGCTGTTTTCACCTCATCCTCTGTAAAGTAAAACAACACCTCTGACTGAGGAAACAGTACCTCCTTAAATGAAAAATCGCTCTTTTTGTCAAATTCAATGTCCCCAATACTGCCAATCTCACCGTACTCCACGCGGTCTGTGTCCGAAAAAGCCCCGGCTCCCGCATACAGGCGCGGCGCAAAAATCCGGTAATTCTGAGACAGGTCTTTTAAAACCGCATCAAAATCTTCTGTTTTGATCTGATAACCCATAGCAACCTCCTTTGGATCAACTCGTTCTTTACGTTAATTTTATAACGAAATCAAAAAAGACACCGTGACAATTATCACGATGCCTTAAATTTATACCCCTATTTTCGCTTTCCATTCTCGTCAAAGGTATCTTTCAACGCTTTTTCTACGGGAAAAAACGATAAAATCAGCAATACATCCTGTGAAATCTGGATATAGAGCGATGCTTCTGCGTACTGTTCCCTAAAAAGCAACAGGGCCAGTCCGAGCACCGCCAGCATGACCAGGCCCATGATCAGCCAGATTTTGCCGCAGACCGCGTGGGCAAAGGCCCAGGTGTCCTCATTCTTCATGGAGCGGGAAGTGCGGTAGCCATACAGGCCATTGATGTCTTTAGGCGGATGCCACAGAAAGAGCGCGCCAAAGACAATACAGACTGCGGGAATTAAAAAGGTGAAAGGTGTCAGATCCATGAAATTCTCCTTTGCTACTTGATGAAAAAATTGTCAATTTTCATGTTTTGATCAAAACCGATGGTAAACTGGGCTTTGCCATTTTCGTACTCCGCAACAGCTACCACCAAAGCGCTTTTGTTATTCGGCGCTGTTTCTGTCTGTTTGATGCTTCTGAATTCCCCCAGCTTAGGCATGGTTTGATTCCAGGCGTCCTTCAAGACATTGGCATTTAGTTTATCTTTAAAATTCTCGGACACTTCAGCCGCTATGGCATCAAACTCCTGGCTGTTCCACTCGTCAATAACCTTTTCTGCCGACTGCTTCAAGGTATCCTCACTGAAGGCAGGGTCGAGCTTCTGATTGGAGGCTGACCCGCCTGAACAGGCCGACAACACGGTCAAAAGCATTAATACAGCCAAACCGATAGCAATTATCTTCTTTTTCATCATAAATTCTCCTCTCCATTTATAAACACCGGACGTATTTTTACTGTCCAGATCATTAACCCTGCCGCCGCAAAGAATAGCACCACTTCTATCCAGACGCTCGATAAGCCAAAGGCGCCTGGTAGAATGACAATGGCGGCGTCTACAACGGTATGTATGACCAGAGCATACACAAGATAACGCCATTCTTTCGACCGCACAGAGTAAAATACCAGCATTGAAAGGCCGACCTGCAGAGCCATGGCACAGACACGCTCAAAGACCGCTGTAAAAACAGCCGCATAGCTCAGCTGTGCAGCAATGACTGGCGCTAAAAACGATTGGCCATCCAGCAAAACAATCAAATTCGCAATATTATTCACACCGATGAGCAGCATTGCCTCTATACCGCCATGCCCCAGCCCATAGGCAATGCCGTCTGCATAGCGCCGGTTCTTTTTTAATAAAAACCGAACAGCAATATAACGCCCGAATTCCTCCGCAATGGCCGCTGTACCGCCCATAAAAAGGCCGTAAAGCCAGGGATTGTGGCTCATGGATAAAAACCATGCTGTCTGCGGCAGTACAATCTGTATAATCGGCAGACGGATCACCATCTGAAAAATAAAGAACACCAGCATACCGATAAAGAAAGGCTTAGCGACACGCTTTTTCTTGACACTTAGATAAATAAATCCTCCGACAGGAATGGCAAAGCATAAAAAAATCAATACGATCAGACTGGCAATAATCCCTGAATCAACCATCATTTTTCACCTCTGTTTGAACTGGAATGAACAGGCTTACTTTAAAGGTATTCTCGCCTGTCTCGATACGCAAATGTCCATTGTACTTTTCCAGGGCGCGTTTTACATTTTCAAGGCCATAGCCCTGATGCCCCTCCTTGTTTGAGTTCAGCCAGCTTTCGTTTAAAGCCGGGCTTTTTTTCATACTGTTCTCGACAGAAATCACAATAAAATCCCGCACATTATCGGCCTTCAGCTTTGTCCAGGGCTCTCTGGCCTCACAGGCCGCCTCAATGGCATTATCTAACAGGTTAGCAAAAATCGTTGTGATATCCATCTCTTTCATAAACGACAGATCGATCTGGTTCAGGGCACAGTCTACCGGGACAGATGACATTTTGCCGCGCTTTGCCTTGTCGTTGATCACAATATTCAGAACGCGGTTGTCCGTATAATAATCCTGGCTGAAGCTGTTTAAAAGCTGTCTTAAATCATCGCCGTATTGTCTGCCTTTTTCCGCCTCGCCGGTCTGGTACAGCCGCTCCATGGCCTGGAGGTGGTTTTTCATATCGTGCACTGTTTTTCTGGAATCCGCCAGCTTTTGCTCCATTTCCTGATAGTAACGGTACTGGAGGCCCGACGCCTGATCATACAGGGCCAGCTGCTTTTTCATCTCGTTATTTTGAACCACCTTGTTAAAAAGATAGAATAAATACAGGTTTAAAAACGGCACCATAAAGATATCACAAATCAGGAAAAAGGTGATCAGCGGCGGCAAGAGATAGGCTGCCAGAAAGTACATCAACACAATGTTCATCACACTGAATACTGGCAAGATGATAAAGCCAAATATTTTGATACTACCATTTACCAGGATTTTTTCCTTGTGGAAACGCGTGACAAACATGCGGTAAAGGAGAAAGATTATCACCTGATTCAGAAGTATTCCCAATCCGTTCTGCCATGGATTAAATGGAATGAACGTGATAAACATACTCAATAAAATGGGCATGACAATACACAACAGAAAGTCAAACAAACCTAAAAAGCAGCTGAAGGCAAATATATAATAGAGCTTTACTTTTTTTCGATTCTGATACAGGGCTGCTCCAAGCAGGACACTGAAAACAGGCATGGCTGCAATCTTGACAAAAGGATAAATAAAATAGCTGGCAGCAGTCAGAACAATTTCATAGGCGGCGGCCAGCGCTATCTGAACACTCTGGGAACGGTCAAAGGGGCCCAGGAGCCAGCGCATAAAATCGAAGGTCATATAAACCGTAAAAAAATTAATAACGACCGCAAAGCACATAAAAATAAATGCATCCGTTTCTGACATTTTGAATTCTCCTCCTATCCGATCAAATGCTCCAGATAAACATTGAGCTGCTCCCTAAACACCGCAGACTTCTTTTGCGACAGCGGTACCACATCGCTGTTTGTCATCTGGATATCATAGCCCTTGATGGCTTTGACGTGGAAAAGATTCACACAGAAGCTTTTGTGGGGCTGGCAGAAAGCATAAGGCTTCATCATTTCTGCAACCTCACCCATTTTACGGCGCAGATAAAAGGTGCCCCTCTGGGTGCACATGCGTACCCTGCGTTCTGTGTACTCGAAATAAAAAATATCCCTTGTATCGAACCGCACAATTCCTTCCTCTGTCTTAAACTCAAGAAATAAAGGCTGCTCGGTTTCCTGCTTGTACGCCTCCACCTCCTGGAGAATGGTTTTAATATCACTTTGAGTCACAGGCTTTTCAAGATAGCCAAAAGCATGCACACTCATGGCATATTTCTGGTAATCGGGCAGATGCGTCACATAGACAATATACACCTGCTTATCCCATTTTCGGATTCTGCGGCCAGTCTCGAGCCCGTCCATGCCGCTCATATCAATGTCTAAAAACACCAGATCATAATGACCCCGCTTCTGAAGAAAGGCTTCTCCGCATTCAAAGCAATCGATGGCTTCCACCTTGGGGTAATTTTTTAAAAACCCACAGATTATTTCCCGCATTTCTTTTTCATCGTCACAAACCGCTATCCTCAGCATGATGCATTCTTCTCCCTTCGATGTAATTTCATTATAAGTCATTTTATCTGTGAAAGCAATAAGGTTTGCCTGACAGACGGATTTTCAGTCTGAAAGACAGAAAAGGCAGGCTAAAGCCTGCCTTTTACTGCTTAAAATAATCGGATAGAATGTCCATATCCACAATTGTAATCCGGCCTTTATCCTGCCGGATAAGCTTTTGTGTATTCAAAAGCTTTAAGGCTCTTGAGATTGTTTCTCTGGGCGAGCCCATTAAATCGGCCAGATAAGTGATGCTGATATCCAGGTCAATTGTACGGCCCTGCGGGGTATCCACGCCGTAGTCATTGGCTAGCTTCCACAGCTTTGCGGCTACACGTCTCTCCATTTTCAGTACACCGGTTGTGTTTTTCAACTGGCGGTACAGCCGCCGGATCTTTCGGTTGCCCGCGTTCAGTATGATCTCTGTCAGTCCAAAATCCCGCTTCATCCACTCTTTCAGCTCTGTTTTTTCAATGCACAGAACCTCCAGGTTCTCAAAAGCCTCACAGCTCACAGAGGAGGTGGTCTCGGGGTGGATATCCTCATTGATGAGCTCACCCGGCCCCAAAATAAAAGCAACCTTTTTCTGCCCGCTCTCTCCAATTTTATAAAGGGACGCCTTGCCCGATAAAATCACAAACACAAAGGGCGTTGCCTCACGGTCTCTGAAAAGATGCTCCCCCTTTCGGTAGCAGCGCACCTTTCCAGGCTGCATCAGGGATCTAAGCGTATCACTGCATACTCCCTCAAAGGTTTTGGCAATCATTTTATCCATCCGTTTTCTCCCCTCAGCGGCTCTAAAATCACACGATAGGCCTGCTTTAGATCTTCATATTTTAAGCGGCAGTTGGCCGGGCTGGTGGATGGCAGCAAAATGGAAGGCACACCCGTTGTGGGATAGCAATATTTTTTATAGAGCGACGTTGCCTTTGCCCCGGTTGTAAAAACAGCTTTTATCTTTCCCCTGCCCAATACCTCTGTAAAATCATTGGGAACAGGATTTTTAATGCTGCTGTCACTGGCTCCGTCGATATTACAGGAAGCCAGCACATCCCAGAGGGCGATGTTATTTCGCTTCAGAAAATCCTTCTTTTCTTCGTTGGTCTCTGGCCTGGGCTGGTTTAGAATATCGGACAGCACCCGCCAGAAACGGTTTTGGGGATGTCCGTAATAAAAACCAAACTCTCTGGATTTAGGCGAAGGTATGGTGCCTAAAATCAATATCCGCGCGTCTGGCTGGCAAAAGGGCTCGATGGTATGCGTCACTAAATTATTCATTGGGGATCACCTTGTTTCTTTAGCATATTGCTATTATACCAAATTTCCATTTCAACGGTCAAAAAAAGAGCTGTTTAAAACAACTCTTTTCAGGCTTCACGGCAGCACTGCTTCGACGCAGAGCCTGCCTTTTGTGCCTCTTCTCCATCTTTGTTCAGATGAATGTATTTATTTTCCCTGAGCGTTTCAAGAAAACGGATCAGCCGTTCATAGAGAGGCTCTGCATTTTGCCCAAAGCGCTCTTTCATTACACAGGCCAGGGCCTGCACATCCCTCTTGCCGTCTATCTGCTCCCAGACATAACTGCCATAGGTGTCCAGGCGAATAGTACTGACTTCCGGCATACCAAAGAACCGCTGCGCCACCCGGTTAATCCATCCGGTATTTGGCACACGAATGGTTATGAGTCCACGCTTGTTTTTAGTATAGGTATATGCGGCATTGTGTACTGGAATATAATCCAGATAATTTGCTTTTTTATGTAAATGTCTGCGTTTTATTTCAAACACCTCCAATTTATTTTTATTGTACTGCTTTTTTATCCTTATTCCAGATTGAGAACTTAAAAACAGATAAAATCAGGAGGATAAAAAAGGCAATGGAGCCTGCGCTCCCCAGCGAGAAGCGGCCAGAAATGTTTAAAACATCGCCAAGGTAGCCGGCGCCAAAGGGAACCACAGCAAAAACAGCCAGCAAAATCCCCACAAGGCCTTCCCCCGCGATCATGCCTGAGGTGTAAAGCAGACCTTTGTTTAAGAATTCTTTTCGCTGATCCTCGGTCACCTTTTTTTTCTTTTCAAAAAACAGGCGCACCAGCCCACCGATCATAATGGCTGTGTTTAAGTGTACCGGCAGGTACAGCCCAACAGCAAAAGGCAGTACAGGAATACCAAGGATTTCAACCACCACTGCGATACCCGCGCCGATAAAGACAAGGGTCCACGGAAGATTCCCATCCATAACACCCTCAACCACCATTTTCATTAAAACAGCCTGCGGCGCGGGAAGCTCGGCAGAACCGTAGCCCCAGGCCGCGTTGAGCAGATAAAGAATCCCACCGATGGCCAAGGCTGAAATGATCACGCCCAGCAGCTCGCCGATCTGCTGCTTCTGAGGCGTCGACCCCACAATATAGCCGGTTTTTAAATCCTGCGAGGTGTCACCGGAAATCGCTGCGATAATGGCAATAATCGAGCCCACGGCAATAGCGCCAGTCATTCCAGACTGTCCGGTCATCCCAATGGCTTTAAAGATAACCGTCGCGATAAGCAGTGTGGCAATGGTCATCCCAGAAACCGGATTGTTGCTGCTGCCCACCAGACCTACGATTCGAGAGGCAACCGTTGCAAAGAAAAAGCCGAAAACGGTAATGATCAGCGCGCCAAAAATATCGACTGGAATCACAGGCACCAGCCAGATAACTAAAATAATGACTAAAACCATGGCTGCAACCAGCTTCATATTCAAATCACGATCTGTCCGGATCTGTACCTCTGGACCGTTGTTGCCCGAATAGCTTTTCATAGCCTGCTTAAAAGTGCTGACAATGAGGGGCAGCGATTTCACCAGGCTGATTATCCCACCGGCTGCCACCGCACCAGCGCCAATGTAACGGACATAGTTACTCCAGATTCCAAAGGAATCCAGTGTTGAAATGGGCACTGTCCCCGGGAAAATCACCGCATCACCGGCAAACATACTGATAAGGGGCATAATGACCAGCCAGCTTAAAACGCCGCCGGAAAACATATAGGATGCGATCTTCGGGCCACAGATATAGCCAACGCCCAAAAGCGCCGGCAGCACATCACATCCAAAGGCTGCACCCTTGTAGCCCTTAATCTCCCATGAGATTTCAGATGGAAACAGCTTCAGTCCATCTGTGATAAATTTATAGACACCCGCGATGCCAAGACCAGCAAAGACGATGGACGCTTTGGAGCCTCCCTCCTCACCGGCAAGTAAAACCTCGGCGCAGGCAGTGCCTTCCGGATATGGTAAAACACCGTGCTCTTTGACGATCAAAGCCCTGCGCAGCGGAATCATGAACAATATCCCAAGGAAGCCGCCGCAGACAGCAATGAGGGCGATCTCAAGCAGCGAGGGGCTGGCGGTTCCCCATTCCTGGCTCCACATAAACAGGGCAGGCAGCGTGAAGATCGCCCCCGAAGCCACCGATTCGCCCGCCGATCCAATGGTCTGCACAATGTTATTCTCCAGAATAGAATCCTTTTTAAGAATGAGACGGATAACCCCCATTGAGATAACAGCTGCCGGAATTGACGCCGAAATGGTCAGTCCAACGCGCAGGCCAAGGTATGCATTGGCTGCTCCAAAGACCACTGCCAGTATCAAACCGAGGATAATGGAGGTCGCTGTAAACTCTGGCATGATCCGGTCCGCTGAAATAAAAGGCTTAAATGATGATTCCTCCTTCATTACAGGCCTCTTTTCGATACACCCAGAGCCGCCAGAGCACCCGCAATAATCTGAAGATTTATCATCATATCCTCTATGCTCCAGTATTCATCCACCTGATGACACATATCCGGTTCACCTGGGAACAGTACACCAAAGGCCACAGCATTATCAAAGGCCCGGGCATAGGTGCCGCCTCCAATGGCGATGGGCTCTGTCCTGTCACCGGTAATATCCCGGTACACCCCCAGCAGTGTCTGTACCAGCGGGCTGTCCTTCTTAACGTAGAGCGGCGGAACCATCTGCATTGTATCCACCTCGTATCCGACAGGGTCTACAGACTGTCGGATACGCCTGATAATATCATCAGCATCTGCGGTTACCGGATAGCGGATGTCACACTCCAGCCTTGAGCCCTGCGCATCGACCCTTCCAATGGCCGGGTTAATGGTCAGCTCACCGGAGACCTCGTCTGAAACAGCAATATTAAAGCCCTCCACATTTGCTTTATCCAGCAAATCTAAAAATGGATGCACAATTCCAGCATCTTTAAGCTCACACCCCAGCTTTAAAAGAGCATTGACGCCATTTTGCGGTTCCATGGCGTGTGCAGGCCTGCCCTTTGCTGTAAACCTTCGCCCTTGGACTTCTGCCTCTGCGAAGTCTGGTACAATATTAATCTGTTTTCCGGCTTTTAAGGTCATATCCTCTCCTGTAACATCAGTCTTGTTATGAATCTGAACCTTGAGAATGCCCTTTTCGGCAAAAATAACCGGATAGGACGCATCTGGTGAAAAGGCGTAATCCGGTATAATCTCGGTTTCTTTATAACGATCCATACAGCGCCAGGTTCCGCTTTCCTCGTCACCGCCAATGATCAGGCGAATACGCTTATTTACCGGCACACCACTGTCCTTCAACGCCTTCATAGCATACAGCGCCACCATGGCTGGCCCTTTGTCATCATTGGTTCCTCTGCCATAAACCTTGCCATCAATCACCGTTCCGTCGAAGGGGTCAACACGCCAGCCTTCACCGACAGGAACTGTATCAATGTGCACAAGAACGCCAACCATTTCCTCTCCTTCTCCCATATCAATAATGCCGCAGCAGCCGTCCAGATTCTGGGTTTCAAAACCAAAACGCTTTCCAACAGCCAGCATATAATCAATGGCGTCGTTAATATTTTTGCCGAGCGGTGTCATTTCATCGATGGCGCCGGCATCTCCGTTTGTACTTGCGATGCTTAGCAGCCCCTTGAGATCACGCAGCATTTGTTTCTGATCCACCTTAAAATTCATCGTGAATACTCCTTTCCACGTATCATTTTTATCCTACTTTTTAAAAAGTCCTTAAACTAAATAAAACACCGTTTTGATATACCCAAAAACGGTGTTTAAAAAACATGGTGATGACAGAAACGCCCTCATTCCATTATATATTTTCTTTAATTGCTGCTATTCTGCCAGCACACTGCTCAATGGTCCGCTCATCAATAGACGCGAGAGGATGACCGCTTCCCTGTGACTGGCGGGCTACGGTTGCCGCAATCATGCGGTCCGAGCCTGTTAACCGCGCAAGATCCATTTCACCGCCGAAGTTAAAACAGCCCAGCGTACGCTTCCTGAGCTTTTCAGAAATATTATCCTTATAATATTTTTCCCTGTTTTCCGGAAAAGCGCAGTTGATGAAATAGATCACCTTTTTCCGTTCCAGAACATCTTCATACTTCTTGAGAGCCTTTCGCACCGGACGCGTATACATTCCCATGCGGATGGAGCCGCCAATAACAATAAGATCATAGGACTCAAAATCAGGTGTCTTTTTCTTAAGATCGGCCAGGTCTGCAGCCCCCACCTGCTTTAATAAAAGCTGGGCGCATTTCTCAGAGGTTCCGTTTTTGCTGTGATATGCGATCAATATTTTCATCTTAAGCTCCTTTATCCATATTTAAAAGCATCGCTTTACCCATAACCCGAACCATTATAACATAAGTTCAGCTTTAAAAATATGCTTTCTCTGTAAAATTTATTTTCTTCCTGCGTAAAAAAGATGCGGCATAACGCCGCACCTTTCTGCTCTGTGTCTAAATCTTTTCGTTCATTAATGCATTGAGCGCTGTATCCGGCTGTACCTTTCCAAGAAGCCTGTTGTCCAGCAGGCTCAATCCCTTGGTCACCAGCGTAACCAGGCCGATCAAGGCCGGCGCCACAAGAAGCCAGTACCAGGGATAGGGAATCTGGTCGATCACCGGGACACCATGTGCTCCCAGCATCAGAAGATAATTTTCGTTCAAAGCATGTGACATGATAAAAGCGATAACCGCAATGATGCCAAGTCCGATCATCGGCTTCCATGCCCTCCGCACTTCCGGCCTGTAATCCGCCGCAAAAGGCATGGTCAGGGCAATTAAAACCATGAGGCCATGAGACACCATGCTCTGTACTGCCATAGTGTGAATACCGCCATAATCATAGAAAACCCACAATGGGTAGATAAGTACCATGAGCCCGCCCATCACAGCCAAAACGTCAATGTAAGGGTAAGCCTTCTCCCGCTTAAACAATACGATCAGCGGCAGGGCGATACACACCTGGTTACACCAGTCAAAGCGGATATTCCTGAGGTCAAAACCAAAATAGCAGGTTCTCCAGCTGATTCTGAAAATCTCCAGGGCCAGCATAACGGCGGCGAGAACCCGGATCAGCTTCTGGCTGAAGCGCCGGTCATGTTTTTTGGTCTGTATGACCATAACGGTCACGATAAAAATCATCAGCAATGATGACAGGATAAGATGCTCCGGTGAAAAAATGCGATTGTGCGGCTCAACGTTCTGTGGTGCAAAGTAATGTTCGTAAAAATAATCCATGCTGCTTCCTTCTCTATTACATAATGTGCACAGTATAACATACCCCAAAAATTAATTCATTAAAATTTTAAAAAGCATGCGACAGAAAAGCCCCCGGCACCTTGGTACCGAAGGCTTTTCTGGTTAAGATCTCCTACTCAATCCCATATGTATGGGCAAGCACATCAGCCATGCTCTTCTTACGGCAGCTCTCACAAAGGGAATTGGTCTCCACACCTGCCCTTTCTCCCGCAAAACGAAGCTCAGCTTCTGTACTTATAATACTACCACAAGATTCGCATTTTGCCAATGCAAAATTTTTTCCCCAAATCGTCCTTGTTTCGCCATCTTCAGACCATTCAATTGCGCCGGTAGGGCAAACCTGAGCACAGCTTGTGCAGCCTATGCAATCAACTGAAGGATTTTCGTAGGGTGTCGCAACTTTTTTAGTGACTCCACGGTTAATGGTTGAGATCGCGCCAGTGCCAAGGGCATCACAGGCTTTTGTACAAAGCCCGCATAAAATACACTTTTCACCATCCACAGGTTTCAGTCTTGATGTTTCAAAGGCCCCGTACTTGTCACACATGGCCTGTATTTCAGAGCTGGCAGGCGCCCTTGTTTTGAGCAGCATCAGAATTACTGAGCGTTCCTCTTTTATCCTTTCACTGTCAGTGTAAACCTCACAGGGACGCTCTAACGGGTAAACACAGGAGACAACCACCTTGCTTCTTCCATTTTCCACTACTTCTACAATACAGACCCTGCAGCACCCCTGTTCCGCAAGACCAGGGTGATGGCACAGCGTTGGAATATCAAATCCATTACGTTTCGCAACTTCTAACAGAAATTCACCCTTTTCGCAGGTACACTCTTTACCATTGATGCTGATTTCCATTATGCTTCACCCCTTTTCACTGCAACCACCGCATCAAAATTACAGGCCTCACGGCAGCTGCCGCAAGCAATACATTTAACCGGATCAATGTGATGCGGCTTTTTGACCTCGCCGCTCACCGCTCCAGCAGGACAGGCTTTAGAGCAACGCATACATCCTCTGCAGGCTTCCTCATCGATCACGAAGGCTGTCAGTTTTGGACAGACACCAGCAGGGCATCGTTTTTCATGGATATGCGCCTCATACTCGTCCCGGAAATATTTTATGGTTGTCAAAACTGGATTCGCAGCGCTTTTTCCCAAACTGCACAGGGATGCGTCCTGCATGGTATGGCAGATTTTTTCCATCAGCTCAATATCGCCTTCCTGTCCTCTGCCTTCACAGATATCGGTCAGTATGGTTAAGAGATGACGCAGTCCTTCACGGCACGGCGTACACTTACCACAGGATTCATCACACAGGAATTCAATATAATAGCGGGCAACCTCGACCATACAGCTTCGGTCATCCATGACAATCACACCGCCTGACCCCATCATAGCGCCATAGCTGGTGAGGGTATCAAAATCCATGGGCAGGTCTAAAAGCTCGGCAGGGATACAGCCGCCCGACGGGCCGCCAGTCTGCACCGCTTTAAAGGGCCGGTCTCCCGGAATCCCTCCGCCAATGTCATAGATCAAATGCCTCAGGGTACTCCCCATTGGTATTTCAACCAGGCCGGTACGCTTGACCTTGCCAACCAGGGCAAAGACCTTTGTACCGCTGCTCTTTTCTGTTCCTAATTCCTTAAATTTCGCGCCGCCGTCCTGGATAATTCTCGGAATATTCGCCAGGGTTTCAACATTATTCAATACGGTCGGCTTGTTCCACAGCCCTCTCTGAACAGAACGGATATATTTTGCTCTCGGCTCACCTACCCGGCCCTCTACCGACGCCATCAGCGCAGTGGATTCGCCGCAGACAAAGGCACCGCCGCCCCGAACGATCTGAATATCAAAGGATTTGCCTGTTCCCATGACAGAATCTCCCAGGAATCCTTTTTCTCTGGCCTGCTGCAGCGCGATTTTACAGTTTTCTACTGCCAGGCCGTACTCATCACGGATATACATATAGCCTTCCTGCGCATCAATGGCGCAGGCACAGATAATCATGCCTTCAATAACAGAGTGCGGGTCGCCCTCCAGTATTGACCGGTCCATAAAGGCCCCAGGATCACCCTCATCGCCATTACATGCCACATATTTTACATCCGAATCATATTTTAACGCCTGGCGCCATTTGGTTCCAGTCGGGAACCCTGCACCGCCGCGGCCCCGGATACCGGAGGCTTCTACCTCCCCAATGATCCTGTCCGCATCCATGGATAAGGCTTTTTTTAAAGCACTGTAGCCTCCTCTGGCGATATAATCGTCGATATTGGTCGGGTCAATCTCCCCGATGTTATGCAGTACCCACTTTTTCTGTGGCGCGTAGAATGGATTTTCATGCTGCGAGCGCACGCGTTTTCCATCATTTCCTTTATACAAAAGCTTCTCAATGATCTTTCCGCCAAGCACTGTATCCTTTATGATGCTGTCCGCGTCCTCTGGTTTAACCTTATAATAGGAGATATCCGCCGGCTCAATTTTAACGATGGGGCCATTTTCACAAAAGCCGTTGCAGCCCGTGGACTTGATCAGAGGGGATACCTCAATATCGGATTTATGCTTTCTGGCAGCTTTTTGAAGCGCCTCTAAAACCAGCAGACTCCCATTGGCCCGGCAGCCGGTACCGCAGCAGACTAAAACGTTTTGCTTCATGCTTCTGCGCCCCCTTCCGAAAGCTCCCTGTACTGGTTCAATATCTCGGGCAGCTTTTCAAGCGTTACCTTTCCGTAATATACACCGTCGATCACCATTACCGGCGCCAGCGCACAGGAACCGAGACAATTCACGGTTTCCAGCGAGAAAAGCCCATCCCCCGAGGTTTCACCCGGACTGATGTCCAGCTCACGCTTAATGCCGGTGATCAGATTGACAGACCCACGAATATGGCATGCGGTTCCGTCACAGAGCTTAATGATATGTTTTCCTTTTGGCTTTAAGCTCAATGCCCGGTAAAAGGTTGCCATTGAATATAATGACGATAACGGGCAATCCAGATATTCGGCCAACGCTTTCATTCCCTGCTCTGGAATATAGTTAAAATGATGCTGCATATCCTGCATCATTGCCAGAGAATGCCGTCTATCCCTGGGATACGCTGATAAGATTTTGTCGATTGATTCTTTTGTTATTTCCTGCATGGGCTCACTCCCCTTCCTCATCCTCCCGCAACAACGGGAAAAATTGCCACAGCACTGTTTTCGTTCAGAGGTGTCTTAAGCCCCTGCAAATGCTCGATATGGCGTCCGTCGACCATCAGGATAATCTCTGCTCCGGGCGCCTCTCCATCTGGACTTAAAACGTGATTCCTGAAAGCATCGCCATAGGTTTCAGAGAGGATATGCAAAAGCGTGTACATATCCTTACAGACCGGTACATCTGCCTGACGGCAGCCTGTATAATTCCGGATGGTAGCGAAAAATTTTACTTTCATCTTAATCTCCTCTTTGCGTTATGATGCATGAAAGGAGACAGGGCTGTGCCCCATCTCCGATATCTGTCGTTTAAAGTCCAAGCTCCTGAACTTTTTCCTCGGTTGGCACACCTTCTGTGCTCCAGCCGCGCACTTCATAGTATTCTTTCAGCATGACGTCAAGCTCAGCCACTTTGCCCTTTGCCGGGCCTTCCGGCAGGGCTTCGCGCAGTAGTCTTGGCGGCAGAGTATCTTTCTCAACACCTGCTGCAATATTAAACTGCTTTTCAATGTTCCAGATCCGTTCTCCCTTTAACAGGAATTCCTCATCCGTCTCATCTGAGCCTACAGCCTCGCGGTACTGCGCCGCAATCTCAGGCAGGCCGATGCCAAAGGTTGTGAACAGGCAGATGCCGCTGGAATCTACCGCTGCTGTGAGATCCTGGAAGGTCTTGAGAAGCGGCGCCTTGCCTTCAGTCACAAGCGGATCGGTCTTTAACGGAATCCCCAGAACCTCAGGTGAGGTCAGGTAACCACGGACATGGCAGCCTCCACGGTTGGAGGTCGCATATTCAAGGGCCATCCCCTGGACAGCGCGTCCATCATAAGCGGGCATTTCCTGTTTTTTAACGGACATGGACAACTCTGGCGCACCGTGTTTTTCTGCCAGGCGGTACGAGCCCTGAGCCAGCTCAACACCAAAGCCTTCCATTTTTCCTGTGAGCTCTGTCAGATCAACCATGGCCTGTGCGTCGCCAAAGGGCAGCGGACGGCCAATTTCTTCCTCACTCAGAAGCCCCTTTTCGTAAAGCTCCATGGCACAGGCAATGGTAGAACCAAGTGTGATCGGGTCCATGCCATACTGGTTACAGAGGAAACTGGCTTTGCAGATAGCAGCCAGATCATTGACACCACAGTCTGCACCATAGGACCAGCCGGCCTCGTATTCTGGGCCTTCACCCATGGACTTAAACGGCCCGTCCGGGATTCTGGTCACGCGGCCGCAGCCAATGGAGCAGCCAAAGCAGCCCTTGTTTTTAACCAGATAAGAATCGACCAGCGCTTCACCAGAGGTATCATCTGCCTTATCATAGACACCGCCGTCACGCCAGTTGCGAAGCGGCAGGCCACCGACTTCGTTGATCATATTGACCAGAACCTCAGTGCCATAGGTCGGCAGTCCTCCACCCGTAACGGGGTGTTCCTTGAGCTTGGTACGGGCATCGGTCATCGCTGCCATAAAACCTTCAGGCCGCGCCACTGTTACCCCGCCGCTTCCGCGAACCACTACAGCCTTTAGCTTTTTGCTGCCCATCACAGCGCCCATACCACCACGGCCTGCTGCGCGGTGCTTGTCATTCATGATGGCAGAATACAGGCAGCCCTGTTCACCGGTCGGGCCAATACAGGCGACACGCGCGCCTTCTCCGCAAGCTTCCTCCAGTGCTTCGGTCGTTTCATAAACGTCCTTCCCCCAGAGGTCTGAGGCATCTCTGAGCTCCACTGTGTCGTCATTGATATACAGGTAAACCGGACGGTCACTCTGGTTTTCAAAAATAATTCCGTCATAGCCTGCAAATTTCAGTTCGGGGCCAAAATGACCGCCGGAGTTTGAAGCGCCGATGGTTCCTGTCAAAGGCGCCTTTGCCACGACCTCATACCGCCCGCTGCAGGAAGCAGCCGTACCGGTCAACGGTCCTGTCATAAAAATCATTTTATTATCCGGACCAAGCGGGTCTACCTGCGGGTCTACCTCGTCACAGAAATATTTTGTTCCCAGGCCACGCGCGCCAATAAAATCATGGGCGGCCTGCATGTTAAGCGGTTCCTTTTTGATGGTTCCTGCTTCCAGATCAACGCGGATTAATTGTCCCATCCATCCATTCATCGTTATCCCTCCAATCCATAAACGTCTTTCAGCTGATCCGCAATGGCCTTTTTACGTTCCATTTCAACCGCTTCGCCATAGACAATGGCGCCAGACGGACAAAACTTGGCACATTTTGGATCGCCGTCACACAGATCGCATTTAAACACTTTTCTCTTAACCGGATTAAAGCTGATGTTGCCGAGCGGGCAGGCGTTCATACACATTTTACACACGATACATTTTGCTTCATCCATAACAAATGCACCGTTTTCATTCCTTGAGATCGCGCCCACCGGACACACCTTCATGCAAGCTGGTTCCTCACATTGCATACACATCACAGGAATGGTTACGGCTGCTTTTTCATAATCCATCACTGTTACATTTGACAATGATGGATTAAATTCCTGATAGTGTCCAAAAGAACAGACCAGTTCGCAGGTTCTGCAGCTTATGCACTTTTCAGGTTTAATCATGAGTTGTTTGCTCATACGCTTCTGGATACTGCCGACGCAGTACCCTCACACCTCCTTTGTGGTAAGTTTACAAAATGAGAATCGCTTTGTGTCCTGGAATTCAGGAAAACACAAAGCCCGCAGAAATAGCTTTATACATAGTAAAAGCAGTTTCTACGGGCTCCTTTGCAAAGATGGCAGACAACAGGGTTGCCCCTGTTACCCATTGGCTGGAAAGGCCCCGGAAGGGTCTTTCCAGCTTCAGAGCAATTCTATTGTTATCATTATCATAGCACATTTTTAAATTCTTGTAAACGTCTTAAAATTTTCTAAAGATTTATTTTTTCTTTTTTATCAAATTTTTGTTTGACAAATATTTTTGTCAATGTTAAACTATTTTTGACAAGAATATTTGTCAAGATGACAAAAATCATATACAAAGGAGGCCTGAGCATGCCCCTCAAAAACCGATTAAAAGAGTTCCGGGCCCGAGATAAAATCAATCAGTCAGAGCTTGGTAAGCTGGCCGGTGTATCCAGGCAAACCATCAGTTTAATTGAACGCGGAGATTATTCTCCTTCCGTAACGCTGGCGCTTAAAATTGCCCGGATTTTTAATACCTCCGTTGAGGACATTTTTACCTATTCAGATGAGGAGGACTCAGAATGAACACGCACAAAAACCACCTGAAAGATTACAGAATCAAACAAAAGCTTACGCCCGCACAGCTTGGCGAGCTGGCTGGCGTATCCAGGCAAACCATCTTTTTGATCGAGGAAAACCTTTATTCTCCCTCTGTCCGGCTTGCCGCAAAATTCGCAGATATTTTCAATACTACCATCGATTCCCTTTTTACCCATACCCTCGAGGAGGAAAAATGACATGAAAGCAAAAGAAAGCAAACACATTTACCTGAAATTTTTTACCCTGATCATCATATGCGGCTTTTTAGGCGGGCTGGCTGGCTTCCTGCTGAACTATCCAGGCTTTGACATTGTCGATAGCGTACAGCTGCTTCAAAACAACATTCTGGACTACGGCCTATATATATCTTCTGCCGGTTCTGTTGTTTTAATGCTCATCACCGCTCTGTTTTACCTTTCCGCAAGAAATACCTACAGACAGCTGGAAACAAACGATTCGGATGCACTTTATGAAAAAGCCGACCACCTCTGTGATACAGGGATAATCTTTGGCAACATCACGCTGATTTTCACCTTTGCTTTTTACGGTATCAATGTCAGCGGCATACACAATAACAGCTCCACTTCCCTTTTATGGGCACTCGCGGCATTTTTACTGCCAGTTATCTTCTGCGTTATCTTCCAGATTCTCTTTGTGAATCTGACCAAAAAGATGAATCCGGAAAAACAGGGAAACCCGCTGGATTTAAATTTTAAAAAGATCTGGATGAACAGCAATGATGAGGCGGAAAAATTCATTCTCTACAAGGCTGCCTATAAAACCTTTCAAATTATGCAGATGGCCTTTCTCATTGTCATGGTGCTGCTCATGTTTGCGGCCCTGACCACCCCCATTGGCGCGTTTCCTTTTATGATCATTGGTATTTTATGGGGACTGCAGAGCACACTGTGCTGCATCTTTTCCATGAATCTTCAAAAAAGCAAAAAAATAGACAGTGATGACTGTTAAACCAAAAAGGAGGTGCGCCGAAACGGCGTACCTCCTTTTTATCAGGCCTTCACTGCGTTCTTAATGCTTAAATCCATCCATTTCCTGCGTTTCCAACGGACTAAAAACATGGCAGCTCTCAGGATTTCATCACAGGCCATGGCGATCCATATCCCGATCAGTCCCCACCCCAGTATAATGCCTAAAACATAACACAGAACCACCGATACAAACCATTGTGAGCCAATACCAAGGGCGATGGGAAACAGAATGTCATTGGCCGCCTGAAGTGAGCGGACCATCACCATATTTACCGCACGGCCAAGCTCCAGAAAAATATCAATGAACATCACCTGCTTACCGAGGGCAATAACTTCCGGGTCAGAGGTGAAAAAACCAAAAATCTGATCACTGAACACAAAGAGCAGAAGCGCCACGCAGAAGGATACCAGCACAGATGACCGGAGTGTGGCCTTTACACGCCTGTCCGCATTGTCATACTCCCTCGCTCCAATCATATAGCCCACTAAAACCTGGGAGGACTGGGAAATTGCATTGCTGTACAGATAAGTGATCATGGCAAACATCACCGCATACACACGAGTTGTAATGACCACCGCGCCGCAGAGATTCACAAATCCCATTGTCACTGTCTGGCTCAGCGTCCAGGAAAGTGTCTCACCACCCGAAGGGATCCCGATAAACAGAAGCCTTTTAAGCATGGCGGACGGGAAAGGCCGCAATGTTTTTAAGGACATTCCCGGTTTGATTTTTTTAACGAACAGGCAGACAACAATCACCACCCCAACAAGCTTGGCGATGTTGCTTGAGATGGCGGCTCCAGTTACACCAAGAGGTGCCGGCAGGCCAATGCCGTTGATCAGAATGTAGTTCCCCCCAATGTTGAGCACATTCATAATAATGGAGACAAACATGGTTTCTTTCATCAGACGATTACTCCTGAAAATAGCCGAAAAGGTCAGAAATACAGCCTGCAGAAAAAGGCCCGCGCCAATAATCCGCGTGTAGGCAACCGTTTCGGGCATAATGGCGTCTGGCACCTGCAGCATATGATAGATGGACTCTGTAAAAAACAGCAGAATCGCGCTGATGATCACTGAGAAAACCAGGTTGACGATCAATGCCAATGTATAGATTGTCGACACATTTTTATAATTTTTTGCGCCCATGTTCTGAGAAACCAGAATCGTGGTCGCAAGGGAGATGATACTGAAGGAAATCAACAGGACATTGATAATCTGGTTAGCGTTCCCGATGGCGCCCACACCGGTCTGCGACACCTGTCCTACCATCATCTGGTCCGTATTCCCCACCAGCATCTGCAGAAAAAGCTCCACAAAAATGGGCCATGTCAGCTTGAATAAGGATTCTTTTTTTGTATTTTCCGGAAAAGTTGTGGTCATTTTTACTCCTGTCATATAATAAATTGCTTTGTTATTATAGCATAAACAAGGGTCGGATAAAGCTTTCGGTTTGAATTTGTGCACGTTTACGGTCATTAAATTATCAATTTTTAACGACCCTGATTTTTCTTTCTGTTTTTCTTTCATTTGAGAACAAAATATTTTCCTTTATTGTCTTTTGTAAAAACACCTTTCTTCTGTTGATGAAAACGTTAATAAATATTTGCATCAAATGAACATTAATCTATCTTGAGAATTTTACGAAAATTGAATAAAATAATATTAATTTTATTAGTTAAGGGAGATTACTATTATGGCAAATCGATTCGTTCTAAATGAAACATCATATCACGGCAGCGGCGCAATCAATGAAATTGCAACCGAAGCAAAGGCGCGCGGCTTTAAAAAGGCCTTTGTCTGTTCTGACCCTGATTTGGTGAAATTTAATGTGACAAAAAAGGTAACGGATATTCTTGACGAAGCAGGACTTGATTATGAAGTTTACTCTGAAATCAAGCCGAATCCCACCATCGAAAACGTACAGACTGGTGTTGCAGCCTTTAAGGCTTCCGGCGCAGACTATCTGATCGCCATCGGTGGCGGCTCCTCCATGGATACCGCAAAAGCCATTGGTATTATCATTACCAATCCTGAATTTGAAGATGTCCGCAGTCTGGAAGGTGTTGCCCCGACAAAGAATCCCTGTGTTCCGATTTTTGCCGTTCCAACCACTGCCGGTACCGCAGCAGAAGTCACCATTAACTACGTTATTACCGATGTCGAAAAGAAACGTAAATTTGTCTGTGTCGACGTACATGACATCCCGGTCGTTGCCTTTGTAGATCCGGACATGATGTCCAGTATGCCAAAGGGTTTGACCGCTTCCACAGGTATGGACGCCCTCACACACGCCATCGAAGGCTATACAACCTTGGGTGCCTGGGAGCTTTCAGATATGTTCCACTTAAAAGCCATTGAGATCATCGCACGTTCCTTAAGGGGTGCTGTCGAAAACACTCCTGAAGGACGCGAAGACATGGCACTCGGCCAGTACGTCGCGGGAATGGGCTTTTCCAATGTTGGTCTCGGCATTGTCCACTCCATGGCCCATGCCTTGGGCGCTGTTTATGACACGCCACACGGTGTTGCCAACGCGATCCTTTTACCCTCCATCATGGAATATAACGCGCCTGAAACCGGCGAAAAATACAGATACATCGCGCAGGCCATGGGTGTTGAAGGCACTGAGAGCATGTCCCAGGAAGAATACCGAAAAGCTGCTGTGGATGCGGTTCGCCAGTTGTCAATCGACGTCGGTATTCCTCAGGATTTAAAGGAAATCGTCAAGGAAGAAGATATTCCTTTCCTCGCACAGTCCGCATTTGATGATGCCTGTAAACCTGGCAATCCAAAAGATGCCAGCCTGGAAGACATTGTTGAACTGTACAAAGCTCTGATGTAAATCCTTTTTTACCATTCATTCTCCAACAATACCTCATCAAAAAAGAACCCACCAGATCATCCCTCCAGTGGGTTCTTTTAATATTTATTAACTTTCCTTTTTAAAACGTGCAAGACCAAGCCGCAGGGTAAGGCTTCCCCATTTAAAAAGCTTTTCTCTCAGTGTTACCGGTACCTTTCCATTGAAAAAAGACATGTCTCTGGAAATAAACCGATCATAAAATAGCTCCCGCTGCTCACATCCTTGACAGAGCTGTGAGCACTGCGCCAAGAGCTCGTAGCATTTATGCCTTTTCGCTTCAACTTCATCTACCCCCAGTGCTCGCAGTAATGCTGTATTACAATAGATAATGTCGTAAGTCTCCGCATTGATGATATAAACAAAGCTGTCTAATTCGTCCAGGATAGCTGTGTCCATATTAAAATAAGCATGCTGCTTTTGAAACTGCAACGCATGATAAACTGCATAGGTGTTTTTACCTCTGCATTTCGCCACATACAGAGCCGCATCTGCGTTTTGGTAAAGCGTTTTAAAGTCCCTTATCGCTTCCTCTACAAAAGCAATCCCCACAGATACCGTAATCTTTTTATCCTGAACCTCCAGCTCGCTAAGACGATCGCAAAACTTTTGCGTCAGACTGCAGATATCACTTTCATAATCCTCGCCCGTCACAAAAACAAGGAATTCATCACCACCAAGGCGCCCTGTAAGTGCCTTGTCACCAAAAACCTCTGGGATTATCCGTCCAATTTCCTTTAAAACGTGATCCCCCTCTGTATGTCCGTAAAAATCATTAATCTGTTTAAAATTATCAATATCCGCTATGAGTATAGCCGACACACCCTTGTCCAAAACGCTGATCTCTAAGCTCTGCTTTACCATTTCTTCAATGGTTTCTCTGTTATAAAGCCCTGTCAAAAAATCCTTCTGTGCTTTGAGTAAAAGTTTGTCAATACGTTTTTGTTTTCGTTTTTCCTCCTCAATATTTTCGGAGGTACCGATGGCTTTCATGGGCTGTCCGTCCTCGTCCAGCACCACCGTATAGGTAATGCGGTACCAGCAGTACTTGCCGTCTGGTTCCTGAATCTGTACCTCCGCCGAGGTTTTGAGCTTGCCCCCGCTGATATCCTCATAAAGCCGCAGATACTCACCGAGGGATTCAGGGGACACATAGCCCTTTGTCACGCTTTCGTCAGGCATATTGGGATACACCAGGCGCCGGCTTCCTTCTTTGTTCCACTTAGTTTCCTTTATCAGGCACTTTGTCTTTATATCATATTCCCAAATGCTTATATCCAGATGCTCAATGGCGGCTTTAAAGCGTTCTTCAGAAAGCTTCAGCTTTTCTTCTTTTTTCTTGAGCTCAGAAATATCAGTAAAAATACCATGGTAGACCATACAGCCTTCATCGGTTCCGTAAAACTCAGCCGAAAAATTGATCCAGCCAAATCCACCGCCTCTATTTACTGATCTGAAATCAATGTTGATGGGCAGCCGCTCCGCTGCGCTTTTATAAACTGCGTTAAAATAGTACGCCCTGTCCTTGGCATATATCAGTTTCAAACCGTCCTCACAGGTCAGCAGCCTCTGGTACTCCTTTTCCTCATAGCCCAGAACCTTTGCGAGTCCAAAGCTCATGTACTTTGTTTCAATATTTTCCCCATTAATTTTTAAGACGACAACATCACCTGGCGTACTGTTCAGCACAGTTTCAAACTCATTCTGAAGCTCAACCTGCTCGGTAATGTCGATACAGGCGCTCACGATAGCCAGCCGGCCATCCTCCGCGCGCACCACCCGCCCCCGGTCAATAACCCAGAAATAACTGCCGTCCTTGCGCAGCGTGCGGTAGCGGACAGTATACTCGTCGCCTTCCTTATCTTTTGGCCCGACTATCTGTGCAACATACTCGTGATCATCGGGATGAATCGTATTGTTGACAAAGCCGCCAGTACCCTCTATAAAATCATCATAGGAATCATAGCCCATGATCTCAAGCATTTCCTTATTGATGAAGTAGAGCGGAAAGCCAGGCTCACAATAGCCGCCGATAAGTCCATTTGGTGATGACTCGCCCAACAAAGAGAGAACAGCCTGCTGATTTTCCTTTTTTAAATTTGAAAGGGATTTTTCTTTTTGAAGAATTTGGTTTTCCATTTCCTTTTCTCTGGAAATATCCTCAACCAGGCCAACTGCCCTCACTGGCTTTTGCGTTGAATCATAGATATTGGTCAGCGTGATCCTGTTCCAGAGATAACTGCTGTCATATAGTTTAACCCGCACCTCGCAGCTTGCTTTGGGAGCGCCTTTAAATATCTTACGGTACATCTCCAAAAAGCACACTTTTGAATCCGGATGGATCACACCTTCATCGACCAGGCTGTTCGGCACATTGACAAGGTGTGGCTTCAACCCGTATTTTTTCGCAAAATAATCTGAATAATCAATGGTTCTTTTCTCAATATCAAAATCAAAAATCGTATTGTTGGTCGCCTCCATGGCGATCCGGAACCGCTGCTCCGAAAGGCGGAGCGCCTCCTCAGACTGCTTCTGCTTTGTCACATCAATAATCGACGCATAAAAGAGCTGGCGATCTCCCCGATCCGCCAGGAAAAAGAGGCGCATGTACATCCACATGTATTCACCGTTCAGCCGTTTCCGCCTGAACTGAATATCTATTCCCTTTTCAGGCGTTTTTGGCGCTCTCTGCAGCGCGTCGAGGACAATGGGCTTATCCTCATCAGGTACGCGGTCCAGAATGTGACGTCCGTTCGTTTTTAAAGCCTCCGCATTACAGCCCGTCGCCTGGTAATACCCCTCATTGACTCTTAAAACCTCAAGATTGCCCTGGAAGTACTCATAAAAAGCCACACCGCCTATCAGATTATTTAAAAGCGATCGGGTCATACTGTCCGAATGCACCAGCTCATCATAGCTGATCGTATTGCTCTTTTCACGTTCCATTCCCGAAAAATCAAGTTTATCGGCATCCTGTAATAACAGCGCTTCAAATTCATCTGTGGGCATGGGCTTATAGTAGTAATATCCCTGGGCATAGTGACAGCCAATATCCAAAAGAAAATCAACCTGCTCTTTTGTCTCTACCCCTTCTGCAATCACACTGAGGTCAAGCCATTTTGTCATCCGGACCACCGATTCCAGAATATTGCCGGCACGGCCCTTTAAATGTTCCATGTCGGAGAGAAAGCGCATGTCGATCTTCAGCACATCGACATTGATATCCTTCAAAATGTTGAGTGAAGAATAACCGCTGCCAAAATCATCCATCAAAATGGTAAAGCCCAGGTCGCGAAGCCTGTTCACAAGGCTCAGCAGCTGATCCAGATTTTTGGTGTAAGCACTTTCGGTAATCTCCAGCTCCAGCAGATATGGAGGCAGATTATACTTCTTCACCATATTTGCCAGCAGGTCGCTCAGCCCCTGATGGTACAGATTAACCCTCGAAACATTTACCGAGGTTGGTATGGGCTGGTGTCCATTATCAATCCAGTTTCTCATTAAACGGCAGACTTCTTCCCATACATAAGCATCGAGCTTTAAAATAAAACCATTCCGTTCAAAAACAGGAATAAAGGCCGCAGGACTGATAATGCCCTTTTCCGGATGAATCCACCGGACGAGGGCTTCACAGCCGACAATTTTATTGGTGCGCATATCGCATTTTGGCTGTATGTACACCTGAAACTGGCGTTCTGCCAGAGCATGAGCCATCTCGTTAACAATTTCCTGTTCCTCAATCAGCGAGCTTCTCAGATGATTGTCATAAACGGCCGCACGTTTCAGGTAGTTTCCCTTTACAGAGTTGAGCGCAAGGATCGCCCGGTCACACATCCTGCTGACTGGGAGGTTCACATCATCAATATGATATAGGCCTGCAGCTATGGATATCTCCATATCCAATGGGTATTGCTCCAGACTATCCGTCAGCCTCTGCGCAGTACTGTCTGCATCACCCTCCATATCCGGCAGCAGGATAGCAAATACATCTGCCACAATGCGCCCGGCACAGCCTGCCTTTTCCGCTGCCCAGGTATTCAGCTCATCGCCAATATACTGGAGCAGACGATCCCCCTCCTCTGCACCGAACAGGTCATTGATAACCTTGAAACGCTCAATGTCAAAACAGATAATGCTGTATGCTTTTTCAGGAAAACCCATTAAAATTTCATGGACATTTTTGTAAAAGGTATCTTTGTTCAACAGCCCTGTCAGAGAATCATATTCTTCCAGAGTTTTTAAATTACTTTGAAGCGAGGTATTTCGGACACGCTGCCTGATCATACGCGGATCAAGGGGCCTGGGCAAAATATCCGTCGCGCCAAGTTTGAGGGCCTGCTCCTCCATGATGGGATTGTCCGCATCTGTCAGCACTAAAACACCTGTCCCCCGCGATGCCTGTATGTCCCATAGAACAGTCCGAAGCGCCGTCGGCATTTCATTAAACAAAGCATAACTAAAAATAATCACTGCCACCGTTGACTTATTCTGTTGGAGAAACCTCAAAGCGGCATCGTTTTCTTTTGAGACAACAACTTGGTAGCTCTTGTTTAAAACATTGTCCAGCAAAGTGTTTTCAGCAGGATTTTCATCGACAACTAAAACTGTCTTACCAATCATTACTTTACCCCCGGCGTCCATCATGCCAATAAATTTCAAATATTAATTATATTATAGTATAAATAACCCTCAAAATAAAGTTAAAACGATTCTGATGCTTTGTATGTCTTAATTTTTGCTGTTATTCCATCATCGGCTGTGTTAAAATAGTGTACAAGTCTAAATTTGAAATTATTGACAGGAGCCTTTTAAATGAAGTCTTTTAAAGCATCTGTATCGAACGATCTCCAGGATCTGTTACTGCTCAATAAGAAATATAACCGTTTCAGCATGGGGCCTTCCGAGCCGCTGCGCATTGTGAGCTATTTTGTTCTTATCTATACTGTCTATGCCCTCTTTATGGTCTATCTGCAGATCAAGCTTTTTGCAGGCGGTTATTTTGTCTATCTCGGCCTGTTTGCTTTTCGCCTGATCAGCGGTGTGCTTGGCGCTTTGTTCTTCCTCGGAAAATTCAACCCGCTGCTCATCAGGCTCTTGGCTCATTTCTGGCCAGACCGTTACTTTTCAGTAAGAACCTTTACCTTTACACCCAAAAAGCTTGAAATTCTCTTTCGCGATAAAAAGGTGATCTTTGCCTATGGCGAAATCATTAAATGCGACATGACCGAAAGCCTTATCACACTGCAGACAAAATACCAGAACTTTGTGATCCATGAAAATGACATGACCCAGGGCACCTGGGCCGAATTCAAGAGCTTTCTGAAAGGCAAAAAGGATCAGTTCAACAAAGACCCAAAACTGTTCCGGAAAGAGGCTTTAAAGGATTTATAGAAAAGCCGCCGGCAATTTAATATGACCCCTTCAAAACTTTACTTCGTAAGTACCCGCATCTTATTCTTAAGAGCAAGATGTTTTACTTTAGAAGGAACAAAATTGTGATGAAATTAATTGTAATCGTATGGCAAACCATGTATAATATAATTGTTAGTATCTGTTTGGCAAATTGGTAGATTATATTAGAAAAGGAGATTAAAATGACTCAGACAGGTAAACTATTGGAAATGGCCAAAAAAATGGCCGAAGCAGCCGAAAAAAAGGCTGTTGAAATTGATGTACCCATGGTAATTGCAGTATGCGATATGGGCGGAAACACCGTTTTAGTCCACCGCATGGAGGATTCTTTACTGGCAAGTATCAGTATTGCTCAAAACAAGGCCTACACAGCCGCTTCATTAAAAATGCCGAGCTCTGTTGCAGGGGATGCTGCAAAGGAAGCCGGAGAACTCTTTGGTCTTGGTAATTGCTGTGAAGGCAGAATTGTGACATTTGGTGGTGGATTCCCGATTATAGACGGAGATCGCATCATTGGCGCCATTGGTGTCAGCGGCGGCAGTGTCGCTGAAGACGAGAGCGTTGCCCAGGCAGGACTTGCGGCTCTCTAAGATATTCTTTTGATATAAAAATCTGCCCCCAACCTCAAAATTTCAAGTCTGAGGTTGGGGGCAGTTCTTTTAACCGCATTTTCACCCCGCCAGCAGCAGTCCAAAAGTGCCGCTCTTCAACAAAATATAAAGCCCCAGCCCGATAAAGACAAGGGGGATCAGCATATCCTTATATTTTTCAAGAAACACCTTAATCAGGGGATACTGGCCTATTTTCATTCCCAGAAAACACCATACGCCAATCAAAACCACAAAAATCACGATAATTGTTATGATTTCTCCAGCCCCCAGATTCGTGAACAAGGGGATATAAACACTCACATTGTCTGCACCGTTTGCCAGAGTTAAAAAGTAAACGTACAAAATATCTGCCGGAAATATTTTCTCGAGAAACTGTCTTAGCCTTCCGGGTTCCCTTTGCGCTTTGTCTGTCTGCTGGCTTTGATCACGCCCTTTATTTCTGAGCTGCCGCACTGCGCCCAGCCCAAGCAAAATCGGAACCAAGCCGAACAGGCCGATATACGCGTGGGGCACAAAGGAAATGCTGTAGCCAAAGAAAAGGCTGAAAAAGGTCAGTGTCAAAACTGCCAGGTACTGGCCAAGGATAATTCTCCACTTATCCGCCGCTGTCTCTGCCCTTGAAAAAAGCAGGGTCAGGATTAAAATATCATCAATATTTGTCCCCGCAAAGGACAACAGCGCAGTCATAACAATGGGCATACTTTCCTCCCTAATCCATAATAACTTTTACTCCACTATTTTATCCTTTTTCATCTGTAAAAGAAAGAGTTAAATGGCATTATGTGACTTCAAAACGGTCTGTTTATGTTATAATCATATTATCTCAATCTGTCTATTCGACAAAAAGGAGGCGCATCTTGGCGATTATAGGTATTGATTTAGGGACGACAAACAGTCTTGTCACCGTGTGGAAAAATGGACAAAGTATATTGATTCCAAACACTTTCGGCCATTTTCTGACACCAAGCGTAGTCAGCATTGACCATGAAACCATTTATGTGGGCGAGATTGCAAAGGAACGCCTGATCACCCATCCAAAGGAAACGGCCGGTATTTTTAAACGTTTTATGGGCTCAGACAAAATCTATACCCTGGGAAAGCGGCGTTTCAGACCAGAAGAGCTCTCGGCCTTTATTCTTAAAAAGCTGAAGGAAGACGCAGAAGCTTTTTTAAAGGAGCCGGTGGCGGAAGCCGTCGTCAGTGTCCCCGCTTACTTTAACGACGCTCAGCGCTCTGCCACAAAGCGGGCTGGAGAGCTGGCTGGCCTGAAGGTGGAACGGCTGGTCAATGAGCCCTCGGCTGCCGCTCTTGCCTGCCAGCTAATGAATGCCGAGGAGGACGCAAATCTCCTTGTTTTTGATTTTGGCGGCGGTACCCTTGATGTGTCCCTTGTCGAGTGTTTTGACAATGTTATCAACGTTCTGGCTGTCAGCGGCGATAATCGTCTTGGGGGCAGCGATTTTGACCGGCTGCTGGCCCGTTATTTCTGCCAGGAAAAACGACTTGATTTTGAGGCGCTCAACGAAAATACCAAAGGGGTGCTCCTGCAGAGTGCGGAAAAATGCAAATTTGACCTCACTGACGCCGAAACGGCAAAGATGACGGTTTCTGCCGAGGAGCTTCACGACACACTTCCAATCAGCCGTGAGCAGTTTATTGAAATTGCCGCGCCGCTTTTCACGCGCCTTACAGAGCCCATAAAAAAAGTGCTCATTGACGGCAGTCTCTCCCTCGATGAAATTGACCAGGTCGTTCTGGTTGGCGGCTCCTGCAAGATGCCTGTGGTCAAGCTCTATGTGAATTATGTCCTCGGCAAGGAGGCGGACAGTATTGGCTCGCCAGATACCATTGTGGCTTTGGGTACCGGTGCTTATGCTGGTATCAAGGCGCGCCACCAGGATATTCGGGATATTCTCCTGACAGATATCTGTCCTTTTTCTCTCGGCGTTAATATTGTTAACCCTCTGGAGCACTCCAGAGATTTGATGTCTGTCCTTATTGAGCGCAACACGACGCTTCCTGCCAGCCGCACGGGTATCTACTGCACAGCCAGCGATTTCCAGTCAAAAATCGAACTTAAAGTCTACCAGGGCGAAGGGCGCTACGCAGATGAAAACAGCTTTCTCGGCAAGCTTGATCTGCCCGTGCCCAGAAAGCCAAAGGGCCAGGAGACCGTTGATGTCCGTTTCACCTATGATATCAACGGCATTTTGGTAGTGGAAGCCACTGCCCTCTCAACAAAAAACACCAAAAGCCTTCTGCTCATCAGCGATTCCAACACCATGGATAAACATGAAATCGAAAAAAAGGTTGCGGCGCTGCAGAAATATAAAATTCATCCAAAGGATAAAGATGAAAACAGACTTCTTCTCGCCAGAGGTGACCGGCTGTTTACTCAGACAGTGGGCGAACTCAGAAAAGCCGTGGAATTTGAGCTTTTCCTGTTTTCCCACGCTCTGGAAAGCCAGAAAACGCACGCAATATCAAAGGCCCGGGAGCGCTTTTCTTATTTTCTTGATCAGGTTAGCTGGGAGCTTGAAAATGGCGGCTTTGGGCCGTCACTCACAAACCCGGATGAAAACTGGTATCAGACATTCAAGACTGAGGATACAGGCGACAAGACAGGAATCCCTTCAGAAGAGGACTTGAAAAATCTGTTCCTGAACTGGCAGTTGAACCGAAAAAAGAGGGATGACTAAATGGATATCTGGAAGATACTTGATATCAACCCAACCCGGGATCTCAAAGCCATCAAAAAAGCCTATGCCCGTCTGTCAGTAAAATATCATCCTGAGGAGCACCCTGAGGAATTCAGGCAGCTCAACGACGCCTACAAGGCAGCGGTTAAATACGCAAAGGGCAGTCTTACAGCACAGACCATCCCCGGGCCGTCACCAGCATCGGTCTTTCCTGTCTCTGAAAATGAAAAAAATATTCCAAACCAGGCTCAGGAGAAAGACGAGCCTGATTTTGAACAGCTGATTGAGCAGGGTCAGAAAAAAGCTCAGGAGGCAAGCCGCCGTGAAATCGACGCAGGCCTTTCCTGTGTGAAAAATCTTTATCTGAAAACAAAAAAACAGCGGTTGAAAACGCTCAATTCATTTTTACAGTCCGATTTTTTTGCCGAATTTCACCAAGACCCTTATTTTATCAGTCAGTTTATCCATATTTTGAAAAGATGCCCCATCGACGCCACAGTAAACCATCTGATCAAAAGCGCTTACACATCCACCTTTTTTACTGCTGACAGCGAATTGCCCTGTCAGCCTCTATTCGACTTTTTGGATAAACGCATTAAGCGTGACAGCCAGACACGCTCTTTTATCACCTTTGGAATCGTCCTTATTGCACTCGGGGCAATGATGGTTTATCATTTCACCCAATCCGCCCGTGATGCTGAAAAATACAGCGCCGCAAACGTCGAAGCCTATCTGGAGGATTTATATCAGATTGATTTAACCGTGGATGAGCCCAAGAGCGTTAATCCTGAAAAGGACCCAACCCGAAGCCTTTATCCTGATGGCCGGCTGTATACGGTCAAAACGGCTGACCAGAGTCTTCAGGATGCCACTGGCTTTGAGGCGCTCTGGAAAAATAACAATCCTGAAATTGATCTTCTGTCCGATACCTATGCACGGGAAACCTCTGATTATTTCGCTGCCCAGTGCAGCATTGACCCCAAGGGACAGTGGGCCATGCTAGACACCAGCTTTACCAACCTGTGCCACCTTTATTACAGCCCTTCTGAAGGAAAGGAGGCTTTTGTTGAAAAATTCGAGCAGTATTATAACGCGGTTCAGACGAGCCACTACCTGAGCCAGACCGGGCAGATGACAGTCCGCATTCAGGCGTCTGGCAGCTTTAGCGCCTCATTGCCATTAACAGTGGACATCGTTAAAAACGTTCCTCTGGACAGAGACGCCTTTCAAGCCGATTTCTCAGCCTATTGGGATGAGGACGCCTCGAAAAATCAGCTGGCTTATCAGCTTCTTAATCCTTAAAATTAATCCACCCATTAAAGGAATATCGTTCAAGCCTTTTTTCTTTTTAACGTGTAAAATGAATTTCAGCAACCAAAAAAGGAGACTGAAAATGAACTTGGAAAATGAAAAAAGTGTCATGATTATTGATGAAGCGCTTCCCCTTGGCATCATCGCCAATACCGCCGCTATCCTGGGTATTACGCTCGGTAAAAAAAGGCCGGACATTGTGGGCTGTGATGTAACAGACCAAAATGGAAACGTGCACCTCGGCATTATCGCCTTCCCCATTCCTGTTTTGAAGGGAACTAAAGACAGCATCCGGGAAATCCGCCAAAGGCTCTACACATCCGATTTCAGCGATGTGACCGTTGTGGATTTTTCAGATTTAGCGCAGGGCTGTAATGATTACGAGGAATTTATTGACCTCATGGCAGGCGCGCCGGAGGCTGATCTTCAGTATATGGGCGTTGCCATCTGCGGCTCCAAAAAGAAAGTGAATAAGCTTACTGGCAGCATGCCGCTTTTAAGATAAATATAATGGCCCTATGGATGAGAAGCCTGTCCAAAGGGTCATTATTTGAAAGCTCACTTTTAAACCCGCATCAATAAAGCGGATCTTCAGTCATTTACCATTTTTTAATAATGGCGTTTACTGGGCAGTGGTGATAGCAGTTGCCGCACTCATCGCACCGGTTTCCGTTAATTTTATAGGGTTCACCTTCCTCAACGGCGTCAAAATAACAGAGTTCCGTGCATTTTCCACAGGAGATGCAGGCGTCTGTTATGGTCAGGCCGGGCTTTTCAAAGGACATGCCGCCATAGGCAAAACGCGCACGCTCCAGCTTATGATCCCGCTTTTCTTTTGCGTAATCAAAGTCATAGCGTTCTCCCCAGGCCCGATAGAGCACAAAAATGCGTGTCCTGGGATATTTTTGGATGTCATAGACCGCCACGTTAAAATCCCGGCTTCCCCTGGCCTTTTCCTCCACCTCATCCATTGTGAGCTCCCGCACGTCCCCGGTGATCCGCATGGTATAGCCCGGCACAAAGGAGGGCAGATTGTTTTCATCATGGCTCACCTGACTGCTGGGGTACATGCCACACACACTGACCTTGCCCGTCTGCTTCAGCTCTCTGTAAAACGGCTTAACGTCCATGGTTCGAAAGTACAGCCCGTCTTCATCAAAGGCGAAAAAATGGGCGATCCGCGATTCCACATAACCGTTCTCCGCCAGGGTTGAAAAAGTCACACAGCCAATCTGATCAAAATTTTCATATATTTCTTTTATCGTCATCATTTCTTTTCTCCATTTCTCTAAAACGTCCTGCAATATAAGCTGCGGTCTCCCTCATCAGGTCAAAACCAAACATCTCGGTATTGTCCTCTGACGCGTTGGAGACAGCGTTCACATCAATAATATAAAAATCCCTTTCTGTTTCAATAATATCAAGGCTGCCGAACTCAATGTCCAGAAGCGCCATTGCCCTTACGGCTGTCTGCCTGAGCTTTTCGGGGCAGTCTGCATAGTGGGCGTAGACAGAGCCCAGGTGATAGGCTGACAATCCATCCGATGTCACACTGCGCTTTAAAATGAGACGGCATTCTCCGCCAATCACCTCGACCCGTGTGATATAACCATAAACAGGACGGATGTATTCCTCCGCAATCATGCTGATCGCCGGCATCTCCGACAGAGTCTCTGCCATCGTTTCGGCCTCGCTGATGATGGCTGTGCAGTTGGTCCTTCCTCCGCAGTCTGGCTTGATGACGCAGGGATACCGGAGGCTTCCCAGGTCAATCTCATCGGGCAGAAACACGCCGTAGACCTCTGGAACCGCGATGCCCTTCTCCCTGAGAAGGGCTGTACTGAGGGCTTTGCTGGTTTCATAAAAATGCGCCCTGGGCGAATTGAGTATCGGAATACCTTTACGCTCTGCCTGCTTTATAACCCCCGGCATGCGCTCAAGCGATTTGTGATGCCCTCTGAACTGCGCGCTGGCAAATATCCGGCTGACAAGCAGATCACAGCCGTTAACCCGATCAAAGGCATGGTCCTCTTCAAGGCTGATGAGACAGGCCTCAATTCCAAAGGACTGGATTTCTTCAAGGAGCTTATAGCTTGACCATTCCTCTGACTCGTATAAAATCCCAACCATTTTCTATTCCTCCCTTCTCAGAAATGCAGCCAGCTTCTTTGTCTCAGGCGACTCAAGCAGCCCTGCCGGCCCATGCTCAACGATTTCTCCCTCGTCCATGAACACAAAATAGTCGGCAAACTTTTTGAGAAAGTCAATCTCATGCGTGACAAAAATACAGTCTTTTCCCAGATGCTTAAGCTCAGTGATGGCCTCCAGAACCTCGCCAGTCAGAATCGGGTCAAGGGCTGCTGTTGGTTCATCCAGAAACAGAAGCTCTGGCTCTGTGCACAGCGCTCTGGCAATGGACGCCCTCTGGGCCTGGCCACCGGACACATGGCGGGGCAGCTTATCAGCCTGCTCCGTGAGATGAAACTGGTCAAGGAGCCCGCTGGCCTTAAGCTCAGCCGCATCTGGGCTCACACGCTTAATCGTTTCAAGGATCAGCAGAATATTTTTCCTGAGGGTCAGATGGGGAAAAAGGCTGTGCTTTTGAAACACAACACCGATCTCCCGCTGGTATGCCTGAACGGTTTCCCGGTTAACCACTGTATCATTCACCTTGATGGTTCCCTCCTCTGGAAACTCGATCCCTGCCAGCTGGCGCAGCAGGGTTGATTTGCCGCAGCCCGAAGCGCCCATAATACCAACGGCCTTTTTATCTTCAATTAGAAGATTCAAATTTTTTAATACACAGGTGTCATACTTCTTTGTAACCTGTTGCAGCTCTATTCTCACTGTGAAAGCCTCCTTCCAATAACCTGAGCCAAAAGCGACAGCGGGATTGTCACAGCCAGATACGCGATCCACATTACCAGATAGCCCTCTACCGAAGCCCAGTTTTTGGCTGCGATCACGGTGATCACATAGGCGATTTCCGGAAAGGAAACGACCTTCAGCAGCGCAGAACCCTTAATGATCCCTGAGAGGTGATTGATGAACGCCGGCAGCAGAGGCTTTACCATCTGAGGCAGAATCACATAAAAATACTTCTGAAAACCTGTGAAATGGTAGAGCTGCATAACCACATACTGGTCCTCATCAATCACCTCCGCTGCGCTCTGGTAGGAGTTGGCCACATAGGGGGCTGTGTACAGGGTTAAGGCCGCAATGCCAAGTACAAACTTGTTGTTTATATGCACGGCCTCTCCCAGCACATAGACCGCCAGAAAAACCATAACTAAGAGCGGCGTTCCCATGATGATCTCTCTGAAAACAACCGCGATCCCTTTGATAAAAGGAATGCGGCTTTTCATCATCAGGTAAATAACAAATCCAAGCACAGCGCTCAGAACCAGGGTGATGGCGCTTACCAGCAGCGTATAGCCTACGCCGCTCAGAAGTAAAGGCCACTGGTCAAGAATCAGGTGGTACCGCGGGTGATCGGTGGTATGGCCCAGAACATAAAGGATCAAAAGAAAAAACAGAACGCCTGCCGCCAGGTATTGAAGCGGCCTGCTGTACTTTCTTACCATAATCCGCACGTCCTTCCTATTGCTTTGGCGGATAAATGATAAAATCAAGGCCAAGGCTGTCATCCTTCAAATAATTATGGATCGCCTCATCGTATTTATCGCCGGCTGTCTTGTAGAATCCGCCGTCCTCATACATGGTTTTTACAAAAGCGTTGGCCTGGTCCAGCAGCTCGGTATTGCCCTTTTTAACCGCCATTGCGGACTGGCTGTATTCTTTAATGCCCCAGTAAATTTCTGTGGTATCCGGATAAGCATCATGATTACCGATGATCGTGTTTGCTCCCACAAACACATCTGCGGTTCCGTTGTTTATCTCCATTAAACCGCTGGCCACATCTGTGATCTCCTCAACCGGGATACCATAGCTCTGGGGAACCGACACGGAGATCGTGCCTGCCAGCCCGACATATCTGGCGTCCTTAATGGCAAAGAAGTCCTCTGGCTTCATTTCATCTGTAACATTGTTCCGTACAGCAAAATCTTTGCCCACCAGCGCCAGAGTCCGCCCATACAGATAAGGCTCTGAAAAATCAACCACTTCTTTTCGCTCCTCATTGACTGTCATGTCACAGATGATAATGTCAGCTTCTCCTGTTTCCAGCGCTGGAATAAGCATGGAAAAATCTGTATTGATTATCTCGACCTCTCGTCCGAGGTAATCGCCAAAGGCTTTGGCGATATCCACCTCGATCCCTTTGGGATTGCCATTTTCATCCATCTCTGTAAAAGGCGGAAATTTCAGGTCCATGGCAACCTTAAGCGGAGCTTCTCCGCTCTGGGCGCTGCCTCCCTGGCCGGAACAGCCGGCCAAAATCAAAACCGCCATCAAAATACTCACAAACACACCTGTTATCTTTTTCATTGTCTTACTCCTTACTTTTTTTATTCTCTGAGCACGCTAGAGACGCTACAGCCTCAGCGTCACTCCCCCTGTCGTTTTTGAGCTCCAGGAGCACCTTCCCAATATCACCGTCGATACAGACAGACTGCTTCGCAATATCCTGTGGACATACTGCCTCTCCCAGATTGATACAAGCGAAAGCGGCCCTTGGATTTTCAGCAGTCATCTGCCAAAATGGATATTTAATGATCACCGGTGTCTTTCCGCCTACCCCGAGCTCCAAAAGCAAAAGCCTCGAGCTTTTATGTCGGCGGAAGAAATCCTCATATCGGCTGTGCGCCGCATACCAGCCCTCATCCTGGACAAAGTTATTGTCGCAGCGGAGATTCATTGTCATCGGCGCGCCGCATACCGGGCAATGCGGTAAAAATGCTGATGGAATCCGCCGGTCCTTCTGCGATGTGACCATTCTCCTGACTGCGGCCTCATTGTCCCATGTTTTATCACAGCAGGGCCTTGAACACTGCCACAGACCATAGTCCCCCTGCGTATAAAACAGCCTTTTCTTATCAAAGCCTGACAGCTGGAACTGATGGTCAACATTGGTCGTAAGCACAAAATAATCCTTATGTCCGACAAGCCCAAGGAGTATTTCATAGGGCTTGCGGTCATTCTCTTCGTAGCGGTTATGGTAGATATACCGGCTCCAGTAGCCCCAGTGCTCCTCCGGCGTGTCGTAGGGATAAAAGCCTGCCGAATACATATCCGGAAAATGGTAAGCCCTGATAAAATCCGGAAAAAGCCATTTAAAGCGATCACCAGAATAGGTCATGCCCGCGGAGGACGACAAGCCGGCCCCAGCGCCGATCAATACCGCCTCCGCTGTTTCAATGGCTTTTTTCAGCCAGCGGATCTTTCGGCCTATACCGTCTTCTTTTGTCATCATATTTTTAAAAGACAACCGGCTCACCTCGATTCGTGGTTCATGATTTTTTTCACACTTCTATCATAAAACAGCGCGTGCCAGCTGTGAAGAAGGCACAATATTGTGGGGTAGTTTCCAAATGGAAACTATTGGGATTTTACAGGCTTTTTACTTTAAACTTTCCTTAAGACTCTTCTTGAAAAGCGCCATTAAAAAAAGGCCTTTCATGATCCTCATCCAATCATGAAAGGCCTTTTGCCCAGAGTACCGTACATTCTCACAGCGTGTCAAAAATCCGGACAATTTCTTTTGCTACCACGTCCACAAGCTTAAACTGCTCAGGTGTTAAGTTTTTTGTCGAAACCACGCTGTCCTTCAGCGCTGTCTTTTTTTCCAGAAGCGTCTCCACATCGACCATTCCTGATACCGGACCGCTGTATTTTTCAATGGCGCGTCTGGCACAGCACAGGCTGCAGCCATCCACTGATATAGTTGGATGGTTCTGGGCAAAGGCCCGTTCCTGCTCGCCGCCTGCGATGAACAGGGGCAGGCACAGGGTGCTGACTTCTCCAGGCCTCAGCTCCTCCATCATCTTGCGGACTGCCAGCCGTGAAAGGGTTCCGCCCAGACATTCCTCACCACTGCACGCGATAATCCCAATATTCTGTTCGCCCATTGCCTACTCTCCTTCCAGCACTGCTTTTGCTTCTTCTGCCATAACTTCGGCCAGCTCATCAGCGAATTTCCAGCCGTCCTCTGTCAGACGGGTTCCGTTGCCATGTTCCTCGCCCCGGTGCGGTTTCATAAAATCAATCACACGGTGCTTATTACAGATGTTTCCTCCCGCGGCCTCCACACTTTTCTGCGCGCAGCATTTGGCACAGCCGTCGATGGTGATACAGGGCTGCCCTTCTATTTTCGCGACAATTTCATCATCGCCGGTGACAATGTGGGCCAGGCACAGGCTCTCGGTTGTCTCGGGCAGCAGCTCACCCGTCACCCTCAAGGCTGATTCACGGGCAATCAGCCCAAGCACCTTTCCAATACCGCTGCATGGAATAACCTTTACCTTAGATTTCAATTTCTTCCACCTTCCTCTTCATGATTTCATAATACGCCTCATCACGGATAAGCATTTCGGTGTCCTCCTCCCATTGCTCCAGCCTTATCTCCGCGATCCAGCCCGCTTCATAAGGGCTTTCGTTGACAAGCTCAGGGGCTTCCTCCAGGGCTGTATTGATGGCTGTAACCACACCGCTGACCGGTGAAACCAGCTCAAAAATTGATTTCCCGGATTCTACTGAGCCCACATCGTCAAACTGAGCAAGCTCCCGTCCAACCTCTGGAAAATCTACAAACAAAATATCGGACAGGTTCTGCTGGACAAAATCTGTTATACCTACACGGGCAATGCCATTTTTCACAAGAGCCCAGCAGTCATTCTCATTGAAGTAATAATCGCTCTCAGGGACTTTGAAAATAAATTTCCCCTTGGAAAAGGACCTGTAATGGATGGGATTTGGCATCTCAAAGACAGAGGCTTCACCCTCGTCGGGCTTTGTCTCAAAACCGTCGGCGAGGGCATTTACAAAGTCTTCAACGGATTCATCCATTTCCAGATAATCGATTAATGGAAAGCCCCTTTCCCTGGCGCTCTCACTCACATTGATCCGTTCAGATACCTTTAAATTTTTTTCGGCAGCCAGTTTGCTGGCACATTTCGTATTACAGCCGTCAATGACCAGCAGCGGCTTTTCAGCCAGTGCCTTCCTGTATTGTTTCTCTGCGGTGTGGTACAGCACCGGACAGATCATCTCATGATCGCCATTTTCCAAAAGCTTAAGGGCGACTTCGCGGGTCAGCGAGCCCACGAATTTATCCAGCCCGTTACAGGGAAGCACGCAAAAATCCTTCTTCATGATTTTTTATCCTCTCTCCGCATTGCTTTGATGGCCTGGGTTGTCGCTGCTTTATCTGGAAATGTGATGGCCTCCGGACCGCAGGTCTTTCCGCAGGCACGGCAAAAAACCACGCAGTTTACCGGATTTTTTACCACCAGCTGGTGCACGCTGCCCTCCTGCACTTCAAATACCCGGTGCGGACAGAAATCCACGCAGTCCATACAATCGCTGCATTTGCTGTAATCAATGCGGGGGAACCAGTCAATCCGGTTTCTTTCCACGCCCATAAATGTTGTGTCACTCATACTTAAACCTCCAGTCCCATAGCTTCAAGGGCTTTTTCAAGCTTTTCAAAAGCCTGCTCGTTTGTCATATCCCGGATATCCAGCATAACCGCATCCTTTTCAATATCCATCCCAGCCTCCCTAAAGGCATCCTTAAACATTTTTCGCTGCATATTCGGCGCACAGGCGCCAATTATAAGTTTTCGATGTGTTTTTAAAAAATCTGCCCAAAAACGGTCCCCATCCTCCTCACACAGCTGCGGATGAATGACGGCATACTCCACAGGCAGCTCCACACGCACCTGATTGATAAAATCCCATATATCCATCGCCTGAAATCCCGGACATTTTCCCGTACACACACACATTATAAAACCCGGCAATTCTCCATTCACATTAGCACCTCTTTATATAATTATTTAATTATATATTTATAATATTACGTTTTCAGGGGAAAGTCAAGGCATTTTATATCGGGAATTTGTCAATTCCTTTTTATTAATCCGCTAGGTCTCTTGTTTTTTAACCATACATCCTATATAATCATTATATAATAGATCAATTATATTATTATAGAAAAGAGGCTTAATATGGATATTGAAGCGTTATCCGTCAAAATATTAAAAGCGATGGGCCACCCCATCCGCTTAAAAATCGTTAAATTTTTACTGGACAAGCCCCACTGTGTCTGTGAGCTGAAAGAGAACCTTGAGTTCAGCCAGCCCAATCTTTCCCAACACCTGAAAATACTGAAGGAAGCTGGCATCATTGAGAGTGAAAAGGTTGGCGTCCAGACACACTACCATGTCGCTTTAAAAAGCGCCGCTGCCCTCATTGCTGCGGCAGAAGCCATGGGCCGGGAATATCTGAGCCAGTTTAAATAAATAAAAAACGCAGCGGGTACCTGTCACTGGGTATCCGCCGCGTTTTTTTAATTTACATTTTTTCATCCATTAAATCCCCGATATACACACCTGGCGTTTCAGCTCATCCGAATAAAACACACAGACTCTTTCCTGATAGAGTTGTGTGAGAGCTGGCTCTGTGAGGATATCCTCAGGCACTCCGCAGTGCAGTTTTCCCTGCCGGTCTAACAAGGCAACAAAACCACCGGTATAAAACACCTGGTCGGGATTGTGCGTTGTCATGATAATACCAAATCCATTTTCAGCCAATTTTTTGACAAGGCGCATGGTCTTAATCTGGTTGCCAAAGTCCAGATGGGCTGTCGGCTCATCCAGAAGGATAAAATCCGGCTCCTGCACAATGGCTCTGGCAATGGTTACAAGCTGTCTCTCTCCGCCGCTGATCTGTGTATAGGGCTTTTCAATAAGATGCTTTATGCCTACCATATCCAGCGCCCGCTCCACCTGCTCGTAGTCGGCGTCGCCCGGTGAACGCATTTTTCCCAGATAAGGGGTGCGCCCCATGACTACAAACTCTCTGACGGTGTACTCGTAGGTGGGAATATGAATTTGCGGCACATAGCCAATTCTCTGTGCCACTTTTTTGGGCGGCATTTTATCGACGGCTTCCCCGTTCAGCCGAATTTTTCCCTTCTGCGGTGTCATTAGATTTCCAATGCAGTTCAGCAATGTCGATTTTCCCGCTCCGTTTGGCCCTAAAACAGATAATATCTGACCTTTTTCAAGTTCGAAATTCACCTGATCAAAGATAACGCGGCTGTTTAAATATTTAAAACTAAGATTATTGACTTCCAGCTTCATGAGAGGTTCATCCTTTGCTTCTTAAGCAGATAAAAATAAAAGGGCGCGCCGATCAGTCCGGTTAAAATGCTCAGGGGCAGCTCGGCGCTTGTGAGTGTCCGGGCAATGGTATCCACCACCAGCAGAAAAATCCCGCCGACTACAAAAGAGACTGGCAGCAGTTTCATATTATCTGGCCCTACCAAAAGCCTGCCGAGATGCGGCACAACCAGCCCGACCCAGCCGATGGTCCCACAGATACAGACGGAGCAGGCTGTCAGCAGTGTCGCGCAGACAATCACGATCATCCGTGTTGTTTTGATGGTGATCCCAAGACTTTTGGCCTCTGTCTCTCCGAGGGACAGCACGTTAATCCGCCATCGCATTGCCATCAATACCACTGTGGAGATAAGCACCGCAGGGCAGATCATCAGAAGACTGTTTGGCAGTACCTTTGCAATGCTGCCCATCTGCCAGTAGGTAATCTCTGCCAGCTGCGTCTCGGGGTCAGCAATATACTTGATGATCCCCATAATGGAGTTCATAAGCCCTGTAACAATGATACCAGCCAGCACCAGCATCATATTGGAATTGTTTTTGATGACTCTGGGGATGGCGGTTGTGATCATGACTGCGATAATGCCCCCGATAAAAGCGCCAACCTGCACACCAAAGGTACCGACACTGAAAAGAATGGCAAGGGCCGCGCCAATACAGGCCCCAGAGGATACCCCCAGCAAATCCGGCGCCACCAGAGGATTTTGAAAAACGCCCTGATAAACCGCGCCAGATAAAGCCAGAGAGCCGCCAACCAGTACCGCTGCCGCTACACGCGGCAGACGAAGGGTCATGACCACGCTCTCTGTATTGGCGTCCCAGCTTCCCGAAACCGGAAAAACTCTGGATAAAAGCACTTTAACCACATCGGGAAAGGGTATCCAGTAACGCCCCAGGCACAAGGCCAGAATCCCGGCCAAAATCAAAACGAGGATCAGTCCAGCGAAAACAGCATCGTATTTCTGGTTGATTTTCTTTTTAAGTCCCGCTGTATCCATATTCTCTCCTCTTCAAGCTTTACTGGTTTGCTTTCACATTATAAATGGTGTCGATCTCTTCTTCGGCTAAATCGTGATTAAAAAACTTCTTGTAGAAATCTTTAATGTCGCTCCGGATATCATAATCCGAAAAGATTTCAGGCTGCTGGATGCTGCCCATCCACTTAAGCATCAGCGGTGTTTCCACACATGGGGCATCCCAGCGCAGAGTCCCTACCGGGGTTTTGTAAACACGGTGGTTTTTGACTGCGTCAATATTACTCCAGTCCTGGCCTTCAATTTTATTTTCATATAAATCCTCTGGCATGGTGTCGTCAAAATTTGAGAGGTAGATGATCTCAGGGTTCCATTCCATGATCTGCTCCATATTAACCTCTGCCCACTTTTTCTCTAAGCCGGCGGCAACATTGCGCCCACCTGTCAGTTCAAGGAGGTAGTTGTTAATATTTTTGGACCCTGCGACGCTCAGCTTTTTATTCTGCAGATAGAGAACGCTCTTTTGGTCTGCCGCGGCAACTTGATCTTTTTTGTTAATAAAGTATGTCTCGGTATCATTGTGGTAATCAATGAGCTCCTGGGTAAAATCCTCCTTGTTCAGAACCCTGCCCACCAGTGTTAAATCTTTTTTGAGGTTCTCAAGGTTTTCGGCGTAGTTCAGCATCACAGGGGTAATGCCAACAGCCTTCAGCTTTTCGGCCTCAGCCTCCTGGTCATTCCAGATAAATGCCACCTCTGGTGAAAGCTTCATAAGCTCTTCGATGTTAATGGAAAAATCCTGAGAGATTTCTCCTGTGGAAATATCCGCAAATTCCGGCGCCAGCTTAGTCATAAAGCTCTTTTTATACTGGGCCATCGCGCTGGGGTTAATGGACACAATCCGGTCGCTTCCCCCGTCAATCGTCCACACTGCCGATGCCCACGGAATCGGGGTAATGGCCACCTTGGTGATCTTTTCCGGCAGCTCTACCTGATTACCGCCCTCATCGGTTATGACATGCGCCTCCACTTTGTCTGCATTTTCTGCGGTATTTCCGCTGCTGGCGCAGCCTCCAAAAATCAAACTGACAGCCAGGCACAGGCCTGCTGCTTTTAACCATTTTTTTTTCATTTTAAACTCCTTTATTTTTAGATTACATAAAAAACTGTTTTAAATACTGGTGTCCTTTTCGGCCAATGATACAATAGTCCCGTTTCACATAACGGTTTCCGCTAAGTGCCGGAAAGGGTAAGGGAACCCTGAGCGCTGCACCTTCAGGAAGATACTGAAAATACAGCGGATCTGCGATGACATAATCCGTTTCTCTATCCAAAGGCCACCCAAAAGAACGAGCCTCAACTATGGTGCACTCAACAATAAATTCATTTCTCAGGGCCACACTTACCTGGCGGTTCAGTTCATGGCTGCCGATCATCACAGCGGTTCTTACCGGCTGCTCTGAAGGCGCCGGATCTTCGGTGCAGCCCTGAAACACAGCGTCCCCGGTTATGCTTTCCAGGTATTGATAAGCTGTCCGGACGCCGCTTACGCTGACAGGCATCTGATAAAACCACGGCGTACCATACTGCTTTTCCATCCATTTTGCCAGATCAAGGCCTGCTTCTGAGATAACCCAGTTGGCCTTTGCTTTTGGCGCGTCTCTAAAGTCCGCGAGCGTTCCGCCTCCCAGCCAGTAAACAGCATAGCCCAATCGCTCCAGATCGTGCGCAATCGTCTCAAATTGCCGCTGGTTTCCAAAAAGAAAGGGCGTATATCCCACAAGATTAATGCGCTTTTCGGTGTATTCACAGCGCCGCATCTCCTGTCTTGAAACGGTAGACAGTGCTTGCCGGGTGCCGTCAAGGGCATCTTGAAACCCGTCGGTCTGTATGAATATTTTTTCCTTCAGCACTGGGAAAGAACTGTCATCAATACCTGTCATGGCAGTCAGCGGCGTGCCGACAATGAACGCCGAGCGCCTTTTTTCTTCCTGCATGACAGCCCCGATGCCCTTCTCAATGCTCTCAGCCGCACCCAATGTTATCTGAAGGTCATTCATCTTTGAATACCAGAAGGGCTTCCCGCTGAAACTGTCAATGGATCTGGGGCAGGAGGCACAGCCTGAGCCTGTTACCAGGCAGGTACAGAGGGCGCGGTCCTTTTCAAAAGCCGTCATCGCACCGCTGTAATCTGCTGCCAGAGGCGGCGGTGGACAAAGGCACGCATCCTTTCCAACCCAGTGGTTTTCCCGAGCCGTCTCAAAGCCCCGAAGTATTTCTTCAAGCCGCTCCACAGGCTTCCTCTTCCGTTTTTCCATGGGGCCTCGCCTGAAAACAGCGACCGGCACATTATGAGGGTTATCTGCCTCCGACATCATGGCCTCAAAATCGGTCTGTGTGAGCAGGTCTGGACAGGAGACATAAAGCACCACCCCTTTTGTCCCACTGGTCATGACAAGCTCCTCAATCATCCTACGAACCCTGGGTACATAACTGCCAAGTGTGTACTCCAGCCTGGAAACAGGACAGAGCCTCAGACGGCTGAGCGCTTCCTTCTCCATCGCTCTGAAATAAAGAATTCGGAGACAGGCCGGCGGCCCCACTGCCAGAACACGCACACCCTCGGTCTGGAAAAGAAGTCTGGACAGCGCTTCATCTCCCATGCCTGGCTGCGCCTTCTCAACAGCTGCTGCGCCCATGACGGTCCTCCTTCTCAAGCTGATAGAGTGTCTCACCCAGGTTATCCATATCCGCGTCGGAAAGCGGCTTCGGCCATAGCTTCCCTTTCTGGCTGGCTATGGCTTTGGCCAATGCCATAAAGCTTTTTTGAAGCACCTCACCCTCTCGCTGTTCAAAAACAGTTGTCCTCCGATAGTCCGCAAGGCGAAGCGTGTCACTTTGGCAGACAGAAGCCGTAATCGGGCTGCCTGTCTTGCTGCCAAAGCACTCAACAACCTGGTGATCCGTACCGGGACGTGCCCGGTTGTGGATCAGTCCTCCAAACAACGGCTGTGTCCCGGCAGAGTACCGGACAATGCTCTTCATGATATTGTTGGCGGCGTAAAGCGACATCAGCTCAGAGGAGGTGACAATATATACCTGATCCACACACTTTTTTCTCATAGGCATTGAAAACCCACCGCAGACCACATCGCCCAGCACATCATAGGTGATTAAGTCCCAGCCCGCTTCAAATATCCCAAGCTTTTCCAATGTCTCCAGAGTAGTGGCGATCCCCATTCCTGCGCAGCCAATACCTGCCTCCGGCCCTCCGGCCTCTACACACGCCACACCTGTCTCACTCGTAAACAGAATATCCTGAGTTGTCACCTGTTCCCCTTTTTCATTCAGCCTTTGAATGACTGTGGGAATCCGCTTTTTCATCAGACACCGCGTTGAATCAGCTTTGGGGTCACAGCCTATGTGCAGCACCCTTTTTCCCATTTTGGCGAAGGCGGCGGATACATTGGCCGCAATGGTCGACTTTCCAATGCCGCCCTTTCCATAAAACGCAATTCTTTTACTGCTTTTTTCCATAATTTCTCCCATTAAAAAAACTCTTCTGACCGATTCATCAGAAGAGTTCCTCAACACAAGCAACACCCTCTCCCAATGATCCGTTAGGTTAGGTATAAACAAGAAATGTTGAAGTATCCTGACTTGGGTTCATTGCCAGCTGTAACAACTTCCCAGAGACTGCTCTCCAGTGTTGATAAAACTTACAGCGGCTCCCCCTTACAGTGGCGGCACCGTACCGGATTCTCACCGGTTTTCATGCAACAAGTCTTCTATGTAATTTTGCTATATTATATCACGATATCTGATAATTCACAACCACTGCAATTAACTCAATTTTTGATTGCCAGCTATCGTATTTTTTGATAGTATAATTAAAACAGAGGAAAGGAATCGTATCAATATGATCTCCATGCAGAACATGAAATACATCGTCGAGATCGCAAAGCACCACTCGATCTCGTCTGCCGCCAAGTCGCTTTTTGTCTCACAGTCAACGCTCTCCACCGCAGTGCGTGAGGTCGAGCAGCAGCTCGGCATCTCAATTTTTAAACGAAACAACCGTGGCATTGAGGTCACCTTTGAGGGACAGGACTTCTTAAACCACGCCAAGGATATTGTTGAGCAAAGCGAGTACCTTGAAAGGCGGTACAAGCATCGGAAAACACTGCCTATGCGCTTTTCCGTTTCCACCCAGCGCCTTCCCTTCTCGGTCATGTCCTTTATACAGATTGTCGAGGATCTTGAGCTCAGGCATTATGACATTGCCATCCGCGAGTGCCCGACCCATGAGGTCATACACGATGTGGCGTCCAGGCGCAGTGAGCTCGGCATCCTGTGTATCAACGAGCATTATCTCAATACCATGCAAAAGCTCCTTGATTCCAGCAATCTGGGCTTTTATGAGCTGGGACAGCTCACCACCTATGTTTTCCTGCGGAAAAAACACCCTCTGAGCGGCAATACCTCCCTGACGCTGGATATGCTCAGGGAATACCCTTTTGTAACTTACGACCAGGGGGAGGACAGCATGATGCATTTCTCTGAGGAGATCCTGTTCAATGAAATCTGGGATAAAAATATCCATGTGATTGACCGCTGCTCCAAAATTGCCCTGGTTCGCGGCACAAACTGTTTCAGTATCGGACCGGACCTGACCAACAGCGACGCTGACCGTATGCATTCCAACATGAGCGAAGTAAGGGCTATCCGTCTTTTGGATAATGACCAGCGGCTCCACGCCGGATATATTCTCAGAAACGAGCACGGCTTAAGCGCGATCGGCGAAAAATACATAAAAGTCCTGACTGAAAAAATAAAAGCCTTTGAGAAATGGGACTGAAAAAGCAAAATAAAAAGCCGTATCTCTGTGGATACGGCTTTTGCAATCTTCTGCCAGGCGATTTTTTATGAAACCCGGCGGGCAATAACGGCTAAGCGGCCGTCATTGAGTCCGACATTAAAGATACAGGTGGACAGCGTGAGGATCTCGTCACCCGGCTGTACACTCACATTGCTTGCGACAATGCTCTGATTCTTTATATTTTGGTAATAGTTCAGAAAGCTCTCATCGTCGGCAAATTCCAACTGTCTGTAATCATAATCCTGCTCAACCACCAGCACGGCAAAAATTTCCCAAACGCCATCACCGCCCAGCTCTGGCGGTCTTCTGTACACAATTTTATTGTGCTCTGTGATAAAATTGGGGTCTTTATAGTAATAAAGCAGATCGTCAAACATGACGTGCACACCGCTGCGCATGGTGCTGTGCCCATAAATCAGAGAGTTCTGGCTTTTAGGCTGCCATTTATAATTCATATCTAAAAAGGGCACGCCCCTTTCATCCGACTCTCCGTTAAATGAGGTGTACAGATATTTGTCATTATCGGTTGTCTGTACCACAGGGGTATCAATATTTGTCCCTTCAATACTCAGCCAGCCAACGGTTTCGGGGTTCACCTCACGCAGCGCCGCCCAGTCGATGCTGTTATCTTCGCGGTTTGTAACCTGCATTTTAAGAATCGGCGTATTGTTGGGAAAAAACTCCTTATAAAGCATCCATCCTGCCGCCCCCAAAAGGGACAGGATGATCAGAATAATGACGATGTCTCCAACAATGCGCACTGCGCTTCTTTTTTTCTTTACTTTCTTTTTTGTCATATTTATGCTCTATAGCCTTCGGGCCTTGCGCACCCATATTTTGTCATCCATAGTTTTAAAACCCAAAGGCTTTCCACCTCCTTTTATGGTTATTCATTATATCAAATCTTTCTAAATTGATAAAGACTTAAATGATAACAAAAAGGATTTTATGCTTGTCTTAAAAAAGAATAAAGCTAAAATGCCTCAAATCAAACACGGGCTTATACGCCGATGCGCTTCTGCCCAGTGAAACAGACCCCGGTCCGCAGTGTTCCCTGCATCGGGCGCTGCAGAAATGGCAGAGCGCGTCTGGATTGTCCAGCTCCGTGGCCTTCTTCTGTTGTCTTTGTCAGGAAAAAGAGCCAGGGAGTGCTACTTGACACGACAGGTTTTATACGATTACTGACAAATGCATTGACACCAGATTAAGAGTATGATAAAGTTTTTATAGTTATACGACTGACGGAAGTGGAATAAACCACATGAAGTATAATAATCAAGAGCCGACCGTCTGGGCAAAAGAGTCCGGATCTGTCGGCTCTTTTTATATGACATGGAGGATGAAAAAAATGAAAGAACTGGAATTAAAGTATGGCTGCAATCCCAATCAGAAGCCTGCCCGAATTTTTATGAAGGATGGTGAGCTTCCCCTTCAGGTGCTAAACGGAAAGCCCGGCTTCATCAACCTGCTGGATGCCTTTAACAGCTGGCAGCTCGTCAGGGAATTAAAGGAAGCCACAGGCCTGCCGAGCGCCACAAGCTTTAAACACGTCAGCCCTGCCGGCGCCGCTGTGTATGTTCCCCTGACCGACATTGAAAAGAAAATGTACTTTGTCGAGGACACGGAGCTCACACCTGCCGCCACAGCCTATATCCGGGCAAGAGGCAGTGACCGTATGTCAAGCTACGGCGACTTTATCGCCCTGAGCGACGAATGTGACGCGGCCTGCGCCCGCTATATTTCGATGGAAGTCAGCGATGGTATCATCGCCCCTTCATTCTCAGAAGAGGCTTTAGCGCTGTTATCCGAAAAGAAAAAAGGAAATTATGTTATTCTCCAGATCGATGCCGATTATGAGCCCGCTCCACTGGAATATAAGGATGTTTTTGGCATAACCTTTGAACAGGCCAGAAACAACCAGGCCATCACCGAGGACCTGTTTCAGAACATTCCAACCAAGAACCAGACGCTCAGCGCTTCGGACCGCGTCAATCTCCTGATTGCACTGGTCACTCTAAAATACACTCAGTCAAATTCCGTCTGCTATGTCAAGGATGGACAGGCCATCGGCATCGGCGCCGGGCAGCAGTCCCGTGTCCACTGCACCCGCCTGGCAGGTAACAAAGCAGATAACTGGGCGCTGCGTTACCACGAAAAAGTGCTGAACCTGCCTTTTAAGGAAAATATGCAGCGGGCTAACCGGGACAATGCTATTGATGTCTATATATCAGACGACGCTGAGGACATTTTGGCTGATGATGTATGGCCAGAGTTTTTCACAAGCAAACCTGAGCCCTTATCTCGGGAGGAAAAGAAAGCCTGGCTGTCCCAGATAAGCGGTGTCGCGCTTGGAAGTGATGCCTTTTTCCCCTTTGGCGACAACATTGAACGCGCGCACAAAAGCGGTGTCACCTGTATCGCCCAGTCCGGTGGCTCGATCAGAGACGACCTTGTCATTGAAGCCTGTGATAAATACAATATCGCCATGGCCATGACCGGAGTCCGCTTATTCCACCATTAAACTTTAAAGCTGAGCAGCGAGACCTTTTCGGGGCTCGCCGCTCAGCTTTTTATGGTTTTTGACTGAGAACAGCATTAGGCATTCTGCACCATCACAAACGCTCAAACATCCTCTCCAAACTCATCTGCACTTTGTCATCCAACAATTCCTTAAGGCTTCTCTTTTGTTGAATTTCAATCATTGACACTTATTCAATCACTATGCTATCATATATGTGAGGTGATGAAATGCGAGTATCAAAGGACCCGGATATCCGAAAACAAGAAATTTTAGATGTTGCCATGCGTGTTTTTGCAGAAAAAGGCTATGAGACCACAACGATGAAGGATATTGCCAAAGAGGCCGGTGTTGTAGCCGGTTTGTGTTATCACTATTTTCAAAACAAGCATGTGCTGTACCAGGAAGCCCTCACGCAGTACGCTAGGGCGTGCAGCAAGCCCTTTGTAGATATTTTTAAACAGACCGAGCTATCGTTAGCCAAGTGTATCAAAATATTGGAAACAACATCCGAAAACGAAGCAGAAAACTATAAATACCGTGACTTTTTCGATAAAGACGGAAATGAACTCTTCCATGCCCAGCTGGAAGTATATATGTCAAAAGAAATTTTTCCACATCTTGAAACCTATATTAAAAGCCTGATGGCGCGCGGAGAAATCGAAAAAAGGGATGCACACATGCTATCGCGCTTTATATGGGGCGGACAGATGGCCGTCACGAACAATGCCGCTGGCTCTGTTAAAGAAAAAAATTTTTTTATACGGCAGATGCTTACCTTAATTTTAAAATAACACCACAATTAACCCCGCCTTTACGGGCGGGGTTAAAAATAGCCATTCATTGAATATTTATCAATGAATCTGAATCAATGGAGGGATTATTATGAAAAACACCAGAAACACTAAACAGACCACTATAGACTATTTTAACAGCACCGCGGAGGATTATGACAAAAGTCACGATGGAAAATTTGTCCAGTGTATGTATGACACTATCGTGAACCGCGTCCTTGATTTAAATCCTAAAACAATTTTAGATCTTGGCTGTGGCAATGGCAATATTATCGCCCGCCTTCAAAAACGTCTGAACGCTGATTATTATGGATTGGACATTTCAGAGGCAATGATCGCTCAGGCTGAAAAACGGCTGCTCAACGTTCATTTTATGGTAGGTGACGCCGAAAAACTGCCCTATGAGGATAATAAATTTGACGCGATTGTCTGCAACGCTTCCTTTCACCACTACCCCCATCCAAAAGCGGTTATCCGTGAAATACAGCGTGTTTTGAAAAAAGACGGGACCCTCATACTGGGCGACCCAACGGTTCCCTTCAAATTGCTGACTGGCTTTTTAAACAGCACTATGGCCCACAGCAATTCCGGTGACCACCACATCTACCATAAATCTGAAATCATTGATCTCCTCAGCCAGGAAGGATTTCAGGTCTACGGATGGGCCAAGCCCAACTATAAAACCTTTGTTTTAAACGCAAAGCTTTCATAATGAGCCACCCATCCACTCTGCCTCAGGAAATAATTCCCATTTTATTGCTTACCGATTATCCCATCACTCCTCATCCTCACCGGAGACGGTTATCTTATACCCTTTCTTCACGGGCTCGTCCTCATCATCCAGTGACAGCCGTACGGGCTTTTTGATCTCTACCAGGCTCATCTGGCTGATCTCCCGCTTGACGGCCCGGTCGATGGCGGCGCAGGTGCCTTCAAAGTCGGTGTCAATTTCACGGTAGGTGTAGGCAATGCGTTTTAAGCCTAAATCCCTGAGGGCGTCGCCCTTTTTCCCCAGCGAGCCGCTGCTGGTGTCCCCAAACTGTTTAAATTTCTCCAGCTCCACCACCAGTCTGGCAGAGGGGCAGAAGAAAAGAAAGCCGTCAAAGCCCGGCAGCGCGCTGCGCTTAAAGGGTTCGGGATAGGTTTTAAGGTACTCGTTCCACAGCTTCTTTTCCTGGGGTGAGGTTTGTTCTTCAAAGTCTTTTAAGGTTGGTTTGTTTTTTTCTGTCTGTTTTCCATAAGCCATGGGTTCCTCCTTTAAAAACGCTGGCCTGTTATAAAATAGCAGGCCAGCGTTTTTGTCAATTCATCATTCTATTTTTCTTTCATTTCCAGTGCGGCCTGTGCAGCGGCTAAGCGCGCGATGGGCACACGGTATGGTGAGCAGGAGACATAGTTAAGTCCTGCGCGCTGGAAGAAGTGGATGGACTTGGGATCTCCGCCGTGCTCGCCGCAGACACCGATCTTGAGGTCAGGTTTTGTTGTGCGGCCAAGCTTGACGCCCATTTCGACCAGTTTACCAACGCCACCTACGTCAATGCTCTGGAATGGGTCGTTTGGCAGGATGCCTTTTTCTTTGTATTCACCAATGAATTTGCCTGCGTCATCTCTGGAGAAGCCGTAGGTCATCTGGGTTAAGTCATTGGTACCAAAGGAGAAGAATTCTGCTCTTTCGGCAATTTCATCCGCGATCAGGGTCGCTCTTGGGATTTCCATCATGGTCCCTACTTTATAGTCAATGTCGGAGCCCTTTTCTGCCTTGATCTTTTCTGCGGTTTCTCTGACAACATTTTCGACATAGTCCAGCTCTTCTTTCATGCCGATCAACGGAATCATGATTTCTGGGACAATGTTATAGCCATCTTCTTTTTTCACTTCGATGGCAGCTTCCATAATGGCTCTTGTCTGCATCACCGCAATTTCCGGGAAGGTGACTGCAAGACGGCAGCCCCGGTGTCCGAGCATCGGGTTGAATTCTTCGAGGCCATGGATCGTGCTCATCATTTCATCCATACTCATATCCATATCTCCCGCTAAAGCTTCGATATCTTCCGGTTCAGTTGGCAGGAATTCATGCAGTGGCGGGTCCAGCAGACGGACGGTTACCGGCAGATCCTTCATGGCTTTGTAGATACCCATAAAGTCTTCCTTCTGCATTGGCAGCAGCTCGGCCAGATATTTTTCGCGCTGTTCTTTGGTCTTTGACAAGATCATACGGCGTACACTCGGGATTCTGTCTTCGTTGAAGAACATGTGCTCTGTACGGCAGAGCCCAATCCCTTCTGCACCAAAGCCTACCGCTACAGCGGCGTCTCTCGGGGTGTCGGCGTTTGTGCGCACGTTCATGGTTCTGCAGGCGTCTGCCCATTCCATGAGCTGTCCGAAATGTCCGGAGAGCTCAGGTTCCTTTGTTCCGATGCTTCCCTTATAAACCTTACCGGCGGAGCCGTCTAAAGAGATATAATCGCCCTCGTAAATATATTCTTTACCGACGCGGAACTGCTTGGCGTCCTCATCGACCTTTGCGTCCTCACAGCCTGCAACACAGCACTTACCCATGCCGCGCGCAACAACCGCCGCGTGTGAGGTCATACCACCGCGTGCGGTCAGGATACCATTGGCGGCGTACATGCCTTCAATATCTTCGGGAGAGGTTTCTTTTCTGACCAGGATCACTTCCTCGCCATTTTCTGCAGCGGTCTTTGCTTCTTCCGCTGTAAAATAAACCTTACCGGTGGCAGCGCCGGGAGAGGCGGGCAGGCCGCTGGCCAGAACGACTGCTTCCTTCAGGGCGGTTTCGTCAAAGGTCGGGTGGAGCAGCTGGTCTAAGGATAACGGTTCAATGCGCATAACGGCTTCTTCCTTGGTGATGAGGCCTTCTTCTTCCATTTCTACAGCAATTCTGAGCGCAGCCGGGGCGGTTCGTTTACCATTACGGGTCTGGAGCATGTACAGCTGGCCCTTTTCAACGGTAAATTCCATATCCTGCATGTCTTTATAATGTTTTTCAAGGAGCTCTGCGGTATCGTGGAACTGCTTGTAGACTAAAGGCATAATTTTCCGGAGTTCATCGATTTCACGAGGAGTACGGATACCTGCAACAACATCTTCGCCCTGGGCATTTACCAGGAATTCTCCGAAGAGCTTGTTTTCACCTGTTGCTGGGTTTCTTGTGAAGGCAACGCCAGTACCGGAGTCATCACCCATGTTGCCGAATACCATTGACTGTACATTGACAGCTGTACCAATGTCATGCGGAATATCATTCATGTCACGGTAGACAAACGCGCGTGGGTTGTTCCAAGATCTGAATACTGCTTCAACAGCCATGAGCAGCTGTACGTTCGGGTCCTGTGGAAAAGGTTTACCTGTTTCGGCTAAAACAATTTCTTTATAACGCCCTACAACTTCCTGCAGGTGATCGGTCGTGAGCTGTGTGTCAATCTGGAAGCCTTCGCGCTCTTTGATTTCATCCAGAACGTTTTCAAATTTGTTTTTGTCAATTTCCTGCACAACATCACCGAACATCTGGATAAAGCGACGGTAGCTGTCATAGGCAAAACGTTCATTTGCTGTCTTTTCAGCCAGACCTACAACGGTTTCATCATTAAGGCCAAGGTTTAAGATGGTGTCCATCATACCCGGCATTGAGATTCTTGCGCCGGAGCGTACTGATACCAGCAAAGGATTGTCTTTATTGCCAAATTTTTTCTTGGTAATATCTTCCAGAACCGACATATGGCTGTTGATCTGGCCGATCATTTCATAGGTCAGCTTGTTTTCCTTCAGATACTCGATACACGCTTCGGTCGAAACGGTAAAGCCCTGTGGTACAGGCAGGCCGATTCGCGTCATTTCCGCCAGATTCGCGCCCTTTCCACCTAACAGGTTCCGCATGTCCGCATTGCCATCACTAAATAAATAAACCCATTTTTTATCCATATTGACTACCTCCTCATAATGGTTGCAAGTATGAAATTCGCAATTTCTTCAATTGCTTTGGATGTAACGTCGATAACCGTACATCCTAATTTATCAAAGAGCTCCTGAGCCTTGTCAAGCTCATATTCCACTCTTTTTAAACTAGCATAATTTGAATCTCCGGTAAGCTTCATGGTTTTTAAACGCTCTTCTCTGATGCTGACAAGCTTATTGGGATTTAAAATCAATCCGAATATCTTTTGACTGGATATCTCAAAAAGTTCTCTTGGCGGTTCTACCTCAGGCATGACCGGTATGTTGGCAACCTTGAAGTTATTGTTCGCCAGATAAACACTGATCGGCGTCTTTGAGGTTCGTGAAACCCCAAGCAGAATAATGTCTGCCTTGTTAAGATGGTCCATGCGTTTTCCGTCATCATATTTGACGGCAAACTCAATGGCTTCCACCTTTTTAAAATAATCCTCATCCAGCTTGCTTCTGCTGAAAGGGTCAAGATTCGGTTTAACGCCTGTTAAAATCCTCAGTTCATCCAGAAAGGGATCCAGCACATCGTAAACCGGCACCTGTTTTTCTTTTGCTCTTTCTTTAACACATTTTAATAACTCCGGCGTTGTGATCGTACAGACAAGCAGGGCGTTTTTTCCCTTCGCCTCAGCTAAAATCTGATCAATCTCTCTCTTTTCATGGACAAAGGAAAAAACCTTAACATCCTCAATCGAGTCCTCAAAATGGCCTCTCCCCGCCTTTGCCAGCACTTCACCCGGCTCGCCAAGGGAATCGGAGACAACATATAGGGTTAAAGGCTTGTTGTCATTCATTCGTATCATCGTCTTTACCTAAATTCACAACATAACGTGTAATATTGGTACGGGAAACCTTTCCGAGCAAGATTAAACGCAGGTTGTTTTTTTCATCCATTTCTTTTTTCACAATGGGCAGCGATTCGACTTCGTACTCCATGGTTTTAACCGCAGCGTCATAAACCGATTCGTGCTCCTCCAGATAGACTATATTGGGCATTCGGGTCATGATAATCGGAATCGGCAGGGTTTCAACATCCTTCCGGCCAATCATCGACTTGATGAAATCCTTACGTGAGACAATGCCAGACAGGTATTTGTCCTTCACCACATAGAGTGTTCCGGCGTCTTTCGTAAACATGGTGATTATTCCGTCATAAATGGTTGTGTCTTCTTCGACGGTGGTCGGCTCAGACTGGATGTCCATGACGCTGATGGTTTTAATGTAGCTGCCCATAACATGCAGCAGCGAACGCCCCGTATAATTATACCCGACTTTTCGCTTTGCTTCCAGGATGCCCATCATGGTAAGCACCTTTAAATCAGGCCGGATCGTCGCTCTGTTAACGCCGAGCTGCTCTGCAATTTCGACACTTTTCACGGGTTCTCTGGCCTTAACAATTTCCACAATCTGATTCTGTCTTTCTGATAGCTCCATTCAACCACCTACCATTCATGTAACTTTTATAATATAAAGTATAACACATATGGCCAAAAAGTAAATAACTAATCCTGATACTTTTCTGTCATTTCATCTTATTATTTTGTTAAAACTTTGTCAACCTTTTCACAAACTCGTAAAAAAATAATTTTTATAGTGTAATTGAATCCTTCAGCTTCTCAAAAACCTTGTCACCGATGCGGTCAACCTCCTTCAAATCTTCAAGGGATCTGAAAGCGCCGTTTTTCTCCCGGTAGTCGATGATGCTCTTCCCGATGGCGTCACCGATTCCCGGCAGGGTTTTCAGATCCTCCAGACTGGCTGTATTGATATTGACTCTGCCCGTACCAGATGCAGCAGACGCACTGCCGACGCCTGTCTCTGCGGTTTCATCTTTGGTGTAAATGTGGATTTTATCCTCGTCTTCCAGCACTGACGCGAGGTTGACGCTGTCGGTATCTGCGTTTTCTGCCAGGCCGCCCAGTTTTTCAATGGCGTCGATCAGTCTTGAGCCCTGGGCCAGCTTGATGACGCCGGGGTTATTGACGGCCCCGGTAATATGCACGTAGATCTCCGCGGCGTTTTCCTGGCCGTTTTCGGCATTAACAACTTCTGTATCGGAGGTCTTTAAGACTGCTTTCTGCCGGCTGTCCTCCTGAAGGAAAAGCCACAGGGCAAAGATCACCAGAGCTGCTGTTATAATACTGATATAAATCCACCTTTTCAGGTTCTTAGACTTTTCCATGGCGCTCAGATACTTTCCTGAGCCCAGCTGCCCTTTTTTCGCACCATAATGGCTTTAAAGCCGACTTTTTTCAGGAGCGTTAAAACTTCCTCATACGCATAGCAAATTCCCTCTGTCGTATGCGAATCGCCGTTTAGGGTGATGGGGATCTCTTTTTCCAAAATCGTTTCCATCAGCCAGCGTTCCGGATAAAGACAGCGGTCTCCATAGCGAATCATGCCGCCGGTATTCACCTCGATGATTGAGCCTGAAGCCTTAATTTTATCAAGGCAGGTGCCTGCGGCTTCCTGGTACCAGGCTTCCTGGTCGTCAAAAAAACGGTTATCCGCATTGTTTTTCTTGATGATATCCATATGTCCGATAATACCAGGCTGAATCGTGAGGGCCATATTTCCAAGCGACTCATAATAACGCCGGACAAAGGCCGAAACCGAGCCGTCAAAGCAGTCTTTTATCCCCGCTTCAAAAATCTCGGGCGTGTAGTCAATATCAGCCATCAATCCGTTTCTCATCTTTCCGATGGTGTGGATCGAGCCGATAAAGAAATCCAGTTCCGGAATCAGTGCCTTTGAATCGCTGCTGATGTCTTCAGTATCCATAAAATAGTCGATTTCCATGCCCAGGCTGATGTCGATGTGTTCCTGATACTTTTCTGCCAGAGTCCGGACCTCGTCCATATAGCTGCGGACTGTTTCCTTTTTCATGGTCCAGTCGTTCTCATAGGGAAGCGGCGCGTGGCCTGTAAAGCCAATGCTTGTGAGCCCCTCTTGAATGGCTGCCTGCACCATTTCTTCCAATGAATTTTTGCCGTCACAATAGTTCGAATGAATATGATAATTTGAATGTACCATAGCTCCTCCTTTAGAAGACATATCTGAAATGCGACATCTTTATTATTGTAGCATAAAAAGATGTATAAAAAAAAGCCCCTGAGGGCATTTTTTGAAATACATTACACCACTAAAGAATCTTATTCAGGAAGCTCTGTGTACGTTCTTCCTGTGGATTAAGAATAACCTCCTGCGGTGTTCCCTGCTCGCAGATCACACCTTCGTCCATAAAAATGACGCGGTCTGCCACTTCACGGGCAAACCCAATTTCGTGGGTTACGATCAGCATTGTCATCCCGTCATTGGCGAGTTCCTGCATGGTGGCAAGCACTTCCCCGACCAGCTCAGGGTCAAGGGCTGAGGTCGGCTCATCGAACAGCATAATCTTCGGGTTCATCGCCAGCGCTCTCGCGATGGCCACACGCTGCTGCTGTCCGCCGGACAGGCGCACCGGGTATTCATCCCGCTTATCGGCAAGTCCAACCATGTCGAGCAGCTCCAGGGCCCGCTTTTCTGTCTCAGCCGAATCGGCCTTGCGCACAATTCTGGGGGCTATCGTAATATTATCTAAAACAGATAAGTGTGGGAAAAGGTTAAAGTTCTGGAATACCATCCCTAAATCGCAGCAGAGATTCTGTAATTTTCCAGGGTCAATTTTTTCCAGATCTTTTCCGTTTTTGCGTTTTTCCATCAGCTCGTCTTCAATATAGATTTCGCCTTCTGTGATGCGTTCCAGGCGGTTAAGGCAGCGCAGCATTGTACTCTTGCCAGAGCCGCTTGGCCCGATGATACAGACCACTTCACCGGATGCTACTTCAAAATCGATTCCCTTTAAAACCTCAAGGGCGCCGAAAGATTTTTTTACATTGACTAATTTTACCATACTCATTGTTGTTACCACCTATCTCTTTTCATATGCGCCAAGCTTATTTTCCAATTTGTCGAATACCACCTGAAGGATGGTTGTCAGGAAAAGATAAATGACGGCCGCATAGATATAGTAGACCCAACTGCCTGTGGCACTGGCCATTGTTTTGACTGTCCTGAGTAAATCAAACAATGCGATCGTGGAGACAAGGGAGGTATCCTTTAAAAGCATGATCAGCTCGTTGCCCACCGGGGCTACCAGACGTTTAAAGGTCTGGGGAATAATGATCTTACCCATCGCCTGTTTATAGCTCATTCCCAAGGCTTTGGCAGCTTCCATTTGTCCATGGTCAATGGATTCGATGGCCGCACGGATAATTTCTGCCAGGTAAGCTGTGGAGTTCAAGGAAAAAGTAATGAACGCACAGATCATCGGATCAATTTCAAAGGTCGCGCCGGTCATATCCAGATAAACAATCGGTACCGCATAAAAGATAATGAATAATTGCAGTAAGAGTGGTGTTCCTCTGAAGAACCAGATATAGAACCATGAAAGTCCATTAAAAATCTTATTCTTTGAGATTCGTCCCAGGGCTATGACTACCCCAAAAATTGCACCAAAGATAATCGCGACAACCGCAATCTCAAGGGTAACAATCGTTCCGTCAAAAATCGCCCACAACTGGGTTTGGTTTAACAAATTAATCGCTCCTTCTTAAGTAATAAGTCCGGCAAAGTGGTTTGCCGAACTTATAACCGTTTTTTTCTATGGATTATTCAATGACTTTGATTTCGGAGTTGATATTATTGGTCATATCTTCTCCAAACCATTTCATAGAAATCTCTGTCATTGTACCATTTTCTTGTAATTTTTTCAATGTTTCATTTAATTTTTCGGTAAATGCATCTTCACCTTTACGTACAGTAACCGCAATTGGTTCATTGGTTAAAACTTCAGATGTTACTTCAAACAGCTCTGGCTTCTGAGCCACATAGTACATGGCAACGCCCACATCGGTCATGACATTATTAATCTGTTTACCTTCAAGCGCGGCGAAAGCGTCTAACATGCCGTCATACTGTTTGATTTCCACATTGGTTCCAGTCTGTTCTTTCAACTTCTGGGCGCCGTTATCAGCGGTTGTGGCCAGCTGTACGCCGACGGTTTTACCAGCGAGCTCTTCAAAGGTTTTTACAGGTGTGGCATCCTTGCGGGATACGATGACAATACCGTTGGATACATAAGGATTTGTCTGATTGAAACCTTCCTGTCGTTCCGGTGTGATACTGGTACTGGAGATAATCGCGTCATACTGCTTTGCGTTTAAGCCATTGAAAATACCATCCCAGGCCACAGTTGTAAAGTCAACCTTTACACCCAGGTCTTCACCGATCGCCTTTGCGAGATCCACGTCAAAGCCCACCAGATTGTTCTGATCATCCCTGAATTCCATTGGAAGATAGGTATCATCAACAGCAACGGATAATGTACCGTCTGCGATCGGATCGTCATTTGAAGCAGAATCGCCTTTACCGTTACCACTACAACCAGCCAACGTCACGGAGAACACCAGCATAAATGCCAAAGACAACACCAAAAATTTCTTTTTCATCATTTCCTCCTTTTATATACGAAAATTGATTAAAAGCATTATATCGCATATTGTATACATATACAAGTATTTTTTATAAAAACACCTTATTTTTTCATTTTTCTGCATGTTTATACAATTATTACTGCGATAGATCGGGATTGTCAGGAGAATGTTTGTATAAAAATACCAATAATGTTGAGGCTGCCTGTAATGTTGCCGATGGCACAGCCGACATTGGTCAAAATTACCACCAGGAGTATTTTGGTCACCTTATTATGCCAGAGGCCTTTTAGCGAGCCCAGATCCTTTGGCAGAGATTCAAAATCCTCCACCTTGGGCTTTCTGAAATGAGCCTCGGTGATGCCGGAAAACCATCCGGCGGCCAAAACAGGGCTTAAAGCGGAAATCGGAGCCGCAACAATGGCGGTGAGGATCGAAAGGATATGCCCTCCTGCCAGAAGTGCGCCAATACCCGCCAGAGACGTAGTCCATAAAAGCCAGTTGCGCGTTTGCTCCCAGCCCGACCCGGGGTTGACCGTAAAGGTGGCCAATACCAGAAGCACCAGCAAAATCGGGATGGACCAGCCGATAATCTTACCGGCCTTTGACTTGGGCGGTAAGGACTCAAGCTCAGCAATATCCTGGTCTTTGTAGAGCTCTTCCCGTATTCCCGGAACATGTGCCGCCCCCAGAACCGCAACCACCTTTTTACCCGGAGCGTTTTTGATCTTATACGCCAGATACTGGTCCCGCTCGTCAACCAGGTATTTTTTTACACCCTTGAAGGAATTTCCAAGTTCGGACAGCGCCGCTGACAGCATGTCCTCTGTTTTCAACTCCTCAAGCTCTTCTTCGGTAATTTCTTCATCATCAATGATGCTCATGATGATGGTGGTCAGCAGCTTCATCTTTTCCCAGAGGCTGCAGCCCTTCCAGATACGGTTAAAGGTAACCTGGATACTGCGGTCTGCCAGCACCAGCTGGGCCCCGCATTTTTCAGCGGATTCAATTCCCTGCATCATCTCCTGGCCAGAGCGGATGTCAAACTGCTCGGCCAGCTTTCTCTGATAATTTGACAAGATGATATTGGCAAATAAAAAGCCTGCCTTTCCAGCCTTTATTACTTTTACTATGTCTGTATCTGCCCACTGCTCCTTTTGGTTCATGGACTCATATCTGCCGGCATCCAGCTCGATGCAGACCGAATCGGGACACTCGCTCTCGATGAGATCCTTTACCTCAGATACGCTTGTGGGGGATACATGGGCTGTGCCAATCAAAATAATCTCTTTGTCATTTACCTGCAGGCGCGTTATGTTTTCTGATTCCAATCGTTCATCACTCCCTAATAAAGCATCAGATCGATGAACTCGTCATCTGTCATGCCATTGATGTAATCCGACAGATCATTATTCTGCAGCAGGCGGCGCAAAACACTTTCCTCGGGCTTTGATCCTACCAGCTGCCCCTCAAGCTTTGTAATATCACCATTCCCAAAGAAATCACCGTAGAAGTGTATATCTTTAATAATACCCCTATCGACTGTCATTAAAACAGTTACAAGACCGCAGGGGTATTTTCTTTCTCTTCTCAGGTTGTATTCCGGAGACCGGCCGTAGTTCCATTCCCAGGTGGCGTACTTCTCTTCCTGCAGCTTTTTGATGGCCGCAATATCCTCTTGGGTAAGACTGCGCTCTTTAAGCTCGCCATCCTCAAACATATAGCTGACAAGGGCCTTTTTAAAATCCTCCAGTGTAAAGTCCGGGTCCAGATAGTCGGCAATATTGGTCACCCGGCTCTTGACGGATTTCACGCCCTTTGATTCGATTTTATCCTTCTTTACCTTCAGGGCGCTCTGAACCGTGTCCAGTTTTGAATTAAAGAGGACGGTTCCGTGGTGGAGGACCCTGCCGCGCTTGGCGTACTGAGAATTGCCTGAAAATTTCTTTCCATCAATGGTAATGTCATTGCGCCCGTTAAACTCGGCATTGACGCCCAGGCTCTGCAGTGCTTTGACAACCGGTCTGGTAAAGGACTGGAAATCAAAGGGCTTGCCGGAATCATTATTTACAATGAAGGTAAAATTCAAATTACCCAGATCATGATAAACCGCGCCGCCGCCGGTTAAACGGCGAACCACCTTAATGCCCTGCTCCTTGACAAAATCCTGATTGATCTCCTCAATCGTATTCTGATGCTTGCCAACAATGATGGCATGGTCGTTCTGCCACAACATGAAATAAGTTTCATCCTGGTCCATGGATTCAAAGACATATTCTTCAAATGCCAGATTAAACGTCGGGTCTGTGCTGTAAGTATTATTAATAAAAATCATTTTAATATCCTCAAATACATGGATCGGCTGCCATAAAGACAGCCGACAGCTCTTTTTTATTCACTTTTCAGATTTTTGACAGAATTGCGCATCAGCATTTCGTAAGGGACAAAGACGGTTTTTGTCTCACGCTCTTCCTTTTCGCACATCTTGATGAGCATTCTTGTGGCGATAGCCCCAATATCATACATTGGCTGGCCAACGGTTGTGATCTGCGGTCTGGTCCACTCTGCGATCCAGAAGTTGTTAAAGCCGCAGATACTCACATCGTCCGGAATAACCTTTCCGTTATCCTCAGCCGCGCGCATTGCGCCCAGGGCGATCTGGTCATTGAAGCAGAATACATTGGTGAACTCTCTTCCGCTTGCCAGGGCTTCTTCCATCATATGATAGCCGCCCAGTGTGCTTTGGCTTCCAAAATAGACCAGGTCATCGTCCAGCTCAACATTCCATTCGCCAAGGGCTTTCTTAATCCCCTGAAGGCGTTTCTGGTTAATGTAGCCTTCCTTGTACTCATCGTAGAAAATCGCGAATTTGGTGTGCCCCATCTTCAGGCATTCAATGGTCAGGTCGTAGGCAGCGGCTTCATTGTCAATCAGGACACCGCTCAGCTGTCCGGATTCGTCCGGTACACAGCCAAGAACAATCTCGCTGGGAGCGTCGATCAGGTCGTCTCTTAATTCATCGGTCAGATGCTTGCCGACATAGATAATTCCATCACACTGCTTTTCAACAAGAACGCCAAGGGAGTTCTGTTCCTTTTCGTGGTCAAAGTCTGTATTACTCAGGATGATGTTGTAATTATAAATACCACAGACATCCTCTGCACCACGCACCATTTCTGTATAGAAAGGGTTGGTAATATCCGGGATCATGATGCCCAGAGTGTTGGTCTTCTGGATTTTCAGGCTTCGCGCAATGGCATTCGGCTTATATCCAGTTTTCTTGATGGCCTCCAGCACGCGCTCCTTTGTCTCTTCGTTGACCAAGGGAATGTTGTTTACAACACGCGATACTGTTGCCACCGATACGTTTGCTTCTTTTGCAACATCAACAATTTTTACTTTCAAAATAACACCTCCGTTTATTTATTTTTAGCATCCTGCTACTTCTTTAATGGCGTCTAAAATGAGCTGCGGCGCTTTGCGGCATTTTTCTTCGGATACGGCACATGGTGCAAAACGCAATCCCTTTGCCAGCGCAACAATGAACACATTTTTTTCCATCAGCAGATCGCTGACAGCCTTTGGATTTTCACAGGGAATGCTGATAAAGAATCCATCACAATAATTGCAGAGCTTCAGACCAATTTTGTCTGCTTCGTCAAGGAATGCCCTGGCGCGCTTCTGTAAGATTCCCTTGTGGAAATCCTGCTCTGCGATAAAGCGGTCGCGCAGATTGTCATCAGACATAATGTCTGCCAGCGTCTGCATGGCGCCTCTGGTTCCATTTGACCAGGTGCCGCGGTTTGAATAGGCGCAGGCCGCTGCAAATTCCTCTGCAATTTCTTCCGTCGGCGCGACACAGATAATAGCGCCGTTTCTCAGGCCATACATGGTAAAGCCCTTTGAAGCGCTGTAGGCGTACAGCGGCAGAACATTTTCCGGCAGTCCGGAAAGCAGCGGCATAAAAGCCCGCGCGTCCTCACCCTTTCCTGCAAAATCAATATACGCGATATCACACAGAATAATGATTCTCGCATCAGGATTAGCCTCGGCCATTTCGGTATAAAACGCGGTCAGCTCTTTCCATTCATCCAGCGAAATACTGTAGCCGGTCGGGTTATGCGCCGGTGTATTCAGAATGCTCAGCACTCTGTTCTGCTTTTTAAGCAGGTCTGTAAACGCCGCTTTATAGGATTTCATATTAAAATTGCCCGCTTCATCAAACAGCTCAAAGGTTGTGGTCTCACGTCTGTTTTCATCGGCAATGGTGCTGTAGGGCGCCCAATACCAGTCTGGAATCAGAATCTGGTCACCAAACTCGGTGTAGTTGCACACCGCGTGGCGCACAGCACCGGTTCCGCCCGGTGTTGCCACTGCGCGAATATGGCCTTCTGGTCTGTAGGACTTAAAGCAGGCGTCCACCACCTTATCCAAAAACTCTGGAATCCCCGGAATCCCGGCATAATCACAGATCTGCTCATCTGGCAGCCCCTTCAGAACATCAAACACTGATTTGAAGGCAACCAGATCGCCATGATCATCCATCAATGCCCCAATCGTTGAATTGATCGCTGCCTCGGTTCCCAGTTCCTTTGTTCTCTGCGCAGCTTCGCCTGCAACTCTAAAAATCGGATCTGTCCCGGCCTCCCGGACAGAACTCTCGATAACCATACGTGACATTTCCTATTCCTCCTAATCAATAAATTTATTAGCGTATTTCTGACGTTCCGTTTCATACAGATTGTTGCCCTTGGAATCAATGACAACAAGGGCAGGAAAATCTTCTACCACCAGCTTGCGCAGCGCTTCTGTCCCCAGCTCCTCGTATGCCAGAACCTCGACAGATTTTATGCAATCCTGCAACAGTGCCCCTGCGCCGCCGACACACCCAAAATAAACACACTGGTTGATCATCATGCTGTTGATGACCAGCTCCCCGCGGTTTCCCTTGCCAATCATGCCGCGCAGGCCATTTTCCATCAGCACAGGCGCATAAGCGTCCATACGGTGGCTTGTGGTCGGCCCGGCTGAGCCAATGATCTCACCCGGCTTGGCAGGACAGGGCCCTACATAGTAGATAATCTGATCGGTAAAATCGACGGGTAGTGCGCCGCCGGATTCAAGGGTTTCAACCATTCTTTTGTGCGCCGCGTCCCTCGCCGTATAGATGACTCCTGAAATCAGAACCTGATCCCCGGCTTTTAATTTTGCGGCGTCGGCCTTTGAAAGCGGCGTCGTTAATCGTATCACACTCATGTAAGCCTCCTAAAGTGTCCGTTCCACATGACGGTTAACATAACAGCAGATATTGACAGCAACGGGCAAACCGGCAATATGCGTTGGGAAAACGTCCACATTGACACTCAAAACCGTGTTGATGCCGCCGAGCCCCATGGGCCCGATCCCCAGGTTATTGCACCGTTCGATCAGTATTTCCTCAAGGCCTTGAATGTGCTGCCTGGCATTGCGCACCCCGATGGGCCGGCTCAGAGCCTCCTTGGCTAACAGCGCGGCCTTTTCAAAGGTACCGCCCACCCCCACACCGACAATGATCGGTGCGCAGGCGTTTGGCGCGCCCTTCTCAACGGTTTCCAGCACAAATTCCTCAACACCTTTGATCCCGTCCGATGGCTTAAGCATCTTCATGGCACTGGTATTTTCTGAACCAAAGCCCTTTGGCATCACCTTAATATGAAGATCATCCCCCGGGACGACCTTATAATGAATGATGGCCGGGGTATTGGTGTTTGTGTTGTTTCGGATAAAAGGGTCGTCCACGACCGATTTTCTCAGATAGCCCTCGCGGTAGCCCTTTTCGACGCCGTCCTGAATGGCGTCCTCCAGGGAGCCGCCGGTTATCTGCAGGTCCTGTCCCATGGTAACAAAGATAACCGCCATTCCCGTATCCTGACAGATGGGAATCTCTTTCTTTTCTGCTACCTCAAAGTTTTCAATCATCGTTTCCAAAATGGCGATGGCGCTCGGCGATTCTTCCCGCGCCAGAGCGACTTCCATTTCTTTGAGAATATCATCGGTAAGTACAGTGTTTGCTTCAATACACATTTCTGCGACAGTGTCTCTTATGTACTTAACATCAATTTTCTTCAAATTTATCTCCTTCTTTCAGCTGTTCTTTCTTCTTAAATGATTCTTCTAATTCTTCCTGTTTGATGACATGCTCAATGTCCAAAGCCTCGGTCCGCGTGATTTTTTTGTATTCCTTTTTCCCCATGATGACAGACCTCAGGGAAAGGAAGATACCCCCAAATAAAATAATGAAGTAAAAAGTGATAATACGCCACAGAATCAGGGCTACCGACATGTTAACAGCGCCGTAAATCGGCCCGAACAGCAAAGCAAAGCCCGCTTCGGCGCCGCCTGCCGCCCCCGGTGTGGGGATAAAGGCAACCGCTACATAGAGGATCGCCTGCATGGATATGACCAGAAAAGCACTGGAGCCGCTTAAGCCCAGCGAACAGTAAACCCAGTAGTTAATGCTGTAAAAAATCATGATCTGCACAATGGAGACAATGAAAAGCTTAAAGGTTTCCAGCTTGTGCTCCTTGAGCGCAGTGATGGCTTCTGAGTATTCCCCGATAAAGTGGTCCACCTTGGCATAATATTTATCCGGGTCCTTAAAGACACGGATAAACAGCAAAAACCGAACGACGCCATTCATGATCCCGCGGGCCATCCTCGGGCTTAAAGCCAGGATAAAAACAAGGATAACCCCAGCGATATTAATGATGAGGCCAAAGGCGATCAGCCATCTCGCCGCAACCAGGCCACTGTTAATCTCAGAAAGATTGAGCAGTGTGGCCAGAATGGCAAGGAGTGTGACCGTAACCTGGTACAGCGCGTATTTCTGGACCAGCACGGCGGTTCCTGTCCCCATACTGTAGCCCCTGCGGGACATTTCGTAGAGCTGGAGCGGCTGACCGCCGGAGGAGCCGGGTGTTATCAGGTTATAATATTGCCCTATAATGGTGACGATCATCGCAAAAGACAGCTTCTCCTCGGGATAATCGCGCTGCATCAGCTTCAGGAGCATGTACCCTTCCAGAAGCCAGTAAATAAAAACGCAAACGATTCCCAGCAGAAGAAAACCGATATTCGCGCGGCGCAGGGTATCTGCAAACTCCTTGAGATCCACCTGCGTCAGGATTACAATAACGGTCGCGCCGATTAAGAAAACAAAAAAGATATAGTTTGAATACTTTTTCCAAAACTCAGAAAAGCGGCTTTTCGCTTTTCCACTGTTGCTGTCATTCATAGTCACCTACCCGTAAACGTTTCTCACTCTAATGACGAATCGTTTACTTTTTCATTCAAATATTATAACACATAATTAATGGAATTTAGAACACTTTTTGAAAATTTTTTCAGTTTTTTTCATTGTTTTTCATGATACGCTGCACAAAGCTTAAATCAGCTCAGGGAAGCCCAGTTGTCTGAGCGCCTCATACAAAACAATATTGACCGAATTCGACAGGTTAAGCGAACGGGCCCGCTCATGGTTCCTCATGGGAATACGAAACCGGTGGTCTGGATAAGCGCTGTGGATTTCATCCGGCAGGCCGGCAGTCTCGCGGCCAAACAAAAGGTAGGCATCCCCGGTGTATTCAATGTCCGAATAAAACGCTTTGGCGTGGGTGGTGAGCACATAGATTTCGGGATCTGGATTTTTGTCCAGAAAATCCTCAAAATCGTCGTAGACAGCCAAATCCAGGAGATCCCAGTAATCCAGCCCTGCGCGTTTCAGGTGTTTCTCGTCCAGTGAAAAACCCAGTGGCTTTATCAGGTGCAGCTTTGTGTTTGTCAGCGCGCAGGTACGCGCGATGTTTCCAGTATTTTGTGGTATTTCCGGTTGATACAGTACAACATTCATTTTTACTTCGTTACTCTCTTTCCTTATTTAATGTCCATTTTATGGAGGTTAAAACCATAAAAAAAGATAAATCTCATTCCGAACACTCAGAACGTCATGAAATTTATCTTTATTACTATTTTAAAATGGTCTTGGGCAGTACAATCGTAAAGGTGCTTCCCTGATCGGGCACACTGTCGATTTTTATTTTGCCGTTATGCTGCTTAACAATCATATCCGCAATGCTTAAGCCCAGGCCCACACCGCCTTTTTCACGGTTCCGCGCGTCATCCACACGGTAAAAGCGGCTGAATATTTTCTTTTTCGCTTCCTCTGTCAGCCCGACGCCCGTATCCTTAACCGCGATACAGACATTCCGCTTTGTCATTGTCAGAGAGAGCGTCACTGTCCCTTCTCCAGGCGTATATTTAATGGCGTTGTCAACCAGAATACGAATCGCCTGTTTTATCCGCTCCTCATCGCCTTTATAGTCAATGCCCTCTGCGATGCTGCCCTTCAGCGCAATCTCATTTTCCCTGGCAACATCAAACATCAGGTCGATAATCTCGGCGCAAAGCGCACTCAGATCAAATACTTCCTTTTTCATAATGACCTTTTTATTGTCCGCCTGGGCAATCAATAGCAATTCCGATACCAGATGCGCCATGGTCTCGCTCTCAAGGCTGATGTTGTTGAGCCACCGGATATTATCCTTAAGCACCTCATCCTCCTTCAGTTTTAAGACCTCCACATTGGTCTGGATCACTGTCAGCGGTGTCCTAAGCTCGTGGGAAGCATCGGCAATGAATTTCTTCTGATTCTCAAAGGTCTCCTTGATCGGCTGTAAGGATTTCCCGGCCAGAAAATAGCTGATCGGGATCAGCAGAAGGATTCCCCCGCTGCCGATGAACAGCAGAAAGGAAATAACATAGGTAATCATTGAGCGCTCGGTCGTGATCTGCTGAAAAACCTCCAGTGTGTGGGATTCATCATCACGGCTGAAGCGCGTGACATAAACTCTGTAATCTGCCCCGTTAAGATTAAAAACCTTAAAATCATTGTTAAAGCTTTGATCCATTGCCAGTTCGTAGCCATGCATAATCAAATCATTATCTTCGACCTTCATGCTGACGGTCTGGTTATTTTCATCCCATTCAATGTATTCATACCCCATTTTGTCGTGCATGGAATTATTGTTGAAAATACCGTCGCCCTTTTCAGACTCCGTGGAATTATTGATGATGCCCTTGGCGGTATCCATCAGGTAAACCTCCCCGGTGAGGCCCAGACTCCACTGGACGAGAAAGCCCAGCAGCAGGATAAATAAAAAAAGAAAAGCAATGAGAATCAAAGTGTTGAACAGCGTAATTTGCCTCTTGATCTCTTTAAACATTATTTTTTACTCAAAGTGTAACCCACACCACGGATTGTGTCAATCTTAACGTTTGTATTGGCGAGTTTCTTACGGAGATTATGGACATATATTTCAATGTTGTTTTCATTGACTTCCTTGTCAAAGCCCCACACCCGGTCTAAAATCTGTTCTCTTGTAAATACCTGGTTCGGACGCTTCAGCAGCATTTCAAGGATCTTCGCTTCCTTCACAGAGAGCTTATACTCATTTTCCGGCGTCTGCATCATGTTCTTCTTGGTGTTAAAGCTGACATCCTCAAAGGAGATGATTTCCCCTTTTATTTCATGGTCGGGGCGTCTGCTCAGCGCGCGGATTCTGGCAAAGAGCTCCTTGGCAGAGAACGGCTTGATCAGGTAATCATCTGCGCCGAGGTCAAGGCCCTTGACCTTATCGTCAACCGTCCCCTTGGCCGTCAGCATTAAAACAGGCGTTGTAATGTCCCTGTCCCGGACCTCCTTGAGAATCTCAAGTCCGCTCTTCATGGGCAGCATAATGTCCAGTACAATGACGTCATAAATCGGATTCAGGGCAAAGAGAAGCCCCTCCTCACCGTCGTTCGCCACATCACAATCTATATTTTGGATTTTACACAGCTCCTGGAGAGCGTCTGTAATTTTCACTTCATCTTCTATAAATAATATGCGCATTTTATTCTCCTATTTTTTGGAATTTTATTATTATTAAGTATATAGGCCAATCCTTAAATTTGGATAAATTCAAGAGCTAAAGCGCCTGAACAAGCGAAATTCATTGCAACCCACCCCCAGAATCCTTATAATAAAGAAAGATAAAAGGAGGAGGTACCCCATGGATTGCATACTTATTGTTGAGGATGATAAAAAAATTTCCCGCATCATCGAGCTTCAGCTGAACCACGCAGGCTTTGAAACGGTCAAGGCGTTTAACGGACGAGAGGCCATTGATGTTTTCAACAACACCCCGGACATCGGCCTGGTTCTGCTGGACATCATGCTGCCCCAGTTTAACGGCTACGAGGTTTTAAAGTATATACGCGAGCGTTCTCCCGAGCTGCCTGTTATATTTCTTACCGCGAAGGATGATACCGGCGATGTGGTCAACGGCCTCAATCTCGGAGCCGACGACTATATCACCAAGCCCTTTATTTTTGATGAGCTTCTGGCGCGCATCAAGGCGAATCTCCGAAAAAAAGCCGCTGTCTCGCCCAGGAACAGAGTTGCCTTTGAAGACCTGTCCATCGACCTCGATACTTTTATGGTTAGCCGCGGGGGCGAGAGCATCGAGCTTTCAAAAACAGAGTTTGACCTTCTGCACTACCTTGTGCTCAACCACGGGCTGGTCCAGTCCCGGGAACAAATTCTGGACCAGGTGTGGGGCTTTGACTATTTTGGAAATGACAATATCGTAGACGTTTATATAAAATACCTGAGGGATAAAATTGACAAGCCCTTTGAAAAAAAGCTGATCCAGACAGTGAGAGGGCGTGGCTATGTCATCAAATAGGGTTCAGGAACCAAAACCGATGAAGCTCTACACGCGCATCGTCCTGTTTTTTGTGCTGGCGTTCTCCATTCTGCTGGTCATTTCCTTTGTAATGGTGTTTTATTTTTCCCAGCAAATCGTTTTAAACGAAAACCGGAGCAATCTCATAAAATTCAACAGCTATATCATCAACGTGATCAAGGAAAACGAAGAGGCGCTGCTGTCGCTTCCCACCAGCAGCCGGCTGGACTTTATCTCTGAAAAAATATACCCCAATATCAAGGATAATACCTTGATTTCTTATAAAATTTCGGATAACTACGGGGATGTGTACCTGTCCTCCGAAGGCGTGGATGAGCTTCTGAACCAGGATAACTTTTCGGAATACAACATTGACATCTTTAAAGTGCACATTGACAACCCCGCCGACCAGACCGAGGACAACGTGGACGTGGACTCCTTCCGCTACAACAAAAATGAGTATTATTATCTCGGCTCAAGCTATCTTGTCAGCGACGACTACACTATTTACATCCAGGTCGTAAAAAATCTGAATGACAGCTTTGTCTACATGACTGCCCTGTTCAGTATTCAGATCGCCATCAGCATTGTCTGCCTTGCGATCATTATCTTTATCGGGATTTACGGCACCAAGCGCTCTCTTAAGCCGCTGATCGAGATCGCCGAGACCGCTAAAAACATCACAGAAAACAACCTGAATACCCGTATCAAAGAGACCGGAAACGACGACGAGCTGGATCAGCTCATCAAATCCCTCAACCAGATGATCGGCCAGCTCGAATCAGCCTTTGACGCTCAGAAGCAGTTTGTCTCAGACGCGTCGCACGAGCTTCGGATTCCTCTGACCGTCATCCAGGGCTACTCGGACATCCTCTCCTCCTGGGGCAAGGAAAACCCGCAGCTCCTGGAAGAATCTGTGGATTCTATTAACGAAGAGATACAGAATATGAAAAAGCTGGTGGAGGAGCTGCTCCTGATCACCCGCCTTGAAAACAACTATTTCACACAGAAATTTGAGCCGGCGGACCTAGGCGAGCTTGTCACAAAGGTATACAATGAATGCGAAATGATCGACGCCACCCATTCCTTTGAGCTGACCCGGGTCGACCACTGTCTGGTAAAATGCAATGAATCGCTCATATTGCAGGCTTTAAGGGCACTTGCCGACAACAGCATGAAATACACCCCGGCACAGGGAAAAATCTGTTTCAGCTGCACTGAGACGGCAAACAGGTGCATCCTGTCTGTCACCGACACAGGCATCGGCATTCCTGAGAGCGAACTCGAAAATGTCCGCCGGCGTTTCTTCCGGGTCGACGGCGACCGCTCAAGGGAAACCGGCGGCACAGGCCTTGGCCTCTCCATCATCGAGAGCATTGTAAAACTCCACCGGGGAGAGCTCGTGATCGAGAGCACCCTGGGACAGGGAACGAATATGAAAATTATTTTAATCCGGTAGAGGGAGGGCAGCGCCCTCTCTCTTTGGTTTGGTTTCATTTGGTTTGGTTTATATAATGTGTCCGGTTTGCTATCCGGAACCATAACCGGAACCTTGTCCGGTTTACTATCCGGTTTGCTGTCCAGACACACATGCTTTTATGCCGTAAAATGGCGTGTGTGCTTACCCGGCCACCCGGACCATCGCACCCTCATAAAAGACGCAGAGTCTTCCCCTGCCCGGCGCTGTCCCCAGATACCTCTGGGCAAGGTCAAGGGCGTTTTCTTCAAAATACTGGAAAAAGACGCGCTTGATCACCTGCTTGGCAGGCTGTCCTGAGAGCGCTGGCAGACATGCAGCCACAAAGGCTTCGTCCTTCAGCTGCTCAAAGGCCTCTGTTTTTGAGAGGGTTCGGTTTTCAAAAAAACCGGGAAGGGAGCGGTGCCCCTGCCTGAGATAATCCATTTTGATCAGCTCCCCGAGCATTTCTTTATGGGGCACCTCGACGCCTGAGGCCGTAAATGTCTGCATAATTCCGTAGAGCTGCTCCTTTGATTTTCCCAGCTCATAGAAGCCTTCCTCCCGCCAATAGTCCGAGAAAGCCTCAAAAAACTCAAAAGGGGAGCCCCAGCACTGGTTTTCAAAAATATACTTCAAACTCAGATAAAAGGCGCCGGAATTGTAATAGCGGTCTACCAGATCCTCAATGTCCTTTAAGCGCATAAGCTCGTCTGAGGAGATAAAATCATTACTGATCACCTCATAGGGCGGAAAGCTCGCATAGCGGTAATAAAATTTATCCGCTTCTTTTCGGATTTTTGTTCCCTTCAGCAGCTTTAAAAATCCCAGCTGCAGCATATCCGGCTCAATGGCAATGGTCTCGTCAAAGGATTTTTTAAAAACCGCGTAGGTTTCCTTTGGCAGCCCGGCGATCAGGTCCACGTGCACATGGCAGTTTTTAAACCCGATGAGACGTTTCACATATTTCCGGATCTTTTTCAGATCGGTCTTTCGCGTGATGGCCTCCAGCGTTTCATCATGAGTGCTCTGGATACCGATCTCAAACTGCAGCAGGCCCTTTGGTGCTTTTGCAATTATCTCAAGGAGCTCGTCGTCCAGAAGATCCCCCGCGATCTCAAAATGAAAATTCGTGGCGCACTTTTTTTCGACCAGGTAAGCGATAATGGCCTTGGTCCGCCGGATATCGACATTGAAGGTGCGGTCCACAAATTTCACCTGCTTTACATCGTGACGGATGAAAAAATCCAGCTCTCTGAAAACACGCTCAAGGGGCAGAAAGCGCACCTTCTGCAGGGTGGAAGAAAGGCAGTAGGAGCACTGAAAGGGGCAACCGCGCATGCTTTCATAATAAATGATTTTGTCTGAAACCGGCTGGATATTTTGGTCGTCATAGGGGAAGGGCAGCGCGCCGAGATCCTCGACAATCCCCACCTTTTCGCCGTTTACATGCGAATGGGACACATTGCGCCCAAACCAGTTGACGTTTTCCATTTTCAGAAGCGGGGTTTTATCCCGGCTCTGCAGTGTCTCTACAAATTCAGGAAAAACCGTTTCCCCCTCGCCGGAAATAATATAATCCACGAATGGATGCTCCTCCAGAAGGCGCCCGCTGTCATAGGAAACCTCAGGCCCTCCCCAGAAGACAATGCAGTTGGGCCTGCTCTTTTTCAGCACCTCACTGATTTTTGCAATAAAGTCCATATTCCAGATATAACAGGAAAAGCCATAATAATCTCCCTGCATCCTCAAAAGCCTGCCGACCACCACGTTAATCTGGTCGTTAATGGTTACCTCACAGAGCTCGATATTTTCCGCCTGCGCGGCTGCTTTCAGGGCTCTTATGGCAAGATTGGTGTGCACATATTTTGCATTGACACCCACTAATACACATTTACTCATTTGTTTCCTCTTTTACAGAAAAATCCCGAAACATGCAGCACACGTTTCGGGACAATTTTATTATACATTAAACCTGAAAAATGTGACATCGCCATCCTGCATGACGTAGTCCTTACCCTCGATCCGGGTCACTCCAAGTTCTTTGGCCTTGACGTCCGAGCCGGCTTCCACCAGCTGTTCATAGGTTGTAATCTCAGCCCGGATAAAGCCCCGCTCAATATCGGAATGGATCTTTCCGGCTGCCTGCGGCGCTTTTGTGCCCTTTCGGATGGTCCAGGCGCGTGTTTCCTCTGGCCCGGCAGTCAGGAAGGTGATCAGGCCCAGCAGCTTGTAACCCGCGCGGATAACCTGATCCAGCCCAGAGGCTTCAAGTCCCAGATCTGTCAGGAACAGGGCTTTTTCCTCATCGTCGAGCTCAGCGATCTCTTCCTCGATCTTGGCGGAAATTTTGATGACCTCACGGTTATCGCCGGACACCTTTTCTTTTAAGGCTTTGACCATGGCGTTATCTGAAATCAGATCATCCTCAGACACATTGGCGATGTACAGGACCGGCTTTGTCGAAATGAGCTGGAGCCCGGAAACATACTGCCATTCATCCTCCGAAAAATCCGTATCCAGGGGCATTCTTCCCGCTTCCAGAATGGCCTTCAGCTTTTCCAGAATTTCGAGGTTCGCCCTTTCAGCTTTATCGCCCTTTGCGGCTTTACGCGTTTTTTCAACCCGGCGGTCTACCATTTCCAGGTCGGCTAAAATCAGCTCAAGGTTGATGGTTTCAAGGTCGTCCAGAGGGTCGATCTTTCCCTCGACATGAACGACATTCTCGTCCTCAAAGCAGCGGACCACATGGGCGATGGCATCGACCTCACGGATATGGGACAAAAACTTGTTGCCCAGACCCTCGCCCTTGCTGGCGCCTCGGACCAGGCCCGCAATGTCCACAAATTCAATGGTGGTGGGCACCACTCTCTTGGACTGATACATTTTCTCAAGCACTTCCAGCCGTTCATCCGGTACGGTCACCACCCCTACATTGGGGTCGATGGTACAAAAGGGATAGTTGGCGGATTCTGCGCCGGCTTTTGTTATCGCATTAAAAATTGTACTTTTACCGACGTTGGGTAATCCGACAATTCCAATTTTCATCTGTATACCTCTCTTTTTACAATTCGGTGTTTGTTAACTTTATAATTATACAATAGGAAAAGCATAATCGCAAGCGGACACGCCCCATAAACAAAGAAAAAGGACCGAATAAATATCCGGCCCCTTGCTTATTCAAAGGCAGAAGGTCTTGTTCCGTCTTTCCAGAGGCGTTCCAGGTTGTAGAACTGGCGTTCCTCTGCGTGGAAGATATGGACGATCACGTCATAATAGTCCAGTAAAATCCAGCGGGCTTCCCGTTCGCCCTCAATGCTTTTCGGGACAATACCAAGCTTTTCGGCTTCATATTCAACGTTGTCGGCAATGGCCTTAACCTGGCGTTCCGAATTACCGCTGGCGATGACAAAATAATCGCCCAGGGTCGAAACCTCCGCAATATCAATGATTTCAACGTCGGTTCCATTCTTAGCGTCAATCCACTCTTTTACTTTTTCTGCAAACTCTTTTGGTTCGATATCAATCACTCCTTTTCATTTTTCTCACGATCCATTTTTTCCAGGATCAAATAATTACGTGCCGAGACAGTCCTTTCGTGAATCAGGCCGCCAATTCCGCTGATATAGCGGATGGTGTTGGTCAGCGCCTGGATCATCGCGTCATCCAGATTTTCAAAAGCCATCTTCCTGAGCTTATCCACGCCCGGGTAACTGCGCCCAGGCTCGATAAAATCAGCGAGATAGATAATTTTTTCGAGCACACTCATGTTTTTGCGCCCGGTTGTGTGGTATTTGATGGCGCCGAGGATTTCCTTGTTCTCAATGCCGTATTCCGTCCGGGCCACCACTGCCCCTACGGGGCCGTGCAGCAGCTGCGGCTCACGCCGGGTGATCTCATCCACATTGAGGTAATGCCGCTCCGCTGTTGCCAGAAGCTCTGCGTCACTGTAATTTTTGGCACAGTCGTGCAGCAGGGCCGCGTATTTCACCTTGTTCGCGTCACAGGGATAGATTTCTGCCAGCTTCAAGGCTGAGTCCACCACGTTTAAGGTGTGCTCATAACGCTTGGGCTTTAGTTCTTTTTTTAATTTTTTTTGAATTTCCGCAACATTCATTCTGCATCTCCCTGAGACGGCTTCGCCAAATAAAGCTGATTTTCAATAATATACTGCTCCACCGTTTCTGGCAGAAGGTATTTTATGGAATAACCATTCTTCACCCTTCCCCGTATATCGGAGGAAGCGATGTCCATTTCTGAGGTAAATAGTTTATAGATCCTGGCGCCGTAAATTTCCTGGAGCTCCTCGATCCGCGCGTCCAGCTTGTTGTGTGAATAGCCCGGCCTGAAGGTCGTGATAAAATTGACAGAGGCCAGCAACTCTGGTGCTCCCTTCCAAAGCGTGATCTCAAACATAATATCCGCGCCGGTGATAAAATAAAACGCACTCTCCGGATAAGTCTGCTTGATCTGCTCGATGGTATCGACGGTGTAGGTCATTCCTGGCCGGTCGATCTCAATGGACAGCACTTCAAAATAAGGGTTGGACCGGGTCGCGAGCTCCACCATTTTCAGGCGGTGCCTGCGGTCAATCTCCTTATCCATCTCTTTAAAAGGATTGTTGCCGGCAGGTATAAACAGCACCTTATCCAGACCATACTGGTCTCTGGCCGATTCTGCCAGCAAAAGGTGTCCGGTATGAACCGGATTAAAGCTCCCGCCTAATAAGCCTATTTTTTCCATACTTACCTCTTTAAAAAGCTACCGTTTGTTTTTCTTCTTCAGTGTCTTAGAATTTTTGGACGGCACTTCTATCTTTGTTTTCAAAAGATTCTTTTTATATAATATGAATTTATTGCCGATGGTGCAGACAATCTCTGACCTAGTCGCCTCGGCCAGTTTCCGGGCGGCATCTTCCACCTCTTCCATGGAATTCTGCTGGATTTTCCCCTTTATCAGCTCTCTGGCCACAATGGCGTCTCTTGTCTGCTGAATAACCTCAGGGGTAATCCCGTCTTTTCCGATAAAAATAATATCGGGAATGTCCATGGCAAGCTTTCTCAAATAGCTTCTCTGTTTACTTGTTAGCATATTTCTCTCTTTCTATTATAGCATATCTCGCTCAATTTTATTTAAAATATTCAAACTCAATATCCTGGAGCCGGACAGTGTCCTCGTCCTGTATCCCCATTTCCTCAAGCTTTTTGAATATCCCCTTATCCTTAAGCACTCTCTGAAAATATCCAATGGAGTCAAAGTCCTCAAAATTGACGGAATTGATCAGCCGCTCAAAATCACCTTCGACCACATAGACATCGCCCTCCTTGTGTACTGTGAAGGGTTCTTCATCAAAATCAGCCTTGTACACCACATCCTCGTCGGCTTCCACCTCAAAGATCGGCTCAACCTCGCCAATTTCGTCCAGCAGCTGAATCACACGGCTCAGCAGGGCGTCAATGCCTTTTCCTGTAGCGGCGGATATGGGGAATACCTCATAGCCCATCGCTTCAAATTCTGACACCAAAAGCTCCAGCTCTTCAGGATCCGCGATCAGGTCGGTCTTATTCAGGGCCACCACCTGCATTCTCTGTGCCAGGCGCTCATTGTATTCTTTTAATTCTTCATTAATCGCTTTAAAATCCGCCAGAGGGTCCCGGCCTTCACTGCCCGAGGCATCCAGCATATGGATTAAAAGCTTCGTCCGCTCAACATGGCGCAAAAACTGGATTCCCAGGCCGGTGCCCTCATGGGCGCCCTCAATAATGCCCGGAATATCCGCGATGACAAAGGGATCGTAATCCTTCCACGCTGCCACGCCAAGGTTTGGAACAATGGTCGTGAAATGGTAATTCGCGATTTTTGGCTTGGCGGCTGTTACCATGGACAAAAAGGTTGATTTCCCAACATTTGGGAAGCCCAGCAGTCCAACGTCTGCCAAAAGCTTTAATTCCAGCACCAGGGTTCTCTCCTGGCCCTTTACACCGCCCTGGGCAAAGCGCGGGGCCTGCCTGGTGGAGGTCGAGAAATTCATGTTCCCAAGTCCGCCCCGGCCGCCCTGGGCCACGATACAGGATTCGCCGTCCTCGCTTAAATCACAGAGAATCCGGCCAGTTGTCTTATCCTTGACTACTGTGCCTACCGGCACCTTTATGAGCAGGTCCTCACCGGATTTACCGGTCGAGCGGCCTCCGGTCCCATTGCCGCCGCTTTCCGCCTTGTATTTTTTTCGGTATTTAAACGCCAGCAGCGTTCTCAGGCCGTTATTGGCCTGGACAATAACATTGCCTCCCCGGCCGCCGTTTCCGCCGTCTGGCCCGCCGTTCGGGACGTATTTCTCACGGCGGAAGCTCATTCCGCCATGACCACCGTTGCCGGCAGTTACATATATCTGCGCTTGATCAACAAACATTATAGCACCTCATTTCCAATGTTTATATACCCATATATAAGAAAAACCTCTTATCATAAAAATACAATAAGAGGTTTTTGAACTTATTCGACTGTCGTCCTAAAAGAACTACATTGCTTCTCGAGGATAAATGCTGACCTGTTTCTTGTCTTTGCCTTTACGTTCGAAAGTTACGACACCGTCACACATCGCAAATAAAGTATCATCGCCACCGCGGCCTACGTTCTTGCCAGGATGAATATGAGTTCCTCTCTGTCTTACTAAAATGTTACCAGCCAATACGAACTGACCGTCTCCTCTTTTAACGCCAAGACGTTTGGATTCACTGTCACGACCGTTTCTAGAACTACCTACCCCTTTTTTGTGGGCAAACAGTTGAAGGTTCATTTTAATCATTATTTTCACCTCCTGTTAATTATCAATTATTTTAACATAATCTCTGTAAGCGGCTTCTGTGGCACACAGCCCCAAATGGAAGGTATCCATCAGGGCGTCCGCCTGGATTTTCTGCACTGGGTCTTTGATCTCAGGAATTTCAAAGGAAGTATAGCCTTCCTCCACCTGGCGGTTTAAATCTTTCAAACCAACGATCTCACTCAGACCATTCAATATGCTGATGGTTAAGATCGAAACCCCTGCACATACAATATCTTCGCCTGAATCCGCATATTCTCCATGTCCGGATACCTCTACTTTTCGTATTGTATCCCGGTCTCTCTCAAAAGTTACTGTAATCATTACGCTTCAATTGCTGTAATTTTAACTTTCATAAATGGCTGTCTGTGGCCCTGTTTTTTACGGTAATCTTTTTTAGATTTGTATTTATAAACAATTACCTTTGAAGCCTTAGCGACTTCTAAAACTTCGCCTTTAACCACTGCATTTTCAACAACCGGAGTACCAACGGTTAATTCACCGTCCTTGTTTACAGCTAAAACTTCGTCAAAAGCAATATCTTTTGCGCCGTCTTCGAGATTGATTTTTTCAATTTCGATCACATCGTCCTGCTGAACACGGTACTGTTTACCACCTGTTTTAATGATTGCGTACATAATAAAAACACCTCCTCATACCAGTCTCGCCACGAAAGGTGCATTTCTGACTTATAACCTTACATGTGCGGCTTCATAACTCGTTAATCATAACACATGCTCAAAGTCTTTGTCAATCACAAATAAAAAATTTTTCTTTTTAAAACGCAGGTACTTTCTTTTTAATGTAATTATGCTAAAATAGACCCATTACTATTTTTGACAAAGGAAGCCAAAATGAGCAAAAACCAAAAGACTGAAAATAAAAAGACAAACAACCGCATCATAAACAGCATCTGTATTATTGTCATCATCGCCTCACTGGCTGGCCTGATCTACTACAGCCTGCCCTATATCCGCCAGTATTTTAAAAAAGAAGAGGTTGTGAGCATTGCCCAGCCAACAGCAGAGGATGCTGGCATTGATTTCGATGCTCTCAAAGCCGTTAATCCGGATACAGTCGGCTGGATAAAAATAGAGGGCACCACCATTGATTATCCGGTTGTCCAGACCGACAATAACGAAAAGTATTTATACACTACCTTTGAGGGCGAGGAATCCCAATGGGGCGCGGTCTTTCTCGACTATACCTACAACTTTAACCGTGTGCCAAAGGCCCAGAACAGCGTTCTGTATGGGCACAGCCACAACATCCAGAAATCCTCCACCTTCGGGGATCTTCACAGCTATCTGGATGAGAGCTTTTTTAAGGCACACCAGACCATCGAGTATGACCGTATTGGTGACCCGGGGAAATGGGAAATCTTCTCTGTCTATAAAACCGAGGCCAACTATGATTACAGACGCCCCGATTTTGCAGGCGACGAGGATTTTCTCTCTTACTTCCAGCGTATCCAGGCCCGAAGCCTCTACAAAACCGATGTGGTTCTTGAGCCTGACGATGAAATCCTGACCCTTTCTACCTGTGTTTTTGACATGGATGATGGCCGTCTGGTTGTCACAGCCCGAAAAATTAAATAAAAAACGCCTGCATCTACGTGCAGGCGTTTTTTTCAATTCTTCTGCTTTTTGAGCTTGCGCATTTCCCTTTCAGGAATCAGGATATTTTCCTGATAATCAAAGCATTCCCGGGCGATCACTTTGTTGAGCACCAACAGACAGATAAGATTTGGAATGGCCATCAGGCCATTCATGGTATCGGAAAAATCCCACACAATCTGCAGTGCCGTTGTCGCGCCAAAAAATGTGACGACTGAAAAGACAAACCGGTAAATTTTAACCGCCGCAGTTGAAGGGATCAAATATTCCAGTGACTTTTCGCCATAGTACTCCCAGCCCAGTATGGTCGAGAAGGCGAACAGCATAATACCAATGGTGACGATCAAAGCGCCCACTGGTCCAATGGCTGACTCAAACGCCCGGATGGTCAGGTTCGCTCCGGTATAGAGCTCACCCGCCGCATCGATTGTCCCGAGAACACCTGAGGATGCGATAACAAGGCCGGTAATCGTGCAGACAACCAGTGTGTCAAAGAAGGTACCCGTCATATTGATATAGCCCTGTCTTGAGGGGTGGTCTGTTTTAGCCGCTGCCGCTGCTATCGGCGCAGAGCCAAGACCCGCTTCATTTGAAAACACCCCTCGCGCGACGCCCCAGCGCATGGCTGAAAGCATGCTCGCAATGATGGAACCGCCCACGCCGCCGGCGACTGCCTGAGGTGAAAAGGCCATGCGGAAAATCTCAACGATTCCAGCCGGTACGTTGTGAAAATTGATGATAATAACAAGGATTCCGGCTGCAAAATAGAACACCGCCATGATCGGAACAATAAAACCGCAGACACGGCCAATACTCTTGATACCGCCCAAAAGAACGATCAACGCCAAAACAGTCAGGACAACACCAGTTATCCAGGTTGGTACCCCAAAGGTATTCTGTACCGCATCGGAGATGGAATTCGCCTGTGTCAGGTTCCCGATCCCAAAGGACGCTATAACGGCAAAAAGTGAAAACAAAAATGCCAGCAGGCTCCCCAGCCATTTAACCTTAAAGCCCTTTTTCATGGCGTACATGGGGCCGCCAGCCATCTCACCAGACGAGTTGGTCTCACGGTATTTGACCGCCAGAACACTCTCGCCGTATTTGGTGGAAAGCCCAAACAGCGCACTGATCCACATCCACACCAGAGCCCCTGGGCCGCCCAATACCATGGCGGTGGCAACACCGACAATATTGCCGGTGCCAATAGTCGCGGCCAGAGCGGTCATCAGAGACTGAAACGGCGAGATATCTCCGCTGTGCTCCTTAGTGTTTTCATCCTTGGGCGCACGGGTAAACACCGATCTAAGGGCATATCCCAGATTCCGCCACGGCAAAAACTTCAGGCGTATGGTCAAAAAAACACCTGTACCCACCAGCAGTACAAGCATGTATGGGCCCCACACAAAGTCATTGACCGCAGCAACAATTTCAGAAAAACTCATTTTCTCCCTCCCTTTTCTAAATATACCTGTCCATTTTACCACATTTCATGTTAGTGCACAAGTTATGGGTACAAGTGTCCTCATTACACGGTCTTTTTGGCCTGTAAAAAAAGATCAGGCTGAATATTCCCAATCTACTTTAGACATTTCGGCCCTGTCCTGATTTGTGATGGAATGGATATATAACTGTAATGTCAATGCTGCGTTTGAATGTCCTAATATCCTGCTCAAGACAGATATCTGCATATTTTTGCTGGCTGCGATGGTGGCAAAGGTGTGGCGGAGCGCATGAAAATTGACCTCCTTGACCTTTGCCTTTTTCAGAACGACTTTAAAATACTGCTGGTACACCCTCGGGTCAATAAAGCTCCCCGACTGATTTTGAAAAACAAAGGTGTTTTCATTGATGTTTCCCCACGAGTCGGCCACGACCATCCGGTGATAAGCCTTTAAATACTCGTACTGCCCATTATTCATGGGAATATCCCGCACAGAGTTTGTTGTCTTTGTCTCTGAAACGACCAGCTTTGTCTTTGGTCCCTCCGGCTCAAAGGTTTTAACCCGCTGAACCGAATGCCGTACATGTATTACCCGGTTGGAGAAATCAACATCTCCCCATTTGAGGGCCGCCAGCTCGCCGAGCCGCATCCCGGTTTTTAATGCCAGCAGAATTGCGACAGACTTGGGGTTGTCATCCGTGTGCAGCAGCACATATTCCAACCGTTTACACTCATCCGGCTCCAGATAAACCGGCTTATGGAATCTTTTGGGTGGCAGCGACACCTTTCTGCAGGGATTTTTGATCATCAGCTCCTGGTCCACAGCCAGCTCAAGCGCGCTCTTTAGAATCATCATATAGCTCCTGACCGTTGCAGGCGACAGGCCTGTATCATCATTTTTTCCGTCCTCGCACAAATACTTGACGAATTTCTGAATAATATCCGGTGTCAGCTCCAGCAGGTTATAGCTGCCGATCTGCGGGATGATATGCTTGTAAATCACATTGTAGTACCGCATGTAGGAGGTCGGCCGAATCGTATTTCTCTTGTGCCCCTCCAGCCACTCAATCATCCATTCCTGAAGCGTCAGTGTCCGGACGACCTTCAGCATTTCGTCATGGCTGAAGGCTCTCTGTAAAATCCCGGTTGTCTGCTGCTGTGTTTTCTGTCTGCGCAGCAGACGCTGAAGCTCAACCTCCTCGTGAACCCTTTCCTCTGCCTCCTCCAAAACTTCTACCGCTTCCTCATAGGTATGGGCGTAGACCGACCGGTATATGGCCTTTCCATACACGCTTTCATACCCTACAATGTAACGCCCCTCGTAACGGTTGTCTTTTCGCTTGTAGATGTTTCTTCTCTGTTCTTTCATGATTTCCTCCTGATAAATAAAATTTCTATATCATTTTATATTCGGAGATCAAAATCGGCTGAGATTTTTTTTGACAAACTATGTTTATTTGTTTTAAACCCTTTTTTAGGCAAAAATAAAAAGAGCCTGCAGACTTACCTTCTCTGCAGGGCCCTGTTGCTCATAGACTTAAGGGTTTACCGGATGAACTTCAGCACACTTTGCTTAAGCAGTTCTGCACTGTTCTTTCCTGCTTTATTTTCATAATATTCTTTAAAACGTTTATCTTCTGTGTACATCTGGACCAGCCCGCGGTGTGCGTCCGGGCTGTAGCTTCCCCACGCCAGCGTAATCCACTGCTTATGAAGCCGGGCAATCTCCTCACCTTCCAGATTATCAATGGTTCCCAGCCGGGTTACTTCCTTTAAAAGGTCGAGGATTTTTTCTTCCAGGCCGGCAAATTCACTGTATTTTTCAGGTGACATGTTCTTAAACTGGGCGTTGCTTCTGTCAATCGCCTCATCGCCATATTTTTTGCGGATCTCCTCACCGTAACGGTTCTCATTTTCTTCAATCTTATTCTGGATAAAGCCTTTGAACTTTTCGTGATCTTTCATTATCGTTTTTCCTTCCCTGCTCTCAATCGTTTTGGTCACAGTATTGATCAAATCGTCAATTTGCTTCTTTTTAAGAAGGAGCTGTTCCCTGTGGGTTTTTAAAGCGGCCAGGCTGTCAAAGCCCGGGGCGTCCAAAACCTGCAGGATTTCTGCCAGCTCAATCCCCAGCGCACGGTAAAATAAAATCTGCTGAAGGCGGTCAACCTCATTCTTCCCGTAGATCCGGTAGCCTGAACTGTTGATACGCGCCGGCTTCAACAGCCCAATCTCATCGTAATAACGCAGTGTTCTCGGCGAAACCTTTGCCAGGGCCGCCAGCTTTTTAACCGTATATTCCATCATTCTGCTCCTCCTGCCACCCATTATAGACGTTGACGCCGCGTAAAGGTCAAGGCCTTTTTGATTTGCTGTAAAAAAATATTTAAGCTATAATAGATGCTGATAATACAATCCTATAAAATAAAAGGAGTCCGTATGAAACAGCATCCATATCTCCCTGATTTAGATACCCCGGTCGACTACAGCCTCACTCAAAACTGGCTGTGTCTTCCTAAAAAAATAGCAAAGCCTGACGACAAGCCCGTCGATATTTTTTACCTCTACCCCACAGCCTACTATAAAACCCCGCATGGCCCCAGTATCTGCGAGATAAACAACGAGGCCATGCGTATCCGGGCCACAGAGCATCTCCAGACAAAGGCCTCTGTCTTTTCAGCCTATGGCAATTTTTACGCGCCCGCGTACCGCCAGGCTGCCCTCGAATGCCTTCTTGACAATACGCCGGAAAACAACCTGCTCTTCACAAAAGGGCCTGTCACCTGCGTGCTGTCAGCCTTTGATTATTACATTAAGCACCATAACAACGGCCGCCCCTTTATTCTGGCCGGCCATTCCCAGGGCTCACTGCTGCTCCAGTTTATCCTCAGTCTCTATTTAAAAGAACATCCAGAGGTTCAGGAGCGTATGATCGCCGCCTATGTGATCGGCTATTCCATCACCCGGGGATATTTAAAGGACAATCCTCATTTAAGCTTTGCGCAGAGAGCAGAAGACACAGGCGTTATCATTTCATACAACACAGAATCCCCAGGTGTCACGGGCCACAACATCACCCTGCTCCCAGACGCGGTATCCATCAACCCCATCACTTGGACTCTTACCGGCAAAAAAGCCGAAGCATCCCAGAGCCTTGGCTCGCGCCTCGTCATACGTGACAGCGCCGGTGCGCTCGTCGGCATGCAGGACCTTCCCCACTATGCCGACGCGGCCCTTGACCTGGAACGCGGCACAGTGATCTGCAGCACCGCAGACCCCGATGCCTTTAGGGTCATCGGCCAGGAGGATGCCTTCCCTACCGGTGTTTTACACACCGGCGATTACCCGCTTTACTACTACGATCTCCAAAACAATGTCAAAACACGTATAAAATCCTACTTCTCAAGCCATTCTCAGACTGGCAGAAAATACGCTCTTTAATCAAAAAGCTCCCTCAGCCTGAGAGAGCTTTTTTCTTATTTTTTTATTTTACTTCCTTCATCCAGGCATCGTAAACAGCCTTTGCAACCGCCGGAGCCACACGTTTATCAAACGGGCTCGGCATCACATAGTCTTCATTCAGTTCCTCTGCGCTTACGAGGTCAGCAATGGCATAGGCTGCCGCTACCTTCATGCTTTCAGTGATGCGTGACGCTCTTGCGTCCAGCGCGCCTCTGAAAATCCCCGGGAACGCCAGGACATTGTTGATCTGGTTTGGAAAATCAGAGCGGCCAGTGCCAATGACACGCGCGCCCGCCTTTTTAGCCAGATCCGGCATAATTTCAGGAATAGGATTCGCCATGGCGAAAAGAATGGCGTCTTTATTCATGGAAGCGACCATTTCCTCTGTGACAATACCAGGGCCAGACACGCCGACTAAGACATCCGCGCCCTTGATGGCATCCTCCAGGCTTCCGGTAATGTGTTCCTGATTGGTGTGCTCAGCCAGCCAAAGCTTATGGCCGGTCAGGCCGTCACGGCTGATATCAATGATGCCGGTGCGGTCACACATGACGATATTTTTTACATTTAAGGACATCAGCATTTTTGCAATGGCTGTTCCAGCAGCCCCCGGGCCGCTGATGGCTACCTTGATCTCAGAAATATCCTTCCCAACAATTTTAAGAGCGTTGATGAGCCCAGAGGAGACAACAATGGCCGTACCGTGCTGGTCATCATGGAAAACCGGAATATCCAGGGCTTCCTGAAGCTTTTCCTCAATTTCAAAGCATTTCGGCGCAGAGATATCCTCCAGGTTAATTCCTCCAAAGGTCGGCGCGATATTGATGCCTGTCTGAATAATCTCATCAGCGTCCTGTGTACTCACACAGATCGGGAATGCATCGACATTGCCAAAGGATTTAAACAGCACAGCCTTGCCCTCCATAACCGGCATAGCGGCTTCACCGCCGATATTGCCAAGGCCTAAAACCGCCGAGCCGTCAGATAAAACCGCGACCAGGTTCCCCTTGGCGGTATATTTATAAACATCCTCTTTATTCTCCGCGATTTTGCGGCAGGGCTCTGCAACACCCGGTGTGTAGGCGATGCTCAGATCATCTTTATTTTCAAGTTTCATCTTAGAAACGACTTCTACTTTGCCTCTGCACGCTTCATGAGCTTTCAGCGCTTCTTTATTGTAATCCATATTTTCCTCCGGTTTCTACATTTATGTAATGAAATAACGGCCTTATTATAACATAACCCTATGTGGGTTTAAAGCCGATTTGCCAGAAACTTTCAATCTTACAAGCAGCAAAAGAAAAGGCTCGCTTGGGGATGCGAGCCTTTTCCGGGTTAGAACAAGTTATGAATGGTAAAAATTCATAAAATCAAGGAGTATAGTTGGAGTTAGAAAAATTAATTTGTTATGTTTAACTAACTTTAATTATATTATAGTGCCTTCTGTCTGCTTTGTCAACCCTATTTTTTAGAATTTTTTTAATTTAAGTTTCAGAGGCTTATCAAAACCTTATTGTTCATGAACAGAACCTGTTTTTTCTTTTTCTTTTAATAAACTTCTGGTATAATTAATAGAAACAAATAAAACACTTTTGATGAGAGGACACATGAAAAAGCGATTATTGATATTGTTAATGATTTTCACTACCCTGTTTACAGTGAGCAGCTGCGGCCAGTCCGAACCTCTGGTAAAATTCGATGAAGGCAGTGGGCTTTTTATCACCTATGGATTTGTCCCCGTCGATGCTAAGAACACGCAGATCATCAGTACAGCGGTCAACAATTCAGACTATGAGATTACAGACCTGAAGGTTACCTACGGCATTAAGGATTCTTCACACACCATTGAGGAGAGCACAGACAGCGTCAATTCCAAATCCAGCCGAGACCTCTCAAAGGTCACCCAGAGCTATGTGCATTCCCTGGATGAAGAAAAACTCTACATTTCTCAGATTGACTATACCGTAAAGAAAGATAAAAAGACTCAGAAAATCACTTATCATCCGGATTCCGACACCTACGACCTGAATTGAAAATACCCCCGGCGGGAAATGACCGGGGGTAAGCAAGAAGAGGTATCAGACTTGTTAGGAGATCACAGTAATAAAATCTGTCTTTACTGTTATACCCATCTGGCTGTTCTGTAAACATCTTGCACACGTAACCCATATTATTTTCTGTTACTTATCCAAACAAAAAACAGGCGTTTGACGCCTGTTTTCTTTTTATTCAAACTGTTTTTTAAATTGACGGAGGTCACCATTGTAAAGGTCCATATCAATAAACCGTTCCTCGCCGCTGTAGCCGTTGAGGATTTCTCTCTGGGAATACTGCCAGAACAGCCACTCATGGCCGCCCTTCAGATCAGGCTCCTGGTCCGAAATATCGCAGATCCAGATCGGAATCTCAGCGAAAGCGTCGGACAGATAGGTATTGTAGGTATTGTAATTGGTATAGATGATCGGTGTCTTTTCATAATAATCCTTAAACCTTACGATCATATCATTGACAATGGCCTGTACCTTGTTCTTATCCATCGGTTTATTCAGATAGTCCCCATAAAGCTCAAGGTCGATAACCGGCGGCAGACTGTCGTTTTCCTTGGGAACTGTATTGATAAAATGATCGGCCTGTGTTTTTCCATCCTGGTCAAAATTCACAAAATGGTAAGCGCCGACCTTCAGATGAGCCTTGCGCGCTTCCTTCCAGTTCTTCTCAAAATTTTTGTCCACATGGTCTTTTCCCTCTGTAGCTTTAATAAAGGCAAAGTATATGTCCTGGTCCGCCAGCTTTTTCCAGTCAATATCACCCTGATAGGCCGAAACATCTACACCCTTTACGTGATTTCCGCTGTTTCGCACACTGTTAATCGCAAAGAAAAGGACCACTGCCACCAATACCGCTGCGGCTGCACCAGCAACGATGATCAGGCCCTTTTTGCTCAAAAATGTTTGTTTAAATTTTTCCATATAACCGCTACTCCTTTAAATTCTGCATTACAGTATATCGATTCATTCTTAATATTAGCTGGTAAAAGCCCCTGCCGGCACCTTACCAGTGACGGTGATGGCGGTCTTCGTTGTCGTCATTGTCATCGTCCTTATGCTTGTTACGGTAAAAAATCGCAACACAAAAGCACAAAAGCACAACGCCCCACATCCATGCCGGTAGCTGCATTTTTCGCCTCCTCAGAACTCACGGTGCTGGCTTTCATCGATGGCGATGGCCTCCAGCTGTGTTCTCAGCCAATGTAAATATTCTGCCTTATTAGGGTCTGTCTCCTTGCGCTCCGCGTGGTTGACCACCATCACCAGTTTATCAAACTGCATTTGTATCTTAGGGAATTCTTCCACTTATTATGTTCCTCCTGTTCTCTATTTTCGGCTCTATTGTAACACAAGTTTTCCAAAAAACAAAGAAGATGTCACAGCCGGATGACACCTTCAGATGATTGAGAATATTGTAAGCAAGCTGTAAAGTTAAGATAAGAGGCGATTTTATAAATGGAGAATACAGAATTGAGAATGGAGAATTATATGAATCCTTTTCTACCTAAAAAGCGATTAAAACAGCGGCCTTTGGCCGCAAATCCAATCAAAAATGCGGCAGCATTTTGCTCCTGTAATTCTTCATTTTCCATTCTCAATTCTCCATTGACAATCCTCTCTTTAACGTTTCGCCTTCTCATGATAAAATTTAAAAAATTTTAACGCTTCAAATCATTGTTATTTTTCATGCAGGCTGCTTTCATTTTCCGGACGTACTCCTCGATAACCGGTCCTGCGGCTTCACCGTTCGCTTCGATCATCTTCACAATGGCCGACCCTACAATCACTCCGTCTGCGTATGCGCTGATGCTCTCTGCCTGCTCCGGCTCAGAGATGCCAAAGCCGACAGCTGCCGGTGTGCTGGTATTTTCCCGTATAACCCGGATCATCGACTGAAGGTCTGTTGTGATCTCAGACCGGACGCCGGTAACCCCGAGGGAGGATACCGTATAGATAAAGCCCGAAGCCTCCCTGGCAATTTGTCCGATGCGCTGTTCGGAGGTCGGCGCGATCAGCGAGATGACATCCACATCGTATTTCTCTGCGATGGGCCGTACCTCCCCGTTTTCTTCAAAGGGCAGGTCTGGAATGATGAGGCCGTCGATTCCCGCCTCCTGACACCTGGCGCAGAACCGGTCAATGCCGTAGGTAAAGATCGGATTGACATAGGTCAAAAAAACCAGCGGCACCTGAACCTTTTTACGCACCCGGGCCACCATGTCAAAAATTTTGTCGGTTGTGGCGCCCTGGCTGAGCGCGCGGATATTTGCCCGCTGGATCACCGGTCCCTCAGCGATGGGGTCAGAAAAAGGAATCCCCAGCTCAATGAGGTCTGCCCCTGCCCGCTCCATGAGCGTGATGAACTCCTCTGTTTTTTCAAGGGTCGGGTCACCCGCTGTAATAAAACCAATGAAGGCTTTTCCGTGGTCAAAGGTCTTTGCGATGCGATGGTTACTCATGTAAATCTACCCCCTTATAACGTGCGATGGCTGCCACGTCCTTATCTCCGCGGCCCGATAAACAGATAATGATGCTCTCATCCGCTGACATGGACGGCGCCAGCTTTCTGGCGTAAGCGACAGCGTGAGCGCTCTCAACTGCCGGGATAATCCCTTCTGTCCGCGAGAGGTATTCAAAGGCGCTGATGGCCTCGTCATCGGTGACTGGCACATACTCCGCCCTGCCAAGATCGTGCAGGTGAGCGTGCTCCGGGCCGATACCGGGATAATCCAGCCCGGCTGAGATGGAGTATACCGGGGCGATCTGGCCGTAGACATCCTGACAGAAATAGGATTTCATGCCGTGAAAAATGCCGGGTGTGCCCTTGGCGATGGTGGCTGCGTGTTTGTCGGTGTCCACGCCCTTTCCTGCCGCCTCACAGCCGATGAGCCGCACATCCCGATCTTCTATAAAATGGTAAAACATCCCCATGGCGTTGCTGCCGCCGCCCACACAGGCCAGAACTGCCGCGGGCAGTTTTCCTTCTCTTTCCAGAATCTGCTCTCTGGCCTCTCTGCTGATCACAGACTGAAAATCGCGCACCATCATGGGAAAGGGGTGCGGTCCCATCACTGAGCCCAGCACATAGTGGGTATCAATGATCCGGCTGGTCCATTCCCGCATGGTTTCATTGACGGCGTCCTTTAAAGTCATGGTGCCGCTGGTCACCGCGTGGACCTTTGCGCCGAGCAGCTCCATCCGGTAAACATTCAGAGCCTGGCGGTCGGTGTCCTCCTTCCCCATGAAGATTTCACATTCCATATCCATGAGCGCCGCGGCGGTGGCGGTGGCGACACCGTGCTGCCCGGCCCCTGTCTCTGCGATCACGCGGGTTTTGCCCATTTTCTTTGCCAGAAGCACCTGCCCCAGCACATTGTTAATTTTATGTGAGCCTGTATGGTTCAGGTCCTCACGCTTCAGATAAATCTTTGCGCCTCCAAGATCCCTTGTCATTTTTTCTGCATAGTATAGTAATGAAGGGCGGCCTGCGTAATTTTTCAGCAGGTCATTCAGCTCGGCATTGAAGGCCGGGTCCTTTTTATAATGCTCGTAAGCCTCCTCGAGCTCAATCACCGCGTTCATTAATGTCTCAGGGATATACTGGCCCCCGTGCTGTCCGTAGCGTCCTTTTGTCATTGATCGAATCTCCTTATTTTTTTAATGATTTCCTCTATTTTACCGGGGTCTTTGCGCCCGTTTGTCTCCACACCGCTGCTGATATCCACACCATATGGCCGGACGGTCCTTATGGCCGTTTCGATGTTTTCAATATTCAGCCCGCCTGCCAGGAAAAAGGGCTTACCGCTCGTATTTCCTCTCAGCAGCGCCCAGTTGAAAGCCCTGCCGGTGCCGCCGTAGGCGTTCTTATTATAGGTGTCCAGCAGCAGGTAATCCGCCTGGTCATAGGCTTTAAGCGCCGCCAGGCTTTCTTCTCCCCTGATTCTAAAGGCCTTTACCACCGGGCAGCCGGTCTCGCGGCGCACCCTCTCGGCAAAGGCTGGGGGCTCATCGCCGTGAAGCTGGACAATGTCAAGAATATCCCGGCTGGTAATGTCCAGAACCGTCTCCAGACTGGGGTTGACAAAAACACCCACACTCTGGATTTCCGGGTCGAGCTGTCTTTTCAGCGTGATGGCCTGCTGTGGTGTGAGGCGGCGTCTGCTCTCGGCAAATACAAAGCCGATATAGTCTGGCCGGGCCGCATTGACGGCCTCGACATCCTGTGGCCTTGTCAGGCCGCATATTTTAATCTTTGTCTTCATGCCAGACGCTCTCCCCGCAACCTTGCCAGCTCCTCCGCCTTGCGGCTGCTGCGCATCAGAGTCTCACCGATGAGCACTGCGTCGGTGCCGTTTTTCCTGAGCGCGTCAATATCCCCGGGGGTTTTAATGCCGCTTTCAGAGACAAAAGTGATATGCTCTGGCACCAGCTGCCTGAGTCGCGCACTGTTTTCGATGTCGACCTCAAAGGTTTTAAGGTTCCGGTTGTTGACGCCGATCACCCGGGCGCCTGCCTCAAGGGCCGAGCAGACCTCTGCCGCGTCGTGGGCCTCCACCAGGGCGGACAGGCCCAGTCTGTCGGCAATGCGGATATATTCCGTCAGGGCTTCTGTGTCAAGGAGCGCGCAGATCAGCAAAACAGCGTCTGCCCCGATGATTCTGGCCTCGTAAATCTGATAGGGGTCAATGGTAAAATCCTTTCGGATAACCGGAATGCTCACCGCCCTCTTGACAGCGCTCAGATAATCGTCACTGCCTAAAAAGTATTGGGGCTCGGTGAGGACTGAGATCGCGTCTGCGCCGGCAGCCTCGTAATCTCTGGCGATATGCACATAGGGAAAATCCGGAGCGATAAGCCCCTTTGAGGGGGACGCTTTCTTGACCTCACAGATAAAAGCAATGTCCTCTTTTTTTAACGCCTTTTCAAAGCAAAAGGGCTTTTCGGGCTTTATGGACAGGGCTTCCTCTCTTACGCTTTCCAAAGGCCGCTCTCCCTTTAACCGGTCGACCCGTACCCTGGCGCTGGCCGCTAATTTATCTAAAATCATCACGCTGCACCTCGTTGGACAAAGCGATAAAACGATTCAGCTGTTCCATGGCCTTGCCGCTGTCAATCAGGTTCTCCCCATAGCGCACACATTCCCGGAGGGTCATCTGGTTATAGGTCATATACAGGCATACCGCCGCGTTTAAGAGCACCACGTCGCGCTTGGGGCCGCGAACACCACTCAGGATCTCCCGGGCGATCTCAGCATTTTCCTGAGGGTCTCCGCCCACCAGCGCCTCCTTTGTGCAGCGCGCCAGCCCCAGCTGCTCCGGTGAGAGGAAAAAGCTGTTGAGCTGGCCATCGTTTATCTCGCAGATGGTAGTTGTATCGCACAGGGTAATCTCGTCCAGCCCGTCGTGTCCGTGGACCACCATGCCCCGTTTAACGCCAAGGTTTGAGAGCACTCTGGCGAGGGGCTCTACCAGATTCTCGTCGTAGACGCCCAGCAGCTGCATATTTGCGCCGGCCGGGTTGGCCAGAGGCCCCAGGATATTAAAAATAGTGCGGACTGCGATTTCCTTGCGGACTGGGCCGGCATACTTCATGGAGGCATGGTAAACCGGCGCAAACATGAAGCAGATGCCTGCCTCTCTCAGCATCCGCGCGTTCTGCTCTGCGTTCAGGTCAATCTTTACGCCCAGGGCTTCCAGGCAGTCCGCGGCGCCGCATTTGCTGGAAACACTCCGGTTGCCGTGCTTGGCGACTGGCACTCCGCCGGCTGAGACCACAATGCCGGAGACGGTGGAGATGTTAAAGGTGTTGGCCTCATCGCCCCCGGTGCCCACAATTTCCAGCACGTCCATGCCCGGGTCCAGCTTTGTGCATTTTTCACGCATCACCGCTGCACAGGCTGTGATCTCCTCAATGGTCTCGCCCTTCATCCGCATGGCGGTAAGGAAGGAGCCGATCTGCGCGTTGGTGGCCTTCCCCTCCATAATCTGGTTGAAGGCCTCTTTAGTGGCGTCCAGATCAAGATCATGTCCGTTTAAAACCGTATAGATCGCATCCTGTATCATTGTATTTTACCTCCCAGCGCTAAAAAATTTTCAATGATGATATTTCCCTGTGGTGTCAATATGGATTCCGGATGAAACTGAAGCCCGTACACATCAAAATCCCGGTGCTTGACGCCCATGACCTCATCGGCATTGTCCTCAGCGATGATGAGCAGCTCATCGGGCAGGCTGCTCCGACTGACTGCCAGCGAATGATAGCGGGCCGCGTCCATAATGGGCGGCAGGCCTTTGAACAGCGGGCTCCCGTTGGCAATGTGAATGCTGCTCCTTTTCCCGTGGATCAGCTCACTGGCGTAGGTGACCTCTGCGCCGAAGGCCTCACAGATGGCCTGATGCCCGAGGCACACACCTAAAACCGGAAGCTTTCCGGAAAACCGCCGGACCACCGCCTCACAGACTCCCGCGTCAGCAGGCCGCCCAGGGCCCGGGGACAGAATGATGTGGGATGGGTGCAGCGCCTCGATTTCGTCCACGCTCAGAGCGTCATTCCGGATGACCTTCAGGTCCGGGTTTACCCTGCCTACCTGCTGCACAAGATTGTATGAAAAGCTGTCGTAGTTATCTATGATTAAGATCATCAGTCCATTACCTCCACCGATTGTTTTACCGCTTCAACCACAGCCATGGCTTTGTTGATGCTCTCCTGGTATTCCTTTTCCGGATCGCTGTCTGCGACCACACCGCCGCCCGACTGGACATAGACCCGGCCGTCCTTCTTCACTGCTGTCCGGATGGCAATGCAGACATCCATGTTTCCGGTGAAGTCGATATAGCCGATGGCACCGCCGTAAATGCCCCGCCGTATCCCTTCAAGCTCGTTGATGATCTCACAGGCTCTTATCTTAGGCGCACCCGAGAGTGTGCCCGCTGGGAGAACTGCCGTAACCGCGTCAAGCTGATCCATGTTTTCTCTCAGCTGCCCGGTTACCACAGAGGTAATGTGCATGACATGGGAATATTTCTGGACTTTCAGATATTCCTGCACCTTAACGCTGCCGTACCGGCTTACCCTACCGAGGTCGTTTCGCCCCAGGTCTACCAGCATATTGTGCTCTGCCAGCTCCTTGGGATCTTTGAGCAGGCGCTCCTCAAGCTCAGCATCCTCCTCACTGGTTCTGCCCCTCGGGCTGGTACCGGCAATGGGAAAGGTTGAGAGCTCACCGTCCTGAAGCTTTACCAGCGTCTCGGGGGATGCCCCGGCGATTTCGAGGTCATCGCATGCGATATAATACATGTAGGGCGAAGGGTTGATGGTCCTCAGCACACGGTAGGTATTAAATAGGCTCCCCTCCATCTCAGCGGTCAGTCGGTTGGAGGGCACTGCCTGGAAAATATCGCCCTCGCGGATATAGCCCTTGGTCTTCTTCACGATCTCACAGTAGGCTTCCCTGTCAAAATGGGGCTTGAAATCGCTGAGCAGTCTTGGCAGCTGGCCGCTCGCCGGCACGTCGCTGTGGATCAGGCCCACCAGGTAATCCAGCTCCCTGACGGCCCGGTTATAGTTCACCGCCAGATGATCGGTTTTGATGGTAACCATAATCACGATCTTCTGCCGCAGCTGGTCAAAGGCAATGACTTTCTCAAACAGCATAAGGTCCAGATCGTTAAAGCCCGCGCTGTCGTCGCCGTCAAATCGCAGGGACGGCTCGCTGTACTTCAGATAGTCGTAGGAAAAATATCCGACAAAGCCGCCGGTAAAGGGCGGCAGCTCAGCCACCTTAGGGCTTCTGTACTCGGACAGGATGCGTCTTATCTCCTGTCCCGGATCATCGGTCTCTAACCTGACCGCCGTACCGTTTTTGATTTCCATGAGCCCGTCCTTGCACTTCACCTCGACCACTGGGTCAAAGCCGAGAAAGGAGTAGCGTCCCCACTTCTCAACACCCTCGACACTCTCCAGCAGGTAGCAGCGTGAGCTGATACTCTTTAATATTTTCAGCACCTGAATCGGTGTCTTGATGTCCGCAAAGATTTCGCAGCTGACAGGAAAGGCCGCAAAGCCCTCGGATTGTCGCTGTACTGTTTCTAATGATGGTATTTTCATGGGATACTCCTTTTATGATGATGATAAGATTGGTCATTAGCGGGCAAAGCGGTGTGAAGAAGGCTGGCTAATGGAGAATTGAGAATGCAGAATGGAGAATTTTTGAACCCTTTTACTCACGTAAAAGCGATTAAACAGCGGCCTACAGCCGCAATCCTAATCAAAATGCGCAGCATTTTGTTCCTGTAATTCTCCATTCTCAATTCTCAATTCTCCATTGAAAAATCCTCTTTCTTTGACTTTGAATCAAACTTCCACTTTCCTCCAACGCTCTCCCCCTGCCAATTTTTTTCAAAAATTGGACAAAACATCAAAAAAACACCCGCCCTGTAATATAAGCTCTATATTAAAGGACGAGTGTTGTAAGTTCTATGAAAACACCCGCGGTGCCACCTTTATTCACGGGACGCAAAAAGATCCCATGCTCTTTGCAGCGGTCCATCAACCGCCTCTTCAATAACGCAGAAGGTGCGTCGCAGAGTAATGGGAGCTTGCGCTCTGTTCACTGCGCCCTCGGTGATCCATTTAACAGGCTGCGTTCTGCCAAGCTCTCAGCATTCCCGGCTCTCTGTAAGTGCACGAACTGTTTTTATCTTCACGTCAATGGTTTTTAAGGCAAGTATTCAGTTGTTGTTTTAATTGTGATTTATTTTAGCACTCAAGATTTATGCTGTCAAGCTTTTATGGATTAAAGTTTTTGTTCTTTTTTTAGAGCAATCTTGTTTTTGGGCTTTAATCCCCCTTACCAAACTCAGTCATAGCGATAATACGCTTCGTACAAGCTGCATTTTTTGATTTCTCCGCGGTGGAAGGTGCCGGTCAGAAAGACGCCTGGCGTCTCTCTTTTTTCCTCTGATTCATAGAGATACAGCGTATCGCCGTCGATTTCATAATAGCGCTGAGTACGGTCGGGGTACGCTTCACGCATTCCGGACTGGTACAGATCGCTGTAGGAGTCGTCACTGGCATAGCCTGAGACGCCCGTGACGGTAAAGACCAGGTGGTTATCGGCGATGGCGTAGGTGCCGGAAGGGCCGTAACCGTAATAATCGTGTTTGCCAAACACAAAATTCCTGACAGCGTCGTACTTTCCAACATCATTGAATTTAATTTCCAGACTCTCCACTGGCAGCTCGCCGGCGTTATCCTTATGCCAGACACCCACTAAGGGGGATTTCTCAGGCACGCAACCCGCAAGCAGGGCCAGGAGCCCCACCATCACCATGATTAGCATTCCTCGTTTCATTTCAGCCTGCCTCCTCTCCATACCCTTATCGCACAAACGTATATATTCCATTGACCATACTGCCCTTCTCAACATTTACTTTTTTGCTCATAATGTAGAGCTTATTGCCCAGCAGCTTATAGTAAAATTCGCGATTATCCATTCTTCTGGCATAGTTCGTCAGGGCCAGTCCCTCGTCAAATTTACCGGGAGGCGCGTCGATCAGAGGCTTCTTCTCCCAATCGTCTGACCCTGTCATCTGCTTTTCATAAAACGCAGTCGCGTCCTTGTCAATAAACAGGGCTTCCTCAGACGGCAGGTAGGATATTCGGCTTAATTTCAGATAACCGGAGTCGGGATTGCTGCCGTAGCTGCCTTCAAAGGACAGAACTTTGTAGTGCCCGTCCACATTAACACCCCGTCCGTCTGAAAACGTTCCGTCGTCGTTGAACACGATTTGGTGGTTCTGCATATCATCCTTTATCGGGCAGGTCTTCTCAAAATATTCTTCCTTCCAGGTTCCGACGATATCGCCGCCCTGCCCGCACCCGGTAGAAACAAAGCACACAGCCAGCACCGCCATTCCAATCAACAGCTTTTTCATTCCGCTCACCCCTTTCCTTTCTCTCATTATAGCACATCTGAAAACGAACGTCATTCTGCTTTTAATGAAAACTTATCCATTTTCAGGTATAATGTGCTTTACGATATAAGGAGAATACACCACTCTATGAAAAACATCACGAAATTTGATCTTAAGATACTAAAAAAAATACAGAAAAACCTCTGCTCGCCGACGCTGGACAAGGTGATGATCGGGGCCACAAGGCTCGGGACTGCCGGCGCTGTCTGGATTGGCATCGGCGGCCTGATGATGCTCTCAAAAAAATACCGCCGTTGCGGGTTTACGCTCGCAGCGGCGGTATCCTTTGACGTTTTCGCCAACAATATTCTGGTTAAAAATCTTTTCCACCGCGCTCGGCCCTGTGACGTTGACCAAACAGTAGCTCTGAAGATCCGGCGCCCCTTTGGCGCATCCTTCCCCTCCGGCCATACACTGACCTCAGTGACTGCCGCCACCATTCTGACTCTGAACAAAAAGTCCTTTGGCCTTGGCGCCATTCCGCTGGCCGCACTCATCAGCTTTTCCAGAATGTACCTTTTTGTCCACTATCCCTCGGATATTGCGGCGGCTACCGCTCTGGGGATCGGGCTGGGTTCTGCGGCCTATGCCCTTGAGAAAAAGGCGCTGCCAGCCCCTAAAGAAGAGGCTTAAGCCTGCCTGCCCACAGCGTGTAGGCCGACGCTGTCAGGTGTACACCATCGGTGGTGTACTCGGGCAGCAGCTCTCCGTTTTTTTGTCAGGACATCCCACAGATCGACGCATTCCGCGCCGTATTTTTTTGCCAGCCTTTCAATTTCCCGGTTGAGAGCTGTCACCCGGCTGTTGTCAAAAACAAAAAAAAAGCTTTTCAGGACTGCAGGGCAGCGCCTTGTGCACAAAGACGGCGCTTTCAGGCGAGAGTGCCCTTATTTTCTCCAGGATCGCCTCGTAATTGCGGGCGATAAAGCCAGTGCTCTCCCCGCTGATGATGTCATTCACGCCGACCATCAGAAAGATTTTGCCCGGCTCCCGCTTCAGGCTTCTGCCGACGCGCATGAGCACGCCCTCTGTGGTATCGCCGCCCATGCCCCGGTTGATAACCTCTGTTCCCAGCAGATCGTCCCAGTCGCCGTATTCGATCAGGCTGTCGCCAATCATTAATATTTCATCGCTTTTCATTTCTCACCTCAGAATCCATTATCCGCGGCACTGCCGCTATACAGTATGACAAAAAAACAAAGCCTTTCTTATCTGGATAAAAGGCGCAGTCTGCGCACATCTGCTCTTAAAAGTTTACCCTACCCTCTGCCCGCCGTCAACCTGCCACTTACCGGCTGTTTACGACCATTTAGCGAAAAAGCCTTGCGTCCGGGCTGGTTTCACGTATAATTAAATCAACCGTTAACGGAAACACCAAGGAGGCTTCTCAAAATGGATGTTGAAATAAAAATTGACCCTGGGCTGCAAAAACCCCGGATAATCATCTGCACAAACGCCCTGACCGCTGAAATCACTGCCCTGGCTGAGCGCCTTTCGGCTGACCACCCCAGCATGATCACCGCAATTTCCGGCGACCGGATTTATTTGCTGGACAAAAAAGAGATTTTCCGTTTTTACACGGAGGAGCAGAAAACCTTTGTCCGCTGCGCACAGCAGACCTACCGGGTAAAGCTCCGGCTGTACGCGCTGGAGGAAATGCTGTCGGGCAGCAGCTTTGTCCGGATTTCCAACTCGGAAATTGTCAATTTCGGCCATGTCACTAGCCTGGACACCAGCATCAGCGGCACCATCAGCCTGCGGATGACCAACGGGGACAAGGCTTATGTGTCAAGGCGCTATGTCTCCAAAATCAAAAAATACTTAGGATTGTGAGGTAATTAAAATGACTGTAAAAAAAGCACTGGGCTTCGGACTTCTGGGCATCCCCATCGGCATTGCCATCTCCACGACCATCGCGCTGGCGATTTCTCTGTTCTTTGGCAGCTACTCCCCGGTATCCCCCCCGCTCATCGACCTGATGGGCGGCCTGATGAACGCGGCTCTTTTCCAGTACCTGGCCAGCGTAGCCCTTGGCTTTATCTGCGGGTTCGGGTCTGCCATCTGGGCAGTGGAGCGTTGGAGTCTTCTGAGGAAAACGCTCATCCATTTTCTGCTGCTGACCTTTACCCTGCTGCCCATCTCCATTGCCTGCCGCTGGGTAGCTCCCAGTTTTATCAGCATACTGATCTATTTCGTGGTTTTCGCGGCGCTCTACCTGATTATCTGGATTGTCCAGTACCTGATTATCCGGCACAAAATTTCCAAAATGAACGACCGTCTTTATGAAAAAAGGCCCTAAACGTGTTATAATAGAGGTATCTACTTTATCGAAATGAGGTGTTAAAATGAAAGTGGCATCCTTTGTGCTCAGCATTGTGGCACTGGCGGCGGGCACGACCGGTCTGGTTCTCAGCTGTGTGGCCCTTGGCAAATCCAAATAATAAACAAATAAAAAATACGCAGGCAGCTCCTGGGGCTGTCTGCGTGTTTTTTATTTTCTGGAATAAACCGTGATCCCGTTAAACAGATAGACATCGGAGGTGATCATGGCGTAATCCATAAGGGCGGGGTCAAAGGGGTTGGCGGTAAAGACGCCGTGTGTCCAGTCATAGTCCTTAAAGACCTTAAACTCTCTTATATCGCTGCAGTTTTCCACAAAATCATCGTAGGCTTCCATGGTATAGGGCTTGTTGCTGTACAGACAGTCGCCTAGAAAGATGCGCTTGCGCTGTTCATCCACTGCCACAATGTCCACGGTTTCCTCATTTTTGTTCCAAAATGTGCCGATGCGGTCAATTTTAAAGGGGATGCCCCCCTGCTTGCAGGCCGCAGCAAAAATCTCCTTGCAGGCTGTTTTAAACCAAAATTGGATATAACCTGGAAAAGCGCGCTTGATGGCTTCAAAAATCTGAAGCTCCTGGCCTGCCTCCAGGTGTTCTTTATTCTCAAAAATGAAGGTATACCAGAAATCCATAAAGGGATCGGAGAAATAGTACTGGACTTTGCGGTTAGAAGGACCAGCCTTTTTCTCGGTGATGGGCACTCTGGCCTCCAGGTAGCCAAGGACCGCCAGGTTGCTCAGGCAGTGGTTCACTGCGCCTGGCTTCATTTCCAGATACCTGGCGATATCGGCCGGGCGGTGGTAGTTGTCGGCTACAGCCTTTAACACCGCGTTGTAGTAGGATGGTTCCCAGACATCCCGCTCGATCAGGTTCATGGGCTCCTCGTATAAAAGGCTGTTTTGGTCCAGCATATCCTCACGGACCACGCCCATGTAGTCAATGGTCTTCTCGCAGGCGGCAAAGAATTCCCAGTATTTGGGAACCCCTCCCGCAATGGCGTACAGGGTCATGAGCTGGTTAAAATCCTGATGGGGGTAGTCCTTGATCATCTCTACAAAGCTGATGGGCTTCAGCTTCAGCTGGGTGGTCACGCAGCCGATCAGGGTGTTGCTCTTGCCTTCAAGATTGACTAAGAGGCTGTTGTTGGGCATTACCACGATCAGCATCACGGAAGCCTGCTTGAAGTAACGTTCCCACGCGTATTTTAAAGCTCTGGCAAAGGAAGGGTCTGCCAGCATCAGGTAAGCGACATTATCGATGACCAGCACTTTTCTGGAGGTCTCTACCCGCTCGGCAAAGGCCTTGAAAATTTCCTTCCAGTCCGGCAGCTTTGCCGAAGAGCTGAGGGTTTCTCCGCAATATTCTGCAAAAGTTTTAAGGAAGCGCCGTCGGCTTAAAACATCAACCTCTTCTTTCGCGGTAAAGTAAAGCGCCCGCTTGCCTTTCAAAAAATGACGGACCAGGGCGGTTTTGCCAACACGGCGCCGTCCGTTCACCATGACAAAGGCATTTTTACTGGTATACGCGTTTTCAAGAAGCTGAAGCTCCTGCTTTCTGCCTATAAAAGGTCTCATATTCGATGCCTCCTAACAAAAAATTATCCTATGATAATTATACGCTTAAACCCGCAGAGGTTCAAGGTTTTTATGGACTCTGGCGACATTTTAAGAGAAACACAAGCAATTCAGCCTCACTTAGCAGGATGAATTTTACATCTTTTTTACTAAGTGGGGCCACATTATGCTATAATAAAGAGATAAACAAAGATTATTCGAGGTGACACGATGAAAAATATCAGTATCATAGGCTCTACGGGGTCCATCGGCACACAGGCGCTGTCGGTGGTGGACGAATTTCCTGAGGAGCTGAACGTTGTCAGTATTTCCTGCTTCAACGAAATTGACGCCCTGGAGGAACAGATCCGCCGATACCAGCCTGAGCTGGTGGGCGTGATGGACCCGGACGCTGCTTTTGACCTGAGAAAGCGTATCCAGGCGGAGTTTCCGGACATCGAGGTGCTCTCCGGCATGGAGGGGCTCATCGCTGTAGCGACCTGCGACTCTGCGGAAATGCTGCTGACCGCTGTGTCCGGCATGGTCGGGCTGCGGCCCACGCTGGCCGCCATTGAGGCCGGGATCGACATCGCCCTGGCCAACAAGGAAACCCTGGTGGCAGGCGGCTCCATTGTCATGGAGGCTGTGGCGAAAAAAGGCGTGGCCCTGCTGCCTGTGGACAGTGAGCACTCCGCCATCTTCCAGTGCCTCATGGGCAATGCGCATGAGGAGCTGAAAAAGGTCATCATCACAGCCTCCGGCGGCCCTTTCCGCGGCAAGGACCGCGCTTATCTGGAGCAGGTGACCCTCGCCCAGGCGCTGAAGCACCCCAGCTGGTCCATGGGGCCGAAAATCACCATCGACTCCGCCACCCTGATGAACAAGGGGCTGGAGGTGATCGAGGCCAAATGGCTCTTTGACTTGGAGCCGGACCAGATTGACGTGGTGGTCCACCCCCAGAGCATTATCCACTCCATGGTGGAATATAAGGACCGCGCGGTCATGGCGCAGCTTGGCCTGCCGGACATGGCCCTGCCCATCCAGATCGCTTTCTTCTACCCCGGCCGTGTCGAAAACACCAAGCCGTCTCTCGATCTCGCCGAGGTGGGCACCCTGACCTTTGAAAAGCCGGACAAGGATACCTTCCGCTGTCTGGCGCTGGCCTATGAAGCCCTGAAGGCCGGCGGCTCCATGCCCGCGGCCCTGAACGCTGCCAATGAGGTCGCAGTCGCCCGTTTCCTGAAGGAGGAAATCGCCTTCCTGGATATTCCGAGAATCAACGAGGCGGTCATGCACCAGCACGTTCCGGTTAAAGCGCCGACCCTTGAGGACATTCTGGACGTGGACGAGTGGGCCCGGACCGTGGCTAAAAGCCTGTAAAACAGCATAAACCCTGCCGCACAGCATCATCCGGCTGTGCGGCAGGGCTTTTTATTTTTTCAGACGGCCCCGCTAGAGCAGGCCCTCGCCCCGGATAAAGGACAGCAGCTGGTCTGCCGCCGCCTGGGGGGACGGACCCCTCAGGATTTTCCCTTTTCTGCCGCGCTGGCGGTTCATGACCGTCTTTACACGGAGGGCTTCCTCCCCGGCGGCTTCTCCCTTATCTTCAAGGTGCAGCAGCGGCTTGCCGTAGGCTTCGCGGATGCCCGCAAAGGTGGCGTAGCGCGGCGCGGCCAGCTTATCCGTCACCGTGGCCAGGCAGGGCAGCGGCGCTTCCAGAAGCACCTCCCGGCCATCGAAAGGACACTGCGCGCGCACCTGCCCTCCCCTCATAGAAAGCCTCTGGGCCTGGGTGAGCTGGGGAATGCCTAGCGCCTCTGCCAGCAGCGCGGGGGTCTGGGCCACATCGCTGTCAATGGCCTGCCCGCCCATCAGGATCAGGTCCCAGCTCCGGTTTTCAAGAGCGGCCTTTAAAGCGCTGGCCGCCGCCCCGGCGAAGGCAGCGTCTGGAAATGGCACCTCTGCCCGGACTGCCTCGTCACAGCCCATGGCCAGAGCCTCCCGCAGGATTTCCTCTGCTTTTTCTGGGCCAGCGCAGAGGACCGCAACCGTGCCGCCACCGGCCTCCCTCAGCCGGAGAGCCGCCTCCACCGCCGCCTTATCGTCCGGGTTCATGGCACCCGGTGCGGACAGGGCTGTCATCTTTCCCTCCTTCTGATCGGCCTGCACAGGCACACTGTCTGAGAATGGCCGTATACACACCACACATTGGATCATTTCACGCTTCCCTCTTTCATCAGAAATTTGAAGCTTCGCTTAAAATAAACCCCTCTCTCTGGCCTTATGCCCCTTTTCCTGGCAGGGGCACCTTTAGTGGTAAGCTTCTTTTGTAATACTAATATTTTGCATGCTAATTGTCAAGAGGTTTTGATGGAAGCTGTAAAAGGAATACCAAAAAAGCTGAAGCTGTCCACAAAAACAGGATGTCGCTTCAGCTTTTTAATTTATCTAAAACAGGGTGTCGTCCCTGAGGGTATCTGCGATGTTGGCGCGGCAGATGATGCGCCCGCCGATCAGGTAGGCCAGGCCGACAGCGGCCAGCACCGCAGCTGCGGCGGCCAGCAGGGGCAGCAGGGGCATCCGCCCGATAAACATCGTCAGTTTAAGCTTGCTGGCTGTCACGGAAAAAATCACGAACAGCACATTCAGGGGAAGGCTGAGGAGGATGGGCCGCAGGCCGATGATCAGGGCCTCCATGAGCAGTACCTTATTGACGCTTTCAGGCGTCATGCCAATGGACTGATAACGGGCAAATTCCCTTTTGCGCTGGCCGATGTGCCCCAGTATGTTAGAAAACACATTGGCAATGCCGATGAGAGCCAAGAGCCCGCAGAGGATGCCCATAAAAATGTTGAGGGCTTTGCGCGCGGCCACGTTATAGGCAGCCTCGGCCTGCCGGTTTTCCATGGTAAAGTCTACACCCGCTGTGTCCAGAACCCGGGTAACGGCAGCTTCAGCCGGAGTGATCTGATCCTCTGATACAGCCTTTATGTTAAAGTACACCGTATCCGCCTCCAGCTCTGGCACCAGCTGCTGCCAAGCGCTTTCCGCCATGATCTGAAGCAGGGCAAAATCGTCATATTCCTCTCGGAGTTCTGGGGTTTTATCGGTGTAGGCGGCAATGTCCAGGCTGGCCGCTGCGTTGCCGGACGAGTCGTAAAGCTTAAGAGACTGGCCCTCCCGTGGGTTGATATAGGGCAGGTAGGCCCGCTCTCTGAAATGACTGTGGGCGCTGTCCCATATCTGGTTAACGGTCACTGCTGAAGGCGGCGCGCCGGCTGGCGCGGTGATGCCTGCCTGGGCGCAGTAGTCCTCAAAGCTCGCGTCATCCAGGACGACAATGGGCACCTTGATCTGATAACTGCCGTTCTGGGCAGTGATGCCCGTATCCTTCAGGGCCTCAAGGCCGCCCAGGGCTCTCAGCTCTGGGCTGAGCATATCCTCTGTGAGCTGGGTGTAAGCCGTAGCCTTCCGGTAGGCGGTGCAGCCCGCAGCCTCTGGGAGGGCCCGGATTTCGCCGAGAAGGGCGTCCTCACGCCCCTGGGTATCCTCCACAGCTGCCAGCAGGTCCCAGCGGTCTTTATAGCGCTCAAAATAGGTGAGCTGTGTGCTGATATCAGAAAGGGTCATGAAATTGAGAAAGACGCCGAACACCAGAAAGGACAGGGTCAGAGACACTGTGGCGGTGCGGAAGGCCTTTCTGCGGGTGTAAAGGGATTTCCGGGCCAGCTCGCCCTCTATGCCAAAGAGCTTTGACAAAAACCGGAAGGACCGGACTTTTTTCACGGGCAGGCTGTCCCCGCCGCGGATGGCCTCCAGGGGCGTCATGCGGCTGAGGCGCCGGGCTGGCACCCAAGCAGATACGCCGACTGTGATGAGACAGACTGCAAACCCCGCCAGAAAAACCCAGAGGCTGTAGTCAAACTCAGTGGGCACTGTCCCCATGCCGGTGCTGATGGCATTGGCGGCGCGCACAAACAGGATATTGAGCCCCACCCCGGCGGCGATGCCTGCCAGCAGGGGAACCAGGCTCAGGGCCAGGGCCTCCTCCAGCAGGGCGGTTCTTATCTGGCCGGGCGTGGCGCCCACGCTCTGCAGGATGCCCAGCTGATGGATGCGGGCGTTCATGGAAACGTCAAATGCGTTATAGATCATGAGCACCAGCGAAAAACACACCACAAGCATCACGCAGACATAAAAGGACAGCAGCAGGGGCGGTTGCTTTTGCTGCTCGGGGGAGTAGATATAGTACTGAATGAGAAGCTCGGTGTGGTACTGGACCCTTGTCTCATCGGCGCTGCTGAGGCCAAAGCTCTCCGCCAGGAGGGGAAGCTCGCTGTAGACCGCCCTGGGATTTTCGAAGCGGATGAGCATGGCCTGGCGGCCGGGGCCGGCCTCTTCCAGCACAGCCTGGGCCACACCGGGCGTTTCCTCTGCCCGCCGGGCGTCCTCCTCAGTGAAAGCGCTGATTAGTCTGCCCTGCCAGTCGCCCTCCTCCCGGACGATCCTTCGGATATTGTCTGTCCACAGATTGTAAAAGATAGCGGTGATGGTCGAGATCAGAGTGGCGGCGATGAACACAGCCACCACGATGGCGGCCGCGGCGGCCCGGTTGTTCCGGACTGCGCTCCCGGCGTATGCTTTCCACATGGTCAGACCTCCCCTGCCGCCGGCGCATTGGAGACGATGCGGCCGTCCTCAATCCAAATCACGCGGTCTGCCGCTCTGGCCACCAGCTCGTCATGGGTGATGACCAGAATGGTCTGCTTGAGGGTCTGGTTAAACCGCTTCAGCATTGCCATGATCTCCCTGGAGTTTTCCTGATCCAGGTTGCCGGTGGGCTCGTCGGCCAGCAGCAGGGCTGGCCGGTACAGCAGAGACCGCGCAATGGCGGTGCGCTGCTGCTGCCCGCCGGACAGCTGGCTGGGCAGGGCGTTCAGCTTATCCTCCAGCCCCAGGGCCCCGACAATGGCCTCGAAGTCCTGGGATTGGGGCTCGGTCCTGTCCAGAAGCAGGGGCAGCTTGATGTTCCGCTCCACCGTGAGAGTGGGGATCAGGTTATAAAACTGGTAGATGAGCCCCACGCTCCTGCGCCTGAAAAGAGCTGCTTCTTTTCTGCTCAGAGCAGAAATTTCCTCCCCGCCGACCCACACCCTGCCCTCGGTGGGGCTGTCCACCGCGCCGACAATGTGCAGCAGGGTGGATTTCCCCGAGCCCGATGCTCCGATAATGGATACGAATTCGCCCTTGCGGACGGTAAAATCAATGCCTCTCAGGGCGTGCACGGCGTTTTCGCCGGCGCCGTAGACTTTTGTAATTCCCTCACATCTTAAAATTTCCACTTTTTCCCTCCTGTGCTTATACTTTCAGTCCATCACCACTCTCCTGCAAGGCGGCCGTCGCGTAGCTCGACGCGGCGGTCGGCCTGTCTGGCAATGTCCCTGTCATGGGTCACGATGACAATGGTCTGCCTGTATTTTTCTCTGGAAATTTTTAAGAGAGCCATGATTTCCTGGCTGCCTCTGCGGTCAAGGCTGCCGGTGGGCTCGTCGGCCAGCAGCAGGGCCGGGGCGGCTATGAGGGCCCGGCCGATGGCCACGCGCTGCTGCTCGCCGCCGGACAGCTCCCTAGGCAGACACTTGGCGCGGTCCTCAAGCTTTAGCAGGCACAGCAGCTCCTCGAGGTAATCCCTGTTCACTCTGCGCCCGTCCAGACGCATTGGCAGCAGGATATTATCCTCGACACTTAGGGTTGGGATCAGGTTGTAAAACTGATAGACCAGCCCGATCTGCCGCCGCCTGAAAACAGCCAGCCCGGCTCTTGTCTTGGTATGGATATCCACGCCGTCGATCCGGACGGTGCCCGCTGTAGGGACTTCCACGCCACCCAAAAGGTGCAGTAGTGTGGACTTTCCTGAACCCGATGGGCCAGTGACTGCCACCAGCTCACCCTTGCCGGCTGAGAAGCTGATGCCCTTCAGGGCCTCCACTCTGGCGTTTCCGTTGCCGTATATTTTACTCAGGTTTTCCGTTCTTAAAATTTCCATTTGTATTCTCCGCCTCCTAAGCATAGCACAGTTCTCATGACACCTCAGTGACCCGTTAATGACAAATATGTCACTTTCGCCCGCTGTCCGTCCAGCCCCTGTAAACCTTGATCCGGAACAGCGCACCGCCGCCCGCCGGACTTTCGGCTGTAATGCTGCCGTGCTGGCGGCTGAAGATGGCCTGGGACAAAGCCAGGCCAATGCCTGCGCTGTCATCCCCGGAATCTTTTCCCTTGTAGAACCGCTCAAAGAGATGTGGCCTGTCCTCAGGCGCGATGCCGGGGCCAGTGTCTGCGATGAGGATCTCTGTGGCCAGGGGGTTTTCTTCAGCGCTCACCCGGATCTGCCCGCCGCGGGGCGTGTGCTCCATGCAGTTTTTCAGGATATTGCCCACAGCCTCCGCTGACCAGTAAAAATCGCCGGTGAAGGTGATGTCCCTGTCCACCTCCGCCCAGAGGGTTTGTTCTCTCAGCTCCATGGGGATCTCCAGAGGGGCGGCGGCCCTGGCGATGAGCTCAGACACCCGCACGGGCTCGCGCTTAAAGCCCACGGTCCCGGCCTCCAGCCGGGAGAGCTTGAGCAGCGCGTCGATAAGCCACTGGATGCGGGCCAGCAGGCTGCCTGCCTCGGCGGCCAGGCGGCTGCGGGCTTCTCTGCCGGTATCCTCACTGCACAGCCGGGGTACCAGCAGGCCAAGCGTTGTGAGGGGAACACGGAGCTGGTGGGAGATGTCGGCCAGGGCGTGGCTGAGGGCAGTCTTGTCCGCCTCCAGTGCAGCCGCCTGCTCCCGCAGGCGAAGGGTCATTTTGCAGACCGCGCTCTGCAGGACCGCCAGCTCACCCTCGTTGTCGGGGATTTCTTTCAGAGCGTCCCCGCCGTGCAGCACCTGGTCCAGCTGGAGGCTCAGGGCCGACAGGCGGCGGTAACGCCTGGCCGTGAAGCCGTAAAAGAGCGCGCCTGCCCCAGCACATACGCAGAGCACATAGGCCGCGCAGGCCGCGCTGATCCACAGCCCGCCCGCGGCCACTGCCAGGGTGAGCAGCGTGTAAAGCCCTGCCAGCCTGCGTATTTCCGGATTTCTGAGCAGCCCCATCTCAGTCCTCCACCTTGTAGCCAAGGCCCCTGACCGTCTTGATGATCCGGGGCTCGGCGGGATCTTTCTCAATCTTTTCACGCAGGCGCTTGATATAGACGGTAAGTGTGTTGTCATTGACAAAATCCCCTGAAGCGTCCCAGATTTCCTGGAGCAGGCGGCTTCTGGACAGCACCTCGCCCCGATGACTCAGGAGGGTGAGCAGCAGGCGGTATTCGAGGGCTGAGAGCACGATCTCCTGCCCGTCTCTGCGCACAGACGCTCCGGCAGTGTCCACGCTTAAGTTTCCGAGCTGAAAGACCGACTGGGCCCTGCCGCTCCGCCGGAGGCTGTTCTTAACCCGCGCCACCAGCTCCATTGGCTTGAAGGGCTTGGTGATATAGTCGTCGGCCCCCAGATTGAAGCCAGTGACAATGCTGGCCTCGTCGTCCAAGGCGGTGAGGAAGATCACCGGTGTGTTTCCCCTGTGCAGGATTTCTGTACACAGGGCGTAACCGTTTCCGTCGGGCAGCATTAAATCAAGGAGTATCAGGTCAAAGCGATCTCCCTCCAGGGCGCTCTCGGCCTCAGCTCTGGTGGCAGCGGTGTCCACAGAGAAGCCTTCCTCCTCCAGCAGGGCTCTCAGGTGCTTTACAATCTGCCGCTCATCTTCTACGATTAATATTCGTCGCATATTCGTTCCCCCATTGTGGTTAATTTCAAGATTTTGCTTTCATTTTACCTTAAAACCCAGATCGGAACAATCCCTTAAACTTTGTCCCAGCCGGCGCAGGAATGCCCTGAATGGGCGGATTGATCAAAAACGACACTCGCGTCATTTTTAAACATAATTGTTGAATCCCTTTCGCCACAGCCTTTTCCGGGCATACAAAAAGCAGGGGCGCCGAAACAGCGCCCCTGCTTTTTCAATTTCTATAATCATAAATCCTGTCAGAGATGGCATGCCGAAACAGCACATCATGTCCAATCTGCTGGGACGAGACGTCGTTTCATCGCACCGTCTCCGCACCTTTCTTATTTTTCGTCAGGAGCGTCAAAGCGGAAGCGGTCATCCTTTTCGGCGTTGACGTCATCGTCAGCATCGGGGTTAAGCTTTGCACCGAAGAAAACCTCGTCCTCGCGTTCCCGTTCGTTTTCGGATTTTTCCTCGCGCTGCTCGGCTTTCTTTTCTTCAGTTGCGGTCACTGGCGCTCCGAAGCGGAAGGCGTCGTCCTCCTGGGTATTGACATCGGTGTCGCGCTGGTCCTGGTTGACCTTTGCTCCAAAAAATATTTCATCATCGCGTTCTCGGGCGTCTTTTTCTGGTGAATTGTTTTGATCCTTCATGGTAAATTCTCCTTTCGGTTTGTTGTTTTTCTATTTACCCGAAAGCGCTTTCTCTAAGCAGCCGTTGCCGAAAATCTTACTTTTTAACACAAGGTTTCTCTTATTGCTACCCGGAGGGCTTTATTTTTCATAACGCAAAATTTCCGGGCCTGCCCATGCGTTATGAAAAACCGCGCAAACCACCTGTTTATGCGGGTTTGCAAGACATCAAAACTCATAACCTCATAACGCACATCGTCCGGGCCTTTTTTAGGCGGGGCGATCCTCAGACTGAGCGATCCATTTGGGATTGACGATATATTTGTAAAAAACACGCCTGCCATTCTGGTCCCGCTCTATTTTTAAATAACCATAATCTACCAGGATATTCAGGAAAATTTCCGCGTCCGCGCCTTTTTTAAAGCTCAGGTCTCTCAGATTCCTCGCAGCGTCGTAGGCGGTAAAGACCTCAAAGTTATGCTTATCAATGGCCTTGAGCAGTTTTCCGGCTTTCTCCATGTTTTTGTCATCGCCCATGATCTGGTGGGCGTGCCGGGCGTGGTCGATATAGTAAGTCCAGGCCAGATCACAGGCCTCCTTCATGCTAAAATAGTCCACAGGCGTTTTTCCTGCCTCTTTTCGGTATTTGGCCACATGCATGAGCCCTGCCAGGCGCAGCACCTGTCCGGGCAGCTTGGAGGTCCACTCCTTGAGGTTGGCGAGATCGCCGTTGTTCCGTTCGTCCGCGGCTTTTCGGAAGCCCTTGAACAGCTCGGCGGCATCCTCACTCAGGGTCAGCATCTCATAGGCATCCTCCTCGGCCAGGGCAATCAACTCTTCCAGCAGATTTTCATAACGTTTTTTCACTTCCTCATCGAGCTTGGGCGCGCCCTCAATTTTGCGCTTGCCCAGCTTGCTCTCCGGCAGGCTGAACAGGAAACGGGCGGGCAGGCCCCTTTCCAGCAGGATTTTATTCTTGACCACCCGGTCCAGCACATCGGGCTGAACCATGAGGTTCATGGTCAGGCGGGGATCGTTGATATACTCCCCGGGGCGGCCAACCCGGTCCACGATGATGGTCTCTCCAGAATAGGCCTGGAGGTAGTTGGTAAAATTGGGCTGGCTGTCGTAAAGGCCCGCGATGTTGGAGAATACTGCGCCCTCAGCGGAGATAATGCTGATCCGGCCCTTGTTCTCCTGGAGCAGGCCGGCCAGCTTCTGGGAGGTGACGTCGTTGGCCACCAGCCTGGGCGGCGCGGATTTTTCCAGGGCTTTGATCTCGCGCAGCTGATCCTCCATCTCGATGAGCTTGGCCTCCTTTTCATCCCCCTTAAGACCGCCGCACGCCTTGCGCATGGCCTCGTAGGCGCTGCGGGCCATGTCCAGCCGCACCTCCACCGAGATGGCCTTGTCGGCATAGTCTCTAAAGAGCTTTGTCTGGTGCTTAAAAAGGGGATTGGTCACGGCTTTCATAAGGTGGCTTTTCCCCTCTCCGGGCCGGGCCACGCCTAGGACAAAGAGTCCCAGGGGCTCGTACCATCCGGTTTCGGGGCTGATACCATAACGCCCCTGCAAAAGGGCCGCCAGGGTGCCCAGCATGGCGGTGCCGGCCAGATCAGCGGACATCTCCATGGATTCGGACAGATTCTTGCAGTACTCGAAAAGCTCGATGGGCAGATTCTCCATCGGGAACCTGGGCAGGGTAGTATTCTCCTCCAGGGGACGCAGCGGCTTGAAGCCGTCTTTCCAGGCCTGTGCCTGTTTAATGGACTCAAGCGTTCGCTTGTATTCTTCCTGGTCAAGCTGGCGGCATTCCCCTTCGTAGTAGATTTCTCCCTGATATTCCTTTATTTCCTCTTCGCCATAGCGGTACCGGGTCTCACCGTTCTCATCAATTTCCTCGATGATGGGCAGACTGACGGTTCTTCTGGGCGGCACCACTGTGATACCCGCCTTGTCCTTCCACCGCTCACGCTCTTCTTCCTCATCATCAATCATCACCACCTCCAGCATCTCCTCAGGCGGCTTGGGCGCTGTTTCCAGGCGCGCGTCTTTTTCATCTGTTTGCATCATTATTTCCTCTCTTCAAAACGCGCCTTGCTATGTGCGTTATGACGTTATGTATTTTGACAGGCCGCAAAACGCCTGTTTATGCGGGTTTTGGCCATTTCTCATAACACATGGGCTGACTTCGGAAAATTGCGTTATGAAAAAAGGCTTCCCCATTATCCATTTTTCACTTTCCATTTTCAACTAAACTGTCCTCTATTTAACACTTTGCCTTTTTTGAAACGCTGGCTCTGCTTTTCATCAGGGCTTTGTTCTTTATTTAAGCTGCCGGGCCGCCGCTCGGCAGAGCGCGCAGGGTGAATCGTAGTCCCCGGGGCTCACCTCGATCCCGCAGTCTCTGGCGGCAGCGATCAGGCCAGGGATACCCTGCTCAAGCAGGGCGCGCATGAGGGGCTGCCGGTTGGGATTATAGCCTCCCAGTATATCGGCCATCGCCTCCCGGTGCAGATTTCCGATGACAAAGCCGCACACCCGTACGCTACCGTCCGGGTCCACCGCCAGGGATGTGGGGGCGTCCAGGCGCTCGGTATAGGCAGCCGTGCCGCACTGAAAGCCGGCATCCAACGGCGTCCTCTGGAAATAATCGGCGAGGTAAATCCTGGCGTTTCCGCCCGGAAAAACGCGGTTTCCCACCCCCACAGGCAGGCGCAGAGACTCGAAGCGCCTGAGGCATGCCCTGGTTTTCGCGTCATAGGGATCGCGGCTCTCCGGGCCCTTGAGCCACGTGGGGTGCAGAACGGTGACGCTGCCCAGCCCGGCTTCACACAGGGCGCGGGCAAAGGCGTACTGCTCGGCGATTGGCAGGTGCTCGGTGTGAAAGGCGTCCACAGATAAAAGGATTTCATTAACGCCGCTGGCCTCCAGCCGGTCGGCCGTATGCTCCCGGAGCGCCTTGTCGTGGGTAAAGCAGCCGCTGGTGATCAGCTGCCGCCTGGGGATGCTACGGTCCTCTGCCTGCTGGTGCACAGCGCAGACAGTGGGCACGCACAGCAGGGGCTCGCCGCCAAAGGTCAGCACCGATTCCAGCGCGCAGGCGCGGTCCACCGCCTCAAGGGCAGCGGCGGCATCCTCTGGCAAGAGCTCCCCGTCAAGCCTGTCCGGGCCCAGCGCACAGTGCGCGCACCGGCTCCGGCAGCGGTGTGTCACGCTGAATTCTAGCCGCTTTACATGTTTTAAATAGGGATTCCTCTGGTTCATATTATCCTCCTCCCACGCCTGATTCTCAGGGCCTCACGCTGGCTTCTGCGCTGGCTGTTGCAGCTATGCCATTATAAGAATTTTTATTCAATCTAATAATTTATTATATCCATTATAGCACCCAACGTCCTGCTGGTAAAGCTTTATTTGAATTGATATTTTTTTAACTTTCCAGACCGGCCCAAACCGCCCTCGGCCATAAAAAAAGATGATGTGCTGAAACAGCACATCATCGGTGGGGGGGACGTTAGCCTTACGAGAAAAAGTGTTCCGCAGAGGTTTATTAATGGAAAATGAAGAATTGAGAATGGAGAATTAAAAGACCCCTTTTGCTGCCGCAAAAGCGATTAAGACAGTGGCCTTCGGCCGCCGTTTCATTCAAAATGCGCAGCATTTTGTTCCTCTAATTCTCCATTCTGCATTTTCAATTGGTTCCGCCTTTGCATCACGCGTCACAATTCTTTGGCAGGGTCACCTTAAAGGTGGTGCCAATCCCCACTGAGCTAGTCACCTCGATGGTTCCCTTGTTGTTCTGGACAATGTGCTTGACAATGGCAAGGCCCAGGCCAGTGCCGCCGTTTTCCTTGGAACGGCTCTTATCCACACGGTAAAAACGCTCAAAGATCCGCGGGATGTCCTCCTCGGGGATGCCACAGCCGGTATCCTCCACCAGGATGCAGAAATGCGCGCCATTTTCGTAGACCGACACATCCACCCTGCCGCCTTCGTCCGTGTATTTGATGGCGTTGTCCACCAGGTTGATCATCATCTGCCTGAAATCGTCCGGGTTGATGATAACGCTGATGTCGCCCTCCTTCTGATAGCGCAGCTCGATACGCTTGGACTCAGCCGTCATTTTGAGAATGTCGAAGATCCGCAGGATTTCCTGGTTCACACCGATGACCTCGCGCTTGTCCTCGCCGCTGCGCTGGTTGTTTTCCAGGTGAGAGAGGATCAGAATATCGTTGACCAGGCGGGTCAGGCGTTCACTCTCATCGGCGATAATGCTGTAAAAACGGCCAAGGGTGGCCTCGTCGGTAATGTGGTTTTCCTGAATGGTCTCGATGAAGCCGCGGATGGTGGTAATGGGGGTTTTCAGCTCGTGGGACACATTGGCCACAAAGTCCCGGCGGATATTTTCCAGCCCCTTGATCATGGTAATATCCTCCAGAATGATGATATTGCCATTGTAGGTCTGGTCGCCCTTGTCCAGCATCTGGGAGCTTGTGACCTTGTAGATACGCTCCTCGATACGGGTTTCGTAGTCCAGCCGCCCGTCCTCGGTCTCTGCCAGCTTGTCCTGAAGCTCGTACACAAAGGGGTCGCGGTAAACCTCCAGGATATTTTTCCCCTTGATTTCCTTCTTCAGGTCGATGTTAAAGATGCCCCGGGCCGTATCGTTAATCAGGATGATCTTATTATCCCGGTCTACGGCGATAATGCCCTGGTTCATGCTGGACAGCACAGAGGACAGCTCAATATTCTTGCGGTTGATCTTGCTGAAGGAGGCATCCAGCTGCTCGGCCATGGTATTGAGCGAGTCGACCAAATCGCCGATTTTATCGTCCCTGAGCATGGTGAGCTTTGTCTTATAATCGCCCCGGGCAATCTTTCTGGCGAAAATGGTGACCTCGTCCAGGGGTCTTGTCTCGTTATTTAAGAGGAAGGCAAAAATCACAATGGCGATGAGGATACTGGCCAGCGCCACAAAAATCAGGTTGTTAATAATGCTGTAGCTCACATCCTCCATGACGTCAAGAGGCACTGCGATCCTTACAATATGCGTTATCTGCCCATCCTGATAGTATGGCGCTGCCAGGTAGAGCATATTCTTCATAATGGTGTCGGAATAGCGCACCGAGGTGGTGGGCGTCCCCTTCATGGCGCCCTGGACCTCGGGCCGGCTCAGGTGGTTGTCCAGCGAACCGATACCGCTCAGGGACTCAAACAGGACGTTCCCCTCCACATCTATGATGTTGATGCGCTGGTTGGTGCTGTTTGCATAATGCTCGAGCCCGGTGACGTCGCCGGTCTTGATGTAGCCGGGCATCAGGTCCTCGACAATATACTCGCTGTTGCTTTTCAGGTTGCTCTCGGTGGATTCATAGTAGGCGTTTTTGAAGATCACATAGGAGAAAACGCCTGAAAAGGCAGTGACCAGCACGATCAGGATTGAAAAGACAATGGTGATGCGTTTTTTCATTGATCACCTCCCAGGTTTTCTACCAGGCGGTAGCCCACGCCGCGCACGGTTTCGATGTATTTTTCCTGGTCGTCCTCAATCTTCTTCCGCAGGTAACGGATGTGGACATCCACTGTCCGGGTCTCGCCGTAATACTCATAGCCCCAGATTTCGTCCAGCAGCTGATCCCGGGTCAGCACCTTGTTCTTATTGTTTGCCAGATACAGGAGCAGCTCGTATTCCTTCAGCGTCAGCGACAGCTTTTTGCCGTTTTTGTATACCTCGAAGGAGCCGGGCAGAATGCGCAGGCTGCCCACTGCGATCTCCTCTGTGTCTGAGCTTTTGATCATCTCGGTGCGCCGCAGGACAGCCTTTACCCGGGCGTAGAGCTCCTTCACGCTGAAGGGCTTGGTCATATAGTCGTCTGCGCCCATTTCTAGGCCAAGGACCTTGTCAAACTCCTCGCTCTTGGCGGTGAGCATGATGACTGGAATGTAAGACAGGTTTTTATCCGCCCGCACCTCGCGGCAGATGGTGAGCCCGTCCTTGCCCGGCAGCATTAAATCCAGAATGATCAGATCCGGCCGGATATCCACGATTTTCTCAACCGCGCCGGTCCCCTCGTGGACCCCCGCCACCTCAAATCCCTGGGCTTCCAGATTGAATTTAATCAGCTCAAATATATTAAGTTCGTCTTCTATAATCAGAATTTTTTTCATTTTCTCTCCAATTCTCGCTCAATTTTAACATAATATGATTATAGCATATGTTGTGTTAAAGGCATGTAAAATCTAGATTAAATTTAGAAGGCAAATCTGTGACTGTTAAAAAAGCGGCGCAAACCGAGACTGCGCCTTTTGTCCAGATAAGAAAAAGGCTTCGTCTCTCAAGATCCTTACCTGTCACTCCTTAAGCTCCCGGAAATGCTGCCAGTGAATCCCGATATGCCCAATGCCCAAAATCACCACAAACACCACCATCAAAATGACCCTCCCGTAGATCCCCAGGAGCAGAAACGAAACCACCGGCAGCGTTGCCCCTGCCAGCGGCACACCGCAAAAGCTCGAATAAAAATCTTTTAGCTTCTGCCCACTTCTAAAATACCGGACCCAGTAGCCCTCGTACAGCAGCATCAGCCCAAAGGACAGCGCCAGCCACAGGCTCCAGGGCGTCAGAGGGCGGAGGTTAAAATCCGTAAAGATCAGGGCGCAGCAGCTCACCCCCACCTGCCCCACACGCTCACACCACACCAGCAGTTTATGCTCATGTCTGAAATCATAGCCCTCCGGCTGCCTCCTTGTCCAGATCAGGTTGGGGATAAACAGCATCAGCAGATACAGTACACCGATGTATGAAAATCCAAAATGTCCCATTTTTTCCTCCTCATTTTTTATAAACAGCGTCGCCGCACAGTTAATACCGCTATTATATCACGTTTGGATTAAAACTTTTACATTTTGTCTTGACACCCAAAACAAATGTGATATGATAATAAAAAAGCATAAAACATTTCAGGTGCTGCATGGCAGATAATAGGGAACTAAGTGAGATTCTTAGACGGGCCCGCCGCTGTAAGTGGATTGCCCGGCTCATCACCACTGTCCAAAAGGATGGGAAGGGAGCCCGGCGTTAATCCTCAGTCAGAAAACCTGCCTGAAATGTGTCGACGGTCTTTATCTGAGCGGTGGAGGCCTGTGGGAATGATGGAAAGTTCGCACCTTAGATTAAGGTCGGGCTTTTTTTGTTTGAAAAATAAGGAGATACCAAATGAAAGCAGTTGTTTTAACAGGCCCCGGCCAGCTGGAAATGACCGAAAGGCCCATTCCGGCCTGCGGCGACCACGAAGTCCTTGTCAGGGTCATGGCCTGCAATTTATGCAAAACCGATCTCAAATGCCTGACCATGGGTCAGCGTGACCTGGTATACCCGCGTGTGCTGGGCCATGAAATTTCCGGTGTTATCGCCGGTGTGGGCGCTGCAGTCACAGGCTACCAGGAGGGACAGCGGGTACACGTGCACCCGGGGATTGCCTGCGGCGCGTGCGCCTATTGTAAAGAGGGCGATGATAACCTCTGCGACCACGTGCGCATCATGGGCTTTAACTATGATGGCGGCTTCCAGGAATACCTGGTGGTGCCTGCGGAGGGCGTCCGGGGCCAGATCATCAACATCATTGAAAATGACGCGCTGAGCTTTGAGGAGATATCCTTTATCGAGCCTCTCTCCTGCTGCGTCAACGTCCAGGAAAAGCTGAAGCTTGCGCCTGACGACACCCTGCTGATCATCGGCGCAGGCCGTATGGGCATCCTCAACCTGCGTGTGGCAAGAGCCCTGGGCGTGCGTAAGGTCCTTCTGCTTGAGTCTGACCCCGAACGGGCCGCCCGCGCCGAGACGCTGGGCTTTGACGCTGTTTTCGCGAGCGGGCAGGAGGCCGAGGGCGCCATTAGGGAACTGACAGACGGCCAGGGCGTGGATGCGGTGATCCCCTGCTGCGCAGCCGCAGACGCCATGAACCTGGCGCTCCGGGTGCTTAAAAAGCAGGGGCGCTTCGGCCATTTCAGCGGTATTATCCCAGACGGCGCCACCCAGCCCGAGATCAACACCATTCACTACAAGGAGCAGATCATGACCGGCGCCTACGGGTGCAGCATTGCGCACAGCCGCCGGGCCAAGGCACTGCTGGAGAACGGCAGTCTGATTGTAAAAGACCTGATCACTGAGCGCATTCCGCTCGAGGAGCTGCGGCACGGCCTTGAGCGCGTACGTCAGCTTGAAACCCTGTCGACCATCGTCGTTTTTGATTAACACACCATATGGAGGAGTAAAACAATGGAAGCAGTTACTATGAAAGAATATGGCCAGGTGATCACCGGCCTCATCAACCGTGAAAATCTGACCAAGGAAGAATCAAAGGAAATGTTTATGGAGATCCTGGGCGACCGCCAGACGCCCATGCAGCAGGGGGCTTTTCTGGCCGCCCTCAGCGCCAAGGGCCCGACCGCCGCAGAAGTAGCCGGCAGCTTTGAGGCCATCTACGAAATTGACACCTGCAAGGTCACGCCTCAGACCGCTGTGCCTGTGGTGGAAAACTGCGGCACGGGCATGGATACCTTTAAGACCTTTAATATCAGCACGGTCGCCGGCATCATCGCCGCCGCAGACGGCGTCCCCATGGCCAAGCATGGCTCACGGGCGCTCACCTCTGTGTGCGGCACCATCGACGCGGTGGAGGCCCTGGGCGTGGATGTGGACTGCAGCGTGGACGTGGTAAAGGCCAGCATCGAGAACGCGGGCATCGGCATCTTTAACGGCATGAGCTCCGAGGTCCATCCCACTGCCCTCGGCCGGGTGCTGTCACAGATCTCCTTCGGCAGCGTTTTAAACATCTCCGCCTCTCTGGCCAATCCCGCCCTGCCAAAATACGCAGTCCGCGGAGTCTACTCCCTGGATATGCTGGAATTTGTCCCGGACATCATGCGTGAAATCGGCTATGAGCACGCACTGATCGTCTACGGCGAAGCCGGAGACGGCTGTATCGACGAAGCCTCCACAGTCGGCGCCACCCACATGGCTGAGCTGATGCCCGACGGCACTGTAAAGCGCAGTATCCTGACGCCGGAAAGCCTTGGGATTGAGCCGGGCAGACTGGACGAGCTGGCTCCCTGGGGCTCTGTGGACGCGGCCGCCCAGGGCATTGTCCGTATCCTGAAGGGCGTCTCCACCCCCACCCGCACCAACATCGTCTGCCTGAACAGCGCGCTGATTCTCTATGTTGCGGGAAAAGCTGCAAGCATTCCGGAAGGCTATCTGCGCAGCCATGAGCTCATCGCAAGCGGCGCGGCCTACAAGGCGCTGGAAAAATGGGTCGCTGCCCAGAACCGCGATCCCCAGGCCGGTCTCGCGAAGCTGAAAGCCCTCACCCTGGCCGCCGAGGTGTAAAATGAATCTCTACGCCTTTAAAGCTGACAATGGTTACCTGAAAATAGCTCCCGACGGCGCCTACATTCTGGTCGGCATCCATAAAGCCAGCGTCTATGATGACAGCAGACTTGACAGCCTGAAGGAGCAGCTCGCCGCCCTGAAGCCCGAGCTCGAAAATCTGAGGATCGTAAAACTCGTGCTTGAGGAAGAGGATTATTTTCTGCAATAGAAAAAAGGACCGCTGAGCAGCGGTCCTTTTTTAATAATCGCCTTATTTTTCTTCTCTTTCCATATGTAAAATCGGAAACTCCCGCCCCTGCTCATCTAAGGGCGACCTTGATGCTACGCGAAAACCCATATGCTCGTAAAAACCTCTTGCGCCGGGATTCTGCTCATTCACATCTACGGCGGTGGCACCGCAGTTCTCAAGGGCATGGCAGATAAGAAAACTGCCGGCGCCCTTTCCAAACCAGTTCGGCTCCACAAAAAGCATTTCAATTTTCTGTTTGTCAATCCCGATAAATCCAACGGTTGTGCCCAGGTGGTTACGGGCCAGCATCAGCTGCTCCACGCCCTTCAGGCCGGCCTTCACCTCAGGGACCAGTCCCTGAATATCTTCCTCTCCCAGAAAATCATGGGTGGCCCGCACAGAAGCCTCCCATATTTCAGCCAGTTTTTCGATCTCCTGATCGGTTCTGCGGCCGATCCTTTCAATGCTGTATTCCTGTTTCATTTTATCCTCCCTATAAAAAAGCCCTCTCCACCGCAATGAAGAGGCCTGTGTTTGTGTTAGTCGTTTCGTTCCCGCACAAAAAACCGGATGGGCGTGCCATCGAAATCAAAGGTATCGCGGATTTTGTTTTCCAGATAACGCTGATAGGAAAAGTGCATCAGCGTCGCGTCGTTGACAAATACCACAAAGGTCGGCGGGTTCACACCAGTCTGTGACGCGTAAAAGATTTTGAGACGGCGGCCACTCTTGGTCGGCGGCTGCTTCATCATGATGAATTCTGTCATGGCCTCGTTGAGCTTACCGGTGGTAATGCGTTTTTCCGTCTGACTCTTGACAAAATCAATGGTTTCGTAAATCTTGCTGACCCGCTGCCCGGTTTTGGCCGAGATAAACAGGATGGGCGCATAGTCGATAAAGGAAAGGGTATCGCGGATTTCCCTTTTCATTTTATCCATGGTCTTGGTGTCCTTTTCCACAATATCCCATTTGTTGACAATGATGATGGACGGCTTGGAGCGGTTGTGGGCGATACCGGCAATTTTAGCGTCCTGCTCGGTCACACCCTTTTCCCCGTCAATGAGCACCAGAACCACATCGCTTCGGTCAACAGCGGCGATGGCGCGCACAATACTGTAACGCTCAATATCCTCATAAATTTTTTTCTTCTTCCGCAGCCCCGCAGTGTCGATGAGGGTGTAATCCCGTCCATTAAAGCGCACCTCTGTGTCGATGGCGTCCCGGGTAGTGCCGGGTACATCGCTGACGATGAGCCGGTCATGGCCCACCATTTTGTTGATCAGGGTGGATTTACCCGCGTTTGGCTTTCCAATCACCGCGATTTTCAGGTTATCATCCTCCTGCGCGTCCTCATCATAGACCTTTTTAACCCGTTCGATTACCTCGTCCAGGAAATCGCCAAGGCCAAGGCCCTGCTCGGCGGAAATGGCGATTGGCTCACCAATGCCGAGATTGTAAAATTCAAAAATATTGTTTTCCAACTGCTGGCTGTCCACCTTGTTTACAGCCAGCAAAACGTTTTTGCTGTGCTTGCGGATCATGTTGGCCACCTCTAAATCGGAGGCAGTCATCCCCTCACGCCCGTCCACCAGCAGCACGATCAAATCTGCCATGTCGATGGCCAGTTCTGCCTGGACACGCATCTGCAATAAAATATCATCCTTAGTGTGGGGCTCGATCCCACCGGTGTCGATGAGTGTAAAATGATGGTTCTGCCACTCCGCATCCGCAATGATACGGTCTCTGGTAACGCCGGGCGTGTCTTCCACAATGGCGATACGCTCGCCCACCAGCTTGTTGAACAGGGTGGATTTGCCCACGTTCGGGCGTCCCACCACTGCGACAATCGGTTTTGCCATAGTATTCCTCCTTATTTCATCGCTTCCAGAAAGGCCGCGCCGTCCACCGGGACAATGCGCACCTCTGCCTGAAGCGCCTTTTCAATATCTTCTGTTGTCACATCGTCCAGCAGGTCATGGGACTGACTGCGGACCATATTTTCCGGGATCAGGTAACAGTCTGCCCCCGGAGGCACCTGCCTGATAATATCCGTCCCCGTGATCAGCCCGGACACTGTGATGTCCTCGCCAAAAAAATCATTGGTGACCGGATAAACAGACAGCTCCACGCCGCAGACGGCGCTTGCCTTTTTGGCGCAGTCCCGCATAAAATCCGCAGCCAACTGCCCGGTGATAATGCCGACTCTGCGGGATACGTCGTTTCCACGTACCCCGCGGGCTTCGCTCAGGGCGGCGTCCAGGCTTTCCCTAAAATCTGTCATCATGCCCACGCCGTTTTCAATCTGCGGGAAACCGTCGTAATAGCTGGAATCCGGCAAGGCTTCGCCGGCCAGCAGGAAAAACTCGTCGCTGGCGTAGACAAAATTTGTACCATACTGGCTCCGCATCTGATCCTGAATATCGCTGATGATGGACAGGGTCTCTCTGGCACCCTCTGCGTCAAATTTATCGAGTTTTGCCAGCCCCTCACGGTATTTGGACAGGCCCACAGGCACCACAGAGACGGAGGCCATCTGCGGGTAAAAGCCCATTAGGTCATTCAGGGTCCGTCTCAGCTCATCGCGGTCATTATAGCCGGGGCACAGCACAATCTGTCCGTTCATGCCAATGCCGTTATCGGCAAAATACCGCAGGGATTCCACAATCGACCCGGCAAAGCGGTTGTGCAGCATGGCGCACCGCAGCTCCGGGTTTGTCGTATGCACAGAGATGTTGATGGGCATAATCCGGTAGCGTACAATGCGCTCCATTTCCGCCTCGGTCAGGTTGGTCAGCGTGACATAGTTGCCCAGCAGAAAGGAGAGACGCTCATCGTCGTCCTTGACATATAAGGTTTCCCGCATTCCCGGGGGCATCTGGTCAATGAAGCAGAAAACGCAATTGTTTTTGCAGGTCCGGGTTTCCAGCATATTTTCATCAAATACCAGCCCCAGATCCTCCTCAAAATCCTTTTCCACATCCAGCTCCCAGATCTCGCCGCTTGGCTTTTCAATTTCGATCATCAACTGCTCGTCTGCCTGCAGATACCGGTAGTCCATGATGTCGGCCACAGGCATTCCGTTGATGGTGAGCAGTGTGTCGCCCTTTTCAATTTCCAGTTCTTCAAAGATGCTGCCCGGGGCAACACCCTCTATTTTAAATTTACCCAATGTTTTTCTCACTTAATCTATTTTTCTTCTATTCAAGGCCTCTGTCAAAGGCCTGCAGCGCAGTTTTTTATTATACCATACTTTCCCCTTATTTGGAAAGCTTAGTTTTGCTTCCTAGCCATAAAATGATCAATAACCGCCTGCCGCTCTTCCTTCAGGCCCATATAAAAATTGGCGAAGGTGGCATTCAGGTAAGGCCCCACCACAATGATGGCAATGCCCAGAGTCACGATGACCAGAAGCCACCACCCGATAAAGGTCAGGCACAGCAGAAAATATTCCAGCTTGTAATCCCGCATCATCAGCTTGCTCAGGGTGATGGCATCCATAAAGGACAGCTCCTCATAATCGTTCAGCAGGTAGTAGGTCTGGGAGTAGCTGATGGCAGCGATAATCCCCGGAATAATGAGCAGCAGCGCCCACAGAAAGGTAAAGACGCCCATGGCCAGATTGGCTAAAAAGCATCGGGCAAACCGGTTGAAGCCTGTGAACAGATCTGCCGCTCCTGCCTCCCGGCCGTGGTACAGGTTCATATAAAAGCGCGCGGCCCCATAGGACAGCGGGCCTGCCAAAACAAACGATACGATGTTTGAAACCCGGTCATAGATTTCCGCGTCCAGATCCACGTTAAAAACCACCTTTTCCAGCAGGAGCATAATGGTCGGCACCCCCGCGATGGCCAGCCATGTGATGAACATGATCAAAATCGCCGGCCCCCAGTGTCCTCTGAGCTGTACCTTAGCAGACAGCTTCATGTCCTGGCTTGTCCTGTTTCTCATTTATTTCTCCTTCTTAAGCGCACTCACAGGTTTTTCCCGAAATGCGGACAGCTCACCATACACAGCCCGCAGACCGAGCCGCGGCCAATGTGCTGGTAGGCTTCCTTCATATACTCGCTGCAGCTGTGGGCGTCTAACAGATAGCTGCGCTCCATGCCCGGCTCCCAAATCGTTCCCTCGATGGACATGGACGGGCAGGCCTTCACGCAGTCCTGACAGCTGCCGCATTCACTCTTTCCAGGAGCGGCCACAATGTCAAGCGGCGCGTCGGTCAGTACGGTTCCCAGCCGCACCGCGGGGCCGTAATCCCTGTGGATAAACAGAGCGCTCTTCCCGATCCAGCCCATGCCGGCAATGACGGCTGCGGTTTTGTGGGCGAAGAGCCCGCGGTATGGGTTCTCGCCCTTTACAGACGGCAGCGACTGTGAAGCCGGAACGGCTACCGCCATCGCGCCCCCTTCCTCGAGGGCCAGCGCCACCCTCAGGGTAATCTCATCAATCAGACGGTTGACAATGCGGTAATGGCTGAAATAGGTGGCTGTGGGCGCGTCGTCCATCTGGGCTAAAATCCCCTTTGACAGGCGCACCACCACCGACACAGCGCCAGGATAGCCCAGGTTTAACCCGTCCGGCAGGCCGCTTAAATCCGCAAAGCCAACCTGTGCCGCCCCAAGCCCCTTTCCCAGAGCCTCTATTTTTTCGTTTAATGGATTCATAAAAATCTTCTCCTTTTACCACATTTGTTTTTAAATCTGTGCTATAATGATAGGGTAACTTCAATTTTTCCAAGGGAGGTTCATCGCGTGCTTAACACTCAACATCAGGCTGAAGATAAGCTTATTATACTATACGTACTCAATAAAATCAAAACCGGCATCACCCGCGAGCAGGTGGCCTTTATCATTATTGAAAACCTGCAGATGAGCTATTTTGACATTCAGCTCTATATCGACAACCTCATCGAGGATGATTTTATCCGTTTATACCAGATGGATGATGATAAAACCGTGGTCGCCATCACCGCCAAGGGGCGGGAGACCCTGAATATTTTTGAGAAGGACATCCCAGCCTATATCCGCGAAATGCTGGAGCTCTACATCTCACAGAACCGGGACCGCATTTTCAGAGAAGTCAAGGTCATCGGCAACTATACAAAAAATACCGACGGCGATTACCAGGTACAGCTCAAGCTCCATGAAAATAACATTGTCCTGATGGAACTGAACATCAACACACCGTCCCAGAAACAGGCGCTGAATATCTGTGACAACTGGAAAAATGACACTCAGAACCTTTACGCTTCCATCATCAAGCTGCTCACGCAGACCAGCTAGCTCAAATAGAAAAGCCCGCAGACCCTTACTGTCTGCGGGCTTTATTTTTATTTGTCCCGGCGTACAAGCCGGCCGATGAGCTTCGTGATTTCCACAACCACCAGCGGCGCCAGTGACGCGGCCACAATGATCAGCCATTCCTGAGGGTTCAGGAAGGTCACGCTGAACAGCGGGTGGGCTGCCGGTATCAGAATGACGGACAGCTGCAGGACCGCTGAAATCAGAATCGCGCCCCACAGGTACCGGTTGGTGAAAAACTGCTTGCTGAACACCGATTTGCTTTCAGACCGGACATTGAGCACATGGGTCAGCTGGGATAAGCCCAGAACCGCGAAGACCATGGTACGTCCCTCGTCCAGGCCAAAGTGGGAATTGCCGTAATTAAAGACAAACAATGAGATGGCCGCCAGCACAACGCCCTGGAAAATAATGCGTCCGCCCAATCCGTGGGCAAAAATGCTTTCCTTGGGATCTCTTGGTTTTTTGGTCATAATGTCATCGTCGTTCTTTTCAACCCCCAGCGCCAGCGCCGGCAGGCTGTCGGTAATCAGGTTGATCCATAAAATATGCACAGGCAGCAAAGGCTGAATCCAGCCGATGAGTGTGGCGATAAACAGGATCAGTATTTCTGCAATGTTACAGGAGAGCAGGAAGTGGACAGCCTTCTTGATGTTCTCGTAGATTCCACGGCCTTCTTTGACCGCGGAGACAATGGTGGAAAAATTATCGTCTGTCAGAATCATTTCAGCCGCCTCCTTGGAGACGTCGGTGCCCGTAATGCCCATGGCACAGCCAATATCGGCCTTCTTCAGCGCCGGAGCATCATTGACCCCGTCGCCGGTCATGGCAACCACTGCACCTTTCTTCTGCCAGGCGTCCACAATGCGCACCTTGTGCTCAGGCGACACCCGGGCGTACACGGCCACATGGTCGATCTTTTCCTCCAGCTCCGCATCCGACATACTGCTCAGCTCCGTGCCGGACAAGGCGATACTGTCCTCGCCGTAGATGTCCAGCTCCTTTGCGATGGCCACCGCGGTATTCTTGTGGTCCCCGGTGATCATAACGGTTTTAATGCCTGCGGTGTGGCACTCATGGATAGAGTCCTTGACCTCCACACGCGGCGGGTCAATCATGCCCGTCAGCCCCACAAAGGTCATATCATTTTCGAGCTCTTCCATGGTCACTTCTGGCTCGCTGTCATAGCGTTTAAAGGCAAAGCCCAGCACACGGAAGGCGTCATCGGACAAGGTTTCGTTGGCCTTTTCAACCTCGGCCCTGGCTTCAGCGTCAAAGGGAAGAGCCACACTTTCGTAGGGAATACTTCCCGTCCCTTTGAGATAATTTCTGCATCGGCTCAGCAGCACATCCGGCGCGCCCTTGGTAAAGCTGTAATAATGCTCGCCGTCCTTATGCACTGTGGTCATGAGCTTACGGTCCGAATCGAAGGGGATTTCATTGACCCTTGGATATTTTTCAAGATACTCGTTTTTCTGATAGCCGAGGCTGGCCGCATAGGCGACCATCGCCACCTCTGTGGGATCACCGATCTCCTTCACGCCGCTGCCGTCTGTCACGATGGACGCGTCATTGCAGAGCAGGCCGATCCGCACAACCAGACGCTCACTGTCGGTAAAGCCATCATCCTTGATATCCTCGGCGCTTACGATCCCGTCATTGGCATAGACCTTCTTGATGGTCATCTTATTCTGAGTCAGCGTTCCGGTTTTATCTGAGCAGATCACAGACGCTGCGCCCAGTGTTTCGACCGCGGGCAGCTTTCTTATGATGGCGTGCTTGGCCACCAGCCGCTGGGTGCCCATGGCCAGCACCACGGTAACGATGGCGGGTAGGCCCTCTGGAATGGCAGCCACAGCCAGACTTACAGCGGTCATAAACATTTCCAGCATATCGCCGCCCCGCACCAGGCCGATAAAGAAAATCACAATACACGCGCCCAGACAGCCCACCGCCAGGATTTTTCCCAGCTCCGTCAGCCGTTTCTGCAGCGGCGTCTGCATGGATACTGTTCCCTGGATCATCCCGGCGATCTTGCCGATTTCTGTGTCCATGCCAGTCTTCGTCACAATAAATTTCCCGCGGCCATAGGTTACGGTGCTGCTCATATAAACCGAGTTCAGCCGGTCGCCCAGCGGCGTCTCGGGGTTGCTCAGATCAGAGAGGTTTTTCTCAACCGCCACCGATTCCCCTGTCAGGGCAGATTCCTGTATCTGCAGGGCTGCGGCCTCGATGAGCCGGCCGTCTGCGGGCACGTTATCCCCGGCGTCCAGGTAAACCACGTCCCCCGGCACCAGATCCTCGGCCTTAATGACCGTCTGCACGCCGTTCCGCAGCACCTTGGCTTCGGGTATGGTCAGCTTTTTAAGCGCCTCCATGGAGTTCTCAGCCTTATTTTCCTGCACCATCCCAATGACAGCGTTGAGGATAACAATGATTAAAATTAAAATGGCATCGCTGATTTCTCCCAGAAACCCGGATATGACCGCGGCAGCGACCAGTACCAGAATCAGAAAATCCTTAAACTGTTCCAGGAACATCCGCAGCAGCGATTTTCGCTTTCCCTCAGCCATTTTGTTTTTGCCGTAGGTCTGCTGCCTGGCGGCTGCCTGGGCATCACTGAGCCCGGTGCGCGCATCGGTGTCATAAACCTTCTCGGTTTCCGTTACGGATAGTAAGAAAGATTCCCTTGACTTGTTGCTTTCTTCGTTTGTCATTCTGTCCTCCTTGAATTATAAATAAAAGACCCTTATCTCTAAATTACCCCGCCTGCCCAAAGACAAACGCGAAATTAGAAATAAAGGTCTTACTCTCAAGTATAACGCTTGATGCTTAGCCGGAGCTTTCGCTCGAAATGACGACTAAGCAGCTCCTTAATGGTTGAGTTACTCCCCTTCAGGGTGCTTTTTATTTAGTTAATTTACTATATTTTAGCACTTTAACCACAGGAAGTAAAGATAAAATTTAAAAACACATAATCCAGGAAATCCAGATGGAGTGTTTAAGCCTGTCAGGGGCAATCCAATAGCGCGGAACCACGAGGGCGTGGTTCCCTACGCCAAAAGGAAGGCAACAGCCAAACTATCCGAAGATCACGGTTTTGCTCTCACTCATACCTCAGGGCTTCGATGGGATCAAGCTTGGCGGCTTTATTGGCCGGGTAGTACCCGAAGAACACGCCGATCGCCATTGAGAAGCCTACAGCCAGAGCAATGGAGCCAAGGGACGGCACCACCGCCGTCTTGAGCAGCAGACCGCCAAGAGCGCCAAAGCCCGCACCCAGCAGGATGCCAAGGATACCACCGATGATACAGATGATCATAGATTCAACAAGGAACTGTATCCGGATGGCGCTGTTGGGCGCTCCCAGAGCCTTGCGCACCCCGATCTCCCGCGTACGCTCGGTAACAGATACCAGCATGATATTCATAACCCCGATACCGCCAACCAGCAGCGATATGCCCGCGATCACCGCAATGGCCATGGATACCTGAGACATGGCAGTGTTCATTTCCTTCATGATGCTTTCCATACTCTGGGCTTCTACCTTGCTGTTGCTGCTTTCAGGATAAAATTTATTGAAATAGGCTGCCGCCTTAGTGGCAAGCTCTGTGGAGCTGACATTTGGAGAAGCCATGAGCATGATCATGCTGTAGCCCTTTGTTGTATCGTTTGTGATGTTCTTGGCGGTTGTGTAGGGAATATAGGCCGTCGAACGGCCGCTGCCGCCCATCGCCACCATCATGGCGCTCTGGGTCGCATCCTCCATGGGGTCCTGATAAACCCCTACCACATAAAAGCTCTCTGTTCCATAGGTGGTTTCCACCTTTATTTCCTTACCGATAGGATCGCTTCCCTCGCCGTACAGATTTTTTTGCATAATACTGGAAATGACGATGACGTTTTTCTCGCCCTCAACATCCCGGTCGCTGATGGCGCGTCCCTGGACGATCTTAACATTTTCAACGGTGAAGTAATCATGATTGGCGCCCGTGATTTTCATCTCCTGCTGTGGGATAACATCAACGGTTTTGGCCGCCCCCACGTTATTGCTGATCTCAAGGCCCTCAATCTCATCGCCGTAGCGTTGTCTGAAACGTTCAATCATCTCATCGGTAATGTTGTCCTCATCACTGTTGGAGTAAGTACCGTCCACATCCTTGGGCATGACGTACAGCTGAATGTTGCGCCCACCCACGTTGGAGAGCGTCTCGTTCAGGGTATTGGACATGGCATCACCAAGAGAGGTGATGGCAATGACCGAGGCGATCCCGATAATGATGCCCAGCATGGTCAGCAGCGCCCGCATCTTGTTGGCGCGCAGCCCTTCCAGGGCCAGTTTAATATTCTCAAGCAAGTTCATGGTGTCGCTCCAATCTCACTCCTGTGCCCGCCCGGGTGCCGACAATATTGCCGTCACTCAGGGTGATAATCCGCTCGGTTTCATCAGCCAGCTCTGGATTATGGGTGATCAAAATAATGGTTTTGCCCTGCTTTTCATGCAGCTCATGGAAAATATCCATGACCATGCGGCCGGTTTTACTGTCCAGCGCGCCGGTGGGCTCATCGGCCAGAATAATGGACGGGTCGTTGGCCATGGCGCGGGCGATGGCGATACGCTGCTTCTGTCCGCCGGAAAGCTCGTTGGGACGGTGCTTTGCCCTGTCCGACATATCCACCAGAGCCAGAAGCTCCTCTGCCCGCTCACGGCGTTCCGCCTTGGGCACGCCCGCGTAAAGCATGGGCAGCTCAACGTTGCTGAGCGCTGTGGAGCGCGGAATCAGGTTAAAGGTCTGGAACACAAAGCCGATTTTCTGGTTGCGTATTTTAGAGAGGCCACTGTCCTTAATGGTGCTGACCAGCAGCTGATCCAGATAATACTCGCCTTCTGTGGGCCGGTCAAGGGCGCCGATGATGTTCATCAGCGTGGACTTGCCTGAGCCTGATGCCCCGATAATGGATATAAACTCGCCATCTAAGACTTCCAGATCAAGGCCATGAAGGATTTCAAGCTCATTGGGCGAACCCACATAGAAGCGCTTCACAATGCCCTTCATCTCGATGATCTTATTGCGCATTGGTGTCTCCTTGGGCAGTATCTGCCTGGGCTGTACTGTTGTTATTTGCCTGCTGCAGTGTGACAGAATCGCCGGCCTTAACCTTGTCAATATCGGTGATGATCTGCATCCCCTCTGTCAGCTGGTCGCCTGAAATTTCAATGGCGAAGTCCGTTTCCGTACCAGTGGTGACAGGTACTTCCTTCACAGTATAGACGCCGTCCTTGGGGTCAGCGGCTACCAGTACACAGCTTTCATTGTTCGCACCTGTGGTCAGCACATCGAATGGAACACTGTAAACGCCGTTTCTTTCCTCAACAATGATGTTGAGACGCGCCTTCATCCCGATCAGCAGACCGCTGATGTCCGAGTCAATGCGGACCCTGGTTTCAAATTCCGGGTTCTGGTTTCCCGAGGAAGCCGCGGCTGTCGCACCTGTGCCGGACGCGCTGGACTGCTTGACAGCAGTGGGGGCGATGCTCTGCACAGTACCGGTATATTCCTTGTCTCCGGTCGCGTCGGTTTTAATGGTTACCTTCATTCCCGGCTGTACAGTCCCCACATCCGCCTCCTTGATATTCGTGACCACACGCAGGCTGTTGGTATCCTCAATGGTAAAGAGCACACCGTTAGCCGGGGCGCCGTTCTGGGCGCTGATGGCTGTCACTGTACCGGAAGTCGTGGCTTCTACACGTTCCCAGGTATCGCTTTTTTCATCGTACAGGCGGCAGAGACGGTCGCCCTTTTCAACCCATTCGCCGACAGATACATCAATATCCCACACCGGAATGCCGGTCATATTGCTGACCTGCTCTACATAGGTGCTCTCAACCGTACCGTTGGTCGAAACCGTTCTCTGAAGATTGGTCTTCTCGAGGGCTGTGGTTTTGACAGCGGCCGCCTGCGGCTGGCTGGTGCGCGTACAGGCCCAGACGCCCAGTGCTACGACAACGACTGCCAGTATGACAAGCGTAATAATGATACTTTTTTTCTTATTCATGGTGCCTCCATTATTTGTTTTGTTGTGAATCATTTTAACATAAAAACATGAAGAAATTCGGGCTGAAATCTAAAGATTTTATTAATATTTGATCTGTAATCGTACATCATGTGTTCTTTTTGCGGAACAAAATAAAAAACAGCACCGGACCGCCTGACGGCAGGGTTTTGGCTAATACAGCGGCAGAGTCCAGATCGCCACAAACTCACCTTTCTCAATCCAGCTTTTAAAGGTCCCTTCATGGCGCTCCGCAATTTTTTCACAGGTTTTCAGTCCTATGCCAAAGCTCTCGCCGCCACTGTTTTTGCGCACCTGGTTTGTCTGGATAATCCGCAGGGTATCCGGCTCCAGCATGACGTCAAAGCTGATGGGCCGCCGGGGATCAGCGTATTTCAGGGCATTGGAGCAGAGATTATCAAAAACGCGCCGAAACTGCTGAATATCCACATTGATGGCAAAGCCCTCCGCAATGCTGTCCTTTACCTGGACGGTAAGTCCCTTTTCCTCCAGCAGAAAAACGCTCTCTGATAAAACCTGTGCCAGCAGCTCGTTGCCGTCGATCAGCTCGTAATGGAACATGACCTCCTCATTCTCTGCCACTGAATGGCTGAAAAGGGCTGTGGTAAGGTTTTTGATCTGACAGGCCTTTTCCAGGGCGTTATTGATATAAACTGCTTCCTCCTCCGGGCTTTTGACTTTGCCGTCCCTGATCAGATCCAGATAGCAGATCACTGAGGTCAGCGGTGTGCGGATATCGTGGGATATGGCGGTGACCATCTCATGATTTTCACGGATCGCGGTCTCACGCTCGTTTATCTGCTTTTGCAGTGTGCGCCGCATATCGTTGAGCTGTATGGCCAGCGCAGTCAGCTCATCATCTCCTTCCACAGGAATGGGATACTCCAGCCCGCCGCCCTCAATGATCTCAATGCCATGCTCCAGGGTATGAATATAACGGATCTTTTTATGAAACAGCTTTAAAAACACGACGAAAAGCACCGCGATGGTCACCATGTAGGACAAAAGCTCCACCGTCTCGCCTGAGATACCGTTCTCACGGATAAAACAGTTCAGCAGCAGCGTGGTGGCAACCCCTGAAGCCAGCGCAATGACAAAGGAAATGCCAAAGTATTTCATGATTGTCAGCCCGAGCTTCGACCTGAAAATACTTTCCTCCTGCTTAGTCAACATAGTAGCCTTTTCCCCAGGCGGTTTTAATATACTGGGGCTCCTGAGAATTATCTTTGAGTTTTTTGCGCAGGTTTCGGATATGCACCATGACCGTGTTGTTGGCAGAGTAGAAATAGGGCTCGTTCCAGATGCTTTCGTAAATATTCTGGGCAGAGAATACCTTTTTCCGGTTGTCCATCATGAGTTCCAGTATCCGGTACTCAATGTCGGTCAGGGTGACGATCTCCCCGCCTATCTCGACATTCTGCGCATCCTTGTCCAGCACCAGGTCGCGGATCACCAGCTTGTTGCTCTTTTCCGCCGGCGCGCTGCCCTGGTACACATAGTAGCGGCGCAGCAGGGATTTCACACGGGATACCAGCTCGGTATAGGAGAAGGGCTTGGACAGGTAATCATCACCGCCCACAGAAAAACCCATAACCTTGTCGGAATCCTGGTCCTTGGCTGTTAAAAATAAAATGGGCACCCGTGTCTTTTCCCTTATCTCTGAACAGGCCTTGTAGCCAGATTTCTGGGGCATCATGACGTCCAGTATGATCAGATCAATGGAATCATCTGTCCTGTCCACTGCCTCCTGACCGTTTTTAGCCTGAACGACCTCAAAGCCTTCTGCTGTCAGCAGAATTTCTACCAGCTCACAAATATCCTGATTGTCGTCTGCAATCAAAATCCGTTTCTTTCCTTCTTCGTTCATGGGAACTCCTTTCATTTAGTCGGCAATAAATACAACTTTCCTTTAAAGAAAAGGCGGAAGTCTCCTTCCGCCCTGTTCTGTTTTATTTTCTTACTGATTGTAATAGGCCAGGCGTTCCAGCACTTTATCCAGCATTTCCTGATATTTGCGCTGTTTTTCACGCTCGCCCTCCACGACCTTTTCAGGCGCCTTATCTGTAAAGCCCTTGTTGGACAGCTTTTTGTCCACACGGTCCAGCTCCTTCTCAAGCTTGGCCTTCTCGCCGTTCAGACGCTCAATTTCCTTTTCCTTGTCTACCAGCTCGTCCATGGACAAAAACAGCTCTGCGTCTTCGACAACAGCGCTCACATAGTTTTCCTGAACGTCATCTTTGACAATGGCGGAGATTCCAGAGACAGAGGCCAGTTTCTCGAAGTAAACAGCCGACTTAAGCATCAGCTCCCCACGTGCCGCATTGTCTGTGATGACAAAAAGCTGCGTTTTCTTGGCGTTTGGCACATCCATCTCGGAACGGATATTGCGGATGCTCTTGATACAGGCCATCAGGAAGCGGACATCCTCCTCTTCCTGCTTAAAATGCAGGGCTTCGTCATATTCCGGCCACTCAGACACAATGATGGCCTCGCCGGCACCTGGCAGGTAGCCATAAATTTCTTCGGTGATAAAGGGAATGACCGGATGCAGCAGCTTAAGGATGTTGGTCAGTACCAGGTTCAGGGTGTACTGCGCCGCTGCCTTGGTGGTTTCATCATCGCCGTACAGTCTTGGTTTTACCAGTTCGATATACCAGTCACAGTATTCGTTCCAGGCAAAATCGTAAACTTTCTGGGCTGCGATTCCCAGCTCGTATTTATCCATGTTCTGGGTCACATCCCGTACAACGTCGTTCATGCGGCTCAGAATCCATTTATCAGTATTTTCCAAATTGGCAAGTGCAGCGTCCTGCTGATCCATGATATTTTCATCCAGATTCATCAGCACAAAGCGAGCGGCATTCCAAATTTTGTTTAAAAAGTTTCTGCTGGCTTCCAGCTTTTCGTCCTGCCAGCGGATATCGTTACCCGCAGAATTCCCTGTGATGATCGAGAAGCGCAGCGCGTCTGCGGAGAACTGCTCAATGATTTCCAGCGGATCAATGCCGTTGCCCAGAGATTTGCTCATCTTGCGGCCCTGGGAATCACGGATCAAACCGTGGATATAGACATCGGCGAAAGGAACCTCACCCATGTTGTACAAACCCATGAAGATCATGCGGGCAACCCAGAAGAAAATAATGTCATAGCCAGTCACCAAAACATCGTTGGGATAGAATTTTTCCAGATCCGGGGTTTTCTCCGGCCAGCCCAGGGTTGAGAAGGGCCACAGCGCAGAGCTGAACCAGGTGTCCAGAGCGTTTTCGTCCTGTGTAAAGTGGGTGCCGCCGCATTTCGGACAAACTGCCGGCATTTCCTTGGCGACAACCATCTCGCCGCAGTCATCACAGTAATAGGCGGGAATCTGATGTCCCCACCACAGCTGACGGGAAATACACCAGTCGCGGATATTTTCCATCCAGTTAAAGTAAATCTTACTGAAACGGTCCGGCACAAACTGGGTGTCACGGTTTCTGACTGCCTCGATGGCGGGTTTTGCCAGAGGCTCCATCTTTACAAACCACTGCTCAGAAGTCATGGTTTCAACGGTAGTGCCACAGCGGTAGCACTCGCCGACATTGTGGACGTGATCCTCAATTTTTTCAAGAAGGCCCAGCTCCTTGAGATCCTCCACAACCGCCTTGCGGCATTCATAGCGGTCCATACCAGCGTATTTTCCAGCCAGCTCGTTCATGGTGCCGTCCTCATTCATGACATTGATTTCTTCAAGGTTATGGCGTTTTCCGACTTCATAGTCATTGGGGTCATGGGCAGGGGTCATCTTGACCACACCGGTTCCAAATTCCACATCCACATAGTCATCGGCAACTACCGGAATCTCCTTGTTCACCAGCGGCAGGATAACGGTTTTGCCTACCAGATCCTTATAGCGTTCATCATTTGGATTGACCGCTACGCCGGAATCGCCCAGCATGGTTTCCGGACGGGTTGTGGCAACAATAACGTAATCGTCGCTGCCCGCGATGGGATAACGGATATGCCACAAATGGCCTGCCTGCTCAGCGTACTCTACCTCCGCATCAGAAAGGGCGGTTTTACAGTCCGGGCACCAGTTTATAATACGGCTTCCCTTGTAGATCAGGCCCTCTTCGTATAAACGGACAAAGGTTTCCTTGACCGCCTCGCTGCAGCCTTCATCCATGGTAAAGCGCTCGCGGTCCCAGTCACAGGAGGCGCCGAGCTTTTTAACCTGCTCACGGATACGGTCCTTATAGGTCAAAGCCCAGTCCCAGGCACGCTTGAGGAACTCCTCGCGTCCCAGTTCTTCCTTGGTTTTGCCTTCCTCATTACGAATTTTTTCAACAACCTTTACCTCGGTGGCAATGCTGGCGTGGTCCATCCCCGGTACCCACAATGCCGCATAGCCCTGCATTCTCTTGAACCGGGTGAGCACATCCTGAAGAGTGTCATCAAAGGCGTGGCCCATGTGCAGCTGCCCGGTAATATTCGGCGGCGGCATCACAATAGTAAAAGATTTTCCGCCTTGGTGTACCTCGGGCTTAAAATAGTCCTTTTCCTGCCACCAGGCATATATACGGCTTTCTACGTCCTTCGGATCATAGACTTTTGACATTTCTTTTTTCAATCTGCTTACCTCTCTCTATGTTAATGTTTTTAAACCGTGATAAATTTTTCGATATTTTATTATTATACCAAACCATCGGCTATTTTGAAAGGGTGGACTGAAAATTAGTTGTAAAATTAAAGACCGCTTCAAAAATGGAAGCGGCCCTTTTTTATTACTGCTGAACCGCGAACATCAGCTCACATTTCACAGCCTTTTCGCCGTCCACGGTTGCCAGCGCATCCGCAAAGCCGATCCCTGCCCGGAACCCTTTGAAGGTGACATCCAGAGTCAGTTTATCCCCTGGAATGACCTGACGGTGGATACGTGCTTTGTTGATGCCTGCAAACAGCGCAAGCTTACCCTTGTTTTCCTCTTTGGACAAAAGCAGCACCGCGCCCGCCTGGGCCAGCGCTTCAATGACCAGAACGCCGGGCATGACATGCTGCTGCGGAAAATGCCCCATAAAGTGCATTTCATTGGCCGTGACACATTTGACACCCACGACATGGTCGTCCTCCATCTCAATAATCTGGTCTACCAGTAAAAATGGATAACGATGCGGAATAATTTCCTGTATCTGATTTGAGTTTAACAGCATTTTCAATCCTCCCATTTCGCAAACGCCAGAGTTGCGTTGTGTCCGCCAAATCCAAAGGAATTGGAGATGGCACAGTGAATATCCTTTTTCACGCCTTCGTTTGGCACCACATTCAGGTCGCATTCGGGATCGGGCACCTGATAGTTCAGAGTTGCCGGCACAAAGCCATCCTGAAGGGCCTTAACTGTGATAACCGCCTCTACAGCCCCGCTGCCGCCCAGCAGGTGCCCGGTCATGGACTTGGTAGAGGAAATCATCAGCTCTTTGGCGTGATTGCCGAAAAGTGTCTTTACTGCCGCTGTTTCACCTTTATCATTCAAGGCAGTGCTGGTGCCGTGGGCATTGATATAATCCACATCGCTAACCGCCAGTCCGCCGTCCTTTAACGCATTTTTCATGGATTTTACTGCACCGCTGCCGTCCTCAAGAGGAGCGGTAATGTGGTGCGCGTCACAGCTGGTGCCATAGCCCACGACTTCGGCGTAAATCTTCGCGCCTCTGGCCTTTGCGTGCTCCAGCTCCTCGAGCATCAGGATACCTGCACCCTCACCCATGACAAAGCCGCTGCGCTCCTTATCGAACGGAATGGACGCGCGTCTGGGGTCATCGCCGCTGTAAAGTGCGCGCATAGACTGGAAGCCCGCAATGCCGAGGGGCGTGATGGTGGATTCGCTGCCGCCGGCCGCAATAACGTCCTCGTAGCCAAAACGGATGCGGTGGAAGGCTTCCCCGATAGAATTCGTTCCTGAGGCACAGGCCGTCACACTGCTGGAACAGATACCTCTTGCCTGTAAATCAATGGCAATGTTTCCCGGCGCCAGGTTGACAATGGCCATGGGGATAAAAAACGGCGATACCCGGCCCGGTCCCCGGCTGTTCAGTGTTTCGGTGGATTCCTCAATCTTGCGCAGTCCGCCGACACCGGAGCCCACAATAACGCCAAAACGGTCACGGTCGAGCCCGGAATCCTCAAGACCTGCATCTGCATAAGCCTGCCTGGCTGCAATGCGGGCGAACTGCGTAAAGCGTTCGTTAAACTTCATCTCCCGTTTACTGAAATACTGCTCAGTGTCCAGATCCTTAACCTCAGCGGCCAGCTTAACCTTGTAGTCACTGGTATCAAAGGCGGTGATCTCGCCCACGCCGCAGCGGTTTGCCTTTACGCTCTCCCAGGTTTCGTCAAGGGTGTTTCCAATCGGGCAGACAATGCCCAACCCTGTTATCACAACACGTCTCATATGCTCATACCTCCATCAATACTGAAGACCTGCCCGGTCATATAGCTGCTCTTATCCCCTGCCAGAAAAACGGTCAGGTCGGCCACATCCTGAGGGGTGCCGTAACGTTTAAGCGGGATCTGGCTCAGGATCTCTTCCTGCACCTTTTCGGACAAAGCGCCACTCATATCACTCTCGATAAAGCCCGGCGCAATGGCGTTGGCGGTAATATTTCTGGACGCGAATTCCTTGGCGGTTGTCTTTGTCAAAGCGATGACCCCGGCCTTGCTGGCCGCATAGTTCGCCTGTCCGGCATTGCCGCCGATACCGACGACTGAAGCCATATTGATGATTTTCCCCTTCTTTTTCTTTAGCATGACCTTGGATACATACTGTGTGCAATTAAAGCAGCCTTTGAGATTCGTGTCGATAACCCGGTCAAAGGCTTCTTCCTTCATGCGCAGGATCAGCGCGTCATCGGTAATACCCGCATTGTTGACCAGCACGTCAATGGTCCCAAACTCAGTGACCACCTGGTCCACCATCTCTTTGACCGCTGCGTTATCTGCCACGTTGCACTGGCAGATCATGGCACGTACGCCGAAGGCTTCGCATTCTTCTTTAACGGCAGCGGCCTTTTCAGCGTTTCCGTTGTAGTTGATGGCTATGTTATAGCCTTCCTTTGCCAGATTCAGAGCAATGGCTCTGCCGATTCCCCGGCTGGCACCGGTGATCAATGCTGTTTTATTTTCCATTTCTATCTCCTGATTTAACGAAGCGCTTTACACACCGCTTCAAAAGTCTCCATATTTTCCACGTTCATCACTTTTACAGACCGGTCAGTTTTCTTGACAAAACCGCTGCATGCCTTGCCCGGACCCACCTCGATAAAGGTATCGACGCCCATGTCAATCATGCGGCGGATGCCCTTTTCAAAATAAACCGAGGAATGGATCTGCTGTACCAGTACAGCTTTCACAGGCCTTGTCTCAACATCGCCGCTCACGTTGGAAACCACCGGGATCGACGGCGTTTTGATCTCAACCGTATCCAGTAAATCGGAGAGCTCCTTTGAAGCCTCCAAAAGTAATGAGGAATGAAAAGCGCCGCTGACATTAAGCGGCATGACACGCCGCACACCGCGTTCAAGGAGCAGTGCCCTGGCCTTTTCTACTGCCAGGGTTTCACCGCTGATCACGATCTGTCCCGGACAGTTATAGTTCGCCACCTCGCAGACGCCTAAATCAGAGGCATCTGTGCAGGCCTGCCGGATGGTCTCGGCGTCAGCTCCCAGCACTGCCGCCATCATACCGGTGCCCTTTGGCAGCGCGTGGGCCATGAGCTGGCCTCTTTTGCGTACAACCTTCAAAGCGTCCTTCAGCGTAAACGCCCCGCCGTAGGTCAGGGCTGTGTACTCGCCAAGGCTCAGCCCTGCGGTAATATCCGGGATAACGCCCTCCCTTTTAAGGCAGCGCGCCATCACATAGGATGTGATCAGCAGACAGCTCTGGGCATAAGCGGTATCATTGATCCTGTCCTCCGGCCCTTCAAAGCAGCACCTGGCCAAATCAAAATCCAAATCATTATCTGTATAAAAATCCCGGACCTCTGGAAAAGCATCGTAAAAATCCTTTCCCATGCCTGCCTTCTGGGCACCCTGTCCGGCAAATAAAAATGCAGTTTTCATATTTCCTCCATCAGTCTGCTGGCTTCATCCACACAGCTCTCCATGATCTCTCTGACACTGGTCAGCGCCTTCATACGGTACGCGTTGGTTCCGCAGAAAAACAGGCCCTTGTCCGCATTCCCCTCAACAGCAGCTATCAGCGCGCTCTGAATACAGTAGGGCGCCTTTGCCGGATCGCAGGGCTTCAGACAGTCCACACATTTGTCCGGTGGAATACGGCCCTCGCGGGACAGCCGCTCAATCAAATCTGTTTTCACAGCTCTCCCCGGAAAGCCGACCGGGCTTTTGACAATTTCGATGTCCTCTTCCTCTGCGTTCAACAGCACAGCCTTGTAGGCCTCCGCGCCGTCACATTCATAGGTTCCGATAAACCGGGTAGCCATCTGTACGCCGTCTGCGCCCAGCTTCAGAAAACGGGCAATATCCGCTCCGTCGTAGACACCGCCTGCTGCAAAGACAGGAATCTTCCGCCCAAACTTTTCTTCAAAGCCGGCGGTTTCCTTTTTAACATCCGCGAGAATCTCCTCAAGGGACGGGCATTTGCCTTCAAGCAAGTCGGCTTCCTTAAATCCAAGGTGGCCGCCTGCCAGGGGCCCTTCAATGACAATAAAATCTGCGGTCCGCCCGTAGTGCTTATCCCAGGCTCTTAAAATGAGCTTGGCTGCCCGGCCGCTGGACACAATGGGCGCAATGGCGATGCGGTCATCCTCCACATATTTAGGAAGCTCCAAAGGCAGCCCTGCCCCAACGATGATGGCGTCCACAGCGGCGTCTGCCGCAGCCCGCACATAGGCCTCAAAATTTTTGAGGGCCGCCATGATATTAACACCCAAAAGTCCTCTGCCGCCTGCGGTCTCACGCGCTTTTTTTACTTCTCCCGCAAAGCCGCGGATATTGGCAGCCAGGTTGTCCGCCAAAAAATCGGGCTCACGATAGCCGGGATGGGCCATGGATAAAACACCCATGCCGCCGTTTTTCATCACATTGCCCGCCAGATTCGCGAGGGAGACGCCAACGCCCATGCCGCCCTGAATAATGGGAATCTCCAGCATCTTATCTTTAATCTTAACACTCTTTACCATAGATCAGTTCCTGACTTTTTTTCTCAAAGGCCTTCTTATCTTCTGCCGCTTCCGCCAAAAGGGTGTCGATAATCTGTGAGAAAGGCTTGACTTCCTTACACATGGCTGCAACCTGGCCCATCATCAAAGAGCCGTTTTTTACATCGCCCTCCACAACCGCTTTTCTCAGGGAGCCCAGCGTCAGGCGCTCCATTTCTTCCCGCTCAATCCCCTCGCGCTCGATTTTCAGGTACTCTGTTGTCATGGCGTTTTTCAGAACGCGCACCGGCGCATTCAGGCTTCTGCCTGTCACGACAGTGTCACGGTCCTTTGCCTTGATCACTGCTTTTTTGTAGTTTTCATGGATCGGGCACTCCTCTGCAAGAAGCAGGCAGGTCCCAATCTGAATCCCCTCTGCTCCCAGGCAAAGCGCAGCGTTCAGCTGTCTGCCGGAAGCGATGCCGCCGGCTGCAATCACAGGTACGTCCACTGCTGCGGCTACCTGCGGGACGAGGGACATGGTGGTAATATCGCCTATATGTCCGCCGGATTCGGTTCCTTCAGCAATGATGGCGTCTGCTCCATTCTGTGCCAGGCGCTTGGCCAGCGCAACGCTTGCCACCACTGGAAAAACCTTAACACCAGCCTCCTTCAGCGCGTCCAGATATTTGCCCGGATTTCCTGCGCCAGTGGTTACCGCCGCAACCTTTTCTTCAATTAAAACCGTCATGATATCATCAGAATGGGGGTTCATCAGCATGACATTGACGCCAAAGGGCTTGTCGGTCAGCTCACGGCAGCGGCGGACTGCCGCACGCGTTTCCTCACCCGTCATGGACCCGCTCGCGATGATACCAAGACAGCCGGCATTTGAGGCCACCGCCGCAAACTCCGGTGTGGCAATATTCGCCATTGCTCCCTGGATAATGGGATACTTTATGTTCAGTAGTTGATTGATCAATTTTATACTCCTTGCTACTTTTTATGCATAAGATTTATGAATGGAAAATGAAGGAACAAATCGGCAGAGCCGATTTGATTATAATCAAATTTGCGGCGCAAATTCGTCCCATAATTTTTCATTTTCAATTTTAAATTTCGATCAGCGCTCCAGCCCAGGTAAAGCCTGCGCCAAAGCCAGCCATGATCACCTTCATGCCAGGCTTCAGCAGTCCCTTTTCCGCCATCTCCGCGTAGGCGATGGGAATGCTGGCAGAGGAGGTGTTGCCGTAACGGTCAATGTTGACATAAACCTTGCTCCGGTCAATCCTTGCCTTTTTAGCCACATAGTCGATGATGCGGATGTTGGCCTGGTGCGGGATGATCCAGTCAATGTCGGCGATGGTGAGGCCGGATTTTTCCAAGGCCCTGTCCACTGCCTCCGACATGGCTTTTGTTGCAAAGCGAAAAACCGCATTGCCATCCATGGTTACCGGCCGGTGCACTGGAAGTGATTTTGTCTCCAGCGCCCCTGAAGAATCCCCTCTGGCCGCCGCGTAAAAACAGGACTGTCTGGCCGGGTCTGCCTTTAACACCATGGCGCCTGCGCCATCTCCGAAAAGCACGCAGGTGCTCCGGTCCTCCCAGTCCAGCACATTTGAAATCACCTCAGCCCCCACCACACAGGCATGGTTTGCCTGTCCTGTTTCCAGTAAAGCTGAAGCCACATTCATAGCGTAGAGATAGCCCGAACAGGCTGCGTTGACATCAAACGCCATAACCGGCAGCTCCCTTATTCCAAGCTTTTCCTGGATCAGGCAGGCGCAGGAGGGCGTGAAATTTTCTGGCGTAAAGGTCGCAGTGACAATACAGTCAATATCCTCCGGTTTCAGCCCGGCACGCTCAATGGCTTTGGCTGCCGCTGCATATCCCAGATCCGAGGTAGTCTCATGCTCTGCGATAAAACGCGCGCCGATTCCAGTACGGCTCCTGATCCACTCGTCGCTGGTATCAACCTTCTTGGCCAGATCATCATTGGTCACGCAGTTTTCCGGTACGGAAAAAGCGCTTGATAATATTTGTATTCCCATTGCTACGCTCCTATTTTTCGGAACTTCTCATAGCGTTCTGCTGTCAGCTCCATTGTCTTTTTCCGGCCCAACGCCCTGAGGTCACGCTCAATCAGAGCGTCCATCTGTGAGACGACGAAATCCACGCACTGCTCCACACCATCTTCCGGTTCACTGATGATTTCATCCACAATGCCCTTGCGGTGCAGATCCTGGGCGGTAAGCTCCATGACCTCAGCCGCCTCCTGCACGCGTGAATCGTCCTTCCACAGGATACTCGCAAAGCCTTCGGGCGACAGTACCGAGTATACAGCATGTTCCATCATATAAATACGGTCTGCCACACTCAGGGCTAAAGCGCCGCCGCTGCCTCCCTCACCGATAACCAGGCACAGCACCGGCACTTTGAGGTCTGAAAAAACCTTGAGACATTCGGCAATGGCCGAGGCCTGTCCCCGCTCCTCTGCTCCCCTGCCCGGGTAAGCGCCGGAGGTGTCTACAAAGGTGATGACCGGCCGTTTGAATTTTTCGGCTTGTTTCGCGAGACGCAGCGCCTTGCGGTAACCCTCGGGGTTCATCATTCCAAAGTTGCGGTCAAGGTTCTCCTGGAGGTTGGTTCCTTTATTCTGTGCCAGAATGGTAACCGGCTGGCCGTGAAAAAAACCAACGCCCGCCAGAAGCGCCTGATCGTCACCATACAGGCGGTCGCCGTGCAGTTCCATAAAGCCGTCAAACAAGGCGTCTATATAGGCCTGAGCGCGGGTGCGTTCCGGACGTCTGGCCATCATCACCTTGTCCCAGGCCGTCCGTTTTTTGTTTTCTTCTGTCATCAACCTCTCCTCTCATGAAGGACCAGCAGCTTTTCGATGGTTGATTTCATCTGGCTGCGGTGCACAATGGCGTCAATGGCGCCCTTTTCCAGCAAAAACTCTGCCTTCTGGAAATTCTCCGGAAGTTTCTCCTTGATGGTATTCTCAATCACACGCTTGCCTGCAAAGCCGATAAGGCTGTCCGGCTCAGCGATGAGAATATCCCCGAGCGTCGCAAAGCTGGCGCTGACGCCTCCGGTGGTCGGATTGGTCAGAACACTCAGGTAAAAACCGCCGGCTTCTGAAAAGCGTTCAAGGGCTGCGCTGGTTTTAACCATCTGCATAAGGGAGATGATTCCTTCCTGCATCCGCGCGCCTCCGGAGGCACAGAAGATTACAAGGGGGAGTCTTTTTTTAGCGGCAAGCTCGATCAGACGCGTGATCCGTTCGCCAACGGCACTGCCCATGCTGGCCATCATAAAACGGCTGTCCATGACAGCCACAGCTGTCTTTTTGCCGCCAATTTTCCCAATGCCAGTCAGTACCGCCTCAGACATGCCCGTCTGGCGCTGGCAGGAATCAATTTTCTCTGTATAGCCTGGAAAGGCGTCGGTATCCACGTTGACCAGATTTTTATCAATGGCTGAAAAGCTCCCTCTGTCACAGATCTGGCGTACTCTCTCTCTGGCGCTGAGCTTGTAGTGATAGCCGCATTCGGGGCAGACATACAGGTCGTGCATCAGCGATTCGGAGGGGGTGCTTGCCTTGCATTTCGGACAGGTAATAAACACGTTGTCCGGTATGTCACGGCCCTGCTTTTCCTTGATGGCGTGGCGCAGTGTCTTGAACAGCGTCAGCTTGTTTTTTCTTTCCTTAAACGATTGTTCCATTATCCTTCAGCTCCTGTACAAAGGTATCGACATAGCCGGTGTCAAAGCGGCCCTTGATAAATTCCGGCTCATGCATCAGCACATATAAAAATTCCACATTGTTGGGAACACCCTCAACGATCAGTTCTTCCAAAGCGATCCGCATTTTCTTAATGGCCTCCAGACGGGATTCACCGTTTGTGATGCATTTTAGGATCATGGAATCGTAATAGGGCGGAATATCATAGCCGTTGTAGATGGCTGTATCGACACGCACACCTCTGCCTCCCGGAAGGTTCAGAAAGCTGATATGTCCTGGTCTTGGGGCAAAATCCGCGCTCACATCCTCGGCGTTAATCCGGCATTCGATGGCGTGGCCAAGACAGTGGATATCCTCCTGTTTCAGGCTGCACTTTTTCTTATCCGCAATGCGGATCTGCTGCTTGATCAGGTCGATGCCTGTGATCATTTCGCTGATGGTATGCTCAACCTGTATGCGGGTGTTCATTTCCATAAAGTAATAACGCTCTGCGCCGTCCCACAGAAATTCAATGGTTCCAACGCTGTTGTAGCCCACGTAGCGGCTGGCCTTAACCGCATCGGCGGTCATAGCCTCCCGTATCTTTTCTGGAAGACAGCAGCATGGGGCTTCCTCAACAATTTTCTGGTTGCGGCGCTGAAGCGAGCAGTCCCGCTCAAAAAGATGCAGGACATTGCCGTAATGGTCTGCCAGAAGCTGTACCTCGATATGCTTGGCGCTCTGCACGACCTTTTCGACGTAGACGCCGTCGTCGCCAAAGGCTGTCCTCGCCTCTGCCCGGGCTGTGGTATAGGCGTCAATAAAATCCTCCTCGGATTCTGCGATGCGCATGCCACGACCCCCGCCGCCGCTTCTGGCTTTAATGAGCACTGGAAACCCAATGTCCCTGGCCACCTGAAAGGCCTCGTCCAGCTCTACCACACCTCTGGAACCGGGAATAACAGGCACTCCAGCCTCGATCATGGTTTCCTTGGCTCTTGCCTTGTTGCCCATCATCTCGATGACATCGGCGTCCGGACCAATAAAAATAAGCCCGCATTGTTCAACCAGACGCGCAAAGGCTGGATTTTCAGATAGAAACCCAAAGCCCGGATGGATCGCATCGCAGCCGGTGAGACAGGCGGCGCTTAAAATACGCTGCATATTCAGATAGCTTTCATCAGATTTCGGACCGCCGATGCACACCGCCTTGGTGGCGTACTGTACATGCAGCGCGTCCTTGTCTGCTGTCGAATAAATCGCCACCGTTTCGATGCCCATTTCCTTGCAGGTCCGAATAATCCGGACGGCGATTTCTCCGCGGTTGGCGATTAAAATACGTTCAATCATTGGACCTCTCCAATACAAATGATTTTTTCATCATATTCCACCATGGTTTCATTATCAACATTGATGGCTGTAATGACGCCGTCGCGGTCGCTGCGGATTTCATTCATCATCTTCATGGCCTCAATAATGCACAGAAGGTCTCCCTTCCTGACGGTATCCCCTACCTTTACCAGCGGTTCTCCGTCTTTGATGTTGGAACGGTAAAAGGTACCTACCAAAGGCGATTTCACCCAATGGCCTTTGGCTTCCCCGCAGACTTCAGCCGCACTGGCATCCGGCACTGCCGCCGGAACCATTGTCTGTTTAACAGCCGGCACTGCGGCCACGACGGCACTCTCTGTTCCTTTTTCTAATTTTATGGTAACGTCCCCGCTCTGCAGCTCCATTTTTGAAAGGGCGGAGCTGTCAAAGATCTGGACTATTTTTTCAAGTTCGTTAATGTTCATCCGTTTACCTGCCTGTGGGTACCGGGGAGCTTGCTCCCCAGCCCCTTATTTATTTTCAACGATATTCAGAATATCCTGAACTGTTTTTAAATTTGCCAATGCGTCGTCTTCGATACGGATATCAAATGCGTTTTCAAGTTCCATGGCCAGTTCAACGGCAGATAAAGAGTCAATGCCGAGGTCTTCCTGCAATTTTGCTTCAGGTACAATTAAATCCTCATCTACATTGATCGCTTCTACAATAATTTCTTTAACCTGTTCTAACACAATTACGTCCTCCTTAAAATTACTTACAGGTTAAAAGTATATCCGAAATGTTTTCAATTGTAAATAGTTTTATATTAAAATATTTTTAGGCTACGATTTCATTCGCATTTCTTAAATACTTTTAAGATAAAACAATCTCGCACCGCCCTTTTTCATCTCAGCGCCACCACTTTTGTCGCCACATTTTCCATAAACATTCGATCATGCTCCACAAAAAGCATGGTCGGCTGATACTGACAGATCAAATGCTCGATCTGTATGCGGGACAGCACATCAATAAAGTTCAGCGGCTCGTCCCAGATATAGAGGTGGGCCGGTTTACACAGGCTTGCTGCCAGCAGCACCTTCTTTTTCTGACCACTGCTGTAGTCCTCAAGGCGTTTGTCAAACTGCTCTCTGGAAAAGCCCAGTTTTCTGAGAATCGTCTTAAGCAGGCTCTCGTCAAGGCTGTTTTCACGGATATAATTTCTCAGGCTCCCGGCCAGAAAGGAGGTGTTCTGGGAGACGTAAGAGTATTCAAGGTGTGTTCCAATGATGAGATCCCCTGTGTGGCAGATTTTCTCACCCAGAATTGCTTTCAGGATACTGGATTTTCCACATCCGTTTTTACCGCTGAGGGCCACCCGGTCGCCCCGGTTCACCTCAAAGCTGACATCCTCAAAAACCGTTGTGCCCTCATAGGTGATGGAAAGCCCTCTGGCTTCAATCAGCCTGTTTTTAGAGTAGCTCAGGGTTTTGATGGCAAGCTCATCGGCCCAGTCAATGTTTTTCAGCAGCTTTGACTTTTCCTCAATGGCTTTTTCCTTTCTCGCCTCTGTAACCTTCGAGCGCTTCATCATTTTTGCGGCCTTATGCCCCACATAGCCGCGGTCTGGCTTCAGACCTGCCACAAGCTTTCGGCTCGCGCCTTTCTTTGTTTTCTCCACAGCGTCTGACCATCCGGCGGTCCGTCTGGCTGCCGCGGTCATTTTCGCGATTTCTTTTTTCAGCTTTTCATTTTCCCCCAGCTCATACTGGTCCTGCCGCTCTTTATTCTCCGCCCATGATGTGTAATTTCCCCGCTGCACCTCAATATCCGTATTGCTAATGGACAGAATATGGTCCACGCACTGGTCCAGAAAATAGCGGTCATGGGAGACCAGGATAAACCCGCGCTTGGTGTTCAGGTACTGTCCCACCAGCTCTCTGGATGCCATGTCCAGATGATTAGTGGGCTCATCAATGAGCAAAAACTGGTTTTCTCTCAGAAAGAGAACCGCCAGCAGCACCTTGGTCTGTTCTCCCTCACTTAATGTACTGAAAGGCCGGTACAGGACATCGTAGTCAACCTCCAGCATGGAGAGCTCTCTCTGGAGCTCCCAAAACGCGTAATTTCCGCTTAGTGAATCCACCACGTCGATGGTATTCCGCTCTCTCTGCTCAACCTTAAAGGGAAAATAAGAAAAATCAACCGACGCGGCAATGGTACCGCTGTATTCATACTGGCCCATCAAAAGCTTTAAAAAAGTAGTCTTCCCTTTACCGTTGCGCCCGGTAAAGCCCAGCTTCCAGTTGGTATCAAGCTGAAAGGACACTTTTTCAAAAATCGTATCATAGCTTCCGTCGTAGCCAAAAGTCAGATTTGATACATTTATTAACGACATACTTAACCTCCTGATAAAAAGGATCACATGATGCCGCGAAAACCATTCTCTGCATCATGCGTTCGTTTCGATACCGATCATCCGCCAATGCTTCTTATTCGCTGGCAAATTTGGACGAAACGTCAAAAAACCGCAAGAAAGCATAACCTTCTTGCGGTTCAAAAAATGCACAGATGTCATCAGGAAAGTATCCTGACATACCGAGACGGACAGAATTTGTCTGTCTCCTCTGTCTATATTTTATGAGCGATCAGATCGTTATCTTTCTTGCTGAAGCACACCAAAAAGACCCGGCAAAGCGGATTGGTACACTTCCATATTAAAATACTTAGCAAGAAAAATTACGCATCTTCACATCTCCTGTTCTCTTTTAGATTTCGAAGTTATTATAACAGCATTCTGTGCTGCTGTCAACACGGTCTGTCAAATGCCAATGAGCCTTTCGGCGTTTTCGTGGCAGATCATCTCCCTTTCATCCCGGGTCAGGCCCACTGCCTCAAAAAATGCCAGATCCTTGGCCGCGTCTCCCCAGGGGTTATCAGTGGCAAAGATAAACCGTTCGGCGCCGTAGATGTCAATCAGACGCCTGTAGGCTTCAGGGGCAAAGGTATAGGAGGCAATGGCCGTATCAAAGGTTACGTTGGGGGTATCCAGATAAATATCCTGCGGCGGATTGCCAAAGTACAGACCGCCGGTGTGGGCGGCGATAATGGTCAGCTCTGGAAATTGCCGTGCCATTTCCACCACGGCCTCTGGCGTGGCATGGATGCAGCCGGGTGAGATGGGGTCATATCCGGTATGAAAGACCACCGGCAGCTTTCGGTCGCTGATGGCCTGGTACATCGGGTACAGCCGCTTTTCATTGATGAAAAACCCCTGGTAATCGGGGTGGAGCTTTATGCCGTGAAATCCCATTTCCACAATACGGCTAAGCTCGAAGAGATAGTCCGGCGCATCGGGGTGGACAGTGCCAAAGCTGATAAACGCATCGCTGTGATTCTGGACATAGGCTGCAAAATCGTTGACGCTTTTCTGCTGGTGCGGATTGGTAGCGATGGGCAGCATGACGCCCAGATCAACGCCCCATTCTTTCATATTTTTTTCCGCACAGCCCAGGCTCCCGTCGCCATAATAGGTCAGATGGTGGTTGGGGTCGGTCTTTGCCAGCTTTTCAATGGTTTTCGGGCAAAGCTTGTCCGGAAACAGATGGACATGTGTATCTATTAACATAACTTTCACCTCAGTTAATCTTTTCTACTTATTATAACCTTGATTTTTCCTTGCCGCAATCCCAATATTTTTAACAGTTTTTTAATTCTCCTTGACCAGCACACTTTTAGCGTTTAAAATGAGACTATAACAAAGTGAAGGAGTGAATCTTATGAACCTGATGACGATTCCGTACCGGACATCGCATATTATGATGAAAGGTGTATTAAATGTACTCAAGCTCCCCATTCCACCAAGCCTGGTAGGCCCTGGAATGGTCAAACGTTTCCCGGAAATTATTTCGCTCTGTGATGTGCACAAAGCGCTCGTTATTACTGATAAACCTTTAATGGAGATGGGACTGCTCGACGGATTTCTTGAAGCCCTTAAAAAAGCAGGCATCGACTACTCTGTCTTTGACGGCGTTCAGCCCAACCCGACCTTCGAAAATATTTATGACGGGCTGGAAGCCTACTATACCGAAGGGTGTGACGGTGTCATTGCCTTTGGCGGCGGTTCCTCCATGGACTGCGCTAAAATCGTGGCCGCCAAGGTCACCAATGACAAGCCGATCCCAAAAATGAAGGGCCTGTTCAAGCTGACACACCGCCTCCCGCCGTTCTTTGCCGTTCCTACCACGGCAGGCACCGGCTCTGAGGCCACTGTTTGTGCGGTTATTACCGATACCTCAAATCACGAAAAATTTGCCATCAACGACCCCAAGCTCGTGCCGCTGGCAACCGTGCTGGACCCTGAGCTCATGGTCGGCCTGCCGCCGGCTCTCACCGCCAGCACCGGCATGGATGCGCTTACACATGCCGTCGAAGCCTATATCGGCCACTATGACGCGCCCTTTGTCAAGGAAAAAGCGCTCGCGGCTACCGAGGTCATTATGCGTGATCTGGAAGCAGTTTACAAAGACGGCTCTAACCTGAAGCTTCGCCAGAATATGTCTGTCGCCTCCTTTGACGCAGGTCTTGCCTTTACCCGGGCTTATGTGGGCTATGTCCACGCCATCGCCCACAATTTAGGCGGCTTTTACGGTGTGGCACACGGCTTTGCCAACGCAGTTATCCTGCCGCACATTCTGGAGTTTTCCAGAGACGCGGCCCAGAAAAAACTTTCTGAGCTCGCCCTGTGCGCCGGCCTTGGCGAACCCTGGGACAGCGAGGAAATTCTGTCCTATCGCTTTATCGACCGGATTAAGGAAATGAACGCCAATATGGGGATTCCGGAAACCATTGATGCGCTGCGCATCGAGGATATTCCTGAGCTGGCCAAGCGTGTGCTCAAGGAAGCCAACCCAACCTATCCAGTCCCCAAAATCATGGATTATGACGAATGTGTCGCCATGCTTGAAGAGCTGGTTACTCCTGAGCAGCCAGAGTAAGGAAACAAATATGAGCAGGCATATAAATTGCCTGCTTTTTTATTGATTTTTTCTGAAGCGTTAAATAAATTACAGTTTTTTACAAGTATTCAGGCGTAAACTAGACCATAAAAGGGAGGAGGCGCGGCATGGCTAAGCTCAAAGCATTTTTAAGAGACACCGATGGTTTTTATCTTCTGTTGATAGCAGCCTGTTCACTGCTGTCTGTCACGCTGCTCCTTTCGTGGTGCAACAGCGTCTCCCCTGCCCCTGCTCCCGGCTTCTGGGAATTTCTTGTAAAATATCGTGTAGCCCTGATCCAGCTGCTGGCTGTGGCGGCAGGTCTCTCCTGCGCCCTGATCATAAGCCGTATGGACTATCACCGGATGACACCGCTCTGGATAACCTACACGGCTGCGATCTGGCTGCTGGTGCTGCTGACCTTTCTGCGTGCCGGCCCTTTTGGCGTAAGCCCCGGCGATACCGGCGCCTATTGCTGGATACGCCTGCCCTTCGGCCTGGCCCTTCAGCCCACCGAGCTGGCAAAATCAAGCTTTATCCTGACTTTTTCTCTCCATCTGTACGCAGTGCGCCATACCGATGCCCCCCTGGCAGTCGCCGCTCTGATCGCCCATCTGCTGACTCCGGTTGTCCTGATTCACCTTCAGGGTGACGATGGCACCGCGTTGATCTTTTTTGTCACGGGGCTGGTCATGTTTTTGTCGGTTAAGCACAAGCTGCGTTATTTTATCGGCACTGCGGCTGCGGCACTGGCAGCTGTGCCGATCGTCTGGCAGCTGATGGCCGGTTACCAGAGGGCACGTATACTGGCAGTTTTTGCCCCCGGAAGGCTGGACAGCCTGACGCTGGAGTCCATTCTATACCAGCAAAACCAGGGGCTGGCCGCCATTAATGCAGGCGGGCTCTTTGGTCTGGGCCTTTTCAAACCCGATACGACCTACATTCCCGCCGCTAATAATGATTTTATCTTTTCGCATCTGGCTGAGGTCATGGGTCTTGCGGGCTGTGCCATCCTGATTTTGTTGCTGGCAGGCATTCTGTACAAAACCCTGTCCATCGGCATAAGAAGCCATGACTTCAGAGGACGCACCATCGCTGTTGGCGTCTTTACCCTTTTTCTTGCTGAAGCGGTGATCAATATCGGAATGAACCTTGAACTGATGCCGGTTATCGGGCTGCCCCTCCCATTCTTCAGCAGCGGAGGCTCCTCACTTATGGGCGCTTTTCTCTGTGCGGGCTTTATTCTGAGCGTAAAAAGAAACAGCTTCTCTGAAAAACTCTGAGAAGCTGTTTCTTTTTTATTGTAAACATTCAAGGTAGTAAAGGACTGTCTTGTCGGGCATCGCTGTCTTTAACGCCGCATAGGCATAGGGCTCAAAGACGACAATCTGCTCTGCTCCGGCTTTTTCAATATCTGCGAGGGCATCTTTCTGAATAAGCGCTGCCATCTCCGCGTCAAAACCGATCAGGTGGTATTCTGCGCCAAGGGGTTTCTGCCAGATATTTAAAACATTGACGCGCTTATCTGCCTTCAGCAATGGTAAAAATTCCATACTGGTGGCGATTGGTGTCTCGTCGCTGTTGATGGCAAGCGCATTGAGGGCCTGGCCGTTTCTCAGGAAACGACAGTTAAAGCTGCCGCCGTAAAAGTAAGAGGGCGCTTCGATTTTAAGCAGCTTCAGCTCGTCAGGAAGGTAAACCACCTCAAAGGGAACGCTGATCCCCAGCTTTTCTGCAAACTGTGTCAGCAGATAGGTGGTCTGGCCCGAAAGGGTATACACGACTTCTATCCCCTTTTCCTGAAGCCCGCTGATCAGGCCTTCCAGATATTTAATCCCCTCTTCCACCATACCGTAGGCAAAGTATTCCCAGCCTGCAAAAACCGGCGCGGTCTCCGGCTCAAAGGCAATGCCTCTCGCCTTAAACCACTGGCCCAGCCCAGACGCGCTGTCAGCGGCGATGGTGGCTGTGGCGTCGTCCAGGAAGAGAAAATTACCGCTGCCCTCAAGCACCGGGACAGCCTCCTGCCACTGTCTGAGTGCCTCTGCGTCGGTTTTCAGGATATGTCCACCGCCTGCCTTCAGGGTATCTTTAAGCGATTCGGCGATTTGGGTGCCAAAACCCTTTTTTAACATCAGCTCACGGCTGAGGATCATGACGTCTGTCAAATCCTCGGGGTTTTCGCCAAAGTTCTGCCAGCGCTCTCCCTGGCGTGACAGGATACTCTGGAATACCAGCCCCGCGATGTAGTCGTTAGGAGCCATTTCATCTTTGAAAACCGCCCGTGCCAGCTGAAGCCTGCGGGAGGGATAGTCGTGGAGCATATGGCTCGCCCGGAATTCCGGACAATAGCACACAGCCTGGTCCATATGGATCACCTGGTGGTTCAGCTTGTCTTCGTAATGTTCTAATGTAAATTCTCTCATAATCCCAGCACTCCTTTGTTTACTAATCCCTTGGGGTCAAGGGCGTCCTTGATTTTCTGCATGACCTCGATACCTGCTTCACCGTGCTCCAGGGGTAAATATTCAGCCTTGGCTTTGCCGCTGCCGTGGTGGTGTGAGACGTTGCCGCCGTATTTAAGGCTGGTACGGATGGCAGTGTCCAGACATTCCATATAGCGCTTTTCACCGTCGTAATCGTCACCGCCGGTCTGGGCGTGGAAGATCACATAAACACTGGCGCCAGTATGGTATACATGTGAAAAGTGGCAGTCAACGCTTTCGCACATGGGCTCAAGGGCTTTGCGCATTTCACGCCACACATCGGCGATGCAGTCCCAGGGTGCCGCCACCTCGATGGCATCGGCTGTGCCGCCCTTCATAGCGTCGTGATCCAGCATTTTTTTCGTGGAAAAACGTGAGTGGAACCAGTCATAGCCCGGCTTCGGCCCCTTAGGCACACCGCCATTTAAGGCACAGTAATGATGAACGTATTCCCGTTCCAGATCCACCTGCTTTTCCAGACCTTCGTAGCCGATGACCAGAAAAACGTGGCCTTTTTCAAAGCCGTATTTTTCCATTTTAGGAACACTTTCCTCTTCATCATAAAGACGGACCACTGCCGGGTGGACATTGTTTTGGACAAACTGGCGGATGGCTTCCAGACCGTCCTCGGTACGGTTAAAGGTAAAGGCTTCAAAATAGCGTTTTTCGGCTACTGGATAAATTTTCATTTCCACTTTGGTGACAATCCCGTATACACCCTCGCTGCCCAAAAACAGCTGGTCCAGCTCTGGCCCGGTTGATGCCTTCGGCGTTTTGTGTGTGTTCAGCACATGTCCGTTTGGCAGCACCACCTCAAGGGAGTTAACCATATCGTCCATCTTACCGTATTTGGTAGAGAAGGTTCCTATGGCGCGCGTGGCGACCATGCCGCCCAGCACGGCGCTCTGGAAAGACTGTGGGTACTGGCCGCAGGTATAACCTGCTTCGTTCAGCATGTTTTCAAAATCTGCCCCGGTCAGGCCCGCGCCGCCCACAGCAGTGCAGTTGACAAGGTTAATTTCAAATTCCTTTAAATTTTTAATATCGAGCATGACCTCATGGTTTTCAGCAATACTGCCGCCCACAATGCCAGAGCCGCCGCCAAAAGGAATGATACCGACGCTGTACTCCTGAGAGAGTGCCATGATCCGGCTGACCTCATCAGTGCTTCCAGGCATGAGAATGGCTTCTGGCAGAACCTTGTAAGGCCCCTGAAGCAGCCATTTATACTCTCTGGGATAACAGCCATGGGCATAGATAAGGCGTTCCTCCTCGCGCCGGAGCACGGTAACCTCTGGCAGCTCTTCCTGAACCGCTTTCAAAAAATCGTGGGTATTTTCTTTCATTGTATTCTCCTTACTTTGCTTTAATGTCACGTGCCGCTATAATGTCAACACCTGTGTCCAAAATATTCGAGACCACTACATCGCCCGCCCGGACCGGCGCTTTCACTGCAATGCCGTAAAGGGCATGGATGCAGTCTCTGAGCTTCGTTTTACTGACTTCTTCACTGCTGACCACAGGCAGCAGGTTAAAGATACCGCCCTCTATTGCAACCGTTGTGGTCAGCATCCGTTTGGGATCGGTATACTCATTGACCGCGTATTTTTTCCCGTTATTGCAGTCAAAGCCAGCGGTTTCAAAGGTACCATCATCCTTGATGGTCAGCTCACCCTTGCAGCTTTTGGGGCAGACAATGCAGGTATAATTTCTTTTTTCCATTTTCCATCACTCCTTTGCCACGCTGATACAGATGGGGCCGTCTGTTGTTTTGCCGAGGTCAATGACCTCACAGACCATTTCCGGCGGCTTGACCACCGCGTGTTTTTTCAGCTTTTGGGACTGCCCATTCTGGCTAAATACCAGCCTTACCTTTTCGTCAGGCTTTCTGACCCGCATAAAGACCGGAACTTCTCCAACTGTCCCGCTTATTTTCTGGGGAACCACAAAGCTGATGTTATCGCCGGCTTCCACAGCACGGTACTCATTACCTCCGGTCTCACCCTTTATGTAGCGGACTGCGCCGCGGGCCGCCATCTCTCCGGTTTGGGAGACATAGTCCACCAGGTCAAACACTGTGACCACATTACCTGCCGCAAAGACACCGGGAACGGAGGTCATCATCTGCTCGTCCACCACCGGACCGCGTGTTCTCGGGTCCATTTCAATATTCAGCTGTTCACTGAGCTCATTTTCAGGGATAAGGCCGACCGAAAGCACCAGAAGATCACAGTCAATATATTCTTCGGTTCCTGCGATGGGCTTGAGGTGTTCGTCTACCTTTGCGACAGTAACGCCCTCGATCCGGTCTTTGCCGTGGATCTTGGTCACGGTTGTGCCCAGATGCAGCGGTATGTTGTAATCCTCAAGGCACTGGACAATATTTCGGGTCAGTCCGCCCTCGGTATGCATAATCTCATAGACGCCCTTCACCTCGATATCCTCAAGCGTCATACGCCTTGCCATGATAAGGCCAATGTCTCCTGAGCCTAAAATCACAGCCTTCTTACCCGGCAGATAGCCCTCCATATTAATGTAGCGCTGAACCGCTCCGGCAGTCAGTACCCCAGCGGGACGCGTTCCGTAAATCATGACCTGTGAGCGCGTGCGTTCACGGCAGCCCATGGCCAGAATAACAGATTTGGCCTTGATCTCAAGAAGGCCATCCTTTTCATTGACCGCATAAATAGTCTTATCCGGCCGGATTTCCAGCACCATGGTGTCCAGCTTGACTTCAATTCCCTCGGCCTCTACCTCGTCGATAAAAGCCTGGGCATACTGGCCTCCCGTCATACGGCGTTTAAACCGCAGCAGGCCAAAGCCATCGTGGATACACTGCTGCAGAATACCGCCGAGGGAAAGGTCCCGTTCAATAATCAGAGTGTCAAGTCCTGCCCTGTGCGCTTCTACGGCTGCTGCCAGCCCTGCCGGGCCGCCGCCGATAATGGCGCAGTCTGTCTGTATCCGGTTCATTCTTTTTCCCCCTTTCTGGATGCTGTAGTCAGCATTTCTGAGCCCGCGCCGCGCTTAGTGACTTCCTCAGGCGCGATCCCCAGCTCTCTGGCAATGATTTCTACAACCCTCGGGCCGCAGAAGCCTCCCTGACAGCGCCCCATGCCTGCCCGGGTACGTCTCTTCACCGCGTCCACGGTTGTGGCTGGTATTTTACCGTGTATGGCGTCCACAATCTCACCCTCGGTGATGGTTTCACAGCGGCAGATCACATGGCCATACAGCGGATTTTTTGCAATCAGCGCTTCCTTTTCTTCCAGTGTGCAATCTCTGAACACCTTGTGCGCCGGACGGATGGGGTCATAATTCTCACGCACAGCGGCCTCAGGGTGAAGCGTTGTGTAAATACCCTCGACCCGTTCCGCGATGGCCGGTGAGGATGCCAGCCCGGGAGACTGGATGCCTGCCACATGGATAAAGTTATCCAGCACTTCAGACGCTTCAATGATAAAATCCTCAATATAATTGGAAGCCCGGCAGCCGCTGAAATAGGTGATAATATCTTTTTCGGAGGCCCCCTCGGTCAGATGCTTGCCTTTTTCCATGACAAAGCGCAAATCTTCTTCATCTACGGCCAAATCATCTTTTTCCGGCACCTCGATGGCTGAGGGTCCCCACACTGGGTTGCCCTCGGGTGTCTGGGTCGGGCCGCCGCCCTTGGTAAAGTTTTTAGGCGGTGTGCCAATAAAACATTTGTTGGTGGTTTTGCCGATCTTTTTATCCAGAATCACCAGCGTGCCACGGCGCGGATGAATGGTGTAAAAACGGTCGCCTGCCAGCTCTGCGATTTCGTCGGCATACAGGCCCGCGGCGTTGATCACACAGGCGGCTTCAATGATCCCTTTGTCGGTGACCACGCCGCTTATCCGGGCGCCATCTCTGATAAAGCCCAGCACCTCTGTATTCAGCATAAGCTCTGCCCCGTTGTCAATGGCGTTTTCCATGAGAGCTTCAACCACCTCGTAGGGCTCAACATAGGCTGCCGATGGGGTCCACAGTGCCTTTACCACATCATGGTTGACTGCTGGGTCAATGGCTCTGGCCTCATCGCCGCTTAAAATGGCAATGCCAGGCACACCGTTCTTTTTTCCCAGCTCATAGTACTGCTCCAGATAGGCGTCGTCTGATGCGTCAAAGCCTGCTACAAAGGAGCCGCAGCGGTTCATTTTAAAATGAAGTTCTTCCTGCCACTGTGTGTACATGGCATTGCCCTTTACATTGAGCAGGGCCTTCAGGGAGCCTGCTTTTGAGTCGTAGCCTGAGTGGATCATCCCATTGTTTGACTTGGAGGTTCCCTCAGACACATCTGAGGCTTTTTCGACCACGATAATGCGTTTATTGTATTTTGCCAGGGTTCTCGCAATACCGCTGCCGGTTACCCCCGCACCGATAACTACAATATCCGCCTGGTCGATCACGCCGGCTGCCTCCGCCTTTTTCAGGTCCTCTGTCCGGTCTCTCCGGGCCATCTCTGCCCCCTTGACGGTCAGCTTGTTAATGACCCCTTTCACGCCGCTTTTTCCAGCCGCGTGGCCGATGTCAACCACATGCTGCCAGACATCCACCTCGCCAGTCAGGGTGATCACCCCGCGCGCGTCGGCGCTGGCTTCAATTTTGTAATGTTTTAAGGACGGATCATCCTCTAGTTTCTGATAAAATTGTGCAACACAATCGGACACGATTGTCTCTCCTTTCTGCTTTCAGGCAGAGGAACGGGGTCAGGTGGACAGTCCGCCTTACCCCGTTACCTCTTTCTGCATTTATTCTTCTTTAAACAAAACTATGCCTGCTTACGCCAGCCTACGGAGCGCTCGATGGCTTCACGCCAGCCTGCGTAAAGCGCTTCGCGCTTTTCATCTGTGATGGCCGGCTCAAAGTACTTATCGATTTCAAGAGACTTGTCAAAATCGGCTTCGGTCCAGAGGCCTGCTGCCAGACCGGCCATTTGGGCTGCGCCCAGACTGGTAGCTTCGACGGATAGAGGTCTGTCGACACGGGCGTCGAGCATATCAGCCATGAGCTGCGCCAGCAAATCGTTCATCGATGCTCCGCCGTCAATACGGATATCGGTCATTTTTACGCCAGATTCCTTTTCGACAACGTCCAGAATATCCTTTAAGCGATAGGCGACCCCCTCCAGCGTTGCCCGCACAATGTGGGCCTTGGTGGTGCCGCGGCTGATGCCAAAAATAGTTCCTCTGGCATAGGGATCGTGATAGGGTGCGCTGAGGCCAGCCAGCGCAGGTACAAAGTATACCCCGTTAGAGTCCTCAACTGACCGTGCCAGCGGTTCCGATTCACTGGATTTGTCAATGACCTGAAGCCCGTCGCGCAGCCACTGAACAGCTGAGCCCGTAACAGCTTCAAAGCCTTCCAGAGCGTAATTGATTTCATCCCCGATCTTCCAGGCAATAACCGTGTTTAAGCCCTGGTCGGATACGACACATTCATCGCCGATGTTGATATCTAAGAATGAGCCCGTACCGTTGGTGATTTTACAGGTTCCCTTGGAACGGCAGCCCTGGGCATAAAGCGCGGCGTGCTGGTCGGCAATGGCGCCGCAGATGGGAACCTCTGCCCCGAAAATATCCGGCTCTGTGGTGCCGTAGTTGCCGGAGTCACTCACGATTTCGGGATAAATATCGGTTGAAATTCCCAGATAGTCTAAGAACTCGGTATACCACTCTCCTGTGCTTAAGTCCAGGCTGCCCATAACAGAGGCGTTAGAATAGCTGACCACATGGCTCTTTCCGCCGGTCAGCTTCCAGATCAGCCAGGTGTCAATGGTGCCAAAAAGCGCTTCGCCGGATTCGATCTTTTCTTTGATTTCCGGCACATTTTCAAGATACCAGTGCAGCATCAGGGAGGAATAAACCGGCGCTACTGTCCAGCCTGTGGCCTTGCGCGCTTTTTCTCCCCATTCACTGTCATTAATTTTCTGACACAGGGCCGCGGTGCGGTTATCCTGCCAGACAATGGCGTTGTACAGCGGCACGCCGGTATTTTTATCCCAGACCAGGCAGGTAGCCCGTTGGTTGGTAATGCCGATGGCCGCGATCTCTTCTGGCGCCACGCCGCCTGACAGCATGGCTTCCTTACACATCCGAACACTCTTGTCATAAATTTCCATGGCATCGTGTTCAACCTTGTCCGCACTCGGTGTGTACTGTGTGAATTCTTCATAGCACTGGGATACAATATTAAAATCCTTGTCAAAAATCAGTGCTCTTGTACCAGTTGTTCCTTCGTCAATGACTAAAACATAGTTTTTCATTTTTTTACTCCTTTACTCCTCAAAAAATGATTATTCAGTTGTCTTCCTTATGCTCAGCCCTGCTGTCAGAAACCTCCTTTCCTCCTTCGCCTGTAAATGCTTTACATATTCACTTTTTATGTATTTTGTATTGACTTTATGTTAATATTATATGCTTTTTGATGGTTTGTCAACTAATTTTTAAATTTTTCAAAATTTACAATTAAAAAAGCACACTGGTCTCCACAGTGTGCTTAAATCCTGTTAATTCCGGCAGATCTGTACGGCTGTCTCGGCAGCGCTTCCCGCGTCCTTAGCAAAGGCGTCACAGCCTGTTTTATCGCAAAAATCCTGCGTGATGGGCGCTCCGCCAATCATAATTTTAAACTGTTCCCGGACGCCCGCATCCTCAAAAGCCTTAACAATTTTGGGTATCTCGGGCATGGTAGTGGTCAGCAGGGCAGAGCAGGCCACAATATCGGCCTTTTCCTGCACAGCGGCCTCCACAAAACGCTCCTCGGGCACATCAATGCCGATATCCACGACTTTAAAGCCCCGTCCCTCAAACATCATTTTTACCAGGTTTTTGCCAATATCGTGCATGTCTCCCTTTACGCTTCCCAGCACAATGGTTCCAGTAGCGGTCTGCTGGTTTTCTAAAAGCAGAGGCTTCAGCACCTCTGACCCGTTCTGCATGGCGTAGCATGAGCACAGCACCTCCGGTATATAGAGCTCCTCGTTTTTAAACTCCTCTCCCACCATCTCCATCGCTTCCATCATGGTATCCAGAATGGCCTGCGGACTGGTTCCCTTGTCCACTGCCGCCTGCACCATGGCGGACGTCTCATCCTCTAATCCTTCATAAACCGCATTTTTAATCTGATCTAATAGATTCATTCTTGTCTCCTCTGTTTTCTCATTTTAATGCCAGCTTCACCAGGCGCTCGTAGACGTCTGCCTTTCTCAGTGCCTGGTAGGCATCCTTGTATATTTCAAAATATTCATTATACAGCGCGTGCCGCTGCATATCCGGCTCACAGACCGCCACAATCTTCACCATGTGGGCAACAGCTTCACTCACGTTCGCGTAGAGCTCTGCGCCCAGAGCCGCCAGAACTGCCGCACCCAGTGCTGTGGCCTCCTCTACGGCCAGAATACTGCAGGTCTTGCCATAGATATCTGCCTGAATATGATTCCAGACGTCGGATTTTGCGGCACCGCCGCTCAGTACAATCGCGTTGACCTCGACGCCATTTGTGATCATCTGGTCAATGATTTCGCGGGTTTCGTAGGTAACGCCCTCCATAATGGCCCGTGCCATGGCCTGCCGGCTGTGGCCCAGGGTCAGGCCGATAAAGGTTCCCCGCGCAAAGGGGTCCCAGTTCGGCGCGGCTGAACTGGCAAAATACGGGATACAGATGAGCCCGTCGCTGCCCGGGGCGATGGCCTCGACCTGTTCGTTGATGAGGTCGTAGGGATCGACGCCCAGGGCCTTTGCCTTTTCAATCTCTGGTACGGCAAATTCGTTCCGGTACCATTTCAGGGAGCTTCCAGCTGCGTTTTGCAGGCCTTCTGTTTCCCACTTGCCCGCTACGGTATGGGCCGAGCAGGGCAGGCGCATGCTGCCGTCGTAGATGGGCTCGTCCATATAGGCCAGAGTGACGCCTGCGGTGCCGATGGTCACCTCAATGGTGCCTTTTTTCACAGCACCTGCGCCAATGCCGGCGCACTGCTGGTCGCCGCCGCCCGAAACCAAAAGGGTTCCCTCGGCAAAGCCTGTGAGGGCGCTGCTCTCTCTGGATATTTTTCCAACCACCTTGCCCGAAGGCACCAGGTCGGGCAGCTTGGATTTGTCAAGCTCCAGAGCGTCTACGAGCTCATCGCTCCACTCAAAAGCTTTGATGTCCATCAGTCCCTGGAGGGAGCCGTTGGACCAGTCCTCAAAGTAGCCCTCTGCGCCGAGCTTGTTTAAAATACGCTCCTGATCCATGGCAAACTTATAGGTTTTTTCGTAAATTTCCGGCTGGTGTTTCTTGATCCACATGATCTTGCTGACCGACCAGGTCGTGCCCACAGGCAGGCCGGTGATCTCATAATAGCGCTCCGCGCCCACCAGGCGGCCGATCTCCTCACATTCCTCAAAGGAACGGCTGTCCTGCCAGGAGATGGCGGACCGCAGCGGCATGCCGGCTTCATCCACCGGGGTAAAGGTACAGCGCTGGGTGGAAAGGCCGATGGCGCGGATTTCCGCAGGATCGACGCCTGCTTTCGCGATGGCTTCCCGGGTGGCCTCACAGGTCTGCTGCCAGGTCATCTCTCCGTCCTGTTCGACCCATCCTGACTGCGGAAAGGTACAGGGATACTCACGGTAAGCGCTGCCGACTGTGGCGCCCTCCATGTCAAAAATAATCACTTTTACGCCGGTCGTTCCAATATCGATTCCACTAATATAATTTTTCATCTCTACTCTCTCCAAAAATTATTTTTTATTCGCTTACAATTGAATGGGATAGACGCCGAATTCGTGGGCACATTCGATCATGTGCACCAGGTTTTCCGCACTCACATCGCTCTGAACATTGTGGGCCGGTGACAGCAGAAAGCCGCCGCCAGGGGCCAGCGCCTTAATGGCATCGCGCACTTCCCCGGTGATCTCGTCCTTTGTGCCAAAGGGCAGTATTTTCTGAATATCAATGTTGCCGTGGAATACGATTTGATCGCCGAACTCCTGTTTCAGCTCGTAACGGTTCATATGGTTGGCGCCTGGCTGTACCGGGTCCAGAATGTCGATGCCGCAGTCGATGAGGTCCGGGATAAAGGGGCGGATGGAGCCGCAGCTGTGCAGCATGACCTTACCCTGCGGATTTTTCTTAAGCAGCTCTGTCTTCGCGCTTACCCAAAGCTCCTCGAGATGTGGTTTTACCACCTTCCGGAAGGTTCTCGGTGAAATGAGCGGGCTATCCTGTGTGCCCAGATCCTCACCGCTCAGGCGCAGAATATCCACGTATTCACCGACAGCGTCGATACAGACACGGTCGATTTCTTTCTGTATTTTACAGACCTTGTCCAGCAGCGCGTGGGCAAATTCCTGATTGTTGACCAGGTCGCGGTACCAGCGCTCATGGCCGCGCATATAGGTCGCCACCTCAAAGACCGCGCCGGCAAATTTTGCCAGAATGGCCAGATCGCTTTTGTCCCGGACCATCTGCATTTCCTCGCGCAGGCCCTCGTAACGTTTGGGGTCGCTGGGGTCCGGCCATTCATAATCTTCCAGATCCTCGATGGTGGCGTCTGCCAGGGGCGGGTTCTGCAGTTCAAAGTAAAAATGTCCGCCGTCGATCATGGTCTTTTTCCAGTAGCAGCCCCATTCGTCGGTAAAGCTGCCGTCCTCAAACTGTCTGGAATGGGCTGATTTTGCCGATCTCGGCGAAATGTAGTACATGTCCAGATCCAGTGCCTGGATCATCTCCAGCGGCATCTGTACATCGGTCCAGTGGCCCATCCGGGGGGTGTCTGGAAGATGGTCCATCTTCAGCAGCCTTTTCATATCTCTGTATACATCAATGGTCAGGACCATATCCACAGGCACCCGGTCGGGCTCCTGGTGGCTGGCCGCTGCCATCACACGTTCTCTCGAATTCATTCTTGTCTCTCCTTTTTTACAAATTCCATAGCGCCTCGCAGCTGCACACAATATTCATGGCGCCTGCCTGTATCATTGTTTTTACATCGCTCGGCTTTGAAACCAGCCCGCTTGTGATCACAGGCTGTTCAAATTCACTGCTTACCTTGCGCACGATCCGCGGGATCAGCCCTGGCGTCAGCTCGATAATATCTGGCTTCGACGCCTTAAACAGGTTGATACCGCTTTCCAGCGCCTGATTGTCCATGAGGAATATCCGGTGCGCGGTGATCAGATTTTCCTTAGCCGCCAGCTTCAGAATATGGCTTTTGGTCGAGATGACGCCATCGATCCCAGTGCGCTCCACCGCGTGCCGGATGCCGCCAATGTCCCGTCCAATGCCCTCAATCAGATCCATGTGCAGGAATACCAGTCCATTTCGTTCTTTAAATTCCTTAATCAAATTTTCTGCCTTAAAGTAATCGCCTCCTACCATAAACAGCACCCGAACCTTAGAGTCGAGAGCCTTCCTGAAATTCTCCGGCGTCCGCACAGCGGCGATAACCGGGTATGCCTTAAAAGTCTTCATTTGTTCCTTTGTGATCATTGGAGTGGCCTCTTTCCAATGATTTAAGATAGAAAAAAACCGCCATAAACAAACGGGACAGCTCTCCCATTTATTTATTGCGGTTTCTACAATCTCAAACCAATACGTATTAATTTATTTCATAATAGCATGTCTGTAAATCGATGTCAACGATTTTTTCTGTTATTAAGAAATCTTTTACGATTTTACAGAATGTCAATCCCGTTATTCCGGGCATATTCCCTGTAAATTTCGGGTTCTTTACCATCGACAACAAAGGCCTCAAAAATATTCAGGTCAAACATCTTGGCCAGGGATATTTTATCGAACTTGGTATAGTCGGCCATGAGATAGCACTTCTGGCTGATCTCGGCCAGCGTCTGGTTGACCTCGATCTCCTCCAGCGAGCTGTGGGTCACGCCTTTGGGAATGGAAACAGCCAAAACCCCCATAAAGGCTTTGTCAATGTTAAACTTTCTGAGGAAATCATCTGCGTCCTTTCCGTAAAAAGCGCCGGAAATGCTGCGCAGCCGCCCGCCGGGCATAAAGACATTCACACCCTTTACGGTAGATGCCTTGAGGGCCACATTCAGCGACAGCGTTATGACGTTCAGGCTTTTCATATCCTCCAGATAATCGAGAACCAGCTCGACGGTGCTTCCGGAGTTCAGCGCGATGGTGTCCCCATCCTTAATCAGCCTTGCCGCCTTTTGCGCGATGATCCGTTTTTCATCCAGGTTTTGCAGCTTCTTCTGGGCAATGTTCATCTCCACAGTGGTCTGGCTTGCCAGGCTTTCCTTGGCATAGGCGCCTCCGTAGGTCAGTTCAATGCCGTACTCCTCTGCCAGGTATTTTAAATCCCTCCGGATGGTTGGCACGCCCACCTCGTATTTTTTTGCCAGCGCGTCGGCCTTTACGGAACCCTCCTTCAGGATTTTATTGAGTATTTCTTTTCTGCGTTCTACATGCAGCATTCACTTCACCGCCCTTTTCTACCAACACTATACCATTTCTTTCATGCCTGCGCAAGGGGTTCAGCGGGCTGTTCCCTGCCATTCACGGCGCAGAATGCTGTAAACGGCCGCGTCGCAGCGCCCATAATTGCTCACATTGTATTCCCGGAGCACCCCTTCTTTTGTCATACCGCACTTCTGCATGACTTTTCCGGACGCCGGGTTTTCCACCGCGTGCAGAGACTCGATGCGGTTAACCCCCACCCGCTCAAAGAAAAAACGGATCACTGCTGACAGCGCCTCAGATGTGAGCCCCTGGTTCCAGTATTTCCGGCCGATGCAGTAGCCCACATGCACATACTCAGCCGCCTCATCGACGCGGACAGCGCCAATGCTTCCGATGGGCTCGCCGGTTTCCTTCAGCGTGATGCACCAGTTGTAATCACTCAGTAAAATGGCGTCGTTCTGCCACTTTTCGATGATGGCCTGGGAGTCCTCAGGACTCTCGTGGGTGGGCCAGCTCATAAATCGGGTAACCTCTGGGTCTCCTGCCCAGCCCAGGTACATGGCCTCTGCGTCGTCAATGGAAAACTGACGCAGCACCAGGCGCTCGGTTTCGATTCTACGCGTTCCCTGATGGTTCATATGAATCCCTCACTTTCTTTTAGCCTATTATACCACGATTACAAGCCTGTGTATCGGTTTTCTTTTAGGTTTTAAAGGTCCAATTTCCAAAGGCTTTATGGTATAATAGCCCTGAACTTTATACGAATCAGGAGGTTTTTACACATGCTTACATCAACCACGCGCGCATTTGGCTCTCCCAGCCGCTACATTCAGGGCTACGGCGAGCTTGAGCGCCTTCAGGACTATACAGCCGACTACGGGAAAAAGGTGCTTGCCATCATTGACCCGTTTTTTTACGACACCCTTTCCCCATCCCTAAAGGAAGCCTTTGAGGCTGCCGGCTCTGCCATCGAATCCGTTAAATTCGGCGGCGAAACCACCATCACCGAGCTTGAACGCCTGGCAGCCATCGCCTCTCAAAACGGCAGTGATGTCATTGTGGGGATCGGAGGCGGCAAAACCATCGACGCGGCCAAATACACCGGCATCGCGGTATCGGCAGCCATTGTCATTGCCCCGACCTCTGCCGCCACCGACGCACCGACCTCTGCGCTCTCGGTCACCTACACCGAGGAAGGCGTCCACGCTGAAACCATCTATTTCAAGCGCAACCCCGACCTCATTCTGGTCGACAGCAAAATCGTCTCCAAAGCGCCCATCCGTTTGCTGGTATCTGGGATGGGCGACGCGCTGTCCACCTATTTTGAAGCCCGGGCGCATCTGGAGTCCAACACTGCCAACCGCATTGGAAAGGGCTACCGCACGACCCTGGCAGGGATGGCGGTGTCTGAGCTGTGCTACCAGGTGCTGCTTGAGGACGGCCTGAAGGCCAAACAGGCTGCCGAAGCCGGGGCCTGTACCGAGGCCCTTGAAAACATTATCGAGGCCAACACCCTGCTCAGCGGGCTGGGCGTGGAATGTGTGGGCTGCGCAGGAGCGCACGCGCTGAACAGCGGCTTTTCCGCTGTGGAGGCCTGCCGGAATTACACACACGGTGAGATCGTCGCCTTTGGCACCCTGTGCCAGCTGGTGCTCGAAAACCGCCCAAAAGCCGAAATCGAGGAGGTTCTGGACTTTTCCACCAGCGTGGGCCTGCCTGTCACCCTTGCCGAAATCGGCCTGGATGCCCGTATGGAGGCTGACCTTCGCCTGGTAGCCGAGCGCGCCGCAAAGGCGAAGCACATCGCCGCCGAGCCTGTCACCGTTAACCCTGAAATCATCTACCATGCCATCCTGGCCGCTGACGCGATGGGCCGGGAGTGGAAGGCGGAAGGTTGATTCAAGGTTAAATCCAGAGGCTGTTTTAATGGAAAATTGAGAACGGAGAATGACGGTGAGTCCAAAGTTAGAATAACTTTGGGGAACGAACCTAATGCACAGCTAAAGGAACAAAACGCCGCGCATTTTGAATGAAATAGCGGCCATAAGCCGCTGTCTTAATCGCTTTTGCAGCAGTAAAAGAGGTTTTTCATTTTCAATTTTCAATTAACAGTCCTCTCATTCACGTTCTGCCTGTTTATGATAGCATTTGTCTACACACTGCGACCGTTTTTATACGGTCTTTTTTTAATATCACAAATTTTTACCCTTTCTGGACAAAAAAAGCGGGAACTATTTCTCTTTTATTTCGATTGTATAGATAGAGGCCTTTACACGTGAATAAGGGCAAAGACAAATGAAAGTTGCTCATTTAGCACTGAATCGCAAAAACATTTTTAAAAGTATTTTATACTTCATTTTATAATAAATTCACTTAAACCAAATGTTTGTTATTTCTGCCAAAAAAAGTATGTATGTAGTAGAAGCATTTTTTACAATGATCAATGAAACACCCTGCCATTTTCAAAAAACTCGGTATGTATATAGTAGAAGCATCTCAAGAGGAGGAAAAAATATGGATTATCTCAAACAGCTCAACGCTTATCGAAGAAAGCGTCTGGCCAGCCCGCTCTCGTCCAATGCCATTGCCCTTTACGCCATTCTTCTGGAGTACGCTAACGACCTGTATTTCCCAGACCGCTTTACCGCGGCCAATTCAGTGATCTGCGGCCTCAGCAGCCTCAGCCTGACACGGATGCAGGCCGCGCGTAAGGAGCTCTGTGAAGGTGGTTTCCTGGCTTATACGAATGGGCACAGGGACCAATGCGGTACCTATCAGCTTACCGATCTGGTTCAAGTCTCCAGCATGCTCCAACAAGACGAAAAACCGGACAACAAACCAGTTAGTAAACCGGATACTAAACTGGTTAGCAAACCGGACAGCAAATCGGTTAGTAAACCGGATAACAAACTGGTTAGCAAACCGGACACATTAAATAAACCAAACCAAAGCAAACCAGACCAGCTAAAAGAGTGCTACGGCGACTTTGTCACCCTCACCTCCGATGAACGGATAAAGCTGAGGGAACGCCTGGGCGAGGCGGACACCGTGCGCTACATCGAAAGACTGAACGAGTACATTGGCCAAATCGGCCAGAAAGCCGCCAATAAGCGCTACAGAAGCCATTACCATACCATTCTCAGCTTTTACCGCAGAGACTCGGAAAAGCGGCATGAACAGCCAAACAGCCCCATTCCAGATTACACCGCAAGCAAAGGAGAAAGCCTGTGAATTTTGAAGTCAGAATCCCCGATCCCAACGCCGGCAGCCCGGAATTCTATATGGAGAACGGACTCAAACACTGTCCGCTTTGCCACACCCCCATGGAGACATGGGTGGCCTTTGGCGCCACCCCAAAAAAAGTATCCTGCCTGTGCCAGTGCAGAACCGAAGCCCGCGACCAGCGTGACCGCGCGTTTAAGGCCCACCAGGAGGCAGAGCGGCAGAAAATCCGAAAAGCATCCCATATTCACGACCCCGCCCTGCGCAGAATGACCTTTGAGGCCGACAATGGCGCCTGCCCCGGGGCCATCGAAAAGGCAAAGCGATACGTGGCGCAGTTTGAGGAAAACCTCAGAGAGAACATCGGCCTGTTGTTTTACGGCGATGTGGGCACTGGAAAAACCTTTACCGCCGGCTGTATCGTAAACGCCCTGGACGACAAGGGCTATAACGTCCTGGGCACCAGTCTCACCCGGCTGAGAGACGACATGCCCGGCGAGTTCGATAAAGACCGGAGCCGTAATGCCTACTATGACCGCCTGGCCGGCTATGACCTGGTGCTCATCGACGATTTCGGCATTGAGAGACAGAGCGAATACACCCTGGAGCAGATCTACAGCCTCATCGACGCCCGGTATAAAAGCGGCAAGCCCACCATCATCACCACCAACCTGACGCCCGAGCAGCTCAGTCATCCCCAGAGCATGGCCACACGCCGCATCTATGACCGCATCACAGGAATGTGCTGCCCCATGCTTTTCGAGGGCCAAAGCCAGAGACAGGCACAGCACGAGGAAAAGATGGCAAGGGCCCGGGAGATGCTGTCCACTGCCTTTAAAACTTTTTCTTGACAAACCTTTCAAGCGAGTATATACTGTATATATCGTATATATACAGTATAACTTTCGAAAGGATCATCCATGGATATTATCATCAGCAACAGCAGTGGGAAGCCCATCTATGAGCAGATCACCACGCAGATAAAAAATAAGATCATTACAGGCGAGCTAAGACCCGGCGACGCGCTGCCCTCCATGCGCGTTCTGGCAAAGGAGCTGCGCATCAGCGTCATCACCACCAAGCGGGCCTACGCTGATCTGGAACAGGACGGCTTTATCGAGACCGCTCCGGGCAAAGGCAGCTTTGTCGCCCAGAAGAATACCGAGTTCATCCGTGAAGAAAACTACCGGCAGATACAGGATCTGCTGGAACAGGCCATTGACCTCTCAAAGAGTTGCGGCCTCACCCTTTCTGAGCTCACCGAACTCATCACATTACTCTATAAAGGAGACAGCTAATGGACACTCAAAACGCCATTGAAATTAAAAACCTCAGCAAACATTACCCTGGCTTTTCCCTGAAGGACGTCAGCTTCAGCCTGCCCTCCGGCAGTATCATGGGCTTTATCGGAGAAAACGGCGCGGGTAAAACCACCACCATCAAGGCACTGCTGGGCCTGATCCGCCCCGACAGCGGCACCATGCAGATTCTGGGGCTAGACACCGCACAGAATGAAAAAGACATCAAAAAAGAACTGGGTGTTGTTTTTGCCGACCAGAACTTTCCCGATGACCTCCGCCCCCCTGAAATCACAAGGATTATGGGAAACATCTATAAAACCTGGGATAAGGCCCTGTTCGAGGATTACCTCTCACGCTTCAGGCTTCCCGCAGACAAACGGCTCAAGGACCTCTCCAAAGGGATGAAGGTGAAGCTTTCCATCGCTGCCGCCCTGTCCCACAGGCCCAGACTCCTGATTCTGGACGAGGCCACCAGCGGGCTAGACCCGGTCGTGCGCAACGAAATACTGGACATCTTCCAGGAATTCATCGAGGATGAGGATCACTCCATCCTGATGTCCTCTCACATTACCAGCGATCTGGAGCGCGTGGCCGACTACATCACCTTTATCCACAACGGCCAGATTCTGTTCAGCGAGCCCAAGGACGCGCTCATCGAAAGCCACGGTATTGTCAAGTGCAGCCCGAATCAGTTTGAGACCCTCACCCTCACAGACGTGGTGGGTATCCAGCGCTCCAGCTTTGACGTCCAGGCCCTGGTCAAAAATCCAGCGGCCGTGAGAAACCGCTACCGGGACATGATCATTGATCCCCCCAGCCTGGAGGAGATCATGCTGTTCTACACCAAAGGAGACCAAAAATGAAAGGCTTAGTCATCAAGGAATTTCTGGCCATGCGCCGGTATTTAAAAATTATTGGTGTTTTACTTGCACTGTACATTGTCATGGCTTTACTGACACACTCTGTAGCATTCTTCTCAGCAGTCAACGCGCTTCTCGTTGTATTCTGTGCTTTCAACAGCTTCAGCTATGACCGCTATAACCATTGGGATGAATTCGCTGTTACCCTGCCTGTATCCCGTCTGGAGATGGTGAAAAGCAAGTATGCCTTTTTGCTTTTATTATCTCTGGCATTCACACTCATCATTGTGCTGGTCAACCTGATCATCAACGCTTCTGCCAATGCCGGGTTGAGCGCGGTCATTAAAAACGCCCTTGCTTCGGTCAGCTTTGCGCTCGCATATCTTTCGATCACGACCCCGCTTATCTATCAATTTGGTTTGGAAAAAGCGCGCTATATAATGATTGTCTGCGCGTTTGTTCCTTTTCTGCTCAGCTATATTTTTTCACTGCTGGCTGAAAAAGGCTGCATCGTTTTACCCGCCAAAGAAACCATTGCCGCGGTTTCCGTGTATACCTTACCGATCCTGACCGCTCTGTTTTTTATCGGCTCTTATATGATATCCAAGCTGATCTTTCTGAAAAAAGATTTATAAGGAGACCAAAAATGAAAGGCTTAATCATCAAAGAATTTCTCGGCCTGCGCCGGTATTTCAGAATACTGGCTGTGCTCATGGTGCTGTACATTTTTATGGCCTTTGGCATGACCTCGGTCAGTATTTTTGCTTCGGTCAATGCGATTCTGATCATGATCTGCTCTCTCAGCAGCTTCAGCTATGACAGCTACAACCACTGGAACGAATTCGCCCTGTCCCTGCCCCTGAGCCGGGCCGACCTCGTGAAAAGCAAGTACCTTTTCATTCTTCTGCTGTGCGCCTTCGGCACGGTTATCACACTGGCCCTCAGCCTTATTGTGGGCCTGATCATCCACCTGCCCATGCAGGAGATTCTCATCAGCACGCTTGTCTCTTTGCTGGTCGCCTTATTTCTGGGCGGGCTGATCACACCCTTTATCTATAAATTCGGAACCGAAAAGGCCCGTTTTATCATGATGATTACTGTTCTCATCCCCACTGTAGGTCTGACGTTTTTAAGCAGCTATCTGCCTGCGCTAAAACTGCCCTCAGCCCAGACCCTCACCCTGCTGGCCTGGTGCTCCCCGTTATTTGTGCTGGCGTTTGTGTTTCTGTCCTATTTGATTTCAAGGCATATCTTTTTGAACAAAGATCTGTAATTAAAACAGCGGTCTGTGGCCTTTTACAGCTTGTTGTTTGATGCGCTGATTCTTAAATAAACATTTGCTCATTATTTGCCGGTAGGTTATAATAAGGTACAAACAGGATGTCCAAACATCCTACTAAATGACCTTAGGAGATTTGAAATTATGCCAAGCGACAGAAAAAAACCGGCAAATGCCCTTTCACCCATTGATAACTCCTCCATTGTTGACAAGATTATCGACCGGATTGTCAAAGCCATTTCTACCGGACAATTTAAGGTAGGGGAAAAACTCCCCAGCGAATTTGAGCTCATGGAAGAGCTGAACGTAGGACGAAACTCCCTGCGTGAGGCCATGAAAATTTTATCCGCACTGGGCGTGGTCGACATCCGGCGCGGTGACGGCACCTATGTGTGCGATCACATTGCCCCCACCGTCTTCAACCCCATTATCTACAGTATCATCTTTCAGGCCGAAAGTGACCCGGACATGGTGGAATTCAGGGAGTGTATGGAGGAGATGGTCCTGCGTACAGCCATGAAAAAGGCCACCGACGGCGACATCGTCCACCTGAGCCAGATCATCAAGGATATCCGCAGGTCCTATGAGAGCGGCGACAAGGAAAAAGCCGCCTATCTGGATTACTCTTTTCACGTTGCCATTGCCGATATCTGCGGCAACCCCTATATTTCCAAGCTGGTCAACGGCATCTATGAGATCTTTTCCCTGTCCATTGAGGATACCATCAATACCCAGGAGCTTTTTGACAAGGCTGAGGGCTACCATAAGGAAATCCTCCGCTGCATTCAGGAAAAGGACGTGAAAAGCATCGACGCCGCAGTGGAAAAGAGCATGACTTTCTGGCACGACAAAGACAATTGAGAATGTAAAATGGAGAATGGAGAATTATAGGAACAAATTTGCGGCGCAAATTTGGTTAAACGCAGCCAGGGGCCGCAGTCTCAATCGCTACAGCGCCAGCTAAAGCGTTCCTGAATTCTCCATTCTCCATTTTCAATTTAAAGTGTCACTAACTCAAAACGGTTTAACAACAATGTCCCCTCTGCTCCACCGTCTTAAAGAGGTCTCTAATCTAAGTCTGCAATCACACTGACCTGGCTGCTGTCTACGCCTACGATGCGCAGCGGAGCGGCAACAACAAAATTAATTTTTCCCTTTAATTCGGACAGGTTCATGTCTTCGATTGCAGTGATGAATTTTTCAGTGTTCAGGCCTAAGAGATTCTGGTGAGCCGGTGCTGCCAGATCATTGCAGGGCGAGCCGATTGCCAGGAAGTCAAAGCCTACGCATTTCAGGTTCTTGTAAGTATTGACCATATACAGGCAGGTTTCCGGTGTCAGGAATGGGCCTTCCATCTGATATTTCTTAGGATCCGTTTTTCTTACTTCGCCAAAGCCGGTGCGGATCAGCAGCAGATCTGCCTGCTGAATTTCGTCTTCATGCTTCTTTAAATCCTCGATGGTTACGCCTTCGCAGGCATTTTTCGGAATATCCAAAAGCAGTACTTTTTTGAACACGAAGTAGTCAATGGGCAGCTCATTGATTCTCAGTCCGTCTGGATTGAAATGCTTCGGTGCATCATAGTGGGTGCCGCAGTGGTTTGGCAGCTCGGACATAAAGCTGTTGAACGGGGTTTCATCACCGATTTCAGTACACTGTCTTACTTTGATGACCGGTTCGCCTGGCCATGCTAAATCGTTCGGGTCCAATGGATAGGATAAGAAAATGTTCATAAAGTTCACCTCATATAAATTTTTTATTTTATTAAGCGGAACCACTTTCCGCCAATAATCTTATGACTGCGATTTCAGTAAAACGCTTATTTGTGGGCGCCTGCCCGGTATTTTTACCAGACAGGCCGCCCGAATCATTCACCCATCAGGGTCTCAACAGCTTCTCTCAGTGTGGTATTGGTGCCTACATTGCCCGGGAAGATCACGTAGGGCAGTCCTGGGAATTTGCTTTCCTCCCCGGTCATCCATACAGGGATCCCCGGTTTAATCTGGCCCATGACATTGGCCTTCTGCACCCGCAGTGCCTTCGTGCCAATGTCACTGGAGGTAATCCCGCCCTTGGCCACAATAAAGTTTGGGCGCACAGACAGGTTGGTGATGATGCTGGTGACCGCGTCAGATATTTTGACAGACACCTTAAGCTGTTCATCCTTATCGTCAGTATCCAGGTCAAAGCGATCCCGGCGGGTATAGACAGCGACGGTTTTACCAGCCTTAATATCTGCGTCCACAATGGACACGACCCGTTCTACTTCCTGTTCCAGTCCGTTTTCTTCCAGTACACGGTGCTGGTTGAACTCGATAAACTCAATAGGTTTGTCCGAGTTTTTCAGCTCCTCAAGCTGTGCGGTCGTCTTGTTGACGTGGGAACCGACAACAATGATGCCACCATTCCTGTTTTCTGTTAAAATCAGCTCGTCATGGCTGAGAATCGGCTTATCCGTCACGCCGCCGAGTACCTTTGTGATGGCTGCGGCTGAGCGGAATATAAAGTTTTTACCCTGATTCATGGCTTTTACCAATGCGATGGCAAAAACCTTGACATCTGCATAGTCGATGGAATTGACCACAATTTTATTGAAATCCTTCACCTGCATGAGCTGATCTGCAATCTTGTCGATTTCCAGATTTCTCAGATCCTCCAGTGAAATGAAGGTTACATCCCCGGCCTTGTACTTACCGCCGGACTTTTCTTCGCACCACTCACCCAGATCGGACGCCTTGTACCCAAAGGATTTGTCCTTTGCAAACTCGGTTTCGCCCGCCGGTACCAGCACATCGCCCTCCTGTACATAATGAACGTTGCCGATGGTGAAGCGGCCGCCCTCTTTAAAGAAGGGATAGATAATTTCGCCGTCAATTTTCTGGTCTGAGCCGGACTCAATGACGTCCTTTAAAATCTCTGGCTCCAGCGGATAGTGACCACGGAGGGTCGAATCGCTCCGGCTGATCACGACAAATTTCTTGCCGGTTTCCTTTGCCACCTGTAAAATGTTCTCAGCCATTTCCCGGTGAGCCTTTGTGGTCTCGGGAGCCGTCAGCCCTCTGGAGTTGGTCAGGATAAAGAACATACTGTTTTCCTCGTCAAAGCCCTTGCGCATGCTGTCGACCGACCAGTCGGTATAGACGGAAATATCGTGGACGGTCTGTACCCCGGTAGGGTCGTCGTCCAGAACCACAATTTTGCGGTCAAAGCCCTTCAAGGCTTCATTGAGCTGTGCGTTAACGGCTTTCTCGTCAATGGGCTTAAAGGTTGTTAAAATGGATGCCTCTAATCTTTCTGCCATATCACTCACCTACTGTTCCTTCCGTTTTACTTCGACACCGGCCAGCTTTTCAAAATACTGTACAATGCCGCCGTGGTCATCTTCCAGATGGCCGTCTACCTTCAGGGCCTGCATGATTTCCAGCAGCTGGCTGCTCATGGGCAGCGGAACGTCAATGTCGTGAGCGGTTGCCATGACGTTTTTAATATCTTTCAGGTTAATGGAAATTTTACCGCCGGGTACAAAATTGCGGTCGATCATCAGCGGCGCCTTGGCGTCGAGGACGGTGCTTCCCGCAAGGCCGCCCCGGATCGCCTTGTAAACCAGCTCCGGATCAGCCCCGGCCTTTGTGGCCAGTACCAGTGCCTCCGATACAGCTGCGATGTTCAGGTTAACGATGACCTGATTGGCCAGCTTTGTAACAGAACCGCTGCCGGTTCCGCCGACCAGCAGTGCCGATGCGCCCATGATGTCAAAATAAGGGACCATCCTGTCAAAGGCTTCCTGTTTGCCGCCGACCATAAAAGCCAGCGTCCCGTCGATCGCCTTGGGTTCTCCGCCGCTTACCGGAGCATCCAGGAAATCAACCCCCAGAGACGCCAGTTTTTCGGCGCAAACCTTGGATTCTGTAGGTGTCACAGAGCTCATATCCACAACAACACTGCCTTCTTTGACGCCTTCTGCCACGCCGTCAGCCCCAAATAATACCGACTGGACAATGGCGCCATTGGGAAGAATGGTGAAGATAACCGGGCATTTTTCGCCAATCTCTTTCAGTGTTGCCGCCTGAGCGCCCATATCTGTCAGTTCCTTTACTGCGTCCCCGTTCAAATCGTTTACCAGCAGGCTGCACCCTCCTTTAACCAGGTTCTTAGCCATTGGTTTTCCCATAATACCTAGTCCGATAAAACCAACCATACGATCCATTTCAGTACCTCTTTTCTGTTTTCTTAGTAGGTCATCCTACCTTTATAACTAAAATTTTTAATAGAACGCCATTTGTTAAATGTGTAACGAAGAACGTCCTATGTATTGCTTTTCATAACTAAATAATAAAGCCCTCTTCCCATTTTGTCAAGTCTTTTTTATAAATCTTAATAAAAAAAGAAAGATGCACTTAATCACCTTTCTTTCATTACTGGAAACCGGTCAGTTCCCATAAACCTCTTCTTTTGTATAATAACCCTTGTCAATGAGGATTTTATCAATATTCTGTTTCGTGACCACCTGGCCGTTTATCAGGTAGGAGGCAACTGTGCTCTCACCCTGGTTGTCGAAGTCTGCGTTGACGTCAACTTTCTGGTTTCTGCCCATTTTATCCGCTTCCTCCACAGCTTTTCGGGCCAGATCCTTCAGGTCCATATAAATTGTCATATCCTGCTTACCATCGACAATACGTTTGACTGCGTCTAACTCCGCGTCCATACCGGTAATCACAACGGGTGTGGTGATTCCCAACTCTGTGAGGGCATCAGCGCAGGCTCCTGCCAGCTTGTCATTGGGCGCAAGGATAGCATTGACGCGGTTCCCATTTTGGGCCACAGCGTTCTTGACCATTTCCTTTGCCGTATCGGCAGACCAGCCGGGAACAGCCTCATCCATAATAATATTGATGCTTCCTCTGATCGAGTCGATATAGCGCATGGCACCCTCGTAAAGAAGCGTGGCATTATAATCGCCGGAATCACCCCTCAGGATAATATAATCCCCTTCATAGACTTTTTCGCTGAGGTACTGCCCCATGCTCTGCCCAATGCGTCCGCTGTCATAGCCGACAAACAGATCCACATTGTCTCCAAGCACCACTCGGGCATAGTTGACGACCTTAACGTTTTTCTTTTTAGCATAGGCTAAAATCTCCTCGGTATTATTGACATCCCGCGGGGTCAGAATCAATACGTCAATCCCGCTGTCAATCATCTCAAAACAGTCCTCCTGCTGGGTTTTAGGCGTATCGGTGGTGTTCAGCCGCACCTCTATCTCATCACCCAGCTCCTTTGCGCGCTCCTCCATATACCCCTGCTCCAGAGGCCAGCGTGAGGCGCTTCCAACACCAAAGGACACGCCTATTTTCACCGCATCCTCCTTTGTACTGCAGCCGCTTAATAATGTTGCCACAAGCAACAGGCTGCCCAGACAGCACAGAAATTTTTTCATCCTGTTTTCCTATAATATCCCTTCTTTATATATTTTCCCAAAAGATTCTTCATCCATTGGTTTGGCAAAATAATACCCCTGCGCAATGTAGCAGCCAAATTCCTTCATCAGGTTAACATTTTCAATGGTTTCCACGCCCTCGACCACCACCCGGATGTCCAGGCGTTTTGCCATATGGGCAATGGCGGAGAGAATGACACGCTGCTTTTTACTGTCTGAGGTTTCCTCCAGGAAAGCGCGGTCAATTTTCAGAACATCAATGGGGATATCCTTCAACATATTTAACGAAGAATAGCCAGAGCCAAAATCATCCATGGATATCTGAAGGCCGTATTGGTGAAGCTGGTTTGTAAATTCGGATATAATCTCATGATTATCAAAAATCGCACTTTCTGTCAGCTCGATTTCAATCAGCTCTGGCGGAATATTGTATTGGTGAATCCGTCTTGTAATCTTGTCAAAGAAGCCATCATCCAGCAGATGCAGCCTCGAAAAGTTAATGGAGATGGGCACGCACGGCACCTTCTCATCCAGATTCATCCTCAAAAACGCCAGTGTTTTCTCGAAAATAATCATGTCCAGCTCGGTGATGAGGCCAGTCTTCTCACACAGCGGGATGAACTCAGCCGGTGAGCGGAGCCTACCCTCCCTGGTGATCCAACGCGCCAGCACCTCTGCTCCGACGATTTCTCTAGTGTTGATATTGACCTTTGGCTGGAAGAAAGGCACAATCTCATCGTTGGTCAGGGCCTGTTCCACCGAGCGTTTAAGCTGCTCGCTCTCAATCATCTGCTCGTCGAACTGGACGGAGTAAAAAGCGATTTCCTTGCGCATCATCCCTTTATTGACCTGTGCGGCTGCGCTGGCCTTGTCGACCATCAGACTGATGCTCTCATCCGGGTCTGCGATCTCGTAAACTCCAGCCGTATAGTACAGCATAACCCCCTGATCATTTTCCATAGACGCCTTCAGCATCCCATTCAGGCGTTCAGGCGCGGCCTCTTGCAGCAGTACGATAAAATGGTCACCGGATATTCGGGCGAGACTCTCTCCGGGCTTCATCTGCTCAGCCATCTTATCGTAGATATGGCGGAGAATTTTATCGCCCACATCAAATCCATAGTAATTGTTGACATACTTAAAATTATCGACGTCAAAGGTCATCAAATAGCCCGGATGCTCCGGATTGGCTGCAAGCGCAGCCTGAAGATCGACCGTAAATTTATTAAAGGTGTTCCCACCGGTCACTGTATCCACAAAGGCGATTCTCCGCAGATTGGCCTGCTGTCTGTTCTTATAGGCCAGAAAAACAAACATGATGACCCCCAGTACACCAACGACCACACAGAGGATCACATAAAACATTTTGACCACCATGTTGGCGTTTGGTGATACTGCGCTGGTCGGTATGCTCGAAATCAGGTACCAGTCATGGATCTCCTCCACTGGCGTATAGGCTGAGAAAATCCTTTCGCCATCCTCAGTCGTCTCCATAAAGCCTGCCTGTTCATTCTTGATCCCCTGCTCCAGCTTCCGGGAGGCCTCCTGGTTACCCTTCTGATAAAGGCTTCGGAAGTAGTTGTCAGATTCCTTGTTGTATTCTTCCTGCTCTGAACCAATTAAAATATATCCCTGACTGTTGATAATATACATTGAGCCCTGATCTGAAAACAGAGAAAGTGAGCACAGATTATACATTTCCTCTGGAGTATACTGCTTCTGAATCGTTCCGATAATCTGATTTTTAAAGTACATGGGAACACTAATCGCAAACATCTCTTCACCTGTGATACGGGAGATTGTTTTATCGGATATATTCTGAACCCCCTCCAGAGCCAGCCGGAAGTATTTCCGTCCCGCTACGCTGACACTACTGCCATCCGTAAAATAAGCGTTTCCCGCGCCATCCGCGATAAAAAGATCCGGGTCTGGGTTCTCCCTAATATAGCTTAAAAAAGCTGATTTGAGCGCATTTCCATCCGCAGAGCCTTCCTGACTCAGCCGGTCGGTTAGCTGTTTAGATACATTGTCCAGATTGTTGACCTCAACCTTCAGCTTGCTGGTAACCACATCCTTATTTTGAGTCACCACCTCAGTCAGGTTGATCCGCACATCTGAGTACAGCAGATTCTGCACATAGCGCATCAAAAAAAACACCGCGATAAACAGCAAAAGAATCAGCGCAATCAAGGCGACCCGCGACAACCTCTTACTCATATTGCTAATACCTCAACAGGCTTTTAAGGCCTCTTTCTTTTACACTCACGTTATAATCTTCCGATACAATTGCCGATTATACCTTAAAATGATGTCTTATTATAACACATCTTGTGAAAAGAATCACCTTTATTTAGAAACGTTTTCGGTAATTTCCGTATCTTTTTATTATACGTCCGAATATAAAAACAGCAGCCGGCCATTGGCGTGCTGCTGTTTTTGTTATTTACATCATGGTTAAAAAGCTCATCTGATTGGAGTCTGGCAGGCTGCTCAGACAGCCAAACTGCTCAAGCTTTTCGATATTGGATTTATTGACCTTGGCTCTGGTCTGCAGATCCTCCTTGGAGATGAAGGGCCGCTTCTGGGCTTCCTCATAAATCTGCATGGCCGCCTTATCACCCAGGCCGTCAATGGCGTTGAGCGGTGGCAGCAAATCATTGCCAATAATTTTAAACTCGCTGTAGTGGGACTCGTAGACATCCACATTTTTAAAGCCAAAGCCACGGCAGTACATTTCCAGCGCCAGCTCCAGCGAAGTCAGAAGCTGCTGATCCTTGTTGCTGGCCTTGTTCCCCTGAGAGCGGATTTCCGCCAGTGTTTTCTTGACAGTCTCCTTGCCGTTGGTCATCTTTTCCAAATTAAATTCCTTGGCGCGGATACTGTAATAGGTGGCGTAGTAAGCCAACGGGTAATAAACCTTGTAGTAGGCGATGCGGAAGGCCATCATAACATAGGCTGCCGCATGGGCCTTAGGGAACATGTACTTGATTTTTTTACAGGAATCAATGTACCAGGCCGGTACATTATTTTCCTTCATATACGCTTCCTCATCCTCTGTCAGGCCCTTCCCTTTACGGACATGCTCCATAATGCTGAAGGATTCCTTAGGCGCCAGTCCCATTGAGATCAGTCCGAGCATAATATCGTCACGGGTACAGATAACGTCCTTGATGGTCGCAGTTCCAGAACGCACAAGGTCCTGCGCATTGTTGGTCCAGACGTCTGTGCCGTGGGATAAGCCGGAAATACGGATCAGGTCTGAAAAGGCTGTGGGCTTGGTGTCCAGCACCATCTGACGGACAAAGTTGGTCCCAAACTCAGGGATACCGCAGGTACCGAGGGGGATGTCAAAATCATCATCCTTCAGGTCCAGGGCACTGGTGCCTGTGAACAGGCTGATGACCTTTTCGTCGTCCAGCGGAATCTCCTGGGGGTCAAGTCCTGTAATGTCCTTGAGCATACGGAGCATGGTCGGGTCATCATGACCCAGAATATCGAGCTTCAGGAGACGCCCGGAAATGGAATGGTAATCGAAATGGGTGGTCATGGTGCCGCAGTCCCGGTCATCGGCCGGGTACTGGATCGGCGTAAAATCATAGATATCCTTATCCTTTGGCACAACCATTACCCCGCCGGGGTGCTGGCCTGTGGTACGCTTAACGCCCGCACAGCCCTCAATCACACGTTCCATCTCTGCTCTGGGCGCGGTAACGCCATTTTCATCAAAGAAATTTTTCACATAGCCAAAGGCTGTCTTATCTGCCAGCGTCGCAATGGTTCCCGCGCGGTAGACCTTGCCCTCGCCAAAGAGCACCTCGGTGTAATGGTGGGCCTCCGGCTGGTTTTCGCCCGAAAAGTTAAGGTCAATATCCGGCTCCTTATCCCCCTCAAAGCCAAGGAAGGTCTCAAATGGAATATCAAAACCGTCCTTATTCATGGGATGGCCGCATTCCGGACAGTCAGCGTTGGGAAGGTCAGGCCCCACCCCCACCTTTGTGCTGTCAAAGAACTCATAATGCTTGCAGTTCGGGCAGACATAGTGGGGCGCCAGAGAGTTAACCTCTGTGATCCCGCAGAGCATGGCAACCAGTGACGAACCGACTGATCCTCTGGAGCCTACCAGGTAACCATCCTCCAGGGAATGGTGTACCAGCTTCTGGGCGATCAGGTACAGAACCGAATAGCCGTTGCCGATAATGGAGTCCAGCTCTCGCTTCACGCGCTGCTCAACAATGTCCGGCAGCGGGTCACCGTACATCTCATGGGCCTTTTTATAAACCATATCCCGAATCTCGTCATCCGATCCCTCAATGATGGGAGGAAAGGTGCCATCGGGTATGGGCTTCACATCGTCAAACAGTTCCGCCACCCTGCGCGGGTTGGTAACGACCAGCTCATAAGCGGTCTGCGGGTCCACATAGGTAAATTCGTCCAGCATTTCCTGGGTCGAGCGGTAGTAAAGCGGCGGCTGCTCATGAGAATCCTTGTAGCCCTGGCCAGCCTGCAGAATCTCTCTGAAATAGGCGTCACTGGGGTCCACAAAATGGACGTCCCCGGTGGCAACCACAAGCTTGCCCTTTTCCCGCCCAAGCTCGACAATCCGCCGGTTAACATCTGCCAGCTCTTCCATGGAGTGGACGGTCTCATTCCGAAGCAGGTATTCATTGTTTCCCAGAGGCTGTACCTCAAAGTAGTCATAAAAATCAGCGATTTCATCCAGTCGGTTTTTGGGCACATTTTTCAGCACTGCCTTGTACAGCTCTCCAGCCTCGCAGGCGCTGCCAATAATCAGATTTTCCCGGTGAGCCGCCAACAGGGATTTTGGTATCCTCGGGCGTCTGTAGAAATAATTGATATGTGCCTCAGAAACCAGCTTGTACAGATCCTTCAGCCCCGCCTGGTTTTTGGCGTAGATGATAATATGATAGGTATCGCCAGATTTTATGATCTGTTCCACATCCATCAGGCCATTAAGCCCAGCGACCTCTTCCACATCCCGTTTCTGAGCCAGCTCCATCAGCTTGACAAAAATTTTCGCCGAGCATACTGAGTCGTCCAGCGCCCGGTGATGGTGCCCCATGTCCACTTTAAAATAGCTCGCCAGCTTTTTGAGATTATGTTTGTTGATGGTTGGAATCAGTGTTCTGGACATTGCCAGCGTGTCAATATAGGTGATGTTGTTTTCCAGGTGGTGCGCATTCAGCGCAATCTCCATAAAACCCATATCAAATTTTGCGTTGTGTGCCACCAGGATCAGATCGCCGCAAAATTCGCAGAAGGCTTTAACCGCAGCTTCTTCCTCTTCGCCGTCCTCAACCATCTGATTGGTAATCCCGGTGAGATTGGTGATAAACGGTGGAATAGGCCGGTGTGGATTGACGATTTTGGAGAAGGTGTCCACAATATGCTTGTTTTTAATTTTGACAGCAGCAATCTCAATAATATTGTCCTTACCGGGAATCAGGCCAGTGGTCTCAAGGTCAAAGAATACAAATTCACCCTCAAAGCTTTCATTCTGTTCCCCTGTTACAATGTACTGGTCATCGTCCACCAGGTAGCCCTCCACGCCATACAGCACCTTGATACCATATTTTTTGCTCAGGGACATCATTTCAGGGTAAGCCTGGAGCACTCCGTGGTCGGTGATGCCGATGGCGTCGTGGCCAAAGTCATTGGCCTGCTTCATGATTTTAGCTACCTTGCTCACTGCATCCATGGAGCTGTACTGGCTGTGAAGGTGAAGCTCGACGCGCTTTTCTTCTGCGTTGTCACGGCGCACCGGCGCTGCGGCTACCTCCATATTTTTGGGCGTCAGCACCTTTTCGTGGGAGTACTCGTCATAATTGATATTCCCCTCAACCTTAAACCAGCGGTCCTTTTTCAGATTTTCCTTGATCATGCCCACATTCTTCTTCCGGGCGAAAATCTTACAGGAGACACTGCCATGTTCATCGGTAATGTTAAAGGTAAAGAGAGTTGTTTTATCCGTAATTTCTCTTGAGTCAATGCCAAAGACACGGCCGCTGACCACAATGTTGGTGCTTTCAAGCACCGCGCCGGTACTGAAGTCAATTTCTCCCATGGACTGGGCTGGACGCTTGATCTTGTCCCCCATGACAACTTCGCCAACGCCCAGCACACGGGCTTCCTCCTCTTTGCCATCCTTTCTCCCCGGCGAGCCGGTGCCAGCCTTAGCCGGCGGCGTATCCTTTATGACCTTTAACCGCTTGTTCAGCGCGTCCTCTTTCTTTTTAGCCAGAGCGTCGTAATCCACGTTTTCCATGAGCTTGTGGACTGATTTCTTAGCCCCAGCCTCATTATTCCCCTCAGCCTCTGGCGAAATAATGACACTCAGGCTCTTAGTGTAATCAAAAATATCCACGAGCTCCCGCTGGACCGAAATGCTGTCACACTCCGGGATTCGGGTTTTAAAAGTAAAAACCAGCTCCTGGCTCGCAGAATTCACCTCGACACGCTGGGGCTTTAGCTCATATTTCTTTATGAGTTCTTCTAAATCATTCTGTTTATGTATAATCGGATTCAAGGCGTCCACCTACATTCTTTCGATTTCTTCCATCAGGGCATCAATAATCTCATCCTCTGCCACTGTTTTAAAGATTTCCCCTTTTTTAAAAAGAACCCCTTTTCCTTTTCCACCGGCAATGCCGATGTCTGCTTCCTTCCCCTCACCCGGGCCATTGACCACGCAACCCATCACCGCGACCTTCAAGTCTTTTTTGACATGCACGAGCCGGCGGTTCATTTCCTCTGCGATGCCGATCAGGTCAATCTCTGTGCGTCCACAGGTCGGACACGACACGACCTCGACCATACCCTCTCCGCTCTGGTACAAACCGATAGATTTTAAAATATCTCTGGCCACGTAAATTTCATCCACTGGATTGCCTGTGATGGAGACCCGAATGGTATCCCCGATACCGCTCAACAGCATATAGCCGATACCGATGCCTGACTTAACGGCCGAAGTCCGCAGCACCCCAGCTTCTGTGATGCCCAAATGCACTGGATAATCATATTTCTGGGAAAACAGCGTGCAGGCGTCAATGGTAAAGCGCACATCCGATGCCTTCATGGATACCACAATGTTGTTAAAATTAAGCTCTTCGAGATAGGCAATATGTTTTTCAGCGCTCTCCACCATTGCTTCCGGTGTAGGGCGCCCGTATTTTTCAAGCAGTTCTTTTTCCAGAGAGCCTGCGTTTACCCCAATACGGATGGAAATATCCGCTTCTCTGGCCGCCTCCACCACCAGGCGTACCTTCTCCTTATCCCCAATATTTCCAGGGTTGATCCGGAGCTTGTCCACCCCGCCTTTAACAGCCTCCAGCGCCAGCTCGTAATTAAAATGGATATCCGCCACCAGTGGAATAGAGATCTGTTTTTTTATGTTCGCGATGGCTCTTGCTGCCTCCATATCGGGCACCGCCACCCGCACAATGTCGCAGCCGGCTGCCTCCAGATCCTTTATCTGTCGCACAGTTGCCTGGACGTCCCTTGTGTCTGTATTGGTCATGGACTGGATCAGAATTGGATTATCTCCCCCGATCTTCCGGTTTCCGATGGGTACCTCTCTGGTTTTATGACGTCGTATTTCCATATTTTTCACCTTACTCATTAATATTTTCAAAATTAAAAGCCCCAATTCACTGCTGCTTCATTGGGGCAAAACGTAATTATACTTCACTTCTAAACAGGCCTGAAATAGAAACTGAATCACGGCAAGGCCGCGGCTCTTCTTGCTCAACCCATTATCCGCATCACATCATTTACCGCTATGACCACCGCCAAAAGCATCAGGGCCATAAAGCCGATGTAATTGATCATGTTGGCCTTTTTAGGATCAAGGTCCCGTCCAACCAGCTTTTCAATAATGATGATCATGATCTGTCCACCATCAAGCGCCGGAAGCGGCAGTAAATTGATCACCCCTAAATTGACTGAAATTAAGGCCGTAAAGGACATCAGCGCAATGATTCCATACTGGAAAAAATCGTGAACCATGCTGACCATGCCGATTGGGCCAGCCACATCATTCATTCCTACCTGCCCGGTCACCAGCATGTAAAGGCTCTGGTAAATGGTAATCCCAAACTTTCCGGTTGTCGTAAGGCCAAGGCCCAGCGCCTGCAGAATGTTGGCTCCTTTAAACAGGTAGATCAATACCAGCAGCACAAAGGCGAACACAATGTTCATTGCCGCCCCGGCCACCAGAATGATAAAGCGCTGTCCCTTTGTTTTATTGGAAAAGCTTCTCGGATCATCCGGGTCCACCGGCTCACGCACTGCCGCTTCCTCGGCGGCCGTCTCTTCATCCTCTTCGCCGGTGTCTCCTTCTCCGCGCATTTTGCAAAAGCCGCCCAGGGGCAGCGCGCGAATCGAGAACTGGGTTTCTTTACCCTGTTTAGCGTAAATCAGAGGCCCCATCCCAATGGAAAACTCCTCAACGAAGACGCCAGTTTTTCTGGCTGCAATAAAATGGCCCCATTCATGAACAACTACCAGAACCGATAAAATAAGCAGTGTCAAGAGAACCATCAATACATTTGTTAATATACTCATCTTTTAATACCTCACGCAAGTCCAGCGGTGTAGGTCGCGAAAATATAAACAAGGGGAATGATAAAAAGAATGCTGTCAAAGCGGTCTAAAATGCCGCCATGTCCAGGCAGTATCTTTCCAAAATCCTTAATTCCCATCTTACGTTTAATCATGGAGGCTGTCAAATCGCCGCACTGGCCCGCAATAGACCCTACAAAGCCGACTGCCGCGTATAAATAAACCGGCAGATCCATCTGAAAACCAAATTTCATAATGATGCCGTAAAGCACCATAAACACAGCCGAGGCGATTAAACCGCCAACTGCTCCGGCGATGGTCTTTTTAGGGCTTATCTCTGGCGCCAGCTTGGTTTTACCGATGGCGCGCCCGACAAAATAGGCCGCCGTATCGGTTGAAAACGCAATGACAAAAACCATCCACATATAGTAGATGCCCAGTTTAATGTTTTCAAACATCATCAGATAACCAAACAGCACTGGAATGTAAATCAATCCAAAAAATGTTATAATCCCGCGGTAAATATCTGTTTTTCCATTTAATATTTCAAAACAGAATACAATGATCAGAACGACCATCAGAGTTGGCATCAGCGAATAATAATCCAGCTTCATCGATACCAGAATGATCACACTCAAAATCTCAACAAAGGGCAGGCTGATTTTGTTCTCAAGCTGCCGGTTAAAGGCGTTTGAGAATTCAATCAAAGCAACTCCAGAAAGCACGAGACAGGCCACAAAGAGAAAGTAACCACCCAGATAGAGCAAACCGAAAAGAACCGGCAATCCAACAACCGCCGTCAATACTCTCTTTTGCATCTCAACCTCCTGCCTAAGCCGTGCCGAAGCGTCTGTTTCTCTGCTGATAAGCCTCTATCAGCTTATAAAAGGCATCGTCGTCAAAATCAGGCCACCAGATATCATCAAAGAAAAACTCCGTGTAAGCGTTCTGCCAAAGCAAAAAATTGCTGAGCCGGCTTTCACCACCTGTCCGGATCATAATATCCGGATCCGGCAGATCTCTTGTATACAGATGGGCTGAGATCATCTCCTCAGTCACATCCCCCGGCGCTGTCCCTTCTTCCATGATTTCCCTGACTGCATGCACAATTTCATCCCGTCCGCCATAATTTAATGCGACGTTTAAAATCAAACCGTCATTGTCCTTTGTCAGAGACTCCGCGTTATCCGCTGATTTCTGGACATCCTTTGGCAGACGGCTTTTTTCACCGATGATCCGAACCTGTACATGGTTGCGGTGCAACTCTGCGATTTCCTTCATAAAATATTCGACAGCGATCCGCATTAATCCGTCGACCTCTTCCTGACTGCGCTTCCAGTTTTCTGTAGAAAAAGCGTATACTGTCAGTATCTTAATTCCCATATCAGAGGCCAGGTGTACCGTGTTGTGTAATGCCTTCATCCCGGCATTATGGCCAAACAGCCTTGGTTTTCTGCGCTGCTTTGCCCAACGGCCATTGCCATCCATAATAATGGCAATATGCACTGGCATATTTTCTTCTGATATATTATAGTCTTCTATTCCCATGTCACACCTCATTCATTGTATCTTGTAACATTATAATCTATTTGATCCCTTTTGTAAATTAACAGTTCGGACAGATTGATAATTTATCTTTTGTTTAAGCTTCAAAATAAAGTTAACATTCAAAAACCATTGCCTATATAGAACAAACCTTATTATATTAATGTTATACTTAATAAAAAATATGTTATTTTTTATCCAAGAGCTCTTTACATTTTTCGTAAAACGTGCTATATTATACAATATAATTCTCATTTTCACACATTTCCCAAAGGCCTCTGGTATTATACCAGGGGTTTTTACTTTATCGGGCATTAAAAAAATGCCCCGAGAGGCATTCTTTTACCCGCTAAAAAATTGGACCGTTTAAATGCAGACCACATTCTTCGTTTTCACAGATCCAGTCTTTCCCATTGCCATTTACTTTAGCGCCACATACCGGACAAATGCCGACACCGCCTTTTGGCCAGGTGAATTCCGTAAGCTCCATTTCCAGAAATTCAGTTGGCGCGTCCTCACCCTGTACCTTGACAAATTTCAAAATCGGCTTCTTTCCTAACATATTAAGCATCTCCTCACTAAACAAATTTATAAGCTAAGTGTAGCATAAACCCCATAGTCATTAAAGATAAAATGTAAGCGTGTTATGTGTTTTTTTTACCAAGGTGCCTGATATTATTCTTCCTTACGCACCGCGAATCTTTTGATGATGGCTTCGGCCACCCGCAGTCCGTCACAGGCGGCACTGGTGATTCCACCGGCGTATCCTGCCCCTTCTCCGGCAGGATAGAGCCCTCTAAGCGCACTCTCGTAATCCTCGTTTCTGAGAACACGCACCGGTGATGAGCTTCGGGTCTCCACGGCTGTAACGCACGCGCTGTCTGAGTCAAACCCCTTTATCCGTTTTCCAAATACGGGTATGGCTTCTCTCAGAGCTTCCACGGCGAAATCCGGCAGGCATGCTGCCACCTCCGGCCCCCTTCCAGTATTATCGCGAAACTCTCCAAAGCTGCACCTCGGCGGCGCAAACCGGCCGCCTCCATATTCAAAGGCACGCCGCTCCCAATACTCCTGAAACTCAACGCCTGCCAAGACATCCTCTGACGGAAAATCCTCTGTCCGGACGTCTACCAGAATCCCGGCATTGGCAATGCCGCTGTCACGCTTTCGGTTACTCATGCCATTGACACAGACCATACCCGGCTGTGTGGAGGCGGTCACCACCTCACCGCCAGGACACATACAGAAAGAGTAAACCCCCCGGCCATTCTGCGCGCGGCAGGAAAGCTTATAGCTTGCCGGAGGCAGACCGGCTTGATCACCGTACTGGGCCTGATCAATGATACGCTGGGGGTGCTCCAGCCGTACCCCAATAGACAGCGGCTTCTGCGCCATCGGAATCCCCATATCCTTTAAAGTGCGGAACGTATCCCTCGCAGAATGTCCTAAAGCCAGCACAACAGCATTTGTGCGGTGCTGCCATTTCTTTTCTCCTGTCTTCAGCGCAACGGACATCAACTCGCCATTCTCATTTTCTTCAAGGCCTGTCATTTGCGTGTTAAAATGAATTTCTCCGCCTGCGGCCTCAATGCGTTTTCTCAATGCCACTACCACCTTACGTAGAATATCTGTCCCGATATGCGGCTTTTGAGAATAGGCGATGTCTTCCGGCGCACCGGCTGCCACAAAGGAAGTGAGCACCTGATGGATATGAGGGTCTTTGATTCCAGTGGTCAGCTTGCCATCGGAGAAGGTTCCGGCTCCGCCCTCTCCAAACAGCACGTTGGATTCAGGATCAAGCCTTCCTTCTTTCCAGAAAGCATCCACATCGGCCACACGCTGTTCCATGGGGCAGCCCCGCTCCACAACAATGGGTGCATAGCCTGCTTCAGCCAACGAGAGTGCGGCAAAAATACCACATGGACCAAAACCAACCACCAAAGGCCGTCCCATCAGCTTTTTTTCTCCCGATATAATGGCTTTTGGCCTTAAATCCGGCGCCGGTGATACTCTTTTTTTCCCACGCGCAGGGAGCTTTCCAGCATATTTAAAATCAAGGGTGATCACACGGTGAATATCTTTTTTCTTCCGGGCGTCCAAGGATTCCTTGCGGACAGCAATGTCCGATTCAGCCAGTGTTCCATGACGAAGGCCGCAGGCTTTTTCCACCTTTTCAGGCAATACACTCCAGTCCTGATCCAGTTCCAGACGGATATTGGTGATTCGATAATTATACATGATGATCTCCTTGCAGGATAGCAGCTACTGCTGCCTCAGCGGCACAGCGCCCCGTATTAAAAGCATGATCCAGATTATAACCGCCGCAGGGGCCGTCGTAATCCAAAATTTCTCCGGCAAAATAAAGACCCGGCACTATTTTTGACGCCAGTGTCTTTCCATCCACCTCAGCGGCTGCGATACCACCCGCTGTGCACTGGGCCATCTTAAAGCCCATTGTGGAAACCGGCTTAAAACGCAGACGATGCAAGTGCCCATCAAGGGCAGATATCTCGGACACTGAAAGCTCTGACAGCTTTCTTTTTTCCTTTATGTTCGCCTGCTTAAGCAGCAGGTCTGCCAACGGCGGCTTGATAATTCCTGATACAGCGTCTACACAGGCTTTCTCCCCAAGCACCGTGTCCCGGCGCCATGAAGAAAGCATTGCGGCAAAGCTTCTTTCCGGTGCAAGGTCAAGAACGATTGTATAAGGTTCAAGCTTTTCCTCACCCAGATATTTTAAATAGCGGCTCAGATTAAAAACACAGATCCCTGAAATGCCATAATCCGTAAACTGCACCTCGCCATGCTCTGAAAAGACCACCTTATCACGGCAGATCAGGCTCAGCTTTCCCTTTACCCGGATGCCTTTTAAGGCTTCGGGCAGGTCCTCACAGCAGATCCCCGTCAAAACCGGCAGTGTTTTTGTCACATGATGCCCCAAAGCCTTTGCCAATGTATACCCGTCGCCACTACAGCCATAGGCAGGCCCCGCCTTTCCCCCAGTCGCCAAAATCACTGTTTTTCCCAAAAACAGTTTTTTCTCTGTTTCTACGGCAAAACATCCTTTCTCAACCGAAATCGCTCTGACTGGAGCGTTGGTCTGGAGCTTCACGCCGAGGACCTTCAGCTGGTCTGTGAAAATCTCTGCCACACCCGGCGCGCTTTCTGAAAAGGGGTAGACTCTTCCTTCGCTGTCCTCCCGCGCAGGAATTCCCAGTGACTCAAAAAAAGCAATGGTGGACGGCGCTGTCGCAAGCGCGGTATTGGTGATATTACAACGGCCGTTTCCTGTGGCTCTGAGCTTCTTGCCTGGTTTATCTTTTTTTTCAAGCACTGTGACCTGCATAGACGGGGCTGAGCGTTTGGCTGCGACCGCCGCCGCCAGGCCGGCCGCCCCGCCGCCGATAATAATGAGGTCGTTCATATATTTTTCCATGATCATTCACCTGTCTTTAATAATGTAATATTATACCTATTTTTATAAAACGGCGCAAGGAAACCTGCCGCCTTCCTTTTAAAATAAAAAGCTTCAACGCACTCTGGAGCACACTGAAGCTTTTTAATCTTTTTTTAAACTCAAATTTCATCTACAAATCGGTAGCCCACGCCCACCTCAGTCAAAATATACTTTGGCTCTGCGGGGTTTTTTTCAATTTTCCGGCGGATGTTTGCCATGTTTACCCGAAGTGTCTGGTTTTCGTTGGTATAAGGTCCCCATATATCTTTAATAATCTGGTCATAGGTAACCACCTTTCCGGGATACTGGGTCAAAATCTCCAATATTTTATACTCGATAGGGGTAAAATGGACTGGATTATTATTCAGGGTGACCAGTCTTTTATCAAAGTCAATGGTCAGGTCTCCTACAGAAAAAATTGTGCGCTCCGGTACATCCACCGTTACCTGCTGATGGCGCATAGCTGTACGGATACGGGCCAGCAGCTCCGAAGTCCCAAAGGGTTTGGTGATGTAGTCATCTGCTCCCAGATCAAGCGCCTCAACCTTTTCACGCTCATGGCCCCTTGCTGAAACGACAATAATCGGTATGCCCGACCATCCCCGGATCGTTTTTAAAACCTCTATGCCGTCCATATCTGGGAGACCAAGATCCAGCAGGATTAAATCTGGGCACCGAGAGGTAAAAAGCTCAAGGGCTTCCTTCCCGTCTCTGGCCTCCACAACACGGTAATTATTAACATCGAGAACAGTGGATATAAAATTCCTTATTCCCTTTTCATCCTCAACCAAAAGTACTAGTGCTTTATGACTCATTATTGTCATCCTCCTCCACGGGCAGTTCAAAACTGAATTCCGCCCCGCCTTCCTGTTTATTTCTAGCTTTTAATGTTCCGCCGTGGGCGTCAACAATGGATTTGCATATGGTCAGACCAATCCCCATGCCACGGCGCGAATCACTGCTTTTTTCTTCATCGCCCATGTAGCCCTCAAAAATGTGTGGCAGCATGGTTTCGGATATTCCCTCTCCATTATCACCCACGATAAAACGGGCTTTTTTTCCTAAATTCTGCACCTTTACATCCAAAACAGGATGAGAGCCTGCGTATTTTATGGCATTTTCCATCAGGTTAATCATGACCTGCTCAATCAATGTGCCGTCCATCGATACCATCAGAAGCGTATCAGGCACCTCAACCTTAATATCCGTATGGTCAAACCGCTTGCGGATAATGGCGACGGCCTCGCCGACAATCTCCTCCACCGCCTCGGGATGCTTCTTCAAATCAACCTTTCCCTCGCCGATTCGCGTCACCGAGAGCAGGTTCTCAACCATACGGATAATCCACTCAGAATCGTCCTTGATATCCCGCAACAGCTTTTTCTGTGTAGAGATATCCAATTCTCCGATATTTTCAAGCAGCGCTGAGCTGGAGCCTAAAATGCCGGTCAGCGGTGTCCGCAGATCATGGGAGATGGCTCTGAGAAAATTGCTCCGCATCTTTTCCTTTTCTGTTTCCAGCCGGGCTTTTCCCTGTTCATCAGAAAGCCGCTGCCGCTCAAGGGCCATGGCAACCTGTGATACGATCATTTTTAAAAACGCCCGCCGTTTTGGCGGAAGCATTTCCTCGACACAGGAAATGCCAATGACGCCTAAAACCCTGCCCTGCGAAACAACCGGCATATAAAAGCCCTTTGCGCCTACCAGCGTATCTGTCCCATTTCCGGCGGCCTTTTTATTTTGGAAAACCCAGTGCGCCACTGCCTCTTCCTCCTTGGACTGCATGAAAGCGCCGCTTGTCTCCTCTGGTCCCTGCATAAAGGTTCCGCGGTTCTTTTCATCTGGATTCTGCGTATAGAAAATAACGGACCGCTCAAAAATAGAGGTCAGGGATTCGTTGGTGAGCGTCACAATATTCTCCAGCCCGCGGGTAATCAGCAGCTTTTTGCTCAGCTCATAGAGAATCTCAGTACGCCTTTCATTCATCACTGCCATTTTGGCCTGAACCTTAATCCCATTGGTTAACGCACTGGTCATCAACGCTACCAGAAGCATGACAATAAAAGTCACCGGGTAGGTGGGATTGGTGGCGTTAAAGGTAAAGTAGGGCTCTGTAAAGAAAAAATTAAAAAGCAGTACACCAAAAACTGACGCACATATGCCATATAAATATCCAACGGTTAACCTGGAAATCACCAAAATCGAGAGAAGATAAACCATGATAATATTCTGATCACCCAGATTAAGCTCCCTGAGTCCAAATGAGATCGCGGTTGCCAGTACCAGCGTCAAAACCGTTTTTCCAAAATCCTTCAATGAAAAGTGCAGGCTCAAAATTCGCTTACTCAGCCAGCTAAGCCGCTTTTTGGGGATACCGCCACTGGTTTTCTCGGCCTGGCTGTCCGGCACAATGTGTATCTCGATGCCAGGATTCATGCTTAAAAGCTGATCTTCCAGATCCTCTTTAAAGGGATTGGGCTTGTTTCTTCCCTTGCCGATCACAACATTGGTGATTCCGGACTGCTTGATATACTCTGATATAACCATGGCCATATCATCGCCCTGCATGGTGACAATCTCTGCCCCCAACTGCTCGGCCAGGTTCATATTATCCTGCAGGTTCTTGCGCTCGCTGATATCCGCATAGGTCCGGTCTGAGGTTTTGACATACAGCGCTACCCACGGAATATGGAAAGCGTCGGCTATTCGGGCTGTGGTCCGTATACAATGCGCTGAGGACGGCGACGGCCCTACGCATACCAGCATCTTGGAAAACGGCACCTTTTTCTTTTTATTCCCAGCGCCGCTGACAATGCGGTCCGCTGCCTTACGCATAGCGATTTCACGCAGGGCGTTCAGATTCTCAACGGTAAAAAACCGCCTTTTCGCCAGATCGGCCTTTTCCGGCGCGTAGACCTTGCCCTCCTCAAAACGCTTCAGAAGCTCCTCGGGATCAATGTCCACCAGCTTGATTTTATCTGCTTTGTCAAAAACATAATCCGGCACGCGTTCATGTACGATGATCCCGGTAATACTTCCGACCACATCGTTCAGGCTTTCAATATGCTGGACATTGACTGTGGTATATACGTCAATTCCCGCATTCAGCAGCTCCTCAATATCCTGATAGCGCTTTTTATTGCGGAAGCCCTCAGGATTGGTATGGGCAAACTCATCAACGATAATGACTTTTGGTTTTTTTTCCAGCGCCTTATCCAGATCGAAATCTCTGAGGGTAATACCCTTGTAATCCACTACCTGAGGCGGAATTGCTGGCAGGCCCTCAAGCATCGCCATGGTTTCTGGCCGGGTATGTGGCTCCACATAGCCTACCAGTACGTCCACACCCTTCTTATAAAGCTGCTGGGCCTCCTCCAGCATCGCATAGGTTTTACCCACACCCGCGCAATAGCCAAAAAAGATTTTCAGATGTCCAATACCCTCTTCATCTTCTCGGCTGCGCCGTTCTTCCTCATTTATTTCTTTTAGTAAACGTTCCGGATTTGGACGTTCATCCTGAAAATCCATATTTTACCTCCACTATGACATTGTCTCTCTTTTATCTCTCAATATATCCTCCAACGTCTCAAAGGATAGAGCTTCCTCTATCCCTAAATACTATCATAGACGATTATTCTGTTTCAATACCATCAAGTGCTAAATTTACTTTTAACACATTGACTGTCGGCTCACCCAGCACGCCAAAAGCACGGTCTTTCGTGTTGGCAGTAATGATTTCTCTCACCTTTTCCTCACTGATGCCCCGTTCTCTCGCGATGCGTGCCACCTGGTACTCCGCCCCTGCCGGGGTGATTTCCGGATCATAGCCGCTGCCGCCCACGGTGACAAGCTCCATTGGAATGTCTGCGCTATTCTCTGGGTCCAGCCCATGCCACCAGTCGATTCTTTCTTGAACCAGCGCTTCCTGCTCATCGCCAACCGGGTTTAGGTTTGTGGGTGTTCCGTCATTCCAGGGTCTGCCAATCAAATATTTGGGGTCTGTAAAAGGCTGGGCCAAAAACTCAGAACCGTATTGTACCTCCTGCCCATTGCTCGTTCCAGTAATCATACTTCCATTTGCTTTATGGTTAAACAAAAGCTGTCCGATACCTGTACACACGAAGGTATAAATAACCCCTGTAATAAGCGTCAGTATCAAAAATCCGACAACAGCTGGCCTCACTACCGATTTATTTTCAGTCATTTTACTCACCTCACACTAAACCGCAAATGGTCAGAAGCATATCAATCAGCTTGATGGCTATAAAGGGCGCGATAAGCCCTCCCAGCCCATAGACCAGCATATTGCGCCGCAGCAGCTTTCCGGCAGGCTGCTCCTGATATTTAACCCCTCTTAAAGCCAGCGGGATCAATGCGACAATGATCAGCGCGTTATAAATGATGGCCGAGAGCATGGCGCTGGTACCGCTGGTCAGCCCCATAAAATTCAAGGCCGAGAGCTGAGGATAAATGGCAAAAAACAGAACCGGAATAATGGCAAAGTACTTGGCCACATCGTTGGCAATGCTGAAGGTCGTCAATGACCCCCGGGTCATCAGCAGCTGTTTTCCGATCTGCACGACTTCTATCAGCTTGGTGGGGCTGGAATCCAGGTCCACCATATTCCCAGCCTCCTTGGCAGCCTGTGTGCCAGTATTCATGGCAACAGCTACATCCGCCTGGGCAAGTGCCGGGGCGTCGTTGGTGCCGTCACCGGTCATGGCAACCAGATAGCCCCTGGACTGGTAATCCTTGATTAAATCAAGCTTGGTTTCCGGTGTGGCCTCAGCCAGAAAATCATCTACGCCCGCTTCAGCCGCAATGGCCGCGGCCGTCATGGGATTATCACCGGTGATCATAATGGTTTTAATACCCATTTTTCTCAAATCATCAAACCGTTCCTTAACGCCGTTTTTTATAATATCCTTCAGGTGGACAACGCCCAGCACCTGTCCGTTTTTAGCCACTACCAAGGGCGTACCGCCCTGGTTTGCAACATTTTCAACAATCTTTTCACATTCATCCGGATACGGATAGCCCTTTACCATCACATACTCTTTTATGGCGTCTGCCGCGCCTTTCCGGATAACATTATTATTATAATTGATCCCGCTCATGCGGGTTTTGGCTGTAAACCCCACAAAATCCGCGTTCAGCTTTTCCATATCCCGACCCCGGATATTGAATTTCTCCTTGGCCAAAATCACAATACTGCGGCCTTCTGGCGTTTCATCTGCCAGAGAAGCCAGCTGTGCCGCATCGGCCAATTCTTCTTCACTCACGCCTTTTACTGGTAAAAATTCACTGGCCTGGCGGTTTCCGAGGGTGATGGTACCCGTTTTGTCTAAAAGTAAAACATCCACATCGCCTGCTGCTTCAATGGCGCGGCCGCTCATTGCCAGCACGTTAGCCTGGTTCAAACGGCTCATACCCGCAATCCCAATACAGGAAAGCAGCGCGCCGATGGTGGTTGGCGCCAGGCAGACCAGTAAGGCGACAAGGTTAGTGATTGAAACCGCTTCGCCCTGTCCGCTCTGCGCCGCGGCAAATCCTGAAAATGGAAACAGCGTAATCGTAATGGCCAAAAATATAATGGTCAAGGTTACCAGCAAAATCTGAAGAGCAACCTCATTGGGCGTTTTCTTTCTGGAAGCACCTTCTACCATGGCGATCATTTTGTCCAGAAAAGTTTCACCTGCTTCGGCTGTTACACGAACCACCAGCCAGTCCGACGCCAACGAGGTGCCGCCTGTCACAGCGCTCCTGTCTCCGCCCGATTCGCGGATTACCGGAGCCGATTCTCCGGTAATGGCACTCTCGTCAACTGACGCCGCGCCAATGATAACCTCGCCATCCATTGGAATCTGTTCTCCTGCTTTTACCAGAAAAATGTCGTCTTTTTTTAGTTCAGAGGCCCTGACCTCTATATAATCAGCGTTAGCATCCGCTGTTTTCAGTTTTCTCGCCATTACATCTTTCCGGCTGCTCCTCAGGCTTTCTGCCTGAGCGCGACCTCTGCCCTCCGCCAGTGCTTCGGCAAAATTGGCAAAGAGGACTGTCAGCCACAGAACAACAGTTATGGCCAGCGTATAGCCACTCTGAGCATCACTGATACCAAAGAGTGACAGAATAAATAAAACGGATGTGAGTATGGCTCCGAGGTATACAACAAACATGACAGGGTTTTTGATCTGCACGCGCGGTGTTAATTTTTTTAAAGACTGGACAAGAGAGTCCTTCATAATGTCTTTGTTAAACATACTTTTTTTCTTCATTTTCTCACCTTTTCACATCATAGCATGGTAAAGTAATCCGCAATTGGGCCGAGGGCCAGTGCCGGCAAAAAGCTGAGCGCACCGAGGATCAGGAAAACACCGATCAGCAGCCCCACGAACATGGGGCCTGTGGTACTGAGTGTACCATCGCTTTTGGGCACTGCTTTCTTTGACGCCAGATTTGCGCCAAGGCAAATAACTGCTGCCATCGGAATAAAACGTACGATCAGCATTTCTGAGCCGATCATTACATTGTTAAACACGTTATTGGCCGCATAACCCGCGAAGGCACTCCCGTTGTTGGCCCCGCCGGAGGTATAGGCATAAAGGATTTCCGAAAATCCATGTGCTCCGCTGTTCGTCAGCCAGTCAGATGCCTGAGGCATCATGGTGGCAATGGCCGTCCCCCCCAGTATGAGCAGCGGCGGGACCAGAAGGATAACACAAGTCATTTTCATGTCATAGGGCTCTATTTTTTTACCAAGGTATTCCGGTGTGCGCCCAACCATCAGCCCCGCGATAAAAATCGCGAGGATCGCAAAGGCCAGCATTGCATAAAGTCCTGACCCAACGCCGCCGAAGATAATTTCCCCCAGCTGCATCATAAACATAAGAAACATTCCGCCAAGCGGCGTAAAGCTGTCGTGCATTGAGTTCACCGATCCATTGGAGGCTGCTGTGGTGGTTACCCCCCAGAGCGCTGAACCGCCCGCTCCAAACCGAACCTCTTTCCCTTCAATGCTGGCAGAAGATTCTACATTATTGAACTGCGGGCCAAGATTGTATTCGCTCATGGTGGTCAATGTTAAAGCCACAATAAATACCAGCGTCATGGCAATCAAAATACTCCGCCCCTGCTTACTGTCCTTTACGGCTTTTCCAAAAGTAAAGCATAGAGCCGCCGGAATGACAATGATCGCCCAGCATTCCACAAAATTAGAAATCGCCGTTGGGTTTTCCAGCGGAAAGGCGGAGTTAACGCCAAAGAAGCCGCCGCCGTTTGTACCCAGCTGTTTAATGGCAATTTGACTTGCTGCTGGTCCCAGAGGAACTATTTGAGAACCGCCTCCCTGCAAAAACGCTGCCTGAGCGTATGGCGCCAGTGTCTGCACAACGCCCTGGGACATCAGAATAATGGCAACGATCAGGGATAGCGGCAGTAGCAAATACAGAACTGTCCTTACCAGGTCACACCAGAAATTCCCGACCGTTTTTGATTTTTTGAGGATGAATCCTCTGATCAAGGCAAACAAAACCGCAATCCCAGTTGCCGCAGATACAAAATTCTGAACCGTTAATCCAAGAAACTGTGACAAATAGGAAAGTGTTGTCTCACCGCTGTAGGCCTGCCAGTTCGTATTGCTTACAAAGCTCGCCGCAGTATTATATGCCAGATCCCAGCTCAACCCCGGCAATCCTTCGGGGTTAAAGGGAAGAAAGCCCTGGCACATCAGCAACGCGGTTAAAAAGAGCAAACCGAAGAGACTGAACAGGAGGGTGGCAATAGCATACTGTCTGCCGCTCATTCCTCTGTTCTCGTCAACACCCATTGCTTTGTATACGCAAAGCTCCACCGGTCTTAAAAAACCTAGAAATTTTATCTTTCCGCCTTCCATAATTTTATAGGTCAGTTTTCCTATAGGAAACCCAAGCCCTATAACAGCGACGAGAAAGATGATATCCTGAATGAACGCGCTGCTCATAAATTTTCACCTCTGAATAAGACATAAAACAGATATCCCATTAATCCTAATCCGAGAACACCAGTGATGATCGTTATAATTTCCATAACACTTCTTCACCCCTTTCGATGTTAGCATTATACCCGCGCCGAAATAAAGATAGTGTAAAGAAAGTGTATATTGCCATTAATGTTTCGTTACGATTGTCCCACCACATAAAAAAGAGATGAAAAGCACTCTTTTCATCTCTCTTTTTCAGGCGGATAAAGCATTTTCATTTTTTTGATTTTTAGAAAGGACAGCCTGCTCCAACACCAGCGTGACCATCCCAATAACCCTGCCATTCTTGCAGATCACCTCTGTTTTATGGCCGAGTGTGCGGGCTGCTTTTTCTGCCAGTATACAGGCATCTGGAAACGCGTGTCCAAGCGCCAGAAAATAATTCTGCACAGCGTCGGCGCTGCCCTTCCTTATAATATTTCCATCAATATTTACACCGCTCAGGCCTGTTTTATCATTATAACCAACCCACCTGCAGCCGGTATTTTTAAAAATGGCATCCGCATTAGGGTAATGCTGGCATACTTGTCTATAAACTGCCTGTCCCATATCGCTGTTGTCGTCTTTATAGCATAGCGCTGTCATAGCCGCCAGCTCTTCCAGTTGTGTTCCGGCAAAAGCCTGACAGCTTACCTGCCACTTACTTACCTGTTTTGTGATTGCTTTTTCAGTAAATTCCGCATTCATTTTTACCCTCTTTTCCACCACATCCTGTGGCTTCTCTTTTCAGCTTTTATTATATTCAAAAGCTCATAAAGGTTTTGTTAATAAATGCGTATTTTGAATCAAGGTTCTGTAAATTCCAGTGTGTACTGGCCACCATGGTTCCCCTCATCAAAGACAAAAGTATCCTCCATCCCTTTTGTCGCTACAATACGGTTGTCCGTTGTCACAAAAACAGCCTCAATTCCCTCCGTTTCACGAATATAAGTCATGGCCTGGTCCAGCCCCATCACAAAGAAAGCGGTTGACAGCGCATCGGCATCGGCCGATGTATCTGTTATCACTGTGACCTGGTGCAGGCCTGACTCCGCAGGGTAGCCTGTTTTAGGGTCCAGAATATGGTGATACCTTTTACCGTCCGGCCCGATAAAGTAGCGCTCATAATCCCCTGAGGTAACAATGGAATTATCCCTCTCTCTTAAAACACCAAGGGTCGACGCATCACTGATGCTGCCGTTGCTCAAGGGGTCTTCAGGGTCCTCCAGACTCACTGTAAAGGGCTCTCGGTTTGACTTGCCGCCGATCAGTACCACGTTACCGCCAAGATTAATAATGGCCCGCTCTACACCCTCCGATTGCAGCACCGCCTTTACCGCATCGCCGATATACCCTTTGGCAATGGCCCCAAGGTTAATCTTCATTCCCGGTTCTTCCAAAAACACTGAATGCGCGGCTTCATCCAGCACCACCTTTCGGTAATCCACAAAGGCTTTGGCCGCATCAATAGCGGGCTGCTCAGGCACAACACCTTCTCCCGGCGCTTCAATTTTCCATAAATCCACCAGCGGCCCAATGGTGATGTCAAAAGCGCCACCTGTCTTTTCGCTGTACTCAAGCCCTTCTTTTACAGCATTAAAGGTATCCTCCGACACCACCACAGGCTCCTGGCCGGCGGCGGCATTGATTTTAGAAATCTCACTGTCCTCTGAAAAAGCATTAAGCTTGTTGTCAAGCTCACGGATCCGGTTAAAAGGTTCTTTTAGAATCCCTTCATCCGACTGTCCATAGGCTGCGATGGTGATCACTGTATCCAGCGCAAAATCCGTACGGGTTACCACCTTTTCCTTTCCACAGCCTGCCAGGCTCACAGCCACCACGCACAAAGCCATCAGCAGGCCGGCCACTTTAATGTATTTCCTCTTCATAGCGTCTCCTAGCTCAGGCTCAGCTCATCGTAGTCTTCATTAAAGCCTTCGCCCAGCACCTCATGGACATCACCGATAATTAAAAATGCTCTGGGATCAATGGCTGTCACAATCTGGCGCAGCTGAACGACTTCCTTCTGAGAGACAATCACCATCAGCATTTCCTTTTGCTCCTCGGTATACATCCCTTTGATGGGGATACCGGTGTTGCCGCGGTCCAGATACTCAAAAATCGCTTCCGATATTTCCTTGCTCTTTTCGCTGATAATCAAAGCCTCCTTGGCGAAATGGACGCCCTCCAGCATGCTGTCAATAATTTTTGAGCATACATAAACGCTGATGACCGCGTAAACCGTCCGCTCCGGCCCAAAAATGAAAAAGCCAAGGGCGATGATTGCCGCATCAATAAAAAAAATCAGCTTGGCAATGGGGAAATGGGGATGGATATATTTGACGATGGCCGCCAGCATTTCTGTCCCGCCGGTAGTTCCGTTAACGCGCATTACCATACCAATGCCGACGCCAGATAATACACCGCACGCCAGCGCCGCCAGCAATAAATCATCCTTAAAATCAAAAATATTGGGAATGTACTCAACCACCCACAAAAACAGCGTCATCAATAAAACCGCGTAGATGGATTTTTGTATAAACCCAAAGCCTCTCTGCTTCAGGCTGATGATGTACAGGGGAACATTGAGGACAAGGTTCGTAACTGCAAGGGGTACCGCAAAACCAAACCAGCTCTCCGTTACCGCCTTTACAACAATGGCGAGACCACTGATCCCCCCTACGACCAGGCCAGCCGGGTCTGCAAACCAGCTGACGCCCAGGGATAACAAAAATGACCCGACTGCGATCATGCCAAAATCCTTTAATGAGCACCCCCCAAAGGGCATTTTTTTATTTAATTCTGTCTTCATCCTACTGTCTCCTTTATTTTGAACTCACTGACTTCGATTATAACATTTTAGCTGTGGCGCGGAAACCCCATTAACCTAAAGTTTTCTTTATATCTATTTTCATGTAATAAAAAAGAGACAAGATACTTGTCTCATCGCTTAAAAGCCTGTGCTTTCCGGGCTACCGCACAGATTGTTTTACTGTTCTCTGACAGAGGTGCTCCGCACACATCATCAAAGAACATGACCGTGTTAAATCCTGCGTTGCTTAATTCCTGTTCCATCGAAGCTTTCGTAAAAATCTGGTTCCAGATATTAAAGCACTGGCACTCATCCGCTGTAATGATAATGCTCTGCTCCAGTGTGTTTTTAGTTTCAGGGTAATGCGCATTCCTGTTCAGGCATACATAGGCATCCGGAGACCAGAATCCGTTCTCCTCATAAGAAATCTCCTGTTTTACTGGGACATCCTGCCAGAATTTTTCTGTAAAGCCATCCAGGATAAAGAGCCCTCCGGGCTTCAGTGCCCCTATTATTCTTTTTAGCAGCTGCCCCCGGTCAGCAGGGCACAAAACACCGTAATCACAGTAGATCAAGGTGATGATGTCAAAAGCTTCCTGATAATCAATCTCCAGATAATTCTGGCATCGGTACTCAATGCGCCTCTGCTTTAAAGCCGCCTGAGCTCCCGCATATTCAATGGAGCGCTGTGAAAGGTCAATCCCTGTAACGGTAAAGCCGCTTGCGTCAAATAACTCCGTGTACAGGCCAGGCCCGCAGCCAAGGTCCAGCAGCTGGCTCCCCTCCGGCGCTTTCAGCCCTGCGATCCACGCGGCCGATTTTTTTATAAAGCTGTGCTTTCTGGAGGCTGAATCGATCTCCGGCTCCAGATGGGCTTTAAGCATCTGTTTGGAAATGTGCGGATCATCCCAGAACTTTGAAGTTCCCGGCGCGTAGACCTCTGGCTTTTGCCGCACAAAATCCATTAATTTTTCGTACAATTTTTCTCCTCTCTTTCGTCTTTTTCTAATGAAAAAGGCCTCCGTTTATAAGCGAAGGCCTCCTGATCTTCCGGAAATTATTGAACGCTGGTATTTCCTGCGTTTGCCAGCATCACCTGGCGGAGCATGTTCATGGCTTCAGTAAACTCTTCCAGGCTTAAACCCGGCATTTTTTCTGCAACCAGCTCATAACCGGCTTCAAAAGTCGGCGCTACATTTACACTTGCCATTAAATCAGGATCGCCTAAAAAGGCATCTAATATCTCTTTGAATCGTTCTTCTGTCATTTCAGTTCTCCTATTTTTTCTTTTTAAAGAGCCTTGTAAAAAAGGATTCTTTTTTAGCCGCATCGCCCTTGATTTTTGACCGGGCGTTATCTGCCTTGTCGGGCATATCCAATTTCTCGTAAGTATCTGCCAGAGCGCTGTAAAGGTCATTGCTGCCAATGGGGCTGACCTCGTGGTTTTTCAGGCGTTTTTCGCCCTCCTCCAGAATACCCGCGGCCTTTTCAAAATCGTTCTCATGCCTTACCCCGTTCGTAAAGGTCCTGGCATAATTAACCCACACCGTCAAATCGCTTTCCGGATTTTTCATCAGCTCTCTGTAAAAGGCATCGCCCTTTTTAAGATCGCCTTTTTCCAGATAGGCGGAGGCCAGGGTATTATTGATAATCCGTCGGCTGACATTGCTGATATCGTCATAATTCTTCAGCATAGTCTCACAGTAGGTGATCCGCTGATCCAGCCGTCCGTAATTGACAAAGGCATCCTCAAAATCAGTCATCCACGTAACAGGTGACGTATCCCAGCCGGACCAGCCGTCCAGCACAGTGTAAAAGCTGCGGCTTCCGTTTTTCTGGTTATAATTGTTGATTTTAGTCCATACCTGCCACCAGTAGTTGACGGATTTTTCAGGGCTCTCTGAAAAAAACTCATATCCTTTTTTGATGGCAGTGTCCATCTTTCGATAATCCTTCTCAGTCCACTGCATTTTTATTCCCCACTTAACATTATAATAGTGCTATTATAACGTATAAAGAAAAATAAATCAAAACCAAAGCCCGGAAACAGCCTGAAACCTTGAGTTTTTCTTTATTCTCTGCCGGCATCACTGTTTTCCGGATAATAGAGCTTTCGCGCTACCACTATGGAATCCCCACGTTCATAGAGGCTATCGAGATAATCGAGGTAGGTGCCGGGCGTGATGATCCCGTTTACACGCAGCAGATCTATCCCCGATTGCCCGACAATGCTGTCTGCGAGCTTTACACAGTTTGTACCCACCGCGTAGTAAGTTTTAAAGGGATTCCCCTTTTTAAATTTATAAAAACGTCCTCTGGAATTGCGATAGGTCTGGCTCGCAACATCCTGATAATCCTCTGGATTTCCTTCGATTTCACCCTTTTCTGCCTGCTGTGCCAATGGTTCCCAGGGAATCATATCCGCTTTTAATGCTGCGATACGCTCTAAAATAGCTTTCTTTTGCTCAGGCTTCAGAGCAAGGCCATAGACCATCAGGACTTTTTTCTCAACCTCCAGCGACATGCGTATGTGTGTCTCGCGGTCCATTTCAACCATTACGCCGTCTGCAAAGAAGCCTCCCAGCTTCCATGTGGCATCATCATAATTTCCATAGGTGTATACCTGATCGCCGACAGCGATGTCCACATGTCCCATGCCTGGGATAAAACCCTCTCTCGTATGAATATAGATTTCCATATCCGGCTCATGACGCTGCTCAGGCCGCTCAACCAACAGCAGCTCATCAGGATCCTCCTCCACCAGATGATTGACAGTCCTCAGCATTTTCATCGGCAAAAACGCTGCGATAAAAGTCGGCAGCGGAACGCGGACCTTCCGTTTGTATTTTTGAGCTGCTGTATTGTTTCCCATTAAGGAAACCAGCGCATCCCCAAAAATATTGAAAGAAAAAACAACAAAATACAGGCCAAGCAGCACGCTGAACAAACGCCCGCCTGATTCCGCGAAGAACATGGCGAAGCCAATGGCAAGATAAGCGGCCGCTGTAATCAGTGTGCCTGTCCAACCCGCCCCGTCTCTGCGGAGCTTAAAGGCATTCAACAGCACCAGCAGGCCAATGATAATGGCCAGAACCGCGGACACCAGACCAAAGGTGCCGCCGATTAAACGTGGCATGGCAAAGAGAGCGGCACTGCCCAAAACACAGAGAGCTCCGATTCCAAGGGCCTTTAATTTCTGCTCCGTTGTTTTAATAAAAACCGAAAACAGGTAAATCAACCCAACCGCCAGAATCAGGGCGGCGACGCTCCATTCGATGATACTCCAGGCCAGCGTCGTATTAAAAATCAGGATCAGGCCCGCGCACAAAACCAAGACAGCGATAATGATCCAGATCACCGGCGCGACATTCTTTAATGTATGCATAATGCTCCCCTTAATCATAAGTTTATCAAATTTATTATACAATAAAACCGCCCCGCCATTTCTTCAAGACTTCTTCAAGAATTTAAGACGGAGCGGTTACTTTTTACTTCATTTCTCCCATGTTTTCGCCATAGGGCAACTCAAAGGCTTCTTCCTGGGGCATCTGTAAATATTCATAGGCCATCACCGCCGCCGCGCCGATAAGCTTAAGACATGCCTTTTTCCGGTCTTTGCTGTGCCAGTCATCATATTTTGAACAAATTTCCCGACAGAGCACCCCGCTGTTGGCCGCCTCAAAATCGTGCACCATTTTGTTGTAACGCCGGTAATACCTGGCCGCCACTTCGTGGCCCCTTTCCTCATCCGGTACTGCCCATGGGTCTGGCCGGCCGTATATGGCGCTGTTTGCCATAACCGCACCGGAAAGTGCTCCACAGGTATAACCGCTGAGCCCGATACCGCCGCCAAAACCTGTGCACATCGCTCTCGTTTCAGACGGAACCTCCAGCACCCCTGCCCTGATCAGAGCGTCATAAACACACTCTGCACAGTTTAGTCCGTTTTTAAAATTCTCAACCGCATAACTGAAAATTTGATCCTTTTTTTCCTGATCTTCCATTTTTACACTCCCTAACTAAAATTTTGTTCTTTAAAAATACTTCCCGGCACAGGTCTTCCAAAAAGATATCCCTGTATAAAATCAACGGCATGGGGCTTTACAGCCTCGTACTCGCCTTCTGTCTCCACCCCCTCCAGGCAGACCTCAATCCCCACATCATGGCACAGCTCCACAATGAATTTTATAAAGGTCAGATCAAAATGGCTTGTCTGAACATCTTTTACAAATATCCGGTCAATTTTCACAATGTCTGCCGGAATTTTCTTCAGGATTCCAAGCGAGGAATAACCTGTTCCAAAATCATCCATAGCGATTTTCATACCGAAGCTGCGTATCCGGTCAAAGATCCCTTCGACCCGGTTTATATTTGAGGCGATGTAGCTTTCCGTCATCTCTACTACCACGTTCGCCGGGGGAACGCCGCTGCTCAGCACTGTCCGCTCCATAAAATCGATGAACCCGGCGTCCTCAAGCTGGACGTAGGACAGGTTAACGCTGATGACAAAATCCGGGTCTTTTTTTATCCAGCGGGCACAAGCGCCCAGCGCCTGTTCAAAGATCCATTTGCCGACCGGGATAATAAGGCCGCTTTCCTCCAGAATCGGGATAAACTGGTCTGGTGGTACCTGCCCGTACTTTTCACATTTCCATCGTGCCAGCGCTTCCGCTCCTTTTATCTTTCTCGTATCAGCATTGACCTGAAGCTGGTAATAGACTTCAAAATTTTCAAAACCCTGCTCCACACTTTCGCGCAGCAGCTCGGTCAAATCCAGCTGACGGGTTTTTCCAATCAGGATATCCTCTGAGAAAAAGGCAATCTGATTCTTCCCTTTATTTTTAGCGTATTCCAATGAATACCCCGCATATTTGATTAAATCAAGATAGGTTTTGCCGTCCAATGGGTAAAGGGTGCACCCGGCAGAGAGCGTACAATAAAATTTCTTACCGTTGAACTCCTGCTGATGGTTAACAGCCTGGTATATTTTCCCGTAAATGTTTTCCAGTCCATGCACCGTACCATTTCTGAGAATAATACCGAACTCATCGCCATCCATCCGGTAGACCGTGGCATCCGGAGGCAGAAATGTCTGAATCTTCTGGGAGATAATCCGTATGACCTCATCGCCAAAGCTTCGGTTATAGAGATCATTGATACGCTTAAACTCATCTATTCCCAAAATCATTATCCCAATGGGCTGATCCGGCTTTGTACTGATCAGCCGCTCGATTTCTTCCTCAAATTCAAACTTATTAAAAAGCCCGGTCAGGTGATCTATTTTGTTTTTCTTTCCCAGATTTGTGATAATGCCGGCAAAAAGCGTTGGTTCGCCGGATTCGTCACGCTCCAGATGGCCTCTGCACCGCATCCACACCCATTCGCCCTTGCGGTTTCTGGCACGGTATTCGACACTGTGGCAGTCCGTCCTGCCGTCTGTTATTTCCTGATTTGATTCGAGAAAGGCCTTTTTATCCAGATCGTGAACCCTCGCTCCCCAAACCGCAGCAGCGTTTTCGATCACCTCGCCGGGAAGGTCAAACTCCTCCACCATCGCCTTAGAATAACGGAAGGTGTTCGTCTTCATATTGCACACATAGATATAATCATCCGTACTCTGGACCAGCGCATCGTAAAGATGTTCTTTATCATAGCTAAAGGTCTTTGTCCGCCCCTGCTTTTCTCCCTCCTTTTGGTACTTTTCTTCTGCCTTTTGAATGTGGAACAGCCTTTTTTTCTCATACATTTTCTCATCAACATTTGTCAGAATCTCTGTGATGGTCCTTTGGTCATCGGGCTCAACCTCCTCATAACCACAGCAGAAGTTCATTTCGTAGAGCTTTTGGTGCTTCTCCTTAAAAAGCTGTATCCGCTCTCTGGCACGCCGCACCTTTTCCTTAGAGGCTGTGAGGTCAGTATCCTTGAAAACAATGATAAACTCATCACCGCTCAGCCGGAATGTGTAATCCTGCGGCGCCAGGCATTCCTTAATATTCCTGGCAATGGTCTTCAACAAAACATCGCCTTCTGCGTGTCCATAAGTATCATTGACCTCCTTAAGGTCGTTGACATCATACATACCCACAATCACCCTGATTTTATCCCGTTTTGCCTGGCTGAGCGTATGGTCCAGCGCCAGCTTTCCGGCCCGCCGGTTCAGCAGCTCGGTCAGCTCGTCGGTGGCAGCCGCCTTTTCAAGCTGGCGGGTAGTTGTATGGTCTACGGATTGCTGGAAATGAACCGTGCGCCCGTCTGTCCACTGCATAAAGCTGTCATAATTTTTATAGGTAATGCCCGTTCGCGTATTTTCTTCCTCCCAGACAACAGAAGGGTGCTCGTCCTCATCCTTCAAAAGCCCGGGCACAGGACAGAAAGGACAGGGGCCTTCCATCCCCTTCTGAAGAACCTGCCAGCAGATTTTCCCCTCAGGCTTTTCAATTTCAAAGGACTTCTGCATTGCCTTGTTCATAAAGAGTATTTCGTTGGTCTCAACATCGGTGACATAAATATTTGTGCTGGTATTGTCCATCATCTCATTGAAAACATAACCCTGAAGGGCATACTCCTCATAACGGGCACGGTTGATGAGCGCCACGCTGATCGTGGACGCCATTAATTTCAGAAGGGCAATTTCCTCCTCGCTCCACAACCCTGTCTTTTCAGGCTTATGCACAAGCAGAGCCCCCGCAAGTCTATCCTCACAGGCCACTGGAAACAACACATAAACGGAGGCTTTCCCGGTGCCTGTATCCACTGTATCAAAATCTGACAGGCTGTCCTTTTCATTCTGCCATTTATCCATGTGTTCATGAATAACTGCCATCCAAAAATCCTCATTCCGGTCATTTTTCCAGAAAGCACTTTCCATTATGCCGCCTTCATTGGATATCTGCGCCAGCGCCAGCTGGTTTATGGGCAGATAACGCTTTAAAAATTCTGCCAGATAATCAGCATTTTCCTTTAATGTTTTATTATCGATCAACAGCGGTTTAAGCTCAAATAAATCTTGATCAATTTGTAATAAACGTTCTTTATATTTTTTTCGTTTGTCCATTGGATTCACATCCTTATTTATCCTCATCATCTGTTTTAATTGTTTACAAATAAATTAATTCTATTATAACATTTACTAAGAAAGAATAAAAGCTGACAAAATAAAAAAGCCATTGGCTGTCAGCCTCTATTCCCTTGTACATTCAGGGGAAAAAGGCTATAATTAAGCATATCTTAATTAGAAGCAGGTGATCATTTTTGTTTATTTCAGATTTACATATACATTCCCGTTACTCAAGAGCCACCAGCAAGGAGTGCACGCCAGAGCATCTGGATCTATGGTCTAGAAGAAAGGGTATTGATATTCTGGGAACCGGCGATTTTACCCACCCGGCGTGGCGGGAAGAATTAAAGGAAAAACTTGAGCGGGCCGAATCAGGCCTCTATACCTTAAAAAAAGATTTCCGCTTAAAAGATGATACTCCAGGCGTCAAAACCGACCCGCGTTTTGTCATCACCGGCGAGATCAGCTCAATCTACAAAAAAAATGGTAAAGTGCGCAAGGTACACAGCGTTATTCTGCTGCCAAGCATTGAAACCGCCGAGCTCTTTGCCAAAAAGCTGGAGGCCATCGGTAATATTCATTCCGACGGACGGCCTATACTGGGGCTTGACTGCCACGACCTCTTGGAGATCATGCTTGAAACCTGCCCGGATGCCATCTATATTCCCGCTCATATCTGGACGCCGCATTTTTCCCTTTTCGGTGCTTTCTCAGGTTTCGATACCATCGAAGAATGCTTTGAGGATCTCACACCCCATATCCATGCCCTGGAAACCGGCTTATCCTCTGACCCTCCCATGAACTGGCGTCTTTCCGCCCTCGACGGCTATCAGCTCATCTCAAATTCTGACGCTCATTCTCCCGCCAAGCTGGGGCGTGAAGCCAATTTAATGGACATTGAGCTCAGCTATGAAGGGCTCTCCGGCGCCATCCAGGAAGGTAAAGGACTGGCAGGGACCATCGAGTTCTTCCCCGAAGAAGGAAAGTATCATTATGACGGACACCGGAAATGCCATTTGTGCTTAAGCCCACAGGAGGCAGAACCCTACAATGGGAAATGCCCGGTCTGCGGCAGAAAGCTGACCATCGGTGTCTCCCACCGTGTTGAGCAGCTCGCGGACCGGGAGGATGGTTATGTTCTTAAAAATGCCCGCCCCTACGAAAGCCTTGTCCCACTTCCGGAAGTCATCGCTGCCTCCACAGGACGCTCAGCAGCCAGTGTGAAAGTGCAAAAAGATTACATGGAAATGCTGAAAAAGCTGGGACCAGAGTTTTTGATTCTTCGCGAGACACCCGTCGAGGACATCAAAAAAGCAGCGGGCTTTCTCATCTCGGAAGGCATTAACCGTCTCAGAAAGGGTGAAGTCGAGCGAATCCCCGGTTACGACGGCGAATACGGCAAGGTCAAACTTATTGACGATTCTGAGTTGAACGCCCTTGACGGCCAGGTCAGCCTCTTTGCGTCTTCAGAACTGGCGCAGATGCCCCGGAAAGAAAAGAGCGCAAAACAGCTGCCCGCCGCAGGCAAACCCGAAGAACCTGAAACAGGCCAGCCTCCACATCCCATTGTGACAGAATTGCTAAACGCAGAACAGCAGGAAGCTGTCATAACAGCGCGGAGAGCCATCGCCGTCATTGCAGGTCCGGGAACCGGAAAAACCAAAACCCTGGTTTCCCGTATCCTTCATTTACTCAATGAGCGGCGCGTTAAGCCAACGGAGATCACCGCCGTCACCTTTACAAATAAGGCCGCTGCCGAAATGCGGGAACGGCTTGAAAAGGTGCTTGGAAAACGATCCGCCAGACAGGTAAACATCGGAACCTTTCACAGCCTTTGCCATAAACTTTTAAAGGAACACCGGGGCGGTTTTACACTGGCTGATGCATTTGAAACCCTTGAAACCGCCGAGGAAACCATCCGCCATTTTGGCCTAAGCCTTTCCGCAAAGCAATTTCTGAAAGAAGTTTCCCTTATGAAAACCGGACTTTCAAAAGGATCCGGTATCCTCTCAGAAGCCGCCTTTGATTATTACGGTCAGCAGCTTAAAGCTTTATCTGTCCTGGATTTTGATGACCTTCTCTCCGAAACACTTGTGATGCTGGAAGATGAAGATAAAAACAGCATCCGCAAGAATCATTACAGCTTTTTACTGGTCGATGAATTCCAGGACATCAGTCCCATCCAATTTGAACTCATCAAAGCCTGGAACCGCGGTGGCAAAGAGCTTTTCGTCATCGGTGATCCGGACCAGTCCATCTACGGCTTCCGTGGCTCAGACGCCCGATGCTTTGACCGCCTGTCCGCCGATTACCCAGAGCTCCAGACCATCCGGCTTGTGCACAATTACCGCTCCACTCCGGAAATTGTCACCTCAGCCTGTCAGGTCATCAACCACAACGAGGGCGCAAAGCGTGAAATACAGCCTTTCCAGTCAAAGGGTACCCCGCTCAAACTGGTGAGCGCTCCCAGCGAGCTGTCAGAGGGAATCTTTATCGCCCGTGAAATCAACCGGCTCATCGGGGGGATCGACATGCTGGACACCGAAACCGCCGATAACCGCCAGGACAGCCAGACCATGCGTAGTTTTTCAGATATTGCCGTGCTCTACCGTACGCACAAGCAGGCCGAAATGCTCGAAACCTGCCTGAAAAAAGAGGGCATTCCCTATGTTATTACCGGCAGAGATGATTTTCTTACAGATCGGAATGTCCGGGGAACCGTCTGCTTCTTCAGGACACTCCTCGACCCCGAAGACCAGCTTTCCCTCAGAATGTGCCTGAAGCTTCTCTGGGATCTCCCAGAGGAAACCGCTGATATTTTGATTAAAACACCTGATCAGATTGACACCAGCCGCTGCCCCTATGGCTATCTGAAGGAAAAGTACCAGTCCAAAACAAAGCGCACAAAGCCACAAAAACTTTTAGAAGACTGGGCTGCCGAGCTCGGACTGAACGAGAGCAAGGCTTTCACAAAATTTCTGGATATGACCGTCTTTTACAAAACGCTGGCCGAGTTCATGGATACACTGACCTTCGGTGAGGAAGGCGACCTGAAGAGAAGCGCGAACAAAGTCTATACCTCAGACGCGGTTACCCTCATGACCCTCCACGGCTCAAAAGGACTGGAGTTCCCCATTGTATTCCTCTACGGCGCAAAAAAAGGCATAATGCCTCTGGAAATCGGCAAGCTGCCATCCGATATTCAGGAGGAACGGCGGCTGTTCTTTGTCGGGATGACCCGGGCAAAAGATGAACTGATCCTCACCACCTCGTCAGAGCCTTCGCCGTTTCTAAACGAATTGCCAGAGGCTGTGCTGAAACGCCAATCCGCAGGGAAACCCCAGAATCCAAACGAAGGCAAGCAGATCAGCCTTATCGACCTCTTATCCTGAGCGCATTAATAAAACCGGTGAGTACATCCAATTACCTGTATTCACCGGTTTTCTGTTCTATTTTTCCTGCTGAGCAACCTGTTTTCTCTCCTGCTTTCTTGCATAGACAAAACGGATAATGGTTAACAAGGCTCCAACGAACACAACAACCGCCAGCATGATGTAGACCGAGCGCAGGCCGTATAAAAAGACGTCCGGCTGGCCAGGAATATAATTGGTGACCCGGTAGCCCGCCATATCACTCATCCGGCTGTACAGCAGAGATGTACCGGCAGTAATTCCCACCGACATGCCCATATTCCTCACCAGTCCCGCCAGACTGCCTACCAGACCCAGCTCATCCCGGGAGACACTGCCCATAACCAAAGAGTTGTTGGGAGACTGAAACAAGGCGCTTCCTACCGCGATAACAGCGAGAAAAAGAATAATCACCGCTATGGTGGTATCAATGCCGAGCATTGTCATCAGCGCCAGCCCGATCGTCGTAAAGATAAGGCCGATCATGGTTGGCAGCTCACTGCCGATATGGTCAGACATGGTACCGCTGATGGGGCCCATGACCGCTGTGATCAGCGGGATAACCGTCATCAAAAGTCCCGCCATTCCAGGGCTGAACTGCCGGGCGTCCTGGAGATAAAAGGGCATGATAATATTGTTTGCCCCAATGGCGACAAAGGCTGTCAGCATGGTAAAAAGATTCAGGGAAAACATCTTGTTCTTGAAAATGCCGATGGGAACCAGCGGATCGTCCATCCGCTTTTCAACCATAATAAATAATGCCAGAAAAACCGCACCGGCAATAATGCCGATGATAATCGGAAGACTCACACCATTCTGCAGCAAGGTAAACGAGCCGAACAGCAACAGTATTGAAAGCAGCAGTAAAACCGAGCCCTTTGCGTCCAGACGTCCTGGCTTTGCCGGTTTTTTATTCGGCAGCGTTCTCAGGCCGATTAAAAAGGAGAGCACCCCAACCGGTATGTTGATCAAAAAAATATAAGTCCAAGGAAGCACCGTGAGAATCATCCCGCCAAGGGTCGGGCCGGTCATGCTCCCCAGCGCCACAAAGGTGCTGACAAACCCAAGGGCTTTTCCCCGCTCATCGGGCGGGAAAGACTCTGTAATGATTCCCTGATTGTTGGCGAGGGCTGCCGCACTGCCCAGTCCCTGTACCACCCTTGCGCCAATTAAGAGCGGCAGCGTACCGGAAATACTGCACAGCAATGATCCAACAGTAAAAAGAATGACCCCGATTTGAAAAATCCGAACCTTGCCGATCATATCGCCCAATCGGCCAAAAATCAAAATCGTGGCACAGGTGACCACAAGATAGATACTGGCCACCCATTCGATATCCCCCATGCTTGCATTCAGCTCGCCAGACATGACCGGAAGTGCCACGTTCACAATACTTCCATCCAACGTCACCATAAAAGTCATAATCAACACAGTGAACAGAATGCTCCACTTACCATATGTCCTGTTTTTACTCATTTATTCATCCCTTTTCTGCTAAAATGTGCTTTTCATTCATTCTTTTGAAATCTTTTTTGTTTAATACTATATACCTTTTTGAAACAACATTCTATCATACAAATTCTGAAAATATTCTGAAAAATTTCAGGGCCGCCTGCCATTGAGGTTTTAGGCAGACCGTGTTAAAATAAAGAAAAGAAAAGTATCGCTAAACACTTTCAGGAGGTAACTTTGTGAAAATCAAAGAAAATGACACGGTCCGTCTTAAAGAAATAAATGAACATTTTGAAGCCTTAGAAGCCATTATGTCCAAGCTGTCCCCGGAAACGCTTGAAGCACTCAATGCGTTTCATGATGAATCTTTTTCGATTCCATATTGTGTAAAATGGGGCGCAACCGGTATCGCTGAAATACTGGAAGCCGTCAAATCTGAAAATTAACTAACCGGCCAAAGTAAAAATCCCCTGTCTTTTATTGACAAGGGATTTTTTATAAGGACTTTATAAATCTGAGCCCCTCAGCATTAAAATTTTCACCCAGATGCTGCGTAATATCTGGTTTGTAGCCATGCTTTTTATAAAACCTACAGGCATTTTTATTTTTTTCAAAGGCCCAGATAACCATTTCCTGATAATTCCGCTCTTTTGCCAACGCTTCTCCAAACGCCAGCAGCTTACTACCAATCTCCTGCGCCTGAAACGCCGGATCAACATAAATCCGCCAGAGCTCAAATGCATCAGTCTTATCCGCATCTGCGCTTTTGCCGCAGGAGAGTATGCCTTTTACTCCTTTTTCGTCAAACACATAATTCTCCAGCCCGTTTGTCCGGAATTCGTCTTTAATGGCCTCACTGCGTTTGCCGCACCACACTTCACCGAGCTGCACAGGGTCCACATAGCCCGCATAAGTGGTTTTCCAGCAATGGTTGACGATTTCCGCTGCACGTTCCGTATCTTTTTCTATGAGCCTGCGGACAGGTCCCTCCTTGATGGTAATCCAATAAATGCACATGGGCTTTCCATCAATATAAGGCTTCTCCTCTTTTAATACACCACCACATTTCAGCATCGTTTTGATTGATCCCATATTATCCGCGTAGCAACCCAGCATCACTGCCTCAAGCCCCAGCTTCTGAGCCGCCTCCAGCGCCAGCGATAAAATCTGCACCGCATAGCTTTTCCCGCGCTCCGAAGGGCGGACAGCATAGCCAATATGTCCCCCGTATTCCGCAAGAAAAGGCTGACCCAGACTGTGGCGAAGATCAACAATCCCCACAATCCGCTGATCTTGTTCACGGACTGCCAAAAACGTCGAGGACACCACCCAGTCCTCCCGCACTGTTTGAGAATCTGCGTTTCTTCTAATGTTTTCCAGCCACTCCTCATAATCCATCTGGTCGAGAAGCGCGCTGCCGTTGATGACTCTTTCGCCGGCCTGAAAAAATTCATTTTTGAACGCCAGTATTGCTGTTTTGTTTGCTTTGGTGGGTGGGATAAGGGTTAAGTTTTCCATGAGGTGTCCTTTCTATGTAAGTGAAGGTGTAATCTAAACAATCTATTTTTTCCGATAATGTTCAAATTTCATTTTTCTTTTAAGGTATGGTATCCATCCATTCTAATTCATTTACATCTTTAATTTGTATCTATACTTAAAGCATCTATCTACATAATATCGTTTTATCTGAACCTCAAAATAATATCCTAAATATTTCATCTGACTGTAATTGTCTTTTCTGAATTTAATCAGCCTGCATTCGATAAGACTGCTCAATTAATTCCATCATATCATCTATTTCAGATGTATGTTCAAAAAACAACTCAACATCGCCATTTCCCCACCGGCCAATACCTATGATATCTCTGCACACTCCTTTACTATCTTTGATGAAAGCCTTGTCCGCAGGATGCTGCAGAAGGTTACCATGGTTGATGACCGCTTCAACGGCCAAGAGAGTTAATTCTATTTATCTTTTTTCGAGAAATCGCTTGTACTTATCCTTATAAAATAATGTTCGACTTTCCGCCACATTTTTCAATTCTGGATTAAGTAGCTCTATAACATATCTTGCAATGAGTTCTAATAGAATATTTACATTATTTATTTGCAGATAATTTTTATCATAATCGTAGTGCATGTTTCGTTCACCACGGGTGCCTGAAGCCCCATGCTCTGTAAAATTTCTTCCTGTTAAATATATAATTTCACTTGTCGTCTTATTCGATAAATACGGAGCTGTAGACAATTCATTCAATATTCTTTTTACTTCAGACTTTAAGACTGTAAAGAAATTGCATAGCTTTGGTTTAACATTTTCGCTCCCAAAATCCATGTAATACAGTGGATTAGAATTAGGATTATAATTTATTCAAATAATATTCCATCGCGTTTTCTGGTTTATATTGTGCTGGGTTAAACTGAATCCTATAGTGATTTACTGCAGCATATTCAAACACCCTATATAAGAAAACACATCTTGGCAGCGGTTCAAATTGTTTTAGCGTTGCATGATATAAATCCAAAATACCTTCGTGTGGCATCTTATTAAAAACTATGTTTTTATGCCCACGTTTGTTTTTAAGTATTGACAATTCTAAATAGATGGGCTTTTCTATATCAGACTTCAAATAATTCGGATGTCTGAGTCGAATACAGTCAATCAAATCAAACCTTTGATATAGGTCATCCAATTTTTGATTAACGCGTGTATTATTTAGAAATTCAAAATTAGGACATCCGTTTAAAAAAGCAAAAACATTTAGAATAGAACGCTTATCTACATCTGATGTTCCATCATTAACATAAAGCTTAAAATGATGTATCCCAACGGTTAGTAGATTCACTTTACTATCAGTTATTATTTCATTTCCATAGCGATAATTAAACTCGCCACCAATATAAGAATCTGGACAGTTATATTATACTGATGGAAATACCGAAGTAAACAGATTTCCTCTTCGGTATCGCAAATCGCTCACCTGATACACGCTGCTGCATAGCGATACTTGTTTTGGGTGTTTGAAATCGAATCATCATATCGCCCCAAAGGCTAATCATTTCTTTCCTTGTTGGCTCATACAACATTAAACTGGACAAGCCATACTTTAAAAAGATTTCACTTTCTGAATACTCATCGTCAATCGCTTTAATCCTATCCCATATATTAAATATGTGAAAACACCTCCCAAGTATATCATGCAATCCACCGCCTAAACTCCCTCTGACATCTAAATCGATGTCTCACGTGATTAGGCTATTCTTTATTATTTCAATAAACGTAATGTCTGCTGGTAGCCAATTAATGCTATATAGTTCGTCCTTACTTAGCCATCTGGAAGCCTCTGCCTCTTTTTCCCATTGGCAACAATACACCAGAAGCAATACATGCTCAAATGAAATGACAGGTAATCATACTCGATTGTGTCAATAAATTTGCCAACCTCAATTTTCGCACCGAGTTCCTCTTGTATTTCACGAACAAATGCCTACTGTGGTGTTTCGCCTTTCTCAATCTTTCCTCCTGAAAATTCCCATTGACCTTTGAATTCACCATAACCTCTGGCAATAGCAAATATTTTATCTTCACTACGAGTAACCGTAGCTACTGCTCTAATCATTCTCATCATATCCCAATCAAATGAACTCTATCAGCTTCTTTTCCATACAGAATTCATAACCCATCTTCTTAACACCTACAGTGTCAAACGCCACCGCTATAGTTGTTCCATCAATTCTAGTAATTTTTCCAGTTCCAAAGGCTTTATGTTTCACTTGTTTTCCAACAATGTCTCTTGGAATTACTACTTGAGGCTTTGGCTCTGGTTTATGTATTACGGGAATAATTGGAGTTGACGTTTTACAACTGCGCTTTTTCTTTGCAGCAACAGTCTTAGCATATTCTGCGTCTGCATCTTTACCGCGCGTTTTGTAGTCCTCCATGTCTTTAAATACAAACATTGGCGGTTTCTTTACATCATTGTCTGGAACTGGTCTTATAGGGAACATCCATACTTTTCTATTTTCCCCATTATCACCTGGTTGTATTTCCATGTAAGGCCTGTTAACCAATTCAATTTTTCCGCAATAAACATATTCGCCAGCATCCATCACTTCAAATAGATGTACATCAACACCGTTGTATCCACACTCTGCAAGAGTTCTATTTTGCGCCCAGTTAATATCCTGATCTCCTAATTTTCCCATACCTGTATAATGAAGAATTCCTCCAATCCACTTATCATGGTAGATTCCTTTTGTATAGTCAGAAACAATCACTAATGTATTCGTTGTTTTTGAACGCCTCATACCACCCATATTCCCACATTTGAACGTATCGACAATATCTGTATTTTTTAATATTTGTCCTATTTTTAGACCAGGATTAAATACCATAACACAATCCTCCTTTTTGCAATACTTGCGAATCTCACAACATCCAATACACTGCCTAAACTCTCTCTGACATCTAAATCGGCGTCTAAACTATACACACTTTTTTCGATAAATCCGTATCTCCCTGTTTCCGTAAAGCGATTAGTTTAGACCTCGGATTGAATGTTTTCATATCCATATTTGCAAAAAAGACCTGAAATCAGGCCTTTTTCGCACATAATTACCTGACCTTAGACATCAGAACTACCGTCTCCACATGCCTTGAGACACCATTATGAATGTCTACCGTAAAGGGAAATAAATCTAAAGTTATTATAGTAATAGGGAAAATATCATTATTTACATTTTATCATAGAAATACAAAAAAGCCCGTAGTTTCTATCCTACGGACTAAAAATATTTATTCTATATCTCAACTTCAGACTGAAGTCCGGATTTGAATTCAACAACTACCTTATTATCATATATAGTTATTTTCTCAATAAGCCTCCTAACCAGCGTATCTGAATACTCTGTAATGGCTTGTGTCTGCTCTTCCAAAAAAGAAAACATATCATTTATTCTTTCCTGAAGTTCTATATTTTTGGCAGCCTTGGTCATAATATCGTGTTTTTCTTTTCTAAGAGTTATGATCTTATCTCCGATTTCATCGATTATTTTTTGTTCCTTCCCTGCTTCAAGAAGTTTTACCTGTAGATCCTTTATCTTTATATCTAACTTTTCCAAGCTTTCCTGTGAATCCTCATTTATAACGTCCTGAATAATCTCCATTAATATAGGAATAATTTCTTCTTTTTTATTAAATGTATCATTTACAGCAGTAAGCACTGCCGCCTGCAAATCTTCCTCTCTGATTGTCTTAGCAGGGCAATCAATTCCACTCGTTTTTTTCAAAACTCTACTCACGCACCTCCAAACCGTTGATTTACATCCTCTATTATTCCATTTTATTCTACGAAATATATCTCCACAGTGACCACAAAAAACTATACTGGATAAAGCGTATTTTGAACTGTAAATTCTCTTTTTACCACCGTTTAATATATTTGCTCTTCTGCTAATTTCAGCTTGCACCCTTAGAAATACATCTCTATCAATGATAGCCTCATGACTCCCTTCAACATAATACTTTGGTGCAATTCCATTATTAGCTACCCTCTTCTTTTCCAAAGTATTAAGTGTAAATGTTTTTTGAAGAAGTGCATCACCTATATATTTTTCGTTTGTAAGTATCTGTCTTATATTGCTTTCATGCCATCTTTTATTATGTGCTCCATTTAATATCCTATCTTTCTCTAAACTTCTTTTTATTTGTAAAAAACTTCTACCGTCCATATACTCAGCATAAATGCGTCTTACGATTTTTGCTTCTTCTGGAACTATAACAAGGTTACCTTCTTCATCCTTGGTATAGCCAAGAAATCGATTATGATTTATCTGTACTTTCCCTTGCTGATTACGGAATTGAATTCCAAGCCTCACATTTGCTGAAAGAGATTCTGATTCTTGCTGTGCAAGTGCAGCCATGATAGTCATCAATACTTCTCCCTTGGCATCTAAAGTATTGATATTTTCCTTTTCAAAAAATACAGCAATATTAAGATCTTTAAGTTCTCTAGTATACTTTAAGCAATCCACTGTGTTTCTTGAAAATCTGCTGATGGATTTAGTTAATATCATATCAATTTTTCCATCTTTTGCATCATGAATCATACGGTTAAATGCTTCTCTTTTGGTTGTGCTGGTTGCAGAAATTCCGTCATCTGCATAAATATCTACCAGTTCCCATTCTGGATTGCTCTTAATGTAAGAGGTATAGTGTTCTACCTGTACATCGTAACTTGATTCCTGCTCTTCAAACTCCGTAGATACTCTTGCGTATGCTGCAACTCTTAATTTTTGTGGCTTTTCTGTAGGTTTTTGCGTACCCACCATTCTTCTTGCAGGAATCATGGTAATATTTCTCGCAAGAATCATAAACTGCATCCCTCACTTTCAATTAAACTATAAGCATATTCTGCCTGCTTTTCGGGATCTTCATACTTGATGTTTATTTTAGGAACAAAAAACTTTGTATGCACTACTCCTTTTACAATTTTCCCTTGCTTTTTCCTATCCCTGCCTAAGATTTTTTCACGACGGATTCGTTCTTTTTCTACTTTTCCCATGATTTCTTCCGTTAAAATTGCAGGATAAAAATCATCTCCTAGATACCTTCTATTAAGCATCAATCTTTTCACACTGGAATGCTGCATTTTAAGGCCAACTGATTTTGCAGATGCTACAAATGACATTCCAGAAATATAATTATCACAAATTTTTTGTAGTATTTTGCCCTCTTTTTCATTTACTACCGCCTTACCATCAGCGATAGTATATCCATATGGTGTATGTTTCATCTTAAATCCTCTCTTTAAAAATAGGTCCAAATTTCATAACGAAACCAATCTCTGTTCTGCTGTAAACTATGATATGGTCAACATACTTTAAAAATAAAGCATCATCAAATTCTGTTATTATGTTTTTCTTTGCTGTATAACTTAAAATATCTTCTAATGACTTTTGTCTTTCATGACCACCACTTAAATTTTTGCTAATCAAATCTTGTTCCTTTGCTATCGTTTTTCTTTCTTCCTCAAGTCTCATGATTTCTTCAGAATTTACTGCAGGATCGAGCAATCCACTTGTAAAAAAATCCATCACTTGATTTTTTCTTTCTGTATTCTTCTCAAGCAAACTTTCAAGCTCTTCTAATCGACTTAACTGCATATCGTTACTACTTCTTTTTAAGTTCCTCTCTAAAGGTAATAAAACCACCTCTCTGGCACTTGATAGCTTATTCATCATAGTTGCAAAAGCTAATTTAATCGAATCTTCCGGGATTGTCTTCATGCTACACATATTTATATTTTTAATATGAGTATTACAGGCAAATCCAAAATAACTGTTTAACTTCACCCTTTTCCATTTGCCCCCACACTCGTCACATACAATCTTTCCAGATAAGGCATAACGATTTTTATATTTATCTGTATATTTCTCAATGCCTTTTTCTTTGCCATTTTTTTCGATTATGTTATTTGCTTTTTCAAAGGTGTCATGGCTTACAATAGGTTCATGATGGTCTTTAGCATAATACTGATTCCTTTCTCCATAATTTACATGATGCTTAAAATTCTCATCTGTAAAAGTTTTTTGAAAAATTACATCTCCTGTATATTTTTCATTCCTGACCATTCCATGAATAACACCACTACTCCATTTCTTACCTCGTTTTGATGGTATTTTCTTTTCATTAAGTTCTTTTGCAATTAAGCCTGGACTTTTCCCTACAAGTACTTCTGAAAAAATAAGTCTCACAATTTCAGCTTGATTTTCATCTATCACCATCTGTCCATCTATATTGTGATATCCATATGGAGGGTAACCTATTTTAAATGTTCCATTTTGGTATCTTTTTTGTATCCCCCACTTGTTATTCTCAGAAATTGACCTCGATTCACTTTCCGCCAGACTGGAAAATATAGAAAGCAGAAGTTCACTATCCATCTTACCAGTATCGATATTTTCCTTTTCAAAGAAAATATAAATACCTTTTTCACATAATTTTCTGGCTGTCTCAATACTATCTATCGTATTTCTGGAAAATCTGCTGATGGATTTCACTATAACGTAATCAATCTTTCCTCTTTCACAATCCTCCAGTAATTTCAAAAGACCATTACGCTTTTCCATATGCGTACCGCTTATACCTTCGTCAAAATAAAGTCCTGCATACTCCCAGTTAGGTCTTGCCTTTATATATTTTTCATAATGATTTTTTTGTACATCAAGACTAATCAGTTGGTCATCTCTATCCGTAGATACTCTGGCATAAGCAGCAACTTTCAGTTTTTTGTTTGCTTTTTTGTTCACCGGTTCAATTTTTGTTATCCGTTTCATTGTCTCACCCCCTTCTTTTTTCGGTATTACATATATCACTCTAAACACTATATATATCAAGCAATTTATGGCACTATTTTCGATAAAAAGGGCTGAAATTTAGAGCGGTTTTTTATCATGATTTTTTCAAATTCACTCGGTGTAATAAGCATATTAGCGAGAATTTTCTTTGCAAGTTCCTCAGCTAAAAGATAGTTATATTCCCTTTGAAGCTCTTCATCTGTAGGTTTTATCACATTTGTATTTTCATTAATATCTGTCAGTTCTTTTATCTGCATATATCCACCCCCATATTTTCTTGAGGTCACTTCCTCTAATAGTGAACGGACATAAAACTCTCATTTAAGAACCAAAAACAAAAAAATAAAGCCTACCAAGGATTTCTCCCCAGTAGGCTTATAGTTAAATATTCAGTTATAAGAGTTCATTTACTCTAATTTGTACTGTATTATAGTCATACCCTGCTCTTTCAAGTCTGTTTTTTCTATCTTGACCATTACCCCATTCTCCTCGGATAACCTCTCTCGCCAAGGTATCAATTGACTTGCCACTTGGCTTACTAGCACTCCCAGATAAAATAGCGTTTACTCTGTTTTGAACAGCATTGTAATCATATCCAGCTGTTCTAAGACGGTTTACTCTGTCTTGTCCATTACCCCAGTTGCCAGCAATGACTTCTCTTGCCAAAGTATCAATACTTTTTGATGAAGTGCTTTTATTTGAATATACTTCATTACCATTTGCATCATACACTTTGTATCCTGAATTTGAATTTACACACTTCTTCGCATTTTCAAGACTTCTAAAAGCACCCTTTTGACTCTTTGCATCACTCCATGATTTTCTTACCCTGTATAAAGAAGAAGTGCTCGTTCCACCAGAAGATGAACTATTTCCGGAAAGTCTTTTATTTACCTCACTTGCAATATATGAGAACTTACTACCAAGATATGATCCCGGACAATTTGTAGCAGCATACCATTCATGCTTTTGAAGTACACCATCTTTACCCCCTGTATAGGTGCAGTTTTTGATTCCGTTTCTCCTGCAGATATCAGTTACAAGGTCAATAAGTTTAGCAAGAACCATATCACTTACAGGCCAATTACCACCGTTGCTGGAATTAGATACTTCAATAGTGATTGCGCGATTGTCGCACCACGAAGATGATGTACACCAAGAACGATTACTCTCATCTACACAAAGTACTATCTTGTTATCATTTCCAATACCATAATTACAAGATGCTTGCCTTGATGTTGGTCTAAAAATATTACCGATGGTAGCTGCACTGATAGCACCTGCTGTATGATGGATTGCAATTTTTGTAATCGGCTGATTTCTGCGTCCGCTATGATTTGGACTTAGCATTGTCATATCTACTAATCTACTATTACTCATTTTAGTTTCCTCCTCTTTCCTTATCATGTAACTGTTCTAAAACTGTTTTTAGTTTGTCCGGTACCGGTAGCCCTAAATGTGCAGCGTTTTCAATAAGAGATAGCCCTTCATTTGATAGATAAAAGAAAATAACTGCAGTTCTAATGACACTTCCAGATTTGATAATCTGCATATCGATGATGTTAGCTATACCTACCATCATAAAAATAAGCACCTTTCTGCAAATTCCCTTAAAGCCTACCTCGCTGGATAATTTTTTATCTGCTACTGCACACATCACTCCTGTGATATAATCTGTTACTACAAATAAAAGAAGTGCAATGATTAGTCCATCGCACCCTCCTAAAAAATATCCCAGCCATCCTCCAACTGCTGTAAAAACAATCTGAATCATGTTCCAAAATTCTTTCATTTTAATTTCCTCCTTAAAATTTGTAATAAAAAAACAGCTATTATTAACTGCTAAAAATAAATCATTATGATTCTACTTTTTCTTTATTTTCTGCCTTCAGTTTAAGAATTTCATCATTAAGTTCTTTTTCTCTATTCTCATAGTATTTATCAAGACTTTCCCTAAAAGCATCCACTTCCAGTGAATTTTCACTTATCACAGCAGATCTTACATCAGCAAGTACACTTGAAAGAACACCTTCAACCATATAAGTTGGAATTGGTATTTTCTGTTGCAACGTTGAAATATGTGAACTTAACTCTCCTCTAAACTTCTGATAAGCAATCGCATAATTAATGGTTGGTTTCTCCATTGTTTCCCTCCTTATCTTTAAGCAGTAAATCTAATTTTCGGTTAATTTCTTCAAGAAGAATAATATTTCTATCATTCTTCACTTCCTGCTTTTTTGCCACATCTTTTTTCAGTGTCCCTTCGTTAATAACGACTTCATTTGTGTTAATAATTAATTCTGCCATTTTACATCCTCCTATCCGTAATAATTTAAATCCATAAGTATTCCATCCTTAAAAACCATACGTCCATTGGAACCCCACCTAGATACAGTACCATCCGAATTCATATCAAGTATCTGCACAAAGCTAATTGTAGCATTCACTCCAAATCCTGTTTCCCACTGTGGATCTACAATCTTAAATCCATGAGCATAAAGGTTACAACCAAGATGGATTCCATACTGGCTATAAATACTATTTGCTCTAGAAAAACAAAGCATGGTAGTATAACTCCCTGCATTTGCTGATTCTTCCTGTGAAAAAGCCATATATTTACCTTCGCTATCAAGGTCAAATACCAGCCCTTTATGTGAACTATTACCTTTCCATATATTAGTTCCAATCTTTCCAATATACTTTCCATCACGATAAAAGTGATTTCCGTTTTCATCAAATACGGCTCTTTTATGGCTATAGTCAATTGCGCCATTGTACAGTCCAATCTCCCTTGCAGTAATTTGCACATAGCTACTGGCATCATTAAATCCAAGTAAAAAACTGTAATAGTTTTGTCTCATAAAAGTCCCGAACTCACCTTTTTTAACCATTGATGAAATAGAACCCTCCACCACAGATATTTTTGAAATTGCAGTTTCTGCCTTTTCTTTCGCAGCCTCTATATCCTTATCCTTTACTCTCACCCAGTCAAAATATATAGAGGAACTGATGCTTTCAGATGATGAATATTTCCACAGTTTTCTAGTGTTATCCTGATATGGCGAGTGTTCAGACTCAGGATAATTACTTCCGGAAAGCTCTATTGTTTCTCCCGCGTCAGTTGGAAGTTTTGATACTGTTCCTACTATTTCTTTATATGAACTTGCCTTTTTTATATAGTCAACCTTAAAGCCATAGTAGTCATGACCGGATCCATCACATCTCCAGTAAAGCCAAAATTTATTTGACGGAATAAAAACTGTTTGACCGGAGATACTTGTACCACCACATCTTGGTATTGCATAAATTATTCCGTCAAGCTCATAAAATATCTCTACCCAGTCGTAACGCTCACTTTCTGTTCTGGAGCTTGCATTAAATTTAAGCTCAAGTACCTGTTTTTTTATGATATATCTATAGGCATATCCAGTGGTCGTATCATAGAAAAAATCTCCTATATGGCTTTTTCTTACCACTTCAGAATTCCAGCTATTTGTCGGTGCTCTTGATGAATTCGGTTCATATGTTCCATAATAGTTTCCGTTTTTTTGCTCAAGCCTTTGATTTACGGTTTCTACGCTTGCCTCGATTTTTCTATCAGTAGCAGAAAGCTTTGTATTTACTTCATTTATCGTATAGTAACTTTTAAGTTTCTTATCTGTATCTGAAATTGCCTCAGCCTTTGAATCAATGATTTTCTTTTCAACCTGTGATGTGTAAGAAACAGATAGTTTTTCAGCATCAATGGAGTGGCTCATGATTCTATCACCATAAATCATCCCATCAAGTGTCATACCGACAGCATATGGACCTTTATATCCGTTATGGCTTCCTCCGATACCGTTCATATTAATCTGTAGCACCTTGGTAGCCGTATTTTTATCTGGTGTATCCATATATAAATCTCTTAACCATCTGCCGGAAGAGTCATATTCTGTCAGCTTATACCCACCCGTTCCTATATGCATCTGAGCCTTGAGATTATCAATGGCACTTTGAACTCTCTCATTATCTATTTTTCTTGTAGTAATACCTTCTTCCTTTATCTGCCTTACTGCATCTTGAGAACTTTGGATATAGCCTTTACTCTGATTACTCCCAAGCACCACTTTAATTTCACCAGGCTTTTGAAGTGGAATTGTCTGTTTCATCACCGGAAATATTCTATCCATTCCAAATGGATAGGCTCTGCACCTTACCCTATCCCCACATTCTATAGTTTCTGTAGAGATTCCAAATTCTGATAAATCCACAGCCGAAAGGTTTAGCTCCACCTTTTCAAACTGATTATCCTTTAGCCATTCAGAGCCTTTTCTTAAAAGATTTGCAGGAACTGTCACATCTTCCCAGCGTACTACCTTACAAATCCATCCAAATTCAGCTATTGCCTCTTTTGAAACAAGATAGTTCTTACCATTATTTACTGAAGTAATATCTGTATATTGTTTTAGGACAGCATTAGCATCACCTTCTATTTCCTTACCAAGTGGGATGATGGCTGTTGCCACATCTTCTGCAGATAAGTCTTCTGTATAATCAAGAAGATTTACCCCAAATTCAATGGACTGCTTAGTAGCTTTCCCCATTTCTTCAAGTCTTAAATAATCAAGGATTAAGTGAGTGCCTTCTCTTCTTAGTTTCAAGTAGCCACCAAGTTTTTCTACCATCTTTGTCATAATTGCTTCGAAAGTTGTTTCATAATTGGTGTAGCGATATAAGGAATCATTTGGATCGGTAACAGTAACTCTTCCAAGCCTTATCTTTTTTCTTTCATCCACTTTTTCATTATGAATCTCTAGAAACCTTGATAAAAGCTGATGAGGCGTCTGATTATGGTATTCCATCTGAGGCTGAATACTATCAGCCAGATATGATAAAAGACCTACGCACTGGACTTTCTTATTTCCACGCAGGTCTTTCGTTTGTTCTCTGACTTCACCGATAAATATTTCTCTTTCATCTCGGTATACACTGACAATAGATTTTCTATTGTAGATTTTTTCATAATATGGGTTTTTAGGCGGGCATATAAAGCTAAGCGAACCTGCCGTATTTAGCTCCAAATTAAGCGTAGAACTTATAAGGACTGCTTTTTCATCACCCGGATAATAGATGATATTCCCATCCATCATAATTTTATACACTTATAGCCACCCCCTCTTATATGAGATATCTAATGTACTGCTACCTGTAAAGGAAAGTACTAAATTCTTTCTTCCACGAACTTCGGGAAATCTGCTCATGCCTTTAGGTAAAGTAAACTTCTTTCCTTCAAAGTTTAAGATTAGAACATTTTCTGTTTTATTGTTAAACTCAGGTACAATCATCATATCTGAATCAAAAGTAAGCGTTATGGATTTACTACTTGTAATAGCAATTTTATCAATCCTATGAATAAATTCACCATTTTTCAAATCTTCTAGCCTATACTTATATGGCTCAAGCTTATAATCCAAAGTAATCAGTGAATAATTTTTATCTGACTTAAATTCACTCACCCAAAGTCTCCCTTGATATACATAGTCTTTTTCCGTATCAAGTATGAGATTTATCTTTTTACCATGAACTGTGCTTAGAAGTTTTCTATAAACCTCCTGCCACTTGTCCATGTCAGAAACAAGAAACTCGAAGGATCCTGTTCTCATTTCATAGATTACTTCACCTGTAAGGCTTTCCGTTATATCAATTTCACCTTGTCTTCCCGGTATATCAAGATACTCTAGCTTTGGTGATGGTAAGTTAACAACCGGCTTACTTGTTGGAACAAGTCCAAAGTCTTTATAACTATGAAATTCTCCTATTTTCATACCATACATGCTTACCACCCCCTTGCCTTTCTATTTTGCAGTTTACCAAGTGCCATATCCATCTGTGGTGCAATTCCTCCTACAAGTTCTCCAGAGTCAAGTACAATACTTGTTTCTGCAAATTGTGGAAAATAGGTATCCATGATGGCTAATACTCTGTTCATCACACTTAACAAATCTCCATTTGCTCCGGCTGTCATATTTTGAAGAGTATCAAGTCCCATGATAACTTCCGGACCCGTCTCTCCACCTCCAAGGAGATGTCCACCTTTACTACCAAAAATAGTTGCTCCATTTAAAAGCATTGGCTTATTCATAGCCTTTTTATACCAGTCAATAGATAGGTGCGGCACAGATGGTGGTGCTAAAGAAAAGTGTCCACTAATGCTAAAATGAGGCAGTTTAATATGTGGTAACTTTAGGCTAATGCCAGCAAAGAAACCTTTAATGGCATCAACCAGATTTTTGACTTTATTCTTTGCCTCCTCAATCGGTGTAACAATGGCACTCTTGATACCGTTCCAAATAGAAACGGCTGTATTTTTTATTCCATTAAAGATAGCACTTACTGTACTTGATACTGCATTAAATACTGATGATACCTTTGACTTTATTCCATCCACCACAGAACCGATTATACTTTTGATTCCATTCCATACATTTGTTACAACTGTTTTTACTGCATTAAAGATTGTAGTAATTACAGTTTTTATAGCATTAAGTACTGTTGAAATCATATTACTGATTGCATTCCATGCAGTCGTAATGACAGTTTTTATGGCATTCATAACTGTAGATATAAAGGTGCTAATTACATTTAATACCGTCATTACTACAGTCTTTATTGCCTCCCACACAGCCATAATGGTTTCTTTACAGTTTTCCCAAATAAACCTAAATGGTAAAGTTATGAGTTCAAAATAACTTTTTATAAGTTCCACAATAAACATCAGTGCTACAGTCAGTACATTTTTTATCGTTTCCCAAACTGTAGTAAAAATATTAACTAAGCCTTCCCATATTCCCTTAAAGAAATCTGATATACTTTGCCAGATACTCATAATTGCAGTTGATACTGTTTCCCATAAGCCTTTAAACCACTCTGTAATTGCACCCCAGTTTTTAATAATTGCTATGATGGCTACAACTGCTGCAATAATAGCTGCGATAATAGCTATGATTGGAAGAAGGGATACATTAAGAGCACCAAAGCCTACTGCTGCCCCTCCTGCTGCAGTACCAGCGGCTGCTGTTCCGGCTGCACTTGCACCACCTGCTACTCCTACCGCTGTGGTTGCTGTTGCTGTTCCTCCAAGTAATCCAATAAGACCTCCAAGAGCAGATGTAATTGTCCCAACTGCAGTGATGACTTTTCCAATAACTACAAGTACCGGTCCTACCGTTGCAGCAATAAGTGCTATCTTTACAATAGCCTGTTGCATACCCGGAGATAGGCTATTCCACTTTTCATTTAAAGACTTCATTGTTTCAGCAAATTTTTCAAGCATTGGCTGAAGAACTGTCATCAGTGAATTTCCAACATCAGCACCTACAATCTTTAGACTGTTCATTGATGTCTTAAACTTATCTATAGGATCTAAGGTTTCATTAAAAGTTTTATCCACATTTCCAATGTTATCTTTTAGAGATGTGCCTAGTTCTTCAAAGGAAAGAGAGCCGTTTTTACAAGCCTGATAAATTGCTCCGCCTGCCCTTTTACCAAAGAGTTCATAGGCTACTTGTAACCCTTCTGTATCAGATTTTGCATTAACCATGCTATCTTGGATATCTTTTAGTGCCTCTTTCATAGGCTTTCCATTTGCAGTCGCATTGGCAAGCGCCTTTGTCAGACCTGTCATAACCTGTGATGTATCTGCTCCTGACATTTCAACATTGCCTAAGAAATTAGCTGCATCACTTGCTGAAAACCCAAGTTGCTGTAAGGCTGCAGAGTTTGTTACCATGCTCTTTGCAAGGGTATCCATGCTGATGCCGGTTCTTTGTCCGACAGCATTCATAGTATCAAGAAGCGCTCCTGCATCTTCTGCCTTAAGGCCAAAAGCAGATATGACCTTTTGGGTATTATCAATAGCAGTGGATACATCCGTATTATTAAGTTGGGCAAACTTAATAAACTTTCCAGATAAGTCTTCTAACTTTTGACCTGTAAGACCAAATCTGGTGTTTACCTCTCCGATTGCAGCACCTGCTGTTTCAAAGTCTGTAGGTATGGATGTGGCAAGGTTTTTCATGCTATCTTGCATTTCCTTTAAAGCCTTACCGGATGCACCCGTCTTTTGAGTGATAATGTCCATTCCCTTATCTACCTCATTAAAGGCAGACAGTGAAGCAGCACCCATCGCTACGATAGGTGCTGTGACATGAGTGGATAGACCTTTACCAACTTCGGTAGTCTTATCCCCGACTGCTTTAATTTTATCTCCTGTCTCTTTCATAGAAACAGATAAGGCTGACGGTACTTTTTTTGCCTCTTCTTCAAGTGCCTTTAGGTTGTTTTCTGTTTCAATAATTTCTCTTTGCAGAGCATCATATTTGTCTTGTCCAAGTTCTCCATTTTCTAGCTGTACTTTTGCCTGCTTATCTGCTTCTTTTAAAGCATCCAGTTTATTTTTTGTTTCAGAGATTTCCTTTTGCAGTAACTGCTGCTTTTGAGCAAGCAACTTTGCATTGGAAGGATCAAGTTTAAGTAGCCTATTCACATCACGGAGCTGTGACTGCGTATTTTTTATTGTAGAGTTTACACCTTTTAAGGCTTTATCAAGACCTGTTGTATCTCCACCAATTTCAACAGTAATTCCCTTTATTCTATTGGCCACCCCGTCACCTCCCTTCTAAAAAATGGGGATAAAAAAGACACCTACTGTTACGTAAGTGCCATAAAAACAATTTAATATTTAATTAGACGAATCTCTGATCTATATTTCTTTTTTTACTTTTCTCAAAATATAGGAATTTCTCCTTTATAATTTAGAGATTTTTCCAATAAAGGTCCTTTTGCTCCCATAGTAAATGCAATATCACTACTTCGAATAGAGAGTAATTCCATACCTATTTGTAAGCCCAAAAATCCCATCATTTCTTCTGTTAATTTTATTTTACCATCCGGTGATATGCTTATCCAACAGTACCATCTACCTTTATACTTCACAAACTCACCTGAATTAGTTGTATATTCTAAAAGTAATGGTGTTTCTTGCAATATATGTCCTAATTTTGAAGGATAAAGTAATTTTTTTGTAGTAACACAGAATCCACCAGTTCTTTTACTTCCAGTAAACAAATAAATCTTATCATCATTGGTAATTTTATATTCTTCTATTGCCTGCGTTGGAAATTGAATAGTACCATCTAAACGAATAGTTGACTTCCCAAAAATAAACTTACCACCTTTATTCATTTGCGGCATTATATTGACTCACCTCCCCCAAATTCACATTTATCTTATTGATTATTATAGCATATTTTACGATAAATTAGAATCTGTCAAACTCAGCTTGCCCCGCAACCTTACTGTATTTTACTCCATCATTTGCTTTCTCTGTCCAAATATCAAGTACCATACCTATGGTTAGTAAATCAAGTTCAGAAATACTTAGCCCTATTTCCACGCACCTTAGTAGAAATAGGGCCGTTGTCATTTCCCTGCTACTTTTTGGAAGTTTTTTTTAGACTGAACTTCTGTCTCAAGATTTGCTCCCCAAAGTTCAAGAATTTCAGGCAAGATTTCATAAATAGAAAACATTTCAAACTGATCAAGCCAATCATCAATATTCCCCGGAATACTCCTATCCGCATGATAAGCCATGATGTATGCTACATTTTCAAATATCTCAAGGTCATCAATTTCAAAAGACCCCTCATGTGCTTTGAAAGTTTTTTCAAGCTTTGAAAGGTCTTTGAAAATATCTCTCTTAAATTTAATTCTATATAGCCTTGGAATGGTCGCAGATGAGCGAAACTTTACATCAAGTTCTCCTACTCTTACTGTTTTCTCAAGCATAACTTTCCTCCTTATTTTCCTGAAGGCTTAGGTGTTTCAGAATTAGCCTGTGGTACATAAACGCTCTTATACCAATTAGCATAGGTATCAGCAGATGTGGTATCCCCTGTTCTTGATTTTACAAGACCATCCTCTCTTGGATCTGCTGTAAGCGATAGTGTTTCTGTTCCAGGTTCAATCGTATCTTCCTTCGTTTCAGATTCAATTGATGGACGAGATGCAGAACAGTTATATAGGACGTGCCTAATTGCATTGATATCACCATCAAACTCAAATAATAGTGCAAACTTTTCTGTTTCTGACACATTCGCCTTTTCTACAAGCACTCCATTTTTATCCAGTTCTTCTTTCAGAATTTCTGTTCTAAACCATTCTGGAATAAGTGCTATCTCAAGGTCACCACTATATCCGTTATTAGCAGTAGACCTAAAATAAACAATGCCATCAGCATAAAATGGACTTGATTCTCCTTCTGCATCAAGACTGATACTGACGGCTCCCGGCACCCGCTTTGGACTCTCATAAGTAAATGCACCACTTGTATCTTTTTTCAGCTTTGCAGCATGAACATTTTTAAGGTTATATTTTACTTTATTTCCCATTTGTCTTTACCTCCATTTCAAATATATATAAGACTTCATAGAGCTTTTCAGACTCTATAAAGACTTCTGATTTGTTATAAAAAATGCCATGCTCATCGAGCACAGCTTCTATCTTTTCTTCTATCTCAGGACTCTTGTAGTCCGTATAGACTTCAATATGAACTTCATTTGCTTTAAAGTAGACCCTTCCATCTGCTGAAAAGTTATCGCTTGCTGGCAAGATGTAAATAAGAAAAGGTGGCTTAGGTGATTCACCTTCAGCAAAGTGATGATATGCACTAGGAAGTCCAATTCTTTTTATGATTTCAAGTAACCTATCCATTTGAAATAGCCTCCTTAATCTCTTCTTCAAATACTTTTATAGCCTTTTCTTCAGCAGCTGCAATATGTGGTCTAGCAGACACTCTACCTCCACCACGCTTTGCATGACCAAACTCAAGAAGATGGGTGAGCTGATATCTATTTTTAGAATGAACTACAAGTTCCAGACTGTTTGATGTTTCTCTCACAGTTTTTACCGTCCAGCTTTTACCATACTTTCCTGTATCACTTGGTGCATTAGTACTGATTTCATCACGCACTGTCTTTCCAGCTTTTTGAACTGCTTTTTTCACATTTTCAGTTGTAACATCAGCATATTTTTCAAGCTCCTTCATCACTTCAGATGAAAGACTATCAATTTTTACCTTGCTCATCTCTCGCACCTCTTACAATGAAGTTTTATGCTTTTCTTCCTGTAGTTCATGTGGTCAATTCCTTCAATTTCATAAATATCATCATAAAAAATAACCCTATAACCAATGGAAGATAAGATCGATACTTCCTTACTGTAGCGAATAGTAAAGTCAATTTTACTTTCATCCCAGATAGCACCACTGCTTGTTTCTTCCTTTGGGCTTTCACTGCTGATAGTTGCATAGCAAGAGTAATATTTACTCCATACATTTTTGTGGTTTCCGATTTTATCTACTTCCACTATGCTTTTTTCTATGATAATACGTTTATTTAATAAAGCTATATTCATTTTTCTACCTCCGTTACACAAATCAAAGAAAAATGTTCTTGTGCCCAGCGATAGAAACACAGAAATCTTTGATTTCGTTTTGTTTCATCGAAAGGGTACATTAGAATCCCGCCTTTCTTACTCCAAATAGCATAGACCTTAGCGTAATCGTTAGTTCATGATGGTCAGCTTCTTCTCTATGTTCATAAAGATAGGCAGTCCCGTATAGTACTGCCACCTTATATTCGTCAAAACTATCTTTGATAACTTCATCTTCCTCTTTTCTTACAATGGAAAGACACATTTTTTCAGCAGACTTTATAAGGGTGCTAATTAAATCATCATCTTCACTTGTGTCCACCCTCAGATAGTTTTTCATTTCTTCAAGACTTACAACCATAACTAGCACCCTCCCTTCCTTTATTTTGCTTTTACAGTAAGAAGATGAACAGCTTCCGGAAGAATGAGTTTCCCGTCTACTCTTTCCTTTGCGATAAATCCTGTAGTATCCGTTTCTGCATAAAGTTCAGTAAGTTCCTGCATTGACCTTGTTCCTCTGTCTGCAATGTTGTAATATGAAAAATCACCAAATGCAATAGCAGGTTTTCCTGCTTCTACTATTGGTGCATACGCTGAAGTAAATACCGGATAACCAAGAAGTCTATCAGGCTCTCCTTCCTTAACGGAAGGCTGCCACATATAGTTTCCATTTCCATCTTTGAGTTTTCTAATGATAGCAATGGTCTGGTCATTCATGATGAACTTTGCCTTTTGACGGTATGGTCTTCCAAGAGCATACACAAGACTGATAATATCATCAGAGGAAATAACTGCACCTGCTGTTGTTACATCGCTCATAGCTCCGCCATCTTTATGGAAAATTCCAAGAGGTTTTTTCTTACCATCTCCATTAAGGAAGGCATCTTCCTCGGCATTACCCATTGCCTTACCAAACTGCTCTATAATATAGCTTTCAAGAGGGAACATACTGTCATGAAGAAGTTCATTTGTTACCTTAACCCCTACAACAAGTTTAAAGGCATCAATGGTAATCTGTCCGAATGTTGCATCTGAAAATGGAATTTTACCACCTTCTTCAACCCAAAGGGCTGCAGGCTTTGTTGCCGTTACTGTAATTCTATGAAGACCTGATGTTGTAATCTTTGTTCCAAGAGTTCTCATAATGTTGTTTTCTTTTAGAACATCAATAAGTCTCTCATCATATTCTTCCGGAACAAGATAGCCTCCATCGGTATCTACCCCTTCCTGCAAAAGGTTAGTGACCTGCTTAAAGTTACTTCTGATTGCCTTAAGCATATCCTTTCTGTATTCGTCCGATGCTCTGCCTTTTTTCTCTGGTTTATCATCTTTTCCATCCATAGGTTTAGATACAATGGCTGAATTGATAGGTTTAGATAATTCTTGTTCCATCGCCTCCATCTGCTGAAGTCTTTCAATCTCTAAGCTATAATTTTTTACTTTCTTCTCCATTTCATCATAGGTATTTGCATCTTCTTCAGAAATAAGCCCATCTTTATCACGTTTGCTTTCAAGGAAAGCCTTAGCACCTTCCCATGCCTTATTTCTCTTTTCAATCATTTCTAAAATCTTACTCATAGTTTTTTACCTCCAATTTTTCATTAAAAAAAGACGGTCCATTAACTTGTCCGCCTTGATACCTGTATTTGTTTCTTTACTTTCTATCTTGCATTTAGCAGCTAACTTATCCATAAGTGAATTAACCACCTGCGCTTTTGAATACATCATACTTACCTGTGGAACTTCCATGTCCTTTGCATCACTTCTTTTTAAGATGTCATCTGCAAAGCCAAGCTCCACTGCTTTATGTGCATCCATCCAAGTTTCCGAATCCATTAGATGGGATAGTTTTGCTCTAGACATTCCAGTCTTAATTTCATAAGCGTTGATGATGGATTCTTTCACTTCATCTAGCATCGAGATTGCTTTTTCCATCTCACCCTTATTCCCAAAAGCTATAGTCATAGGATTATGAATCATCAGCATGGATACCGGGCTCATTAAAACCTTTGTACCTGCCATTGCAATAACCGATGCAGCACTTGCTGCTATGCCATCAATCTTGACTGTGACATTACCCTTATAATCAATTAACATATTGTAGATTTGAGCTGCTGCTACACAGTCACCTCCTGGAGAATTAATCCAAACAGTAATATTTCCATTTCCCCCATTTAACTCTTCCTTAAAAAGCTGTGGTGTAACATCATCATCAAACCATGACTCTTCTGCTATCGTTCCATTAAGGAATAGGATGCGTTCTGTCACTTCCTCTTCGTTTTGGTTTTTCATTTGATTCTTCCACTTCCAAAACTTCTTCATTAGGTTCTTCCTCCTTTACTCTATCACCTGCAAATGCTCCTGCACGATTTAGTGGGAGCATATTTCCATTTATGAGATATAAATCCCCTCCTTCTTCACTAGGAATATGGTCTAGGTTTTCTAATTCTCTAATATCATTTGCAGACATCCATCCATTTTGCCTGCCGATAGCATAACCATTCATACGACTTTGGTAGTCTCCACGAAGTAAGCCATCCACATTGAACTTCACATAGTATTTTTTCTTTTCTTCTTCACTAAATAGCCTTCTGACAATAGCTTGCTCCCACCTTGCCACCCAAGGATCAAGGGTGTATTTTACAAACTCTAGTGATTGTTGCTCGATATTAGAAAAGCTGGACTTTTCAAGGTCACCTACCATATGAGGTGGAACTCTGAATATTCTAGCTATCTCATTGATTTGAAATTTTCTTGTTTCTAAAAACTGTGCTTCATTGGGAGATATGGAAATCGGTGTATACTTCATTCCTTCCTCCAAGATTGCTACCTTATGTGAGTTACTTCCTGAAAAACCTTTAGACCAGCTTTCTCTCATTGCCTGTGGGTCTTTTACTGTTCCTGGATACTCAAGTATTCCAGATGGCGTTGCTCCATTTGCAAAGAAACTAGCACCGTATTCTTCTGTAGCTATTGCCATACCTATCGCATTTTTAGCCATTGCAATCGGACTGTATCCGACAAGCCCGTCAAAACCAAGTCCCGGAATATGAAGAACATCACTTTGATTTAGCTTAACCGTTCCCTGTTTTCCAAGATTGGAATCTCCATCACTTACCAGATACTCGTAATAGATACTGCCTTTATCATCCCTATCTACTTTCATCCTGTCAGGCATAAGTGGATAAAGACCCAACACCTCACCTTTTCCGTTTCTTATTATCTGAGCATAGGCATTACCCCATAAAAGTAGATGTGTCATCATGGTTTCCCTAAATACAAAACTTGTCATTTCAGGATTTGGTTCATCATGAAGAACTTTATATAGCGGATGGTCTATTGCTTTTTCAGTTCCTGAATCTGTCCGTAGATAGACATGAAGTGGAAGGCTTGCGACTGCCTCTGATAAAATACGAACACAGCTATATACTGCTGTCATCTGCATAGCAGAGCGTTCATTTACTCTTCTCCCGGATGATGAACCCTCCATTAGAAAGCTATATGCACTTCCATTTGTTCTATTTATTGGCTTATCTCTACTTTTGAATAATCCGGTTAATATTCCCATTCACATCCCTCCTATTTTTTCATAGAAAAAGCACCTACTACTGAAGTAGATGCTTATCGTTATGTTCTCTCATTACTTTATTTTAATAGCCATTCAATTACATCAATAGATTGAATTCCATCATATTCATCGTCAAGTGCTTTATCTAAAGTAATAACCATTTTTTTATAATTATTATGGATTTTTTGTAAAGGTTTTAATTCTCTTTCTCTGACCGATTCATTTTTCATACTTTCAGTTACTTGAATATACATTTTTTTATTTGCATTTGTAGCAATAAAATCGACCTCTAAATTATCAATTTTTCCAATTGCCACATCAAACCCACGTCTTAGCAATTCAAAGTAAACCATATTCTCTAAAGCATGTCCTCTGTCTCTATCTCTAAACCCAAGTAAATAATTTCTTAGTCCAATATCCACTATATAATACTTGCCAAGTGTTCTTAGATACTCTCTTCCCTTTATATCAAATCGCTTAACATCATAAAACATGTATGATTCTTTTAATGCCCCTACATATGATGCAATAGTTTGCGTTGCCGGTTTTCCTTGTCTTTCACGATTTTGAATCATGTTTTCAGATACAAGCGTATTGCTTACCGAATTAAGAGATGTATTATTCCCAATATTATCGGCTAAAAATAATATGATTTTTCTAAGTAATTCTGCATCTGTAATTTGTCTTACTCCTCTTCTTTTTTCGCGTTCAAGGATATCTCTAACAACTACAGTTGAATATACTCCATCGAGTAAAGTCATCGCTTTGTCTTGTTCAAGCCCAACATCTGCTATCCCAGGCATACCACCATATCGCATATATGCATCAAATAAGTCTCTGATTTCAACAATTTCATCATTCTCATTTACGGCTCTTTTTTTCTTTTCTCCAATTGGTGTTTTATATTCCTTTAATTTATATCCATGAAAATCTATAAATTCCTTAAATGATAATGGATACATTTTTATTTCTACATACCTGCCAGATAAATATGTAGAGTATTCCGATGACAATAGATATGAATTGGATCCAGTTATATATATGTCGCAGTCAAAATCAACTCGAAATGAATTTATAGCATCTTCCCATCTTTCTATCCTTTGAAGTTCATCAAAAAATAAATAAGCCCTTTTTGTAGTTGGAATTTTTTTCTTTACATATTCATATAATTCTTTGTAATTCATCTCTTGAAATTCAAGGGATTCAAAATTTATTGCAATAATCTGATCTTGTTTAACTCCAGAATTTAAAAGATATTCCTGCATTAGTTTTAATAAACTTGATTTTCCACATCTTCTAATTCCTGTTATAATCTTTACGGGTTCTTTGTCTTTAAATGCAATCAATTGATTCAGGTATATATTTCTAGTTTTTAACTTTCTCTCATAGTGCAACATACCATATCCCTCCTTTTTGATTACATTATACCCTAAACTTTTATTTTTATCAAGTTTGAGGTATCAATTCCCTAAACTTAATCTTATTTCAGAAAATCAATTTTTCTGAAATAAGGATGACTCTTCCCTATCTATATTTCAAAAACAGATACCTACATAAATACACTCCCTCTTTCTTTCGCCTAATTGCAGCATATTTTTAGGCGATTGTTAAGAGTTTAGGCGATTATTTTATATTTAGTACTTTCTTCTGTGCATTATAAAAGCAAAAATAACGGACAAAAGCAAGTTTTGAAACTACATAAACAAAATACCTCTGCTGTCATATACACTTTCTGTATTTTGATTCCCACACCTAATCGCCCTATCAAGTGCCATGATGGTGGCAATTGCACCATCAATCTTTTCTGTGGATTTTTCTTTATCTGCTTTGATATTTCCTGCAGGGTCTGTCCTAATAAATATGTTATCCATATTCCACCTAAGTACAGGATGACCACCGTGAGCAAGTTTTTGTTCTAGTGTTAATTTCATAAGTTCTTTGGTAGGCGGACTCATATCCTTAAAGCCCTGTCCAAAAGGAACTACGGTAAAGCCCATATTTTCTAGATTTTGTACCATCTGAACAGCACCCCACCTATCGAAGGCAATCTCTCTGATATTAAATTTTTCTCCAAGTTTTTCTATAAAACTTTCTATATATCCGTAGTGCACAACATTGCCTTCAGTCGTTTGAATATATCCTTGTCTTTCCCAAATATCATAAGGAACATGGTCACGCTTTACCCTTAAATCAAGTGTATCTTCCGGTAACCAAAAATAAGGAAGAACTATAAATTTATCTTCCTCATCTATTGGTGGAAATACAAGTACAAATGCAGTGATATCTGTTGTAGAGGAAAGGTCAAGTCCTCCATAACACACTCTTCCTTCAAACTCATCTTCATTTACTACAAAGGAGCAGGCATCCCACTTATCCATTGGCATCCATCTTACCGCTTGTTTTACCCACTGGTTAAGTCTTAGCTGTCTAAATGAATTCTCCTCCCCCGGATTTTGCTTTGCCGATTCGCAGGCTGCTTTGACTTTATCAATTCCAACAGTAACTCCAAGTGATGGGTTTGCTTTCTTCCATACTTTTGGATCTGTCCAATCGTCAGTTTCATCTGCTCCATAAATTACAGGATAAAAAGTAGGATCTATTTTTCTTCCCTCTAATATATCCTTAGCCTTTTGATGAGTTTCATAGCAAATGGAATGTGTATCTGTTCCTGCTGTTGTGATTAAAAAATATAGAGGCTGTGTTCTTGCATCCCCTGAACCTTTTGTCATTACATCAAAAAGCTTACGATTGGGCTGAGTATGAAGTTCATCAAACACAACGCCATGAATATTAAACCCATGCTTGGAATATGCTTCTGCAGACAAAACTTGATAAAAGCTATTCGTTGGCTGAAATATGATTCTCTTTTGTGATGCTAATATCTTTACTCTTCTATTTAATGCCGGACACATACGAACCATATCGGCAGCCACATCAAAAACGATTGTTGCCTGCTGTCTATCTGCTGCACATCCATATACTTCAGCTCGTTCTTCCCCATCACCACAACAAAGAAGTAAGGCAACAGCAGCTGCAAGCTCACTCTTACCCATCTTCTTTGGGATTTCAATGTAGGCTGTATTAAACTGCCTATATCCATTTGGTTTTAATACGCCAAATAAATCTCGTATGATTTGCTCCTGCCATGGAAGTAAATGAAATGGCTTACCTGCCCATGTGCCTTTGGTATGGCTTAGGCATTCAATGAAATTTACAGCATAATCTGCATGGTCTTTGCTATAAATAGAATCTTTTAATTTAAATTTTGTAGTCTTGTATTTTGCCATCAACTCACCCCCTTTTAGGCATAAAAAATACAGCCCTTTGGCTGCTACTACGAGAAACAGAGCCTAGGCTCTGAAATTCAGTTTTGTTTTAATGCCCACTCAATTGCGTGACCATCATCTTCAAATCTTTCTTCGCTTACTTCCCTTAGTCCAATAAAACCTTCGCATGAATGGTCATCATCTAGGAATTCATAAACTGCTGCAAAGTAGCAATTTCCATCTGGGTGATAGTAGTGTCCTACAAGAATCACCCTATCTCCAAAGGTTATGACCTTACCCCATCTCGTTTCTAAATCTTCCGGTGTTGCCTGTGTTGGTATCTTATAATTATTTGCTAAATATATCATTTTGTTCATCTTATTTTCCCTCCAATTCTAAGAATTCATCGTAGGTGATAAGACCTGCATCGTAGAGTTCATAGTTTTCATTTTCCTTATAGAATTCTCTTTCTTTTTCTTCCCTTGCTTTGGCTCTTTTTAGGTATTCGTTCCAGCCAATCTTGCCTTCATCATAAAGTTTTCTTTCAGGCTCTCCTTTATAAAGGGCTGCTTTCTTCTCGTTTAGCTTTCTTGTCGCTTCTCTAAAAATTTCTTGCTTTGTCATTGTTTTTTCCTCCTCTTGTTTTGGTATATTTATATTCCCGTACTTTGAAGGATATAGCAAGTCATTTTCCAAGAAAAGTGTAGTATTTTTATAGCAATTTACACCATCTTTTACTTATGGAAATTACATAAATAATATAAATTTCATAGTAAAGCTACTTCTCATCTCCATACAAAATGAAATTGACATAGGCTTTTCTATCTTCTTCTAAAAAATCAACTAACTCGTAAAAATCCATTTCAAAGGCGATTTTCTGAACAGCCTTTACATCAAACATATTTGTTAGACCTGTTTTTCTAATTGCTAGGATTTGTTCTTTAACCTTATCGTTCATCTGAAACCCTCCTACAGGAATCTTCACCATAAGCTACACTTAGGCTACTTCCGTTATCCCAAGAAACCATAATAGAGCCAATATCATCAATCCCCCTTACTGTTCCTTTTGTACCAATAGGCGGTGCCTGGATATCCTCCATAAAGACAAGCTCTACTCTAGTTCCAACTGGATACCTTTTTCTTAATTCTTCAACAACCTCTTTACTTGGAAACTTCATCTTTATGACCTCCATTTCTAAAAGCTGATGATCCTGAAAGCTTTTCAAGAAGTAATTTTCTATCCTTCTTAAATTCATCTCCGATAAAACCAAGTCTTAAAAGAAAACATCTAAAGGCATATTTTTCATTTATAACTTCTTTGGAAAATTCGTTAATGCGTTTCGCACCCACACTCATCTTACAAAGTGCAGCAATAAATTTTGTATATGTCATTAGATGTTCGTTATCGATATTTTCAAACCAGGGAAAACTTATCTTTTCTTCATCTTCCTCTATCTCAAGGCTTGTAACTCCCAGTGTCTTCTTGATTAAATCCCCCTTATTTTCAAGAATTTTATTGAGTTTGGCTAAATCTACCTTTTCCCTTGGTATTGCTACTGTAAGGCTTTGTGTGGCGTCGTGTTCGCTTTTACTTTCTTCCTCGGGTATAAAGCCGTCTCCGATAAGATTATGCACCAATTTTTCTAATGCAAAATCATCTTCACATAAAACTGTCCCCGTCTTATCAATTGTAAAGATTCCAATTTCATACGCCATGCTTGGCATTCCTAAATACTTGGATTTTTCATTTGTGATTCTTTCAATCCCTTTGACAAGCTCTTTTCTTTCTTTACCTGTAACATTAAATTTTACTTGCACTTATCTTTCCTCCTTTAGTTTTGGTATGTGTATATTCCCGTACTATCAGAGATTTATCAAGTTATATCTGTTCTTTATTCAAAGTAAAAGTGCTTAATTCCTGCAAGTACAAAGCATACATTAGGAAGTGCTACACCATTACCCCACATTTTGTATTCTGCTGAATCTGTATGAGGATTAGCTAGCCATTTTCTTATCTGTTTTTCACTTCTTGGTTTAGTAGATTTGGTTACAGTTTTTCTATAGGTTTCAAAAACTTCTGCCCAAAACTTCATCTCTTCTTCTGTTGGATTTTCGCTTTCAAGATTATCGCACCAATCGTCAGGAAAACCCTGAAGTCTACCACATTCTTTTGGAGTAAGTCTTCTTACAATATATCTTTTTCCATCTGTATCATTTACCACCGGAGGATCCTTATAGTCACTTGCAACTAAAGTATTAGCTATATTTTCCACTGCCTCAGTATGATGTGAATTTTTACTTGTTGAGTAGACAATAGCAAGTCCTCCTTGATTGGCATCCGGTGAATTTAATCCAGTATTTATTGTTCTTGCCACATCTGTTTCATAGATATTAGCCCTATGATTTTTTGTATTTTCTGATGTGATTCTTACATCAAATATATCCACTTTATCTTCAACTACAAAAGGCTGGTTATTTCCACCAGTTCCAAGGCTTGCTCCTATGGTATTACTAATATCAATCGGTCCTTTAAACCTAGAATCTTGTCCATGATTTTCAAATACAAGGGGCGGATGGTTTCCTACACTCGCAGTAATTGTTCCACATCTATCTTCATGAACATCCATTCTCTGACCGCCTTGGTCATTTAAGCACAGGTTTTCGATCCCGCTTCGAGCGCAATTCTTAGAATCTCCGGCAGTTCTTTTCCACGGGCATTTGCTCTTTTCAAGATGCCAAGGCATGCCCTCGGACTCAAATAATATTTTTCCGGCACTTTTTCCATTAAAATCGCAGACAAGATAGATGCGTCTTCTTCTCTGGGGAACTCCCCAGTATTGAGCATCAAGTACCCTCCATGCGAGTGAGAAATCATCTGCCATGATAAGTCCTGCATTTTGCCATCTATAAGGTCTAGCCTCATCAATTTTATATCCTTTGATTTCACAGATTTCTTTAAGGACCGAGAAGAAGTCCTCCCCTTTGTTGGAGGAGAATGCCCCTGGGACATTTTCCCATAGCGTATATCTTGGTTTTGTTCCATTTGTTTTCTCCCTCATTTCTTTAATAATTCTGGTTGCTTCATAAAATAAATTAGAGCGTGAACCGTTAAGCCCCGCTCTTTTCCCTGCAATAGACATATCTTGACAGGGACTTCCAAAAGTTATAATATCCACCGGCTCTATTTCATTTCCCTTAATTTCTGATACATCACCAAGATGCTTTACTTCCGGCATCCTTTTTGTGGTAACTCTAATTGGAAAGGGCTCAATTTCTGAACTCCAGATAGGTTTAATTCCTACTAGCTTTGCTCCAAGCGAAAAACCACCACTCCCATCAAAAAGACTGCCAAGAGTTAATTCCTTACTCATCGGCAGTCACCTCACTATATAGATATTCTTTTCCATCTCTTAATACGAATACATCCTTATCCGTTCCTGCCTGTTCAATATATCTTTTGATGATAACATCACAGAACTTTTCATCGAGTTCAATGGTGTAACAGGAACGGTCTGTTTGTTCACAAGCTATAAGGGTGCTACCACTTCCTCCGAATGGATCAAGTATAAGGGTATTGCTCATACTTGAATTATTAATCGGATAGGCAAGCAGTGGTATTGGTTTCATAGTAGGATGGTCAGCATTTTTCTTTGTTTTTTCAAACTCCCATATAGTGGTTTCTTTTCTTCCTGAATACCACAGGTGTTTTCCTTTCTTCTTCCATCCATATAGACAAGGTTCATGCTGCCACTGATAGGGACTTCTGCCAAGCACAAGTGACGGTTTCTTCCATATGCAACATCCGGATAGATAAAAGCCTGCATCGTTAAATGCTTTTCTAAAATTCAAGCCTTCCGTATCTGCATGAAATACATAGATTGATGCATCATCTGCCATCACTTTTTCCATATTAGAAAAAGTATCAAGTAGGAAGTTATAGAACTTGTCTGTATCCATATTGTCATTTTTAATCTTTCCGGCACTGCCTTCATAGTTGACATTGTAAGGTGGATCTGTGACTACAAGATTTGCTTTCTTTCCATCCATCAAACGGTTGTATATTTCTTCTTTTGTTGAGTCACCACAGATAAGTCTATGTCTACCAAGTGTCCATATATCACCTGCTTTAGTAAATGGAGACTTTGCTAGTTCTTCTTCAACATCAAAATCGTCATCTTCTACTTCTTTATCATCTTCAAAAATACTGGCAAGTTCACTTTCATCAAAGCCAAGTATGTCTAAATCGAAATCTGCTCCTTGTAATTCAGAAAGTTCAATCGCAAGCATATCTTCATCCCAACCTGCATTAAGAGACAGTTTATTATCTGCAATAATATATGCCCGTCTTTGAGTTTCGGTTAGGTGGCTTTCCTTAACGCATGGTACTTGCTTTAACCCAAGTTTCCTTGCTGCAGCAAGTCTACCATGCCCTGCTAAAATTGTATTATCTTCAGCTATGAGTATCGGAGATAGAAATCCAAACTCTTTTATGCTTGCAGCAATCTGATTAACTTGACTTTCTGAGTGAGTACGAGCGTTTCTTATATATGGAATAAGGTCATTAACCTCTGCTAGGTAATACTGCATTTCTTTTTCCATAAACTCCTCCCATTAAAAAAGACCCCACTCGGCAAACTTTTCAAATCCACCTACGGAGTCAATATATTCTTTCGCTAGTCTTACAATCTCATCATAAGACTTACCATCAATTTCCCTATCTCCAATTGCACAGCAGAGGTTAACTTCTTCTCCAGTTTCCTGTGCTTTTAGGAAAGCATAGATATTTACAGATACATCTGCCTTGGATAAGTCTTTTCCATGAAGTCCTCCACCGGTTACAGAGTCTGCCATATCTGAACCAAGTTTTCTGTTGGTAGCTCCTGTATCTACATCAGTTCCACCACTCCAATCTCCCAGTGGATTTATTTCTGCATGAGGATAGGTTTCTCTAAGTTCTAATGTTTTAGCATTGCTCTGACAGATAATAAGCCTTGTTTCATCTAAAATATACTTTCCATCAAATGGATACTTATCATAAATTTCTCTTGCTATTTTTGATAGTTCTTTCTGTTGATCTGTTAAAGACACTCCCTTAAAAATACCATTATCTCCACAGCGCACCTTGTCCTTTTGATTATTTGTCAAATATACATCTTGAGGAACAATCACAATATCTGCCTTCACATCGCCTGCAATACGATGAATGATTTTTTCAATTGGCGCCTGATAGAGTTTTTCTGTTGTTTCTATAATAACATGGCACACACCGTGTCCAATTAACACTTCAACTGCAATCTTAGGATTTTCATTTTCCTTATATGCTAAATCTACTATTGCACCTGCTATCCTATCTGCTATTTTATCAGGATGCATTGGATTTACTTTTTCTATCATTTTCTACCTTCCTCCTCTAAGTAACCTTTCCATAGGGTCATTACTTTCTTCTTCAAAAATTTCTGTACAATTTTGTTTTACAATGTCATAAATCTCATACCAAATTAGGTTCGCTGTCTTTTGAAAACTTGATGACATCTGTATAAATGGAGAGGCAATCACACCCCCGGTTGTCGGATGTTTCCCAAGCATTCCATATCTGCTGATAGCTTCCTCACACTGGATGTATCTTGCAAAAGCCTGTGAATAGGATTCAATCAATCTTTTATTTACAAGTTTTTCGCACTTTCTTTCCTTAAGCCATTGCCATGTTTCTTTATATATGCGGTCTGCTCCAAGCGGAATGCCACTCTTTTGCTTTGCAGATAGATACTCACTTGGCTTTGGCATATCCATGCCTTCAAGTTCTACCCCTTCCGGTAAATCTACTGATTCCAGTTCTGCATAGTATTCATCTGGTATATCATTTGCTAGTATCTTTACCATTTCCCCAGCTTGTATTTTTTTAGCTACTGGCTTTGGCTTATCTCCAGCTCTGACCCTTCTTCCTCCTCTATATGTTCCGTCTTTAGCCAAATTATCACTCCTTAAATTTTTACTTTCTTTAATACCCTGTTTGAACCTCTCTTTTTGTGCATGAGACCCCACGCCCGTTCCCCAAGGGCTATATTGGTAAAGATTTTTATCCCCCTACCCCTTATTTTTATTCCATCTATCACCACGACTGGCATGTATTCTTGCATGACATGATTTGCATAAAGATATCAAATTACTTTTATCATGCGTTCCACCTTCTGCTAGTGGCTTGATGTGGTGTACTTCTTCCACAGGAACTATAATTCCTTTCTTAAAGCACTCTTCACAAAATGGATGCTCCTTCACATACGAGTCTCTTACTCTTTTCCACACTCGTCCGTATCTACGGCGTACAGCAGGATCCCTGTCGTACTTCTCGTAGCGTTTGTTCTCTTGTTTCTGGTGTTTCTCACAAAACCTACCATCAGTTAAGTTAGGACATCCAGGATAAGAACACGGACGCTTTGGCTTTCTTGGCAAGCTTTCCACCTCCTCTTTTGCATAAGAAAAGCCCTGAAGGATTTCTCCCTCAAGGCTTGGCTTATTTATATTTTTTGCTGATTATATAATATCACATTTAGCCATAGGTTCGCACCATACCAAACCGTACCAAAACGCACCATTTTTCCCTAAATTTATAACCATATAGGATTTTCGGGTAAAACAGCATTCTCCATTGCCTTATCATGCCATCTTGTAATAGTAGTTTTTCCTGCGTGAAGTTCTCTTCCTATTTCTTCCCAAGTCATGCTTTTTAAGTACCTGTATCTAAGAACCATTTGCTCATCCATGTTTTCTAATTTTGAAATCATTTCAAGCATTTGCTCTTTTAAGCTTATAAGCAGTGTAAGTTCATCATTTATCTTTGCTTCTAAATCCATAATTTTTGTAAGCGATCTAACAAATGGAGCTTCCTGATTTCTACTTGTTTGTACCCTATCTATATCAAATCTTGGTGATGAAACGCTGGATGCCAATGCACGAAGATTTTCAACATCTTCTAAATCAGCCTTTATTCTTTTATCAAGACGGTACGCTTGATTTAGATATTCTTTTGGTGTCATTATCATAACCTCCGATTTCGTAATTCTCGGATTGTCACTTTTTGACTTTGATTGTCTTAGATTTTCATATTTACCTTTACTGCATCTATAATGGATGCTTGGCTGCTGTCTTTTTCTGATAAAGCGTTCATAATTTTTTCATCCACAGTATTTTTTGTAAGTATATGAATGACACTAACTGTTTTATTATTCTGCCCTTGCCTCCAAAGTCTGGCTACTGTTTGCTGATATAGTTCTAAACTCCATGTAATACCAAACCAGACCAAAATAGAACCACCTTCTTGAAGGTTTAGACCATGACCTGCTGATGCTGGATGGATAAGTGCAACTGGAATATCTCCTTTATTCCATCTTGTTATACTTTCATCTGTATCTAGCTTTTCAAATTCTATTTTTTTACTTCTTAATCTTTCCGATATCCTTTTAAGATCATGTTTATACCAGTAGGCTACTAAAACAGAATTCCCATTTGCTGCTTCAATAATATCCTCCAAAGCATCAAGCTTTCTTTCATGAAATTCTGTAACTTCTTCATTGTCTGCATACACTGCACCGTTTGCCATTTGGGATAACTTACCTGATAAACTTGCTGCATTTGCTGCTGTTATTTCTCCATCTGGAAGGAATAATATCAAATCCTTTTTTAGAGCCTTGTACTTTTTTTCTTCTTTCTCTGATAAATAGACCATGTATTTTGAATTGATTATTTCTGGCATTTTAAGATGATCTACTGCTTTCATGGAAATTGTAATATCAGATATTTTTTCATAAATACTCTCTTTTGCTCCTTCAAGTGGCTTATAACTATAAACAATATGACCGTTCGTTTTATCCGGTTTAAAATAAGCATTTCTATACTGACCAATGAATCTGCCAAGTCTTTCTCCCATATCAAGCACCTTATATTCTCCAAATAAATCCATGAGACCATTTGGTAATGGCGTACCAGTAAGACCGATCACTCTTCTTACTTTTGGTCTTATTTTCATAAAATATTTAGACCTTTGAGACTTATGATTTTTGAAGGAACTAAGTTCATCAATTACCACAGTGTCGAAATCAAATTTAACTTTTGATTTTTCTATAAGCCATTGAATATTTTCTCTGTTTATCACATAGATATCTGCCTTACTTTCAAGTGCTGATATTCTTTCTTTTTCATTACCTACAACTATGGAAAATTGTAAATCTTTTAAATGATCCCACTTTTTTATTTCAGCAGACCATGTATTTCTTGCAACTCTAAGAGGTGCAATCACTAAAATTTTATGTGCTTCAAAATAGTCAAACAGTAGATTATTTAAAGCTGTAAGTGTAATGCTCGTTTTTCCAAGACCACAGTCTAAAAATACTGCAGATATTTTATGAGACTCAATATATTCTCTCGCATAATTTTGGTAATCATGAGGCTTATATATCATCAAGAACACTTCCTATCTGAGTCACACTATCAATCACATAAACCTTAAACCCAAGCTTTCTTAAAAGTCTATGTCTTGATAACTGAAGAGGTCTTGGTTTTCTACCTTTTGCTTTTAACTCTGCAAAGGCAATTCTCCCTTTTGGCATTAATATAATTCTGTCTGGCATACCATCAAACCCCGGTGATACAAATTTGGGACATAACCCACCTTGCTTTTTCACCTCTGAAACCAGCTTTTTTTCTATAAATTTTTCTCTCATTTTTAATCCTCTCTGGAACAAGGTAACAAGTAGAACAAGTTTTTCTATATTCCTATACGCGCGTATATACGTAATAACAAGCTACTATTAGGCTATATATTAACTAAAATAATTATATAGGTATTTCTTGTTCCACTTGTTCCCAACCTCTATAACTATTGAATTTACTAACTCTACTGATGGAACAAGTTTTGGAACAACCATAGAACAAGCTCATTTCTTGTTCCTTATCTTTGTAACAAGCTATTAAGTTCGAATGTAAACTCGTTGCTTACCATAAAAGGCTACCGCCTTCATATTTGCCTTACTCCACCCCTCAATTTTTTGCATGATACCACCTAATTCATAGGAGTCGGATTTCTTCATAACAGATGCATCTTTTCCAAAGCACTCACACCATATTTCCATATTACAAACAGTAGTCCTTCTCACAATCCCCTTTTTAGCTATACCGGATACTCCGCTATCGCTAAGATAATTCCTTCTTTCATATAGATCCATATCGTCCCAGTCATCTGGAAGGAGCGTGTCTAAATACTCACGAACAAGACCTTCTCTTTCATCAGATTCCATAGCATCCGCTTGCTTAGATCTAGCAAGTACTGCCGTATCACCTTCAAGATATAATTTTTCACCTATTTTATATAAATGAACAGCCTCTGCCCATATCTGCTCCACTTCATCCTTTGTTATCTCCCATGATTTTTTCTTTGATTTACCATTAACACTAACTGGCCAAAACCTACGGTTGCCTGTGATATCACGAAGGAAACCTGTCTCAGAATTAGTAGACCCAACAATGATACACTGTCTGGGATGACTCTCTACAGTTTTTCCATAGGATGGTCTATACTCGTCATCTGTACGGCTAATAAATGATTTTACCGACTCGATATCAGCTTTTTTCATGCCGGCAAGTTCTCCAAGTTCTAATATCCAGTAACCTTGAAGTTTTTCTGCTCCAGATTTATCCTTCATATCTGTTAAGGTCAAACTATCAGAGAACCAATTTCCTGCAAGCTTTGAAAAGAAGGTGGATTTACCTATCCCTTGAGCACCATTTAGAATTAAAACGCTATCAAATTTAGTCCCCGGTTTATATATTCTTGCAACTGCTGCAACAAGTGTTTTTCTACTAACTTCCCTTGTATAATTTGTATTTTCTGCACCAAAATAATCCATGAGAATAGTATCTATCCTTGAAACCCCGTCCCATTCAGGAAGATTGTTCAGATAATCCCTTATAGGATGAAATCTTCTATCGTCTGCAACTTTTGTAAAAGCTACATCATGATTTCTAGTAGAAAAGGTTACATACTTTACATCAATCAAGGCTTTCATCTGAGCAGTATCAGCATCCCTCCAGAACTTATTATCTCTTGGTCTTTCCCAAGGCACAGAACCAGTGACCTGTATTCTACTTGCCATTTCATTATATCCAAAATTCGCAAAGTCAGGATCGTTGTTTAATATGAGCATTTCATTCCAGACGCTATTTTCTAAAACCTTACTTCTAGGCTGTAATTTCAGCTTTAATCTCCAGTCTCCATCTTCTTCATCTAAACTTTTGAAATCATCTTCTGCTTGTTTTTTCTTCTCTTCTGCAATCTGCAGTTTCACACTATCTAAAGTAATGGCAAATTCAGACATAGCGTTAAAAGATTTCTTGGGGTCATCATCATAAAATTTATGGATTCTAACTAGGTCAAAAGCACTTAAAAGTTTAAGATAGGCTGGATCTTTTGCATGGTGGCTATAGGCAAACTTCCCTTCATGAATTAAAAGACCGGGCTGACTTTGTGATTCAAAATACCTATACCTATTTTCCATATCAGATGTTTCATAAATATCAGAAAGCAGTTCTTCGATTACAGTATTTATGGGATAAAAAGCTCTATTAAAAGCACCTACTATTCCCTCTTTTTCAAGTGGGTCTGCCTGCTTTTTATCGCTGATGCCTCTTGCTACACTTTCTCTAGAAGATGTTGGTAAAAGCGTTGGATCAGTCCATTCTGGATGAGCTAATAAAATATCATCTGGATTTAGAATAGTACCACTTACTTTTTCAAACACAAAATCACCATTAGAGGGTGTGGTCGGCCAATACATAAGTTGCTGTGGTCTATAGGAGCATTCATCAAACATATCTATCTCCCAGTCACTTGCAAAATATCTGGATACCGCTACATACTCTTCTGGTGTAATATTTCTAGATAAGGGCACAATTATTCTAAGTCTTGGACTTTCTTTTGTATGGCTATGGGTTGTATAAAGGCAGCAGGTAAAAGAACAAAGCATGGTAAATCTATCAATAAAGTCAACATCCGCTTGGTCAACATCCAAGGTAAGCATAGAGCGACATTCTACATTTTCACCCTTTCTGCTTCCACCTTTAAGGCTTCCTCCAACAAATCCACCTTTGTCCTTAACCCTGTCCTTTTCACTTTTTGGAAGCTTAGGGTATTCTTCTTTTGTCTCTGAAGTATAAATTGTTGTAGATAGTCTTTTACATAAATCATCAAAGCTTATCTCTTTATTGGTCCACTTCTTAGCAAAGCAGCTACTTCCATATGCAATTTTTAGTTTCTGCACTGCTTTCTACCTCCTTCAGCTCTTCTGAAAAATATCTTATTTTGCACTTTCTTTTTATCGCCCTCTTTATTTCACACTCCATTCCTTTTGAGATATGCTCTCCAAAGATCCAAACTTCACTACATTTATCCATTAGCACATTTCCGAATTTAAGACCAAGCTTTCTGTCTTTTGGAATGTTATCATCAAGAAACTGTGGAAATAAAAGATGTGGAGTGATTGGAATATATCCCTCATCTGCAGCAAACCTTGAATACTTTCTTGCAGACAAAATATTTTTATCTGTGTCTCCGGCAAATGGAGAACACACATATATAAGTGGCATAAATTTACTATTTTTCTTCATAGGACATCCCTCCTATCATTTTCTTACTACACTCCTCGCAAAGTACAGCTGTGCTACAAAGGTCACTTTCTCCATCAGATATCACATCTTCAAGGTTTACCTGAACCTCTCTACCGCATTTAGGACATATACAAAATACATTCTCATCGTTGATTTCAATCTTTGTTTCTGCTGTATCGCTTATCTTTTCTTTCACATAAAACATACTATTTATCCTCCTTCATCTTAGTTGCTTCCATATGGGGCTTATATTTTTTTGTATTAACTCTTTCATAAAAAATATAAAAGTAGGGCTTTGCCCTCTAATAGTGAAAGGACAAAACCCTAGCTTTTAAGAACCAATAGGTCTAATCTTTTTTATAAAAATTACATTCATAGCCATCTGCTCTAAGAAGGAGTCCATCTATCCACGGAGGAGTTTCTCCCATCTTCTTACAAATATCATCTACTGACACACCCATACTTGCTTCAATAATTATTTCATCATGGACATGAGCACATATAAGGCAGTAGGATAAATTATTCAAAGCATAAGCTAAAATATCACGGCTTATAGCCTGAACAATATTCTCTACAAACTTTGGTCCATAGCTTTCTATCCTTCCCCACTTTTTCCCTGTAGTTATCCCTTCATAGGTAACACTTTCTCCTCCGAACCTATTTTCACCTATTATTGGTTTCACATAGGAAAGCCTCCTGCCACTTGGAAGTTCAATAAAAAGCATGGCACTTTGATATATGAATTTTATATTTCCAGTTTCAGTAGTAGTCTTTTCTTTTATAGAAGTCTTTATACATTTATCTACTTCCCACCAAAACCTAACAATATTAGAATTTGCTGCTCTCCAAGAATCTACAAGTGGCTGAAGTTCCTCTTCTAAAAGTCCCATTTCAAGGGCTCCCATTGAAGTTAGCGCTCCAGTACCTCCACCATATCCAAGAGCAAGTTCAGCAATTTTTCCTTTTTGCCTAAGTTCTGCGTTTACCCCATGCTTTTCTACAGGAACTCCAAACATGGCTGATGCAGATGCACAGTAAATATCTCCGTTATTTTCAAATACCTCACGTCTCCATTTTTCATTAGCTAAAAAGGATAGGACTCTTGCTTCTATAGCAGAAAAGTCTGCTACGATAAATTTCATACCTTCTTTTGGTATAAAAGCAGTTCTAATAAGCTGTGACAAGGTATCTGGAATATCAGCATAGAGCATAGTCATTGCTTCATAATTTCCTATATCGACTAAGTCTCTAGCCTCTTTTAAATCTGGCAAATGATTTTGTGGTAAATTCTGGAGCTGAATAAGTCTACCTGCCCATCTTCCACTGCGGTTTGCTCCATAAAATCGAAACATTCCCCTTGCTCTTTGGTCCTTACATACTGCATTTTCCATAGCCTGATATTTCTTCACTGATGATTTAGCTAACTTTTGTCTAACTTCTAAGACCTCTTTTATATTATTAGGTACTGTTTCAAGTAGACTAGCTACAGATTTTTTATCTAAACTTTCTGCTAGAATTCCCTGTTCTTTTAGCCATTTTTTCATCTGCATCACACTATTGGGATTATCAAGACCTGTTATACTTTTTAGTTTTGAAATTAGAGTGTGCCTAGTAGAGGAGTCAAAGGCTATGGCATTTTTTGCCATGTTAAGGTCAACTTTAATTCCTCTATCATTTATCTCTTGGTCTAGGTAAAACTCATTCCAGACAAATTCTGGAACTGGAAACTTTTTTAATTTAGTTTGAATTTCCATCTCAGATCTAACATCACGAACATTATATTTTATAAATATATTCCATTTTTCCCTAGCATCACATGGTAAATTTCTATCTCTATAGCCATTTGTCTTTGTAGGCTTACAAGGCACACAAAAATATTTTATTAAATCCTTTCCCTCTTTTAGCTTCTGCTCTTCAAGCCCTAGTACTGTTCCAGCATTTTCTAGTGATAATGGTAATCCCATATACGCACACCAGGTCATCGTACATTTCCAAGACCTAGGATCTAAATATATTGATGTACTATCTTCAGATATACTACACTCTATAAACTTCTGCGGATAATTTCTTCTTAGATACTCTGATAGACATATTCTTTCAAACTGACTGTTAAATGCCCACTTTATAATATTTTCATTTGTGAGTGCATCTACTATTTCTTCAGGAATCGCCTCTCCATTTGCTATATCAATTACAGCTACTTCACCTCCATTTACAGAGTATCCAAATAAGAGCACTTCAAATAAAGGAGATTCTACATACCTGTAAACCCCACATTTGGAAAGATCCACATCAGAAAAGGTTTCAATATCGATACTCATCGTTTTTATCGTTTCCATTTCGCCTCCTAAAAATAGCGGAGGAGTCCGCTTTTTACTTTCTCCTCCGCACCCTAACTAACCTAAAAAGTCATCTGTATCTTCATCATAATCTGCAAAGTCATCTTCTGCTCTGGATTTTCCACCAAGAGGTTCTCCATCAGAAATCTTCTGCAGATTGTTAAGCCCTACTGCGATGCCCTTGTTTCCATTGGAATTAAAGGCATAAAAGTTGATACTCGCACGTCCATATACACCGCTATATACTTCACTACGGTCAATGATTTCTTCACGGTTGGCATCTACAATTCCAGGTGCAGCTATACTATTCGCATTAATAAAATAGCTATCCTTATATGCCTCATCATCCGGTCTTTCTAAATCTCCATCTCTAAGTGGAGTCTTAATAGATTTAAGTGCAGGTACGCTCTTTCCGTTACCTTTGAGCTTAGATTCCCCCTCTTCATAAGCTGCCTTAATTGCCGCTTCAATCTTTGCAACTGTCTTAGTATCAGACTTTGGTATAATAAGGCTTACACTGTATTTAGGTGTACCACCATTAATAGATTTTGGATCCCATACATTTGCATAACTCCATCTTGTCTTTGGTCCTGTAATAACTTTTGTTGGGTTCTTATAATTCATTGTCATATTTTTATTCCTCCATAAAATCTTCTTTTGCTGAATTAAGTTCTAATCTTTTGTCTGTTCTTTTCACAAGTGTTGGTTTACCTTGAGGTTTCTTTATTAATCCTGAAAGCATTTCTTCAAATCTTGCTTTTCCAAGTAGCTTTGTCATAGCAGTGATGCCTAAAACCTTTTTCTCATATGGATCAAAGCCAGCTTTTTCTACTTTTTCTGCAACTTTTGATTCATCAATATATTTTCTAGTCGCTCTTCCTTCTACGACTTTCCAATCATTCCATTTCTTGCCTTCCACCGCTTTTTTCAGGGCGTATTCTTTAATATCTCCTGCCCAAGCTACTAAGTCATCTACCTTTTCTAGGATGATTTCAATTTCATCATCTTCAAGATTCTCCGGCATCTCGAAATCATACTTTGCAAGCAAAAGATTATATTCTGCTCGTTTTCTACATGTAGCTTTCACCTTACAAAACTGACAGTACTCTCCGGCTTTAAATTCACCCTCACCAATAGCTGCAAGTTTTGCCTGTGGCATTAAAGTTTTCTCTGCCCAAGAAAGAAGTTTCTCTTTTGAGATGGTATAAGTGCTTATATGCTCTCTTCTTGGCTGGAAGATAGTCATAGTAATTTCTTTAATGTCATAAATTCCATCAAATATAGCTAATGCTCCTAGGGCATAGCACATCATTTGAGGGTTATTATTTGCATCTACAAGGATTCCTAGACCGTATTTTAGGTCAATTACAGTCAGCTTCTCATCAGAAACAATGATGCAGTCTCCTGTTCCAAAGCCATCCGGAACCCATTTAGAAAAATCCAAGTGCTGCTCGATTAATATGATTGAATCTTTACATAAATTTTTAGCCTCTTCATACTGGCACGCTACATAGCTCGCATACTCTTCTGATGACTCTTCCATTTCTTCATCATAATAATCTAGGTTATCCTTTGGATTTTTAACATTTTCTCCAAGTATTTTCCTAAGCTTATATTCACTTAAGCTATGTGCATCAGTTCCCTGCCTAGCATATTCACTTGGAATATCATTTATCTCTTTACAAAGAAGTGCTGATGGTGGGCATTCAATCCACCTTGCTGAAGATGATGCAGAAAGCACTGCATGTTTATCTGGCATTTCCTATTACCTCCACTTCTTTTAGTAGCTCAGAATATTCTTTTGGATCTACTTCAGATAATTTATTTGCTCCGTGTTTTTCCAGAATTTCTTTAATTTCTTTTGTAAATCCATTACGTGATTTTTCAGCTAATACAGCTCTTACATCTTCTAAGGTTAGTTCTTTCTCTGGCTTAGTTTCTTGAGCTTCCGTTTTCGATTTCAAGGTCTCTCTTAACTTTTCTGAAATTACTTTTAGAATGTCACTACACTTATGAAGTTCATCTGCAAGAGCACATAGTTCTTTGTCTTTTACCATATGGGTCATCTCCTTTCCTTTGACTTAAGTTTCTTGTGATTTTCTCTGTAACTATCTGAATGGTAAGAAGTGTATCTACGATTTCTCTATCGATATCACTTACGCATTTTTTAGTTTCAGATCTACATTTGTTTGTCATGTTTGACCTCCTATCCGAGTAGCTTTCTTGCCCCTCTGCTAGTGAAAGGACATGAATGAATTCTTTAAGTACCAAATTTATAAAAAAATCTGCACCACTTTTTGTGATGCAGACATCTTGCTTATTTATATGGTATAAGCTTATCTTTTAATTTCAGGAAAATCTTTTGTTTTCTCTTATTCACACCCTTTTGACTCATACCTATCTCACTACCAATGGCTGATTCAGAATAACCTTCACCAAATAACTTCATAATTTTCCTATCAATTTCTTCTAAAGCACTAAGTTCTTTTCTTAAAGCTTCTAGAAGCTCCCTTTTTATTAGGTCTTCCTCGATATCACATGAATCTGCAAACTCGAATTCAGTTTTGTCATAAAGAGAATCAAGAGAAATATCCCCCTCTCCATTCATCCTCTTTTCAACCTGTCTTTGTTCTTTTTTATCGTCCCTCCATAAAGGGCGCATATATTCATAGTACTGCTCCTTAGTAGCGGGTATCATAACTACTCTGACAGGTTTGTTCCCTATTTTTTTCCACACCACATCATCACGATTAATCCCAAAGGCATCCATTGTCTCCTTTGTTACTTCCATTGGAATAAAATACTGCTTATCACTGTTTTTCTTTTCTTTGTCTAAATTTGTCATCATGCAGACCCTCCTTCGGTCTAAAAACCGAAGTGAGAATCCACACGAGACTTTCCCTAATATTGGCCATAAGAATGAATCCTCACTTCTTAACTGGCCAACCGTCCCAGTGGGTTGACTTTATTTTGTTGTTTATGTCTCAAAGCTCTGGGCATCGTTAGCTAGACGATGAACTTTAAGACAAATTTTGATTATCAAATACAATTTATAAAAAAAGAACCTAAGTAGTTTCATCAATGGACTTCTCCAATGGTTAAACTACTCAGGCTCCCTCTGCTATGGTTTCCATGCCACACGGTTTGCTCTTAAGTATTCGCATATATTAAATTTTACTTTACTGATTTCCTCTGATTTACCAATATGATTATGGATTGCAATCTTGCGTTCCAGCATAGGTTTCTTCGGTGGAATAATCCTCATACTTCCTATGGCCATATTGCAGGGATTTCTAGTATCATCTGTTATCGTGCTTTCTTAAATTTACCACGATTTTTATTAGCAATTGATGGATTATATACCTGTTTTAAAAAATTAGATATTGTTAATCTTTTTCCTTTCGGACCTTCAATAACAGGATCTCCATCTTCACCTTGATAACGCATACAAAATTTAGTTCCATCATCAGCATAAATTGGATAATCATTCTTTGTCATTAATAAACCTCCTCTCTTAAAAAAGTCTAAAGTTAAATAAAATAACTTTCCATTTGGACATATTTATATTACTCTTTAAACTGCTCCAGCCATTGCAAAAAACTTTCGGTTGTGACAATTCCATTTTTCATTTTTTCCCTCCATATCTTAACTTCAGACGTAAGATATAAAAGCTTTTCTTTTGCATCACGATTCTGTGGATGTCTTATTGTTATCATCTTATATTTCATATAAACTTTTCTGTATTCTTTAGTTGCAATATCATTTTTTTCCTTATTTGCTCGTGTAACCTGTGCCCCTATATCTCTACATAACCTCTTTGGATCTTGTGGAGATGGATAACCACAATAAATTGCATCTATTCTGCCTTCAGGAACAAAGTACTCTCCACAGTTAGCGCATTTCGTAAACTTTACATCATTGTCCATACAATGTGCTGCTTCAAATAACAACAATGACATTGATGATTTGATTGTATATAGAGAATGAAACTTTCCTTCATAATTTGCTATACGAAAATCAATGTGCTGAAAATTTATATTCTCACTAAACATAGACCAAAATGCATTTACTTGATCTTCATCATATTCATCTTCACTAGCCAGCATCAAAAAGCTATGTTTAAATGCAACATATGACTGTGCATACCAGTAATATGCAGAAAGCAATGCCTGCTTATTCGTGGATTTTCCTAATTTACTATATCCACTACCTTCAAATATAAACTTTCCTATAGAATCTTCTTCCTTTATTTCTATGAAAAATTCATCAGGATTTGACATTTCTTTCTTACACATGTCTGCAACTAAATCCATGAATTCAAAAGTAATAATAACTGCTGCAACTATTCCAATTTTTTCTTTTAGTTTATCAACAAACCAAGGGAAAAACTCTGCTAATGTCTTCTCCGACGGTTTTTCCTCTAAGTGAGAATACTCCAATATTACTTCTTTTAATTCTGTAGGATGTAATCTGGCATATTCAGCAATCATGCCTCCAATCGGATATTCTTTTATCCCACAATACATAACAACATTTTTTTCTCCATCAAAATCTACTATTAATCCATCCATCTCCATAGTATTAACCTCCTGTTATCAATTGATATTTTACTTTTCATTTCACAACTCGTTAACAATTACTGTTTATATTTTATATTGATAACATTATACCCTATAATCTGTAACAGTACAACAATTGAAATTCAACTTTATTGATTGATAACAGGGCTAGTTCATATTAACTTTCAAAATTAAAAAGGACAGATCTCCTTTCACTTTATAAAGGAAAATCTGCCCCCTACTACAAGGTACTTAACCCAATAGCTCTTCCAAAAGTTTCTTTAACTTCTTCAAGATATTGTTTTTTCTCCACTGTATAGCCTGATAGCTCACTTTCTTTTCTGATGCAATACTTGATAGAGTTTCATCATTGAAATACAATCTTTCAATAATATCTCTTTCTTCAGCCGTGAGTTTAGATAAAGAATGTCTGAGTGCTTCAATCATCATCTGTGTTTCCACAATCTTTTCTATATCTACACTTTCATCGACAATGTTATTTACAAAGTGTCCATCATGATCCAAAGAGGAAAAGAAAAGCAGGTGGTTTTTTCTGTCCACCTGCTCTAAATACTTTTCGTGTTCTTTTTCTCGCCAGTAGACTTTATATATATCTTCACTGACTTTCACCTTTTGTCCTCTGACATAAAGGTAATACTCTTTTGTCATAAAGTTTCCTCCATTTCTTTTTTGTCTATTTGTTTTTCAGACAAAAAAGGAGGACTCCTGCACATAAGCATAAAAAGTCCTCGAAAACGGAAGAAACCTGTTCTTCCAAAATGTTTTAAATTTAATTGTTTATAATAATTACTGACATCAAAAAGGTCTATTATTATTTTCTATATAAATAACAGACCCTACATAACACATAGCAATTACCTCCACTATTTAATCAAATTTTCCTTACTCGAAAAATATATATTAGAGCATTCTTTTAAAAGATCCTCTATACAACAGTTAAAAACCCAAGATAATATGCCGAAAAAATCTGAGCTATAAATATTAGTAGTAATCCACTGTTTTTGATACTTCTTTCTTTGAAAATTGCATATCCTCCACATAAAATCCCTATAATACTAAAACACCATCCAGCAATAATAATAATCATAAGTTCATGAGCAAGAATTTCATATATTGAAAACCAATGAGCCATTCCTGTAATTCCAGAAATCCCAAGCATAGCTCCACAAATATATAGATATATATGATGTCGCATACATCTCTTCCACCTTTGTAGCGTTGAAATGATGCATATAATCAGTAATGTTAAAAATAATAATGTGGTTGATATATAAGTTCCCAAGCTGAACAAAAATGCTATTTTCCCTTGTGTGTTAGTGGCAGGGATATAATCATGAGCTAATCTAAAGCTCATAGAATGTACTTTGCCGTCATTTATATTAAAAGCAAGTATTTTTTCTTCAGGACTCGCATCCTTGCAAAAGAAAATGTTAGAATCTATTTGTTCGTAATATTGCTTTTTATCTTCAAATGGCATGGTAAGACAAAGACGATTTCCATCTGTCACTCTAATGGAAATCATTTGCTTTTTCCCTTGTATTTTTCCAACATTTTTCAATGCAGAGCGGGCAGGAAGATAATCTCCGCTTAACATCTTGAGATCTAAATTTTCTTTTATCTTTTTTTCATCAGCTTCTGTATATGCAATTTTTTCCATAATCTCCGAGCAAAACTCCGTCTCCATTACATTTGTCAATATTAAAATTGCTCTCTCATTTTTCGGTTCTACCCATATTTGTGTTTTGAATCCGTATGTTCCACCTTCATGTCCATGCATTTCCGGATTATTCGCATATTGCCAGAATCCGTGAGATAAACCTGAATTTGCACCATAGGAGCGATAGGTTTCTGTAAACATTTCTTTTTTAGTATGAGGATTATTAAACAATAGATTATCTTTATCATTATTTTTAGCCAGCTCTTGTGCATAATTCAACAAATCCCCAGCTGAGCCATTCATTCCACCAGCAGGGTACATTCTTAAATACATATTCGGTTCTTTGCGGAATCCCTTTTCAAAAAAAGAATAACCGACTGCCTTTCTTGCCAAAATCGTAGGATTATCATTTTGAAATGGACCTATCGATGTATTGTTCATATCTAAAGGTTTCAAAATGTGTTCATTTACATATTCTTTGTAATTTTGACCACTCACTCTTTCTACAATAAATGCAGCTAATGCAGCGCCCCAGTTAGAATATGCGCTTACCTTGTCCGGTGAAAATACCTGTTCGGGTTGATGTGAGGACAAGACTTCGGCTAATGTAAATTCCTTATCACTTTCAAAATAGCGAAGGTTAATAAGCTGCTCCTCGAAGCCCGCCGTATGATTCATGAGATGAAGCATTGTAATAGGTGTATCATAGTGTAAATTTTTCAAAAAACCTTTTGGTAGATAGTTGCGAATATCCGCATCCAAATCAATTTTTCCTTCTTCATTTAATTGCATCACACCTACCCATATAAAGGTTTTTGATATTGATCCCCATTCAAAAACTGTGTTTTCAGGATCCATAGGTATATTTTTTTCTAAATCAGCGTATCCGTAGGCTTTTGAAAACACAATTTCTCCGTGTTCAGATACAATGACACATGCACCTGGAACGCTTTTACCTATATACGCATCCGCAACTTTATCAATAACAGTTTCGTAATGTTCAGTTTCTTCCGCAGCAAAAATAAAGGAACGCGGAAATAAAACGACAAAGGCAAAAGCAATGAAACAACTCAAAATGACGATTTTTTTCATGATATCTCACCAACATTAACCTTGTTTATTTCCTGTGCAAGCTTAGTAATGCGCTTGTATTCACTAATTAGCAATATAATGGCAATCAAAATTATAACGACATCATTCAAAGGCAACGCCAGCCATACTCCGAGAACATTTTCGTTCAGAAAACGAGGTAATATCAATACTAAAGGGATTACAAGCGCAAGTTGCCTTAGTATAACCAATACTCCGGCTTGTTTTGCTTTCCCGACAGCCTGAAAATAAGTGACTGTCATTATGAGCATGCCATAAGTAGGAAATATGCAGTACATAAGTCTAAAATTAGATAATCCTGAGCTTACAATAGCTGAATCGGTAATAAATGCAGATAATATCTGCACTGAAAAAATTTCGATTATGGCAAAGAAAAATCCGGCAAGACAAGTCGAACCTATAATAAATACATTCGTAAGTTTTTTAACCCTTATATATTCTTTTGCTCCGAAATTTGTTCCGACAGCGGGCTGCATCCCTTGACTCATTCCCCATATCGGAACAAATGCAAGCTGCATAACTCTTTGAGCGGCTCCCATAAGAGCTATTTGCTTTTCTCCGCCAAAATGCACTGCCGTATTATATACAACTGTCATTTGAACCAACATCATAATTTGCATGAGCATAGCGCTCATTCCCACGGAAAAAATTTCAGGTAATAAATCTTTTGCAGGTTTTATCCCATGAAAACGAACCACCGGACTTTTTTTCAAGAAGTATATTAAGGTGACCAGAGCTTGACTGATTTGAGAAATCACAGTTGCAATCGCAACGGCTTGCGGTCCCCGAGATGGCATAAGCAGAATGAATATAGGATCTAATATGATATTTAAGATAGCACCAGCCGCCATGATCCCCATTGCAACTCCCATGCGGCCCTCTGCCCTTATTACCATATTTGCACCCTGCATAAAATTTACGAATATGGAGCCAAGGTATACTGTTCTTAAATAAGAAACACCCATCTCCAGCACTTCACCGCCGGCACCGGATAAGCGTAAAAATTCAGGAGCAAATATGATACCGATAATCATCACTGCCGATGATAAAATGATTACCAAGAAGGTCAGATTTCCTATAATCTTATCCACGGTTTCCTTATCTTTTTTCCCGATTGCCCGAGAAAGTACAGAGCCTGAGCCTATTCCGAGAAGAACTGCAATCGCATTATTGATCAATACAAACGGAGATGCCGCCGAAACTGCACTCATGGCATCGGTTCCTACCATTTGCCCGACATAAATTGAATCGACAAAGGCATATAATCCTACTATCAGTTGACCCAAAATCGCCGGCAAACTAAGGCTAATCATCAATTTCCAAGGATTTTCCGTAAGCAATTTATCACGAACATCCATTATAAGACCCTCCTTGTCTTTTATTTTTATGTTTTATCTATATTTATTCTGTATTCACAGCAAGCATCCATAAATTCCTCATCATGAGTGATTACAAAAATGGTTTTTTCTTTTTCCGCAGCCTTTTTTAGTTCCCTTGCAACCAAAAACATATTTTCGGCATCCAATCCACTGGTCGGTTCGTCAAGTATCAAAATATTTTTACCTGATAACAGCGCACAGCATACCGCAAGTCTTTGTTTTTGTCCCCCTGACAAGGAAGCAGGATGAGAATCTTTATATTCGTATAGACACATATCCTTAAGCAATTTTTTTGCATCTTCTAAATTCTCTGCATCATATTTTGTTCCAAGCAAAAGTTCTTTTGAAACGCTTTCTGTAAAAAATTGTGTCCCTGTGTCATTTGAGCAGTAATAGGTATGTCTGCGAAGTTCTCTGTATCTTACCTTTTCACCATGAATATAAACATTACCTTCTGTTGATTTTTCAAGTCCGCTTAAAATTAAAGCTAAACTGGTTTTTCCCACACCATTGTTGCCTGTGATGGCAGTAACACTTTTTTCATTAGCAAAAATATCCACATTTTTTAATATTTGTTTTTTATTTTTCTTGAGAGAGAGCCTTTCTCCTTGTATTGCAATATTGTCCGTTCGGGGTGGGGCAATCTGTTTTGTAAAAGGTTTATTTATAATACGGCGAAGTCCCTTTGAAATGCGTTCCAAGTCATTCATTGTACTAAATTCTAAAGAAGAATATTCATGCTGTATCTGTCCGTCTTTCATATATAAATACCTGTCGGCAAGTTCTTCTGTCCAACTGAGACGATGCTCGGCAATCAGCAATGTGTATCCTGCTTTCTTTAACTGCATAAGGATGTTTTTCATTTGAATGATGCCGTCTTTGTCCAGATTTGCAGTCGGCTCATCAAACACAAAAACCTCCGGATGCATTGCATATACAGAAGCTACTGCTGCTCGTTGTTTTTCACCACTTGAAAGCAAATCTAAGGAAATCTTTCCTATGTTTTCCAATCTCATCTTATGAATAGCATCCTTTGTTCTTTTTTGAATTTCAAACTTTGAGAAACCGTAATTTTCACATCCAAATGCTATTTCACCCTCAAGCTCTGATGAAAAGAATTGTCTTTGAGGATCTTGAAATATGCTGCCAACAATTTTACCGATATCATAGGACGGCATCATTTCAATATCTTTTCCTGCAATTCGTATACTGCCTTTTTTTGTTCCTTTGTAATATTTTGGAGCAAGACCGTTGATAAGTCTTGTAATGGTCGTTTTTCCACATCCTGATTTTCCTGTCAAAACCACACATTCACCGGCTTTTATCACTAAATTTATATTCGTCACACCATAATTGCTATCCGCATACTGAAAGGAAACATTCTGTAAGTCGATCATATTCTCATGCCTCCTATCCATAAATAACCCGATATCAAAGCGAACCATAAAATCATGGCAAATATATCCGTTATTTCAATCTTGCTCTCATAGTAGCTGCTTCTTTTCCCCGGTGATTCCCCACCTCTTGCAATAGCTGAAACGGAAAGCTGATCTGCTATCATCAAGATTCTGACGAGTAGGGGAATCAGCACATATTCACATGTCTTTGCAGGTGCTTGCAATATCTGTTTAAGACCTGTCAAATTTCTGTTTTTCATAGATAGATACACACTCCTTAACTCCGATTTCATGGTAGGGAAGAATCTAAATACTACAAGGACACCCAAAATAACGGATGTAGGAAGGTGAATGGAACTTAGGAATGCCGAAATTTTTCCAGGCGGTGTTGTAATCAAATCCCATGATACCAAGAAAGCAGGAGAAAGATTCCAAAGCATCAGCACATAAAACTCCGAAAAAATCAGCATATGAAGTCCGAAACGTTGTATGGCGTAGAGTAAAATTCCCAATAAGATATAGAATATGCCGTAATCAAATACGATTTTCCATTTCCCTTGTATACCTAAATATAAAAAAGTGGCAATTGTAAGGATGCAGCTGAAAACGACATCTTTTCCCATATAAATGGCTATTAGTACACAAATGAATCCCCATATTTTAGTTATGACAGCAAAAGAAATTTTTCTCATTATAGAAGTCCCGTTTTTTTGAAATGTTTTCCCATAATTTTTTTGCCTGCCAGACCACCCGCAAGCCCACATATCGCCGTAAAGATAACAATGAATATAATCCATCCGGGAGTCTTATAGTAGCTGATATATGAGTCTATATAGCTTTGATCCATGCCACCGCTTTTTGCAAAGCTGTAATAGGTTTCCCAAAAGAACCAAATCGGAAGTAAATTGACACCGTTATATAAAAGACTGGCAACAGTCCACGATGCTATAATTTGTTTTGAATTCCTTTCAGAACAATCTTTCCACAAGATTGCTTCGCATATCATACCAACTGCAACAAAGTACGGCAAAAGATACCAGTTCCCCATCAACAGATAAATCATACCGACGATACTCATATAAACAAGGCTGACAAAGTGCTTCCTTACCCGACACAAAAGCAGATAATAGACAGGTGCACATAAGAACATGGTAAAACCAACTGATAAAACCATACTGACAAAATGATTGGTCATGCATACCATATTTACAATAAACTGGATGAGAATGAGAAAGAGACTCAACAGAGCAGCCGCAATGACATCTTTAATTTCCCATTTTAATGCTTTATTTTTTTTCATTTATTTTCCTCCGTAAATATTACTTTTGAGCTTTGATGATAAAGGTCGGCATCGTGCGATACCTGCGTGCCATAAAAGGATTCCAATACTTTTCCTGTAACAGTGTCTCTGTTTCAATGTTCTTAAAACCTGTTTCTCTGCATGTTTCCAAATCCCATTCCGGGCGTTTTATATAACTTAAAGGGAGTTTTTTCAATTCGTCCATCATATCTGTATCATGATAATAATCCTGAAATTTGCCGTAGCGTTTTGTTAAAATGTTTTCATCTGACTGAAAGAGCTTTGCCTGTTCCTCTCCCCAAAAAGGGAAAAGCCAATTTGCATCTAAATTCAGCATACAACCGCCGGATTTCAAAATTCTGTACCACTGCGCATAAACTTTTTTCGGATTATTAAATAGCCAAAAGGCATGTCTTGAGACCACTGCATTAAAGGTATTATCGGGAAAATCCACTAACTCTGTGTCTTTAAGCATAAAAGTGATTTTATTTGAAAATCCTAACTCCTCAGATATTTTTTCAGCTTCCTTGAGCATTGCGACATTATTGTCTATTGCAATGACATCACACCCAATTTGTGCAAGAAGCAGCGAAATAAACCCGGTTCCACATCCGACATCTAAAATTTTGTTTTTTTGACAATCTCCAAGACACCGTTCTAACAAACCTCTCCATTCCAGACCTCTTTCTTCTATTTCTTGAAGAAGAAACATTTTCATTTTTCCGGCATCCCCGGACCATTTTTCCTCAGCCCTATTCATTTAACTTTCCCCTTTCCTATTTATGAAGCAAAAGTCGCATTTTTCACCGTTCATTCCCAGTGTCTGACTTCTTTCAAATACAAATCCCTTTATATTTCCGAATACGATATGATCACACAGACAGAATATCTCACAAAGCTCTGGGCATTCAAAAAAATTGCAGGTATCCGCCCAAAGGCACTTGAGCACATCGACACGGTAGTATTCCCCGTCATCCGACAGGATTCTGCTTTTCCATATTTCATCGCCCGACATCCCTTTTTTCATAAACAAGCGGAACAGCCTGAAAAACCCGGGGATATAAAAAAATGTTTTCAAAAGCTTATGTGCCTTTTGGGCAACATAAAATGAATACTCCTTTACCAATTCTTTTGCCTCATTTTTTGAAAGCCCTTTATCTATGAAACATCGGTATAGGGCTATATTTGAAATAATGCTTCTTTTTTGCCTTTTTTTCTGTTTTTCCGTCCATGATCCTTGATTGATTTCTTTGATGAGCTGCTTCATTTTTGTTTTATGTTCCGCATCTATTTTTTTTAATATCTGTGCATTTAACTTTCCGAAGTAAAATTTTTTGTATGTCATTCCAGGCCTCCTAATTTCCATCCAATTGCATTTCCCCGAATTTCAACAAATCGTCGATAAAGTCCTTCCTGCTGTATCAGCTCCTGATGTTTTCCTCTTTGCACAATTCGTCCATTTTCAAGAACAAGAATTTGATCTGCTTCTCGAACTGTATTCAACCTGTGAGCAATCATCAGAAGCGTTTTATTTTTTGTCAGCTCTGAAATAGCCTGCTGCAATTCCCGTTCGTTTTCAGGATCGACACTTGCCGTAGCCTCATCTAAAATGACAACAGGTGCATCTTTCAAAATCGCTCGTGCGATAGAGATTCGCTGCTTCTCACCGCCGGAAAGGGTTGCACCTCCTTCTCCAATCTTTGTTTGGTATCCATCCGGAAGTGCGGATATGAAATCATGGCAGCATGCTTTCTTTGCCGCTGTAATCATTTCTTCTTTTGTTGCCTGCGGTTTTCCAAAAAGAATGTTATTTTCAATGGTATCTTCAAAAAGGTAAACTCTTTGAAACACGATGGAAAAATTTTTAAGAAGGCTGTCGCAGGTATAGTCTTTGACATTAACGCCGCCTAAAAGAATTTCTCCGTCTTTTACATCCCAAAACCGTGCAATTAAACTGCAAAGGGTCGTCTTTCCTGAGCCTGATGGTCCTACAATGGCACAGCTCGTACCTTGAGGAACAGAAAAGCTTACATCGTGCAGAATTTCCTTTTTCTCATATGCAAAGGAAATGTTTGAAACGGTTATGTCGTATGCTTTCGGGATAAGGTCTGTTCCCTTTTCATCAAGAAGGGGAATATTGGATATTGTTTCCAATCTGTCTAAAGAAGCATCCACAACTCTTGCAACGGCAGCCGTACTTCCTGCAAGCTCCACAGTCGTATAAATCATAAAGCTTGCGACAATAAGGAGCAGGCACTTTTCAGGAGTTATTTCTCCGTTCATAAGCAGGTATGGTGCAACAACAAGGATTGCGAATCTGGCAAATTTGAATATCATTTGAAAGACGGCAGCTAAGCCGGAGAAAACTTTTTCTAAAGCGATGTTTGCCTCTGCGCTTTCATTGATTGCAGCGTCTACGGATTTGTCCGAACGGTCGGCAAGTCCGAATGCTTTTATCACGGACATCCCCTGTATATATTCTAAAATGCCTGTAACAAGTCCGGCCTGTGCAGCTTGCCTGCGCGGAGAATATTTCATACCAGCTTTTTGTGTTTTTGCGTACACACAAAGGGAAAGAAAAAGCCCTATGAACATCAAAACTCCAATTTTCCATTCATAAAACAAAAGCCATATCCCTATCACTGCGGCGTGGATAAATCCTCCGGCTACCGCTTCCATGACGGTAACTGCATTGGTTTCCAGATCTCCAAGTGTTGTAGTAACTGCCGCTGTAATATCTCCAAGGCGATGCTCATTAAAATATCCCATAGGTACGCGTTTTAATTTTTCGCCAAGCTCCATGCGCCATTTGGAACACATGGAAAAGCTTCCAAGGGTTCTTTTTACAGCGGAAAGATTCGTAAATAGAATGCGTCCTGAAATACTTAAAAGCATAATCCCCAAGGCTGCCCATATTGTTTTAATCGACATGAAGCCACTTGAAAGTGATAATAGTATTCCGTTCAAAACTGCAAGCACAGCCATAATGGGAAGCATCTCAAACACGGAATTGCACATATGAAAAATAAACGATAAAATCAATCTTTTTCTTTCCATTCCGGAAAAATCCAAAAGTCGTCTGAACATCTGAATCATGCTGATACCTCCTTCATATCAAGCGTGCTGATATGTGCATTCCAAAGTTCTCTGTAAAGAACACAATTTTGGGTAAGCTCCTCATGTTTTCCTTCCGCTTCTATATTTCCTGCATTCATGACGATAATCTTATCGGCTGATGTGATAGTAGATAATCGATGTGCAATGACAATCAGCGTTTTTCCCGCTACAAGCTCGCTGATGGAGTGCTGAATTATCGACTCATTTTCAGGGTCTGTAAAGGCGGTAGCTTCATCTAAAATAACTACGGGGCTGTCTTTTAATATGGCTCTTGCAATGGCAATGCGCTGCTTTTCTCCGCCGGAAAGATTGCTTCCGCTGTCTCCGACAACGGTATCGTAGCCATTGGGAAGTGATGTAATAAAATCATGGCATGCCGCTTTTTTTGCTGCATTTTCGATTTCGCTGTTTGTAGCATCCGGCTTACCGATTCGTATATTTTCTCGTATAGAAAGATGAAACAAATAATTATCCTGTGAAACATACGCAATATGTTCCATTATCTGCGAAAGCGGTATGTTCTGCACATCGACACCGCCTATTTTCACGGTTCCGCTTCCCGCATTCCAAAAAGACGCAATGAGTCTGGCGACAGTGGATTTGCCCGATCCCGACGGTCCGACCAAAGCCGTCATTTCATTTTCATTCGCTTCAAAGGAAATGCTGTGTAAAACCTCTGTATACTTGTAAGAGAAAGAGACGTTGGAAAATTCTATTTTTTCTCCTTTAAGCTGTACTCGTTTTTCCGGGCGTTCCATTTCTTCCGTATCCAAAAGGCTTCCGATTTCTTTTACGGTGGCATCTACCATAGCAAGGCTGTCTGTATATCGCAATGCCTGAATAAGCGGAGCAATCAAGCCCAATGATAAAATAATGCAGGATATAAAACTGCCTGCGCTTATGCTTCCGCCTATATAAAACAAACTTCCGACAGGAAGAACTCCGATTAGACTTGAGGGTGCTATTGCAATACCTGCCGCATAGTACGGATTCGTCTTTTTGAACCATTCCGATTTAGAATTTTCATTCTCCTTTACCGCCTCTGCATATTTGCGATAAGAATCGCTACTTTGATTAAAAGCCTTAACCACTTCGATTCCGCCTATATATTCAACCGTAGCGGCATCCATAGCTTTTGCGGCTTTAATAACTCTGTCATAACGCTTCTCATAATCTTTCATCATTCCCATATAACAGAGCATCCCGACAGGAAAGGTTGCAAGAGCAATAAGTGCCAGCCTCCAATCAAGGAACATGAAATAAATCAACATTAAGACAGGAATCATAATATTTGCTGTTAATTCCGGTATCATGTGAGCAAGGGGTAACTCCAGTTTTTCAACCGTATCTACAAGCATCGTTTTGAATTTTCCTGACGGGGTATCCAAGACAAATCCCATGGGCACTCGTGACAACTTTTTCGTAAGTGCAGTACGAATATTTTTTAGTATAGTAAATGCGGCTTTGTGAGACCGCACCGTAGATACAGTTGATAGACCAAGCTGCAAAAGGTACCCCAAAAGAGCAATTACTGCCATCGGCATGATTGATTTCAAGCTGTAATCGCCGGCGCATATTTGAATAATAATGCGTGAAACTGCAATATACGGGACGATTCCAAACCCTGCACCAAGAACGGCAAAAACAACCGAACTTAAAAGCAAGCCTTTACATGATCCGGCAAACTCAAATAAGCGATGCAATGTGTTTTTGTTCTTCTTATTCTTCATTTCGATCTCCTTCTGCTAAAATATATTTTTCGATATTTTTCTTTTCTTCACCTCTCAAATCGGCAATTATTTTACCGCCTGACAAAAGCAAAACTCTGGAACATATTGTTTTTATAAATTCAATGTCGTGTGTAATAATGAGCAGGATTTTTTCCTGTTCAGAAAGTCTCTCTACCATCGTTCCTACTTCCCGCATGCTTTTTAAGTCAAGCCCACTGGTCGGTTCATCGAAAATAAGAATTTCTTTATCACAAAGCAAGCTGATTGCCACTGCCAACCTCTGTTTTTGTCCTCCTGAAAGTGAAAGGGGATGTCTGTTTTTCAATTTGGAAAGAGATAAGGCCGATAAAGTTTCGTCAATAACAGACTCATCTGTTGTTTTTGTTCCGAGTGTGCATTCTGTTTCCACACAATCCGTAAAAAGTTGATGTCCGACATCCTGCATCACCATGTAAGATTTTTTAATACGCGCTTTTGCAGACAAACTCCTGCCGTCTACAAAAATATTTCCCGATTTTTGTTTTATCAGTCCGCATATCGTGCGTGCCAGTGTCGTTTTTCCTGTTCCGTTTGCGCCGGTAATTGCGACGATCTCTCCACCATTTGCGGTAAAAGAGATGTTTTGCAAGATAATCTTTTCACCATATTTGACATGAATATCTTTCAGCTCTAAGGTGTGTTGGGAAAATTTTTTATCATTGGTATTTGTTTTGATTTCAGAAAGATTTCGACACCTGAGCCCCATATTTTGTATTTGTTCAAGCGGGAGCTCGCAAAAATCCTGTATACTCATATCCTTAAAAATCTGACCCTCCTGCATTAAGATGACCCTGTCTGCAACATCTGTTAAATACCACAAGCGATGTTCTGCAATGATAATCGTTTTCCCTTGTTGTTTTATTTTTTCTATCAGTTTTTTCAGTTCAAGCACGGAATGAAAATCCAGATTTGAGGACGGTTCATCCAATACAAAAATATCCGGATTCGTGGCATACACAGACGCAAATGCAATTTTTTGTTTTTCCCCTCCGGAAAGTTCAAAAATGCTGCATCCTTTTAATTTTTCTATATGCAAATCTTTAGTAATCCTTTCAAGCTGCTGTTTTAATTCTTTCATCTCCAGCATTCTGTTTTCCAGTCCGAAAACAATTTCACTATCTGTATCTGTGTTGAAAAATTGTGTTCTCGGATTTTGAAAAACCGTGCCGACACTATCGGAAAGAGTTGAAATTTCGGTCTCGGCAACATTCATTCCTTTTACAGTTACTTTGCCTGAAAGTTTTCCTTCAAAAAAATGAGGAATCAGCCCGTTTACCAATCTGGTAAGAGTCGTTTTTCCGCATCCTGATGCACCGCACAAGAGAACACATTGTCCTTTTGGAATATTTAAGTGTAATTCCCGTAAAGAAGCTTTTTCCATATCCTTGTAGGAAAAAGAAAGTTTTATAAATTCAATCAAGGGAATACACCTCCTCGTAAAAAATCAAAAAATATCATGCAAATAATCCCTATATAGATTGTTACAATCAGAGCATCATGGATTGAAAAACAAACTTTTTCCATACAGCTGCGCCTTCCGACATGATCTATTCCTCTTGTAATTGCGGCTTGTGTGATTTCATCAGAGATTTTAGAAGCAGATACCAGCATCGGTACATATACATACTCCATTATTTTGACCGGATGGCGTAAAAATCCTGTAAAAGAAGCGGTTATCCCTCGAAGAGCCATGGCGTCCTTAATATAGTTCCATTCCTCAGCCATTGTCGGAAAGTATCGCAATGTAACAGAAAGTGCAATAGTGAAACCTTTAGGCAAATGCAATCGACTGAATGCAGCTAAAAAAGCACTGACCTTTGTAGTTTGTATTAAAAATGTGCCGAGCATAAAACAAGGAATAAGTTTTCTTATATAGACATCAAACATATATATGATGCCTCCGATCGTAACAGGTAATTTTGATATAACAAAAAGCTGTACCATCAATAACACAATAAAGAGAATTCCGTATTTTGAAGCAGTACGGAACTCTTTCGCCTGTAAGAGCAATAATATAGGGATTGCTGTAAAAAGGCATTCTATAACGATACTTTCATTCAGAAACACGGAAATACTTGTTATTGATAAAATCAGCAGCTTTGTTCTGGGATCTAAAGCCATTTATATAATCCCCACTTTTTCAAAATGTTTTTTCAATAATTTTTTACCTATAAGGCCTCCGATTATGGCACAAATAATTGTCCCCAAAATCATTAAGGGGATAACCCACCAATTTATTCTAATAGCATTGATGATTCCTTCAAAAGAAGAAACATCTCCTTTTCTACGCATGAATTCATCAAACTGTGCAGGCATGATAGCCATGGGAATATAGGCTCCCATTGGAGACAGCGCAAACACGCAATAGGCAAGTAAATTTCTTCTGAATGATTTGAAATTTCCTGATTGGCAAATAAAGTCCGCAATAAATCCAAATACGATGAAAAATACCGACATCATCCAAAACATACCGGTAACAAATAACAAGATTCCGGCAAGTATACCAAGTATGGAAAGTGATCCGCGCTTCGATATTTTAGCGGTGTATAACATAAAAACACTGCCCGCAAATAAAGCTACTATCATCGGCATAAACGGAAAAGTGACAGGTGTCATCTGTGCGATACCGCCTATAACAAATGCAATAACAAAATAAATAAGTGAAAAAATGCCTATGGAAATATAATCTCTTGTTAGTAATATATTTTCTCTATTTTTCATAATAATCTATATCCTTTCTAAATATAGTTGTTAGCCTTTGCTAACCTTGCGTGAAAATTTTACGCTTTATTTAAACCTTAAAAGTCCATCCCATCCCGAATTAAAAAAAACTGCAAGCTCTTTAACATATTTAATGGCTTGTTCTCTTGTCATATCATGCACAATCGTTTCAAAAACAGCTGTAAAATATGCACTGGTAATCATGTGATGTAAATCATGACTGACGTTTCCTGCCATTTTGCCTTTTTCTTTAAGAATAGCGTAATATTTTTCCGTACGGGATACTTCCAATTCTACAAGTTCATGAATATAATCTTCGTATTTTGTGCCTTCAGAACAGCAAATTACAAGCTTGAATTCTTCAAAATAATCATAAATATAATTCACAAAATGCAAAAGATATTTTGTAGACAGCTCTCTGCTTTCTAAAGTTTTATTTTCTGGAATTAAATCAAAATGTGCATCTTGTGCAGCTTTGAACTGTTCTATTAACCCATCAGCTACATCAGAAACAATAGCTTCAAATAAGGCCGCTTTATTAGGATAGTAACCATAAAAAGCACCTTTCGTAAATCCTGCTTCCTCGACAATTATTCTAAGTGAAGCATCCTTAAATCCTTTTTTTAAAAATTCTTTCTTGCCGACTGCCAATATTTTCTTTTGAGTCTCAGAAATAGTCATTTAAACACCTCCATCAACAATATACCATCGGTATATACTACCAGTATATACCGATGGTATATTGTTGTCAATAGTTTTTTTACATTCATAATAATATTCACATTTTTTCAATTTCCTGTTTGAAATTTACTCTAAAAATTAAATCATACGAGAACAAATTAAACTTATAATGCTAATGTTATCTTTAATCCAGAACTTTTTGAGCCTTAAAACAAAGAAATGTTTATTATGAATGTAAACTATTGCAAAATAATAAAGAATTACAAAAGTCCTTCGATTGGAATTATTCACCATATAAATCAACAAATCTGCGTTCTTCTATGGAGAGAAATATTTTAAAATTAATACAAAACCTATGATATAAATACAGCTAAAGGAATTGATTTATGGTATAATACAAATGTAATACTTAATAAAAGCTTAACGCTTGCTACCCTAATCATTCTTTTGTAGACCAACTAAGGAAGTCAATAGTTATTTTTAAAAATTTTTTAAAAAATTTTTAAGTCACAAAACTTAAAAATGTGCATAGCAAATAAGCCTCATACACTTTCTTTTTTTGAGGCAACACTTTTAATAGTTTATGCGACTAGCTTACTTTTTTCTCGAATTAGTTTTTGATGTTCTTCGGGTGTTCTTAACTCAAATGATTTTTGGTTTCTGAGAACAGCAAAAATAATTTGAACCATCTTTCGCATAATTGCACACATTACAACTTTGTATGGTTTTTCAGCTATTTTCTTTTCGAAATAAGCTCGCATAACAGGATTTAAATACTCTCGGTTGCGATTTGGATACACATTAGATTTTGCCAGCATATGGAGAATTGAGCGAACATTAGGTGATCCTCTTTTAGAGATTTTATTGTTTTTCCTATTGTATGTTCCACTTTGGGATACTCCTGGATCCAATCCAAAGAAGGCAACTAATTCTTTCGGTTTCGAGAAATTGGATATATCTCCAAGCTCTGATAAAACAACACATGCTGTATACTCTCCAACGCCTGGAATACTTTGTAAAAACACTATTTCTTTATGAAACTTTTCATCTAAAAGAGATAGTCTTTTGATCTCATCATCGATTGCTTTCAAAGCTTCCTGTAAACTGAAAATAACCTTTACAGTTGTTTGAATAAGTACTGCTGAACTAAGGTTTACTATACAAACTTCAATAGATTTTTTAGCAGCTTTCAATAGTTTTTCATATTTTGCTTCGGCATAGGAGCTGCTTTTATGTGAATTTTCTTTTATCAGTTGAATAATATCTTGCTTATTTTCAGGAGATAATACTTCTTGTATAGTAGGATATTTTTCAAGCAAAGACAAAGGTGTTTTCCCTTGCAAATCCGTAAATACTTTCTTGAAATCGGGAAAGGAAATATCTAAAAAAGCGATTAATCGGTTGATATGTTCCACAATTTCATCAGTCAATTCTTTATGCTGTCTGCAAAGCTTTTTGATACTGTTAACGGTATCTGAGTGTGTAATTGTTTCGTTGTAATTCTTAATACGATATAGTAACGCTATATTATATGCATCTGTTTTATCTGATTTAATTTTTCGGATATTGATATTTTTCAATGCTCCACTTTGAATCGGATTAATTACAATGACTTCGTAATTATGCTTACGAAAAAAATTAGCTAAAATTTGATGATAGTGTGCAGTAGCTTCCATGATAATTACTGCTCTGTCTTCGTACTCATCTTCTACCTTTTCAAGTACATATATGAGCGACTTCATACCATTAATATCATTAGAAATTTTAAGTCTTTTGATGATGTCATTATTGGTTGATAGAATACAGATATCACTGAAAACCTTACTCACATCAATTCCTACAACAATTTTTTCTGACATAATATACCTCCTATAATTTGGGATGCCCTGTTAATCCAAAACCACAACAGGCTCACGAGTTATACAGGTAATCAATAAATGAACCTAACCAACCGAAAAGATGAAAGGCAATGGAATGAGGGTGGAGTCTATTAAATGAGTAATTCCTAGATTGGAAACCCAGCAAGCACATAAAACAATCCCATTTCATCCCTAATATCTATAATTTTATCATAGATGATTAGGTTCATTTTTAAGAACTATGCTTAAAGCTGTTCTTATACTATTAGTATATGAGCAAGCACAGTAAGTGTACGGACACTTACGAAAAAATTGATGAAGCAGCCCTTCGGGATCTGCTTCTTTTTTTATCAATTTTTAGCTTGTTA
>NZ_FRBP01000002.1:0-331581 GCF_900142645.1 Eubacterium callanderi
ATTCTTTTGTAGACCAACTAAGGAAGTCAATAGTTATTTTTAAAAATTTTTTAAAAAATTTTTAAGTCACAAAACTTAAAAATGTGCATAGCAAATAAGCCTCATACACTTTCTTTTTTTGAGGCAACACTTTTAATAGTTTATGCGACTAGCTTACTTTTTTCTCGAATTAGTTTTTGATGTTCTTCGGGTGTTCTTAACTCAAATGATTTTTGGTTTCTGAGAACAGCAAAAATAATTTGAACCATCTTTCGCATAATTGCACACATTACAACTTTGTATGGTTTTTCAGCTATTTTCTTTTCGAAATAAGCTCGCATAACAGGATTTAAATACTCTCGGTTGCGATTTGGATACACATTAGATTTTGCCAGCATATGGAGAATTGAGCGAACATTAGGTGATCCTCTTTTAGAGATTTTATTGTTTTTCCTATTGTATGTTCCACTTTGGGATACTCCTGGATCCAATCCAAAGAAGGCAACTAATTCTTTCGGTTTCGAGAAATTGGATATATCTCCAAGCTCTGATAAAACAACACATGCTGTATACTCTCCAACGCCTGGAATACTTTGTAAAAACACTATTTCTTTATGAAACTTTTCATCTAAAAGAGATAGTCTTTTGATCTCATCATCGATTGCTTTCAAAGCTTCCTGTAAACTGAAAATAACCTTTACAGTTGTTTGAATAAGTACTGCTGAACTAAGGTTTACTATACAAACTTCAATAGATTTTTTAGCAGCTTTCAATAGTTTTTCATATTTTGCTTCGGCATAGGAGCTGCTTTTATGTGAATTTTCTTTTATCAGTTGAATAATATCTTGCTTATTTTCAGGAGATAATACTTCTTGTATAGTAGGATATTTTTCAAGCAAAGACAAAGGTGTTTTCCCTTGCAAATCCGTAAATACTTTCTTGAAATCGGGAAAGGAAATATCTAAAAAAGCGATTAATCGGTTGATATGTTCCACAATTTCATCAGTCAATTCTTTATGCTGTCTGCAAAGCTTTTTGATACTGTTAACGGTATCTGAGTGTGTAATTGTTTCGTTGTAATTCTTAATACGATATAGTAACGCTATATTATATGCATCTGTTTTATCTGATTTAATTTTTCGGATATTGATATTTTTCAATGCTCCACTTTGAATCGGATTAATTACAATGACTTCGTAATTATGCTTACGAAAAAAATTAGCTAAAATTTGATGATAGTGTGCAGTAGCTTCCATGATAATTACTGCTCTGTCTTCGTACTCATCTTCTACCTTTTCAAGTACATATATGAGCGACTTCATACCATTAATATCATTAGAAATTTTAAGTCTTTTGATGATGTCATTATTGGTTGATAGAATACAGATATCACTGAAAACCTTACTCACATCAATTCCTACAACAATTTTTTCTGACATAATATACCTCCTATAATTTGGGATGCCCTGTTAATCCAAAACCACAACAGGCTCACGAGTTATACAGGTAATCAATAAATGAACCTAACCAACCGAAAAGATGAAAGGCAATGGAATGAGGGTGGAGTCTATTAAATGAGTAATTCCTAGATTGGAAACCCAGCAAGCACATAAAACAATCCCATTTCATCCCTAATATCTATAATTTTATCATAGATGATTAGGTTCATTTTTAAGAACTATGCTTAAAGCTGTTCTTATACTATTAGTATATGAGCAAGCACAGTAAGTGTACGGACACTTACGAAAAAATTGATGAAGCAGCCCTTCGGGATCTGCTTCTTTTTTTATCAATTTTTAGCTTGTTATAATCATAACCACCAGCTTAGCTGGTGGTTTGCACTGCCCCTATAAGGGGCTTTTACCTACTGTGCACCTTGTGCACTCTGAAAGTCCGCCTCCTGCACCACTTTCTCAACCGGTGCTAAAGCACCATCTTTATTTCTTCTTACTTATTCTTTTCCCCACTAAATGGATCTATATACTCTTTTATGCTTATTTGATCTTTTGTATAATCTTCTTTTAACTGATTTCTTATATATTCTTGTATCTTTTTTGCATTTTTTCCTGCTGTATCTACAAAATATCCTCTACACCAAAAATTTCTATTTCCATATTTATATTTTAAATTTGCGTGCCTATCAAATATCATTAAACTACTTTTTCCTTTTACATATCCCATTATTTCTGAAACACTATATTTTGGTGGTATTTCTATCAACATATGTATATGATCTGGACATAGTTCTGCTTCTATTATTTTTATTCCTTTTCTTGTCAATAAATCTCTTATTATTTTTCCTATATCTTCTTTTATTTTTCCATATATTATTTGTCTTCTATATTTTGGTGCAAATACTACATGGTACTTACAATTCCATGTTGTATGTGATAAACTGTTTTTATCCATATGGTAAAACTCCTCTCGTATTTTATTGTGCAGTTTGCTGACTACACTTATTTTATCACGAGAGGAGTTTTTTTACTTGAAGCTAAAGCTTACTGTTTCCCCCAGCATAGCTGGGGGTTTTATTGTGGTAAACCCACAAAAAGAGATTCCAGTAAATTATCCATTACATGAAATCCCTTTTATTTCAGGCAAACCAAAACCACACGAATTTTTGAAAAACCCGCTGGAATTTTGATTAGCCTCATTTTAATCATTTTATACAGTTTTAAACCTTTATTTTTGAGAAAAAAATAATCTTAACATGAGATTTTAGACTGTTTATCTTCTATAATTAATCTTATTTTTTTATAATAGCCACTTGTTTTTTCCCATACACTTTTGAAGTAAATTTATTATATTCGCCTGATGATTCCCATTTTCCAGCAATAACTATAATCTTATCTCTATTATTATATATTTCAGAGCGAATCTTTTTATAATTATCTTCATCCGAAAACGATAATATAAACGAATATTTTTTACTTTTAATAGGAGATACTAAATAAACTTCTTTCTTCTTATCATCATATAATTTTCCATCTACAGTAGTTTCAATTATCTTATTTCCAAAACACCCTTTTGGATATCTATATTCGCTCCTGTCATCTAATATCATTGAACCTATTTCTTTACCTGCATATGTGTTTCCAACAGGGAAACTTTTACACAATGAATATATTTGTCTTAATGTTCTTGGTGGATGAGCACTAGGTTCACCAGTCCCATGTGCAGAAGGAATGCTTTTTTGTGATGATGGTTTGGTGTTGCATAAAAGATTATTTATTGCATCTTCATAAACAAATTGGGATTCTTCATATTTGTTCGAATCAAACTCTGTACTACTATTCCCAAACGGACAATTCTTAATATGCTTAAAATCCGGTTTTGTCGCTCTAAAATAGGCACTTTTACTCCCATCAACTGCACAAATATATAATTTTGCGTTACACATATGATTAGGGCAAAAAAACGCAGTGTCCCTATCTTCTTCTATAGCTTCATCAGAATAAATTATATTTTTTCTATCTTTATCTCTATATGCATATTTTGCCATATCCTTACCTCCCAGTTTATAAAAACATATTTTATGACAATATTTCTGTTGTCTCTATATACTAAAAAGCCTCTTTGACAATATTCCTATAGTCTCAGCACGAACAAAAAGTAGTTCTATAGCCACAAACACCTATTTCCAGTGGTCAGAACTGTTGTCAAACGGTCTAATCAAGGAATTCCGACAATCCTTCAAAAATAGAGCGATTTATCGAAATCCCTTGATTTCAAGCCTTTTCTGTACTGTTTAGTCCTTAACTCTTGACATCAAACAGACCGTCTCCACATGCCCCGTCCCAGGAAACAAATCCACTGGCTGAACTTCCTGCACCTGATACCCATACTCACGCAGAATTTTCAGGTCGCGGGCCAGGGTTGAGGGGTTGCAGGAAACGTAGACGACTTTGGGGACGGACAGATTTTCGATCATTTCCAGGAGCGCGGGGTCGCAGCCTTTTCTGGGCGGGTCGAGGACAATGACATCGGGATGGACGCCTTCTTCTGCCAGTTTTGGGGCTTCTGTTTCGGATTTTCCCTGGATAAAGCGGATATTTTTGATCTGGTTGCGCTCGGCGTTCTCCTGGGCGTCGAGGACGGCGTTTTCCACGATCTCGATGCCATAGACCCGGGCGGCTTCGCGGGCCAGGTACAGGCCGATGGTGCCTGTGCCGCAATAAAGGTCGAAAAGTGTTTCGGCGCCGGTTAAGGTGGCCATCCTTTTCACCAGATCATACAGCACCTTTGTCTGGCGGGTATTGACCTGGAAAAAAGAATTGGGCGAGATTAGAAAGCTCAGGTCGCCAATGCGCTCCTCAATCTGCGGTGTGCCCAGCAGCAGGTGGTTTTCTCTGCCCAGCACGGCGTTCCCTCTGGTAGTATTGACATTCAGGTAGACGGAGCGCACCTCTGGAATTCTCTCGGTAATGGCCTGAAGAATTTTGTCTTTATGCTTGAGTTTTTTTCCGTTTCCCACGATCACAATCATATTTTCGCCCTGCTCGTTGGTTCTCTGGATAATTCCTCTCAGAAAGCCTGTATGCTGTTGCTCGTCGTAAAGCTCAAAGCAGCCATCTTTCAGCAGCGCGTTAAAGGTTTCAATGACCTGTACACAGCTTTCGGGCTGGGTCAGGCAGTCTTCGATGGGGACGATCTGATGGCTTCGCTTGGCGAAAAAGCCCACGCCTTTACCGCTGATTTTAAACTGGGCTTTATTGCGGTAGCGGTATGGCGTCTCCATGCCGATCACGGCGTTTACCGGGACGTCCTTAATCCCGCCGATTCTTTCCAGTGCGTCGGTGACGATTTTACGCTTGATGGCAAGCTGGGCATCGTACTGCACCTGCAGGAGCTGGCAGCCGCCACAGCGCCCAAAATAAGGACACGGAGGCTCCTGCCGTGTCCCGGAGGGGATAATCAATTTTAAAATCTTTCCGGTCATATAGGTCTTCTTGATGGCTGTTATCTCAATTTCCACCGTGTCTCCGGGCACGCCGCCGTCCACAAATACGATCATATTGTCGACCCGGCCAACGCCCTCGCCGCTGTGGGTAATATCCTCTAACACGATGGTGATTCTCTCTTTTATCTTCAATGGTTTCTTTTCCTTTCTCGGTTAGGATTATTGTAACAGAAAACGCCTGGTCTGTCATATAAAAAACCGCGCCGCTCTCGGTGAACGGCACGGTCTTTTTTATTCGTTATCCTTCAGATAGGCTTTCATTTTTTCAAAGGTTTCATCGCTGATGATATGTTCAATACAGCAGGCGTCGTTTTCTGCCACCTTGGGGCTGACATCCAGAACCTGGTTTAAAAACTTGGTAATAATGCAGTGTTTTTCATAGATTTTGATGCCCATGGCTTCGCCGCTGTCGGTCAGATAGATCTGGCCATAGCGTTCATGCTCTACATAGCCCAGGGATTTCAGCTTTTTGACGGCGTCGTTGGCGCTGGCCTTGCTCACCCCCATGGCCTGGGCAAGGTCGGTGATGCGGACGCCCCGGTTATCCTGTGAAAAATCCAAATATATGGTTTCAATATAGTCTTCAATTGATTCGGTTAGTTTTTTTTCCATTTCCATTTTTACCACCATTTTTTCTTTTATTTTTACCTCTGGTTCCCGGCTTTTTCTCTGGGGCCTTTCCCCCGACCATTTTTACGCCGCGGGGTTTTTCGGGGATCAGCGCCTCTTTGTGGCTGCCGATCAGGTCTCTCCGGCCGGCCTTTATCAAAGCCTCATGAACCAGCTTGTAGTTCTCCGGCCGATTATACTGGATCAGTGCGCGCTGCATCAGCTTTTCCCTGTCCTTTGGAATATGCATGGACTCCATGGTAAAGGGATTATAGCCTGTATAATACATGGCTGTGGCAATACTGCCCGGCGTCGGATAAAAATCCTGCACCTGCTCGGGCACAGCGCCGTGGTCCCGGATATACTCACTCAGGGTGATGGCATCGCTCAGGGTGCAGCCCGGGTGGCCGGTTATAAAATAAGGAACCACAAATTGATTGGTCTTGAACTGTTTATCATACTGGACAAATTCCCGGTAAAAACGTTCATAAACCGAAAAGTCCGGTTTTCCCATGCTGCGGAGCACAGACCCCGCCACATGCTCTGGCGCTACCCGCAGCTGTCCGCTGACGTGGTATTTCACCAGCTCTTTAAAAAAGCTTTTATTTTTATCCTTCAGGAGAAAATCGTAACGAATGCCGGAGCGGACAAACACCTTCTTGACGCCCGGCAGCTGCCTTACTGCCCGCAGCACCTCCAGGTATTCACTTTCGTCCGTGTCCAGATTCTCACAGGGCTTGGGAAACAGGCACTCCCTGTGCGGGCAGACGCCCTTTGTTTTCTGTTTTTCGCAGGCCGGATTTCTGAAATTAGCGGTTGGGCCGCCGATATCGTGGATATAGCCCTTAAAATCCGGATCTTTAATCATGCGTTTTGCTTCGGCCACAATGGAGGCCTTGCTCCGCTTTTGGATATACCGCCCCTGATGAATGGCAAGGGCACAGAAATGACAATTCCCAAAACAGCCCCTGTTGGCTGTAATACTGAATTTTATTTCCTCAATTCCCGGAATCGCGCCGTCTCCCAGCGCGCTTTCGCACTGGCGAAAGGTATAGGGCAGTCCATAGATTTCATCCATCTCTGCCTCGGTCAGCGGCATCTGCGGCGGATTCTGGCACAGGTACCGGTTGCCGGTCGGCTGGATAAAAGGCCTTGGGTTAAAGGGATCGTTGCTCCCATGAATGACTTTTGCCGCTTCGGCATAAGTCTTTTTATCCGCGGTCACCGCTTCGCAGCCTGGCAATTCCACACAATCCGAAAGCATTTCTTTAATGATACAGGCTGTACCTTTAATGTAGTTTAATTCAGATATTGGAATGCCGGCATTAAGGCTGTCCGCAATCTCGACAATGGCTTTTTCGCCCATGCCGTAGACCAGAAGATCGGCCCGGCTGTCAAACAGAATTGAGCGCCGCACCTTATTCTGCCAGTAGTCATAATGGGCAAAACGCCGCAGGCTGGCTTCAATCCCGCCGATAATCAACGGAATATCCTTGTAGGCTTCGCGTATTTTACCGCAGTAGACAATGGTGGCCCGGTCTGGCCGCCGGCCGGCAACACCTCCCGGCGTATACACATCTTTTTTCCGCCTCTTTTTATTGACGGTATAGTGGCTGACCATGGAATCGAGGTTCCCGGCTGTCACCATAAACCCCAGGCGCGGGCGGCCAAAGACCTCGAAATCCCCGGTGCTGTGCCAGTCGGGCTGGGCGATAATGCCCACCCGGTAGCCATGGCTTTCCAAAACCCGGGAAATCACCGCCGCCCCAAAGGAGGGATGATCCACATAGCCGTCCCCCGTAACCAGGGCAAAGTCAACCTCTGCCCATCCGCGGTCACGCATTTCCTGCCGATTGGTTGGTAAGCATTGGTTTTTCATAGCCATCACGCTGCCAGAAGCATCCAATTCGCCTGAATAACTGCCAGAACCACCAGGAAAATCGTCTGGGTCAGTTCAATGGTCAGGCCGATGGTATCGCCGGTAATGCCGCCGATTTTATGCTGTAAATAGAGCATGAGGCCTAAATTGATGACTATGGTTCCCAGCGCTGCAAAGAAGGCCACCGGCCCAATGGCAAACCAGGCAAAGGGCAGGATCAGCACCAGATAGAGCAGCACATGCCAGGGCTTGGTCATCTCGACAATCCGGCGTCCCAGTCCGCCGCCGCCCTCGGCGTAGGTTGAGAAGCAGCAGGTCTGTATGGCGCAGTATCGGCCGATAACTGGCATAAGGATCAGAATCAGCAGGTTTTCCGGCAGGATAACTGTATAGCAGGACCAGATGGTCAGAAACAGCAGGATCAGGCCGATGGCTCCAAAGGAACCCAGGCGGCTGTCCTTCATAATCTCCATCATTTTCGCGTGATCCCTGGCCGAGAACAGGGCGTCCACTGTATCGGCAAAGCCGTCGAGATGCAGACCGCCGGTAATCCAGATATAGACGATCATGGTAAAGAGGGCCTGCAACTGGATGACATGAATATAGGATAATACCCAGGAGACCGCGAACAGGATCGCCCCAACCAGAAGGCCCACGAGCGGCATAAAAATCATTGAATCATAAAATTCTTCCTCGCTCACATCCTTCAGCTTTATGGGAAAGCGGGTAAAAAAGGAAATGGCGATCAGTATTTTGCGCATAAAAACTCCTTTGTTGTCATAAGATCGTAAAAAGGCGCGGTAAATGCCGCGTGAACAAAAGAAAAGTATGAATGAACCCATCCATACTTTTCTCAGTTTACATTTTGTTAAGATTCATCGGGCAGATCGAATTTATTATTAATGAGTTCTATTAACTTTTCGACCGCGAGCTTTTCATCATCGCCCGAGGCTTCGATTACGATCTCATCGCCCTTTTGAACAGCTAAAATCATTACACCCATAATGCTTTTAGCGTTTACACGTGTTGAGCCTTTACTGATGTAAATTTCGCTCTTGAACTTATTGGCCGTTTGTACAAACAGAGATGCTGGTTTTGCATGGAGTCCAGCACGGTTTTGTACCACTACTTTGTCGGTTATCACATTATACACCCCTTTATAGAAAATTCCCCTATCGTATATATTATACAACGGCCTCTTATTTTTTTCAAGTAATTGCCTTTCTTTTTTCTTTATACTCTTGCCAAAATCTTTTTCAAACTATATAATAAGGGTATAGTTTGATTATAATAACCATTTGGAGGTGAACAATATGGATAAAGTAACAAAAGATATGGGCATCTTAGAGGCCGTTGAAAAATATCCTGATTCTGTGCCGGTTTTCCAGGCATACGGAATGCACTGCTTTGGCTGCATGGCTGCCCGCTTTGAAAATATTGAACAGGGCTGTCTCGCCCACGGCATTGATCCGGAAGCAATGGTCCGTTCCATTAACGACGCGTTAAACGCTGTTGATGCAACCAAATAATTAAATTCTTAAGAAAAGCGACGTTCTTTTAAGGACGTTGCTTTTTTATTTCAGGTTATCCCGGAATTTATTAAAATCACTTGTCATTTTCTTAGTTTTAAGGGAAAATAAGGTTAGTTCTATTTAGAGGGAGGTAAACATGAGTAAAAACGAAACCAAAAAAATGTTTAATGAGGAATTGACGGATTCCTTCGACGGGATTGTTGATATTTCCAAGGGAAGCCTTCAAACTCTGACCGACACCGATGAAAATATGTACCTCAGCTTTTATACAGACAGTCTGCTCTGGAGCTGCGGTTATAATAACCCCACCATTAACCGGGATATCAACGCTATGGTTAAGGATTATCAAAGGGAAAATAAGCCTGTGGATCTGGAGGCGCTCCTTGGTGACCTGGACGCGCAGCTCAAGCCGCATTTGCCTAAAAAGCTGGCTGTAACCTATTTCAACTCTGAAAACTCCTACCCACGCCTGCTCAAGGCTCTGTCCTCCAAGCGCGGCAAGACGGAATTTCTCTGCCTTGAAAAGCTTCCAGGTGTTTTCCCTGAGGAATTTGCCGACCAGATTTATTCATTCGAGGAGCTCATCGCCGATGATCCAAAGGTCAATATTGACGGCATCAAAAACACGGTGTTTCCTGAGCTCAAAACCATCAAACTCATTCTCAAAAAACACCGGAGCGCTTTGGCGGGCTGTATCATCAACCCCATTGTCACAAGTGACGCCTCCATCGCAAAAAAAGACCTGCTGGAGCCGATCCTGGACCTGCTTGCTAAGTTTAATATTCCCATTATCTGGGATGATTCCACAGCCGGTTTTTACCGGACCGGGCCGATTTTTTCCTATAAGCTCTATGACATCCAGCCCGATGTCCTTATCTACAACGGCAGCCTGTACAACCACCGCACCGTCCACTTTGTATCCATGACAAAGCGGATCAACAAGCTTTTCGCCATTCAGGAATCCCGGGTTGTTCTGGAGGACGTGCCCAACTATATCATGCTGAAGGTTGTCCTCAGCTTTATGGAATCCTCAAACCTGTCTAAAAAAATCCAGGCGCTGGGCACCCGGTTCCAGGGTAAGCTGCGGGCCCTTGAGGCCAACTGCGGCCGAAAATTCAGCATTAAAGGGAAAGGCTTGATTTTGTTCATTGATTTTAAAAAGGAAGCGGTCGCAGACAGCTTTGTGCAGTTTATGAAGGAAAAGGGGATTCTTGTAAAAAAATTCGCGGCGGTTCCGCAGTTTGTGATGATCTACCCGCCGCTCATCCTCACTGAAAAAAACATTGATGAGATTGTTGAAAACTTCAAACGCTTTTTCAACCAGCCCGCATAATCAGAGCCCGGCACAAAATTGTGCCGGGCTCGCTTCATTTTACCCCCGCTCAGGACTTCCGGCACATGACTGCCGTATAGATCAGGTTCAGGCCCACCCCGTTGGTGTTGACCTGTATGCCGTCCTTATTGATATGGTAGCCCTCCTCATGGGCTTCATTCAACTGCTTTTCAAATGACTTGCGGTCATTGGCCGTCACTACCTTGTAAAAATCCATGTTTACCTCCTGCTATCATCTCATATTTTCACAGTCCGGCTCCGGCCCGCCGGAGGGCTAAAAAAAGAACCTCCACCTGTTTTCGGTGGAGGTTCTTCAAAATTTGCCTCTTTGATGCTTCCACGCGAAACTGGCAAAACACGTATCTGACTTTCACAGTTGCGGTGGAGCAGTCTGCCTGGGGCATTCTTCCGTTGGTATGCTTTGCTTGAGGCTATTATAGCAAAATCCGGGTAAAATTTCAATATTAAATGATATTTTTTTGTTTATTCCTTAATCAATCTTCTGGATATTGACTACCATGGCCTTTGGCCGGGTCATGGCTTCGATGGAATATTTTACTCCCTGGGTACCCATTCCTGAGGCTTTTACACCTAAAAACGGGAAATGGTCGGGGCCACGCTCGGTTTTATTATTAATCTGTACGGTCCCCACCTCCAGGTGGTTGGCAATATAGAAGGCCTGATTGATATTATTGGTAAAAACAGAGGACTGAAGGCCGTATTCTGAGGCGTTGGCGATCTCGATGGCTTCCTCCACGCTCTTTATCCGAATAATGGGCAAAACAGGGCCAAAGGGCTCTTCCCATGCGATTTCCATATCTTTGGTCACATGGTCTAAAAGCGTTGGATAAAACAGGTTTTTCTCGCGTTTATTCCCTGTCAGGAGTTCCGCCCCCTTGTTCAGTGCGTCATCCACCAACCCCTGGACAAAATCCGCTGACTTATCGTCAATAAGCGGAACCACCGCAGCGTTCTTCCAGGGATCACCAACGTTCAGCTTTTCGACACGGGCTTTCAGCTTTTCAGCCAGGGCGTCTGCCACTTCCTCCTGTACGAGAATCCGTTTTACCGCGGTGCAGCGCTGTCCTGAGTAGGAAAAGGCACCGGACACAATATTATTGGCCGCAAAATCCAGGTCTGCGTCGGGCAAAACCACAGCGGCGTCCTTGCCGCCCAGTTCCAGAAGCAATGGCACCATCTCGGATATTTTTGAGATATGGCGTCCCACCTCGGTGCTTCCTGTAAAGTTGATAAAGTTAATCCCCTTGTGTGTGACCACATAATCGCCGATTTCACTTCCCCGGCCGGTTACGGTATTCAGCACGCCGGTTGGCAGGCCAGCCCGGTTGAGGATTTCCACCAAATGCAGTGAGCTGATGGCTCCCTGGGTTGCGGGCTTTAAAATCACGGTATTGCCGCCGATGAGTGCCGGTGCGATTTTTGACATGGCCAGGTTAACCGGATAGTTAAAGGGTGAGATGGCCAGAACCGTGCCCAGGGGAACCCTGGTCACATAGGAGATTTTGTTGCGGGTGCCGCCTGGAAAATTATCGCCACTGATGGCTTCGCCGGCCATGCTCTTTCCCACGTCGGCGGTATATCTTAAAAAGTCCGCGGTGCGCTCGATCTCGGAGCGGGCTGAGGCCAGATCCTTTGCGACCTCCTGCACCAGAACCTCTGCCATCTCGTCCAGATGCTTTTCAAAAAGATCCGCGGCGGCATAGAAAATTTCAGCCCGTTCATAGATGGGCATTTCGGCCCATGCCTGAAGGCTGTCCTTTGTGCTGGCAATGGCCTCATCCACCTCTTCTCTGCTCATAGCCGGTATCCGGCCCACCAGAGAACCGTCAATGGGCGATTTAATGGCAAGGGTCTGCCCCTCATCATTTCCGTCTATCCATTCTCCATTCAGGTAGCGCTTATAAACGCGTTCTTTCTTATCATTTATATCAAAAATTCTGTCAAAAAACATGCTTGCTCTCTCCTTTCGGTATTTCTCTCTATAAGATACCCTTTTGGAGAATAGACAAACGCAAAACTTTATCTGCACCGGCAATAACCATAAAAAAGCCCCCGGATTCCATATGGAGCCCGGGAGCTTTGTACTTTTAGCTTAGATTAGAATTCCTGCGCAGCCATGCGTTTGTAGCCTGCATAGCGTTCTTCAGCTTCTTCCTGTGCTTTTTCATATAACTGATCAGCAACTTCTGGGAAGCTTAAACGTAATGAGGTGTAACGAACTTCGCTGTTGATGAAATCCTGGAATTTACTGAAGTCTGGTTCTTTAGAATCCAGTGTGAATGGGTTCTTGCCTTCGGCTTTCAGCATTGGGTTGTAACGGTATAAGTGCCAGTAGCCGCATGCAACAGCATCTGCTTCATGAGACTGGGTACGGCCCATACCGCCCTTGATACCGTGGTTGATACATGGCGCGTAAGCAATGATCAGGGATGGACCCGGATAAGCTTCCGCTTCCTGTAATACCTTCATGTACTGGTTCTTGTCAGCACCCATGGCAACCTGGGCAACATATACGTAGCCGTAGGTAGCTGCCATCATACCAAGGTCTTTTTTCTTGATTCTTTCGCCGGATGCTGCGAACTGTGCAACGGCACCGGTCGGAGTAGATTTAGAAGCCTGGCCGCCAGTGTTGGAGTAAACTTCTGTATCCAGAACGAATACATTGATGTCTTCCTTGGAGGCTAATACATGGTCTAAACCGCCGTATCCGATATCGTAAGCCCAGCCGTCACCACCGAATACCCATACGGATTTCTTGACATAGTGATCTGCGTTGTCCTTAACGAATTTCAGTTTATCTGCCAGTACCTGGTCGTCTACAGAGTAGCCTTCCAGAGCGGCTTTTAATTCGGCAGATGCTTCTTTAGAACCTTCTGCGTCATCTTTATTTTCAATCCACTTGTTTGCGGCTGCTTTAACTGCTTCAGGTGCAGTTTCCGCGATTGCTGCTAAGTAGTTCGCAAGGGTTTCTCTGATCTTGTTGCTGGCCTGTAACATACCGAAGCCATATTCTGCATTGTCTTCGAACAGGGAGTTTGCCCATGCAGGACCCTGACCCTTAGCGTTCTTGCAGTATGGTGTGGATGGTGTGGAAGCGCCCCAGATTGAAGAACAGCCGGTAGCGTTGGCGATCATCATGCGGTCACCGTATAACTGGGTAACAGCCTTGATGTATGGTGTTTCACCACAACCAGCACAAGCGCCGGAGAATTCAAGCAACGGCTGGCAGAACTGGCTGCCCTTAACGGTGTATTTATTCATGCGGTCGTCTTTAACTGGAACAGTTGTGGCATATTCCCAGTTAGCAACCTGATTTTCCTGAGTTTCAAGAGGTTTCATTTCCAGAGCTTTTGTCTTAGCCGGACATGCGTCAGCACAGTTGCCGCAGCCTGTACAGTCTAATACGCTCACCTGGATTCTGTACTGTAAGCCATCGAACTGTTTACCGTTCGCTTTGATGCTGTCAAAGCCTTCCGGAGCAGCCGCTTTTTCAGCTTCGTCCATTAATACTGGGCGGATCGCAGCGTGCGGGCATACGAAGGAACACTGGTTACACTGGATACAGTTTTCCGGAATCCACTGCGGTACATTTACAGCGATACCACGTTTTTCATAAGCGGAAGAACCAGCCATGTAAGTACCATCTTCATTGTCGACGAAAGCGGAAACTGGAATGCTGTTGCCTTCAAAGCGGTTAACCGGGCGCAGGATTTCCTTAACGAATTTTGGTTCGTCTTTGGCTTCTACTGCTTCGTCCTGTGCATTTGCCCAGTCAGCAGGAATTTCTACCTTGGTTAAGATATCCGGGTTGATACCAGCGTCAACAGCTTCATAGTTCATATTGACGATCTTGTCACCCTTCTTACCGTAGGATTTCATGATCCCTTCCTTCATGAACTTAACCGCGTCATCAATTGGAATGATGTCGGCCAGTTTGAAGAAGGCTGCCTGCATGATGGTGTTGGTTCTGCGGCCAAGACCGATTTCTTCTGCAACCTTGGTTGCGTTGATGATATAGAACTGTGTATCATTTTCAGCCATGTAGCGTTTCATGCTTGCTGGTAAGCGTTCGCCCAGCTCATCGACAGACCAAACGGTGTTCAGTAAGAATGTGCCGCCTTTTTTCAGCCCGTTTAACAGGTCATACTGGTGTACATAAGCCTGTGTAGAGCAGGAAATAAAGTCAGAGTTAACGATCAGGTATGGTGACTTGATCGGCTGTTTACCGAATCTTAAGTGAGAAACGGTGATACCGCCGGATTTCTTGGAGTCATAGTCAAAATAACCCTGAGCGTATAAGTCGGTGTGGTCACCGATGATTTTGATGGAGTTTTTGTTGGCGCCGACAGTACCGTCAGAACCCAGACCCCAGAATTTACAGCCCTTAGTTCCTTCTGGAACAGTGTGGATATTATCTGTTACTTCCAGGCTGGTGAAGGTAACATCATCGACGATACCGATGGTGAATTTATCTTTCGGTGTATCTAATTTCAGGTTGTCATAAACAGCCTTGATCTGGCCAGGAGTGGTATCCTTGGAGCTTAAGCCGTAACGGCCCGCAATAATCAGAGGCGCGTTTTCCTTGCCGTAGAAAATGGTGCAGACATCCTGGTATAAAGGATCGCCGAGAGCGCCAGGTTCTTTTGTTCTGTCTAAGACACAGATACGTTTAACATTTTTCGGTAATGCTTCAAAGAAGTATTTTTCAGAGAAAGGTCTGAACAGGTGTACTTTCAGCACACCAACCTTTTCGCCCTGCGCAGCCAGGTAGTCAATGGTTTCTTCAATACAGTCTGTAACTGAACCCATTGCAACAATGATGTTTTCAGCATCCGGATCGCCGTAGTAGTTGAACGGGTGGTATTCTCTGCCGGTTTCTGCGGAGACTTTGTCCATGTATTCTGCAACGATGTCTGGAACAGCATCGTAGAATTTATTGCAGGCTTCACGTGCCTGGAAGAAGACATCGCCATTCTGGGCGGTACCTCTTGTTACAGGGTGTTCCGGATTTAAAGCGTGGTCTCTGAATGCCTGAATCGCATCCCAGTCAACCATTTTCTTGTAAGCTTCATAATCCATAACTTCAACCTTCTGAACTTCATGAGAGGTTCTGAAGCCGTCGAAGAAGTGTAAGAACGGAATTCTTGATTTGATGGCAGCTAAATGCGCAACGCCGCCTAAATCCATGACTTCCTGTACAGAACCGGTGGCCAGCATAGCGAAACCAGTCTGGCGGCAGGCCATAACATCGCCGTGGTCGCCGAAGATTGATAAAGCGTGAGCAGCCAGTGTACGGGCAGATACATGGAATACGCCTGGTAATAATTCACCGGCGATTTTATACATATTCGGGATCATTAATAAAAGACCCTGAGAAGCTGTAAAGGTTGTTGTTAAAGCACCGGCAGCCAAAGAACCGTGGACTGTACCAGCGGCGCCCCCTTCAGACTGCATTTCAGATACTTTGACGGTTTCTCCAAAAATGTTTTTTCTTCCCTGTGCAGACCAGGCGTCAACGTGTTCAGCCATTGGGGAAGACGGGGTGATTGGGAAAATGCCAGCTACTTCAGTAAAGGCGTATGCCACGTGAGCAGCAGCCTGGTTCCCATCCATTGTCATCATTGTTTTGGACATGATATTCCTCCTTAGAAATTAAGCATTTAAAAATGTATTAATTGTGTATAACAAATTTTTACCTTTAACGATTATAACACAATTCAATTAGGGTGTATACACACCTTTTCGGATAATTTTTTGTCCTGTTTTCCGTACAGAAATCTCTGTTAAAAATTTGACAGGTAAAATTTTGATTTCGGGTATTTTTTGGACAAATTTTGACGCCTCTTCGCCGTTTTGAACAGGTTTTCAGCGCCATTCTTTTCACTTCGCGCTTAAAACAGCGCTTCTTTCCATTTTTCAGGCATCCAGCTCTGCTATTTTCTTCTCGATGGCCTCGATGACGGTTTTCAGCACCTTGATGCGGGCGTAGTATTTGTCATTGCCCTCCACCACGATCCATGGCGCGTTTTCGGTCGAGGTTTTTAATAGCATCCGATCCACAGCCACCACATAGGCGTCCCATTTTTCGCGGTTGCGCCAGTCCTCATCGGTGATCTTCCACTGCTTGTCCGGATCGTTTTCCCTCTCCTTGAAGCGCTTCTCCTGTTCGTCCTTGCTGATGTTCATCCAGAATTTCAGCGCCACTGCCCCAAAATCGGTCAGCTGTTTTTCAAAATCGTTGATCTCCCGGAATGCCCGGCGGTAATCGTCGGCAGTGCAGAAGCCCTCGATGGGCTCAACCATCACCCGACCGTACCAGGTGCGGTCGTAGATGCTGAAATGCCCGCGCTTGGGCACCGTTTTCCAGAAACGCCATAACCAGTTATGGGCCAGCTCCTCGCTGGTGGGCGCAGCAGTGGGATAAACACGGTAGCCCCTGGGGTCCAGGTTTTCGCAAAGGCGTTTGATGGCCCCGCCCTTGCCTCCGGCGTCCCAGCCCTCAAAGCCGATAATGACGGGGATACGGCGGCTGTAAATCTGATACTCGAGATCCCGCAGCTTTTTCTGGCATTTTTTCAGTTCTTCCCTGTAAGTCTCCCGGTCCATGCACTTGTCCATGTCCACAGATTCCAGCACCGGGGTGCGGTATGGGTCGTCCTCTGCTGAGATAAGGGGCTGTAGCACTGGCTTTTCGGCGTTTTCCACTTTCTCGATTTCCTTTTCCAGCCGGAACGCAAGGGTGTTGTAAATTTTCAGACAGGCGTAGTCCTTATGATGGCCCTCCACCAGGGTCCATGGGCCGCAGTCGGTATCGGTGGCCTCCAGCGCGTGATTAAGCTTTTTATAAAGCTTATCGTAGTTTTTATTTTCACGCCAGTCCTCCCCGGTCACGCGCCAGCTGGTGGATGGATTTTCCTCCAGCTTTTCAAAGCGCTTTTTCTGCTCCTTCTGGCTGATATGGATAAAAAACTTAATGATGACTGTCCCGTTTTGTGCCAGAACCTTCTCAAAATCATTGGCCTGGTGCAGAAGCAGCTTCAGTTCACCCTTGTCCAGCTTTGGCCGGTGAACAAGATCGCTGTAATAGCTGCGGTCAAACAGGACCATCCGTCCCTTTTCTGGTGTTTTGGTCCAGTAGCGCCACAGCAGGGGCCGGTTGATTTCGTCATCGTTGGGCTTGATGGCATTGTATACCACAAAGCTTCTGGGGTCCAGCGGAATCATCAGGTCGTTGATCAGCGTCCCCTTGCCCGCGGCGTCCCAGCCTTCAAAAATAATCAGTACGGGTATTCCCAGCTCCTTTATCCGGCGCTGCAGGGCGCCCAGCTTAATGGAGAGGGCATCTTTTTCTTCCTTATAAACCGCTTTTTCAACTTCAACATCAAGATTTAATTTTTCCAGCATACGCATCGCTCCTTCATCGGGATTTATTGCACGATCGCTTCTATTATATACGGTCAATCTAAATTTTATATAAAAACCGACTAAAAAAGACTTGTTTGTCGAAACAAGTCTTTTCTCAAATGCTGATTTATTTTTGATAGCTGTTAAATACTTCTTCCAGATTATCCTGAGAAAGGGTCTTCATCAGGTATTCGGCATATTCCGCGCCGGTGGCGCCGGTATCCCGGCCGGTAATTTCCAGCTTCTTTTCAAAATTGCCGCAGATGTCCAGAGCCATCTGGAGCTTTCTGGCTTCGTCCATATAGCCGATGTGTTCGAGCAGCATGCCGGCAGCGCGGATAATGCTGCAGGGATCTGCGTACTGGCCGCGTCCCTCGTCGACCATTCTCGGCGCTGAGCCGTGGATGGCTTCAAACATGGCGTAGCGCTTGCCGATGTTTGCAGAGCCCGCGGTGCCAACACCGCCCTGGAACTCAGCCGCCTCATCGGTCAGGATATCGCCGTAAAGGTTGGGCAGTACCATCACCTTGAACTGGGAACGGCGTTTTTCATCGACCAGCTTGGCGGTCATGATGTCAATATACCAGTCGTCCATTTCCACTTCCGGGTATTCCTTCGCGATGGCCTTGGCGGTATCTAAAAACTTGCCGTCGGTTGTTTTGATGACATTGGCTTTGGTGACCACTGTCACCTTATTTTTACCGGATTTTTTCGCGTAGTCAAAAGCCGCGCGGATGATTCTCTCTGAGCCCTCCTGGGTGGTGACGGTAAAGTCAATGGCCAGGTCGTCATTGACATGGACGCCCTTGCTGCCGACTGCGTAGCCGCCCTCGGTGTTCTCACGGTAGAAGGTCCAGTCAATATCCTTTTCGGGAACTGAGACCGGACGCACATTGGCGAACAAATCCAGCTCGCGGCGCATGGCCACGTTGGCGCTCTCGATGTTCGGCCATTTATCCCCTTCTCTCGGGGTGGTGGTTGGTCCTTTTAAGATAACGTCACATTCCTTTAATTCTGCCAGGACATCGTCTGGAATGGCTTTGCCGCAGGCTGCACGGTTTTCGATGGTCAGGCCGTCGATTTCCTTAAAGACAACGCGTTCCTTTTCCACGTCATCCTTTAACAGAAACGCCAGGACCTTTTCGGCCTCCGCGGTAATGAAAGGGCCGATACCGTCGCCGCCGACAATCCCGATCACAATTTGATCTTTAGACGCATAGTCGACAAATTCGCTTTCGGCTTTCATGCGGTCAATACGCGTAAACTGTTCTTCCAGAATTTTACCAAAATGTGCTTTTGCTTTTTCAATCTCTTCTAAATGTTTCAAACCCAATGTCTTCCTCCAGAATCTCTATTTTATTTAAAAAACTAAGCCAGGCTAGTCTTGAAATCTTAACTTGTAGTACAGCTTGCGCGGAGTATGCTCGCAAACCATCTCTTTAATGGCAACACCCTTATCCACCGCTGTGACCACCCAGCTTTCGCGGTGCCTGGGCGGGGTAATGGTGAGCGGGAACATGTGCTTGACAATCATGTCTGCCTCTTTATCGTTGATATTAAAATATTTCCTTGCGTTTTTAAGCGCTGTCTTGGGATGGCTGAAGCCGTGCATCTGACGGATACGGTCAAATCCCCTGCCGTCTTTCTCATTATCGCGCCAGTCCTGAAAAAAGAAGTCGTGCAGTAGCGCGCCGCGCGCCACTGAGACATAGTCAAGGCCCAGCTTTTTGGCAATGAGGTATGAGTTGTAGCCAACCGCCACCGAATGCGCGTAAAGCCCATTGCCATGGTGGTCGATGTCTCTCAGCTCCTGAAATTTAGGATGATCGATGATGTCACTGACGATTTCCAAAAATTCTTCACTGTATTTTCTTTTATATATATATTCCAAATGTTCTGCATCTCACATTCTTTGTTATTTTGCTTACTCTGTCTGAATAAAGCTTTGCACTTATTATACCACACTTTTTTAATTTTAGATTAAAAATTGTATACAGCAACGTTTTCATAATCATCTTCGCTTAAATCGGTTAAGAATCCTCCGCCCCTATTCTATTTTAAAGAAAAAGGTGCTATTATTAATCATAACATCATATGCAAGGAGATTTAACATGAAATTCAAGGACCTACTACTCGGCACCGCGGCCTTTACCTTTGCCGCCTCCACAGCCTTTTTCGCCTGTGTTCTGAAAAAAGGCCATGATTTTGAGGAGAGCATGGATAAGACCGGAAACGCTCTGGACCAGTGCGTTATCTGCGGCGGTAAAAATAAAATCGTGGGTGACGTGCCCATGCAGGATATGAAGATCGGCGTTTTCTGCGGCGGCATGAGTGTTGACCTTTCCCAGGTGAAAGCCGACAAAAAGCAATACGATCTGGACATTGAGGTGAGAAATGGCGGCGTCAATGTGATTATACCGGAGAACTTTAAGCTGAACGTGACGGATCGCTGCCGTATGGGTGGTATCTGCGACGATACCAGGCATCCCGAGGGCGACGGCATGGTCGTGCTCACCGTTTATGCCGACGTCTGCGGCGGCGCCCTGCATTTTGAAAATCCCATCAGTGTCAGCGAGACCATTGAAGCGGATGACGAAAGGCTGACTGCCTGCCCCTGCGCACCGCTGGCCTGACCCAGATAAGCTTAACCCGAGATCGGCGCAAAATTGTGCCGATCTTTTTCAGGCTGTCAGAAAGACACGCTGCCCGGGGCTGCGCCTTTTATCCAGAAAAGAAAATGACAATTTTTTATACTTGACTATTTTTATCCACATTGCTATAATGAGTTTATAAATTTGAAAGGATTACATTTGTGCTGATTACGAGAGAAACCGATTATGCATTGAGACTTGTACGTTCTCTGGCCGACGGCGAGCGCCGTTCTGTGAGCCAGCTTTCGGACGAGGAACAAATACCAAAGGCCTTTGCCTACAAAATCATCAAAAAGCTGGAACGCGCCGGCCTGGTGAGTATCGCCCGCGGCAGCGAAGGCGGCTGCAGCCTTAATAAGCCGACCAGCGCCATATCTCTGTATGATCTGATGTGCGCCATTGATGGAAGCTGTTCTCTGTCCCCCTGCATGGAATCGGGCTATCGCTGCGAATGGTGTGAAAAACACGGCAGCTGCTGTTTTCATAATCACCTCATGGTTATCCAGGAAGAGCTCAACGACCGATTGAAGGCCAGTAGCTTAGAAGAAATTTTAAAATGCGGGTGACCGCATGGTTTTTTCGGCAATATTGGACAAAAATTATCCAATATATGGTATTGATTCATTTATATTTCAAGGAGGATCTATGATGTTATTTAAAACGACCGAGCAGCATGAAGCCCTGCGCAAAAAAATTCGTGAGTTTGCTGAAAAAGAAGTGAAGCCCCATGCTTTTATGATGGACAAGGAAAATATGTTTCCGGACGAAGCCATCAGGCAGCTTGGCGCAATGGGCGTAATGGGTATCCCATTTGAAAAGGAATACGGCGGACAGGGCCTGGACGTTTTGAGCTATGCCATTGCCGTTGAAGAGCTCTCCCGCGTCGACGGCGGAACCGGCGTTATTCTGTCGGCGCATACCTCACTTGGGACCTGGCCCATTGCCGCCTTTGGAAACGAAGCGCAAAAGCAAAAATATTTAATCCCCCTGTGTAAAGGTGAAAAAATCGGCGCCTTTGGCCTGACGGAGCCAAACGCAGGCTCCGATGCCGGCGGAACCGAAACCACTGCCATTGACAAGGGTGACCACTACCTGCTCAACGGCAATAAGATTTTCATCACCAACGCGCCAAAAGCCGACACCTACGTTATTTTCGCGGTCACCACACCTGATATCGGAACCCGCGGCATCTCCGCCTTTATTGTTGAGAAGGGCTGGGAAGGCTTCACCTTCGGGGATCACTACGACAAGCTGGGGATCCGCTCCTCCTCCACTGCCGAGCTGGTTTTCAATGATGTGAAGGTTCCCAAGGAAAACCTTTTAGGCGAAGAGGGCCAGGGCTTTAAAATCGCGATGGCAACCCTGGACGGCGGCCGGATCGGCATTGCCTCCCAGGCGCTGGGGATCGCCCAGGGCGCTTTTGAGGAAGCGGTAGCCTACGCCAAGGAACGTGTTCAGTTTGGCAAGCCCATCGGCTTCCAGCAGGCCATTTCCTTTAAAATCGCAGATATGGCCACCAAGCTGCACACTGCCCGACTGCTCATCTACCAGGCGGCTGAGCTGAAGGAATGCCACGAGCCTTACGGCATGGAATCTGCCATGGCTAAACAGTATGCCTCCGATATCGCTCTGGAGGTCACCAATGACGCCCTTCAAATTTTCGGCGGCACCGGCTACCTGAAGGGCATGGAGGTTGAGCGGATGTACCGCGACGCCAAGATCACGACCATCTATGAAGGCACCAACGAAATCCAGCGCGTTGTCATCGCCTCCCATATTCTGGGAAAGCCCCCAAAAAAGGCCGGCGGCTCCGGCAGCGCGCCTAAAAAGCCCGCGCCCATCACCGGCGTTCGCAAGCACATTATTCTGAAAGACGGTGATATTCAGGCAAAGGTTGACGCCCTGGTCGCGGCGCTTGAAAAAGACGGCTATGATTTCTCTGTCGGGATTCCCATCGACACCCCTATTGTCGACGCTGAACGTGTGGTTTCGGCCGGTGTGGGCATTGGCGACAAGAAAAACATGAAGCTCATCGAAGATCTGGCAAAGGCCGCCGGGGCTGCTATTGGCTCCTCCAGGCCAGTGGCTGAAACCTTAAAATACGTGCCCCTTAACCGCTATGTGGGAATGTCGGGACAGAAGTTCTCAGGCAACCTGTATATTGCCTGCGGTATCTCCGGCGCGATCCAGCATCTCAAGGGGATCAAGGACGCTTCCACCATTGTCGCCATCAACCAAAACGGCAACGCGCCGATCTTTAAAAACTGTGACTATGGCATTGTAGGTGATGTGAACGAGGTTCTGCCTGTTTTAGCCAAAGCTCTGGGCACCGGCGAGAAAAAGCCCGCCCCCGAAATGGTCAAGATTAAAAGGCCAAAGGCGCCAAAGCCGACGCCGGCTGGCCCGTCCTATATCTGCGGCGGCTGCGGCTATGAATATGTTCCCGATCTGGGTGATCCGGAAAATGACATCGCTCCGGGCACACTGTTTGAAAATGTTCCGGAAGACTGGGTTTGCCCGCTGTGCGGCGCCGAAAAATCTGAATTTATTATCGCCAAAAAGGAGGCCTAATCAATGTATGCAGTTAGAAATGTAACCGAGGACTTAATCTGGGTTGGGGCCAACGACCACCGCCTGGCCCTGTTTGAAAATGTCTATCCCATTCCGCGCGGCGTCAGCTACAACGCTTATGTCCTGCGCGATGAAAAAAATGTACTCTTTGACACGGTCGACTGGTCGGCCTGCCGCCAGCTCTTAGAAAACCTTGAGTTTGTTTTGGAGGGTGAATCCCTGGATTACCTTGTGATCAACCATCTTGAGCCCGACCACGCGGCCAGTATAGAAGAAATCCTGATCCGATACCCGGGGATTAAGATCATCAGCAATGAAAAAGCCTTTTTGTTCATGCGCCAGTTTGGCTTTCACGTCGACGACCATGACTGCATAGTCGTGGAAGAGGGCGATACCTTCTCCTTCGGCAGGCACACGGTCACCTTTGTTTTCGCGCCCATGGTGCACTGGCCCGAAGCCATGGTCACCTTTGATGTGACAAACGGGGCTCTGTTCTCTGCTGACGCCTTTGGTACCTTTGGCGCCCTGGACGGCAAGCTTTTCGCTGACGAGGTGGATTTTGACCGTGACTGGCTTGACGACGCCCGCCGCTACCTGACCAATATTGTCGGAAAATACGGCCCCCATGTACAGCTTCTGCTGGGCAAGGCTGCCGGCATTCTTGACAAGATCAAATTTATCTGCCCGCTTCACGGGCCGGTCTGGCGCGAGGACCTGATGTATTTTATCGAAAAATACGATTTATGGAGCCGCTATGTGCCGGAGGAAAAGGGCGTTATGATCGCCTACGCGTCAATGTACGGCAACACGGAAAGCGCTGCCCAGGCCCTGGCTGCCCGTCTCTGCGACAAGGGCATGACCAATGTGGTCATGTATGATGTGTCCTCGACGCATGTATCCCAGCTCATTTCTGAAAGCTTCAAATACAGCCACCTGGTTCTCGCCTCGACGACTTATAACCTCGGCATTTACCCGGCCATGCATAACTTCCTGATGGACATGAAGGCCCTGAACGTGCAGAACCGTACGGTCGCCATTGTGGAAAATGGCTCCTGGGCTCCCTGCTCCGGCGATTTAATGCAGGAATTTGTCGAAAATGAACTGAAGGACATGACCGTCATCAATGACCGCCTGTCCATGGCCTCTGCTCTCCATCCTGAAAAAGCAAAAGAGCTTGACATGCTTGTGGACGCGATCCTTGAATCCATGGAATCACCCGAAGCATAAGAGTCATAAAAAGATCGGCGCAAAATTGCGCCGATCTTTTTGTATCTCTTTTTTACACCATGGCGACAGCTCTTGCCGGTGCGCCGCCAAAGCCCTGGAGCTTGAGCGGGAAACAGCAGAAGTAAACCCGTTCATATGCCATCACCTCATCGGGAAAGTCGATCTCTTCCAGAAGCCATACTTCCTTTGAGAGCAGAACCACATGGGGCTGCGGCCCCTTATCCGGTCCCCATCCGCCAATGCTCAGGCCGTCGATGCCAACGCCCTTTACACCTTTTTCATGCAGCCATTCTGCGCCTTCGCCAGTGAGGTAAGGCCATTGGTAATAGTATTCCTTTGTCATGGCTCTCTTCTTGCACCAACCTGTGTTCATGAGGACAATGTCCCCCTCCTTGATCTTGTCCGCGTAGGGTTTCAGGTGCTCGCTGGTAATGCCTGTATCCGGCGCAATGCCCCGGAGGTCAATGATTACCGCTTCGCCCTGGAAGCCCTCAATGGGCATTTCATCAATCTTCTTGCCTTCCGGGAAGAAATGGAAGGGCGCGTCCAGGTGGGTGGCGGTATGGGCGTTCATCTTAAAGACTTCTGCCGTAAAGCCGTCCTTTGGGTTAATGGCCTCATAGGTCACCTCTGTGAGCTCATAGGTGGGCCATCCCGGACAATTGTGAAATACCGGCTGTGACATGTCAAACACTTTTTCAAACTTCTGCATCATAAATACCCCCGTATTTTAATATATTTTTGCAATGCTTACATTGCCTGCAAACTTTAGGACTCGCGCTTGAAATTGGGCGCGTACTCTACGGCCAGGCGGATAGCCTCAATCATGCTGACCGGGCTGGCGATGCCCTTGCCCGCAATGTCCAGCGCTGTGCCGTGGTCTACCGAGGTTCTCAGGATAGGCATCCCGTTGGTAATGGAGATGGTGCGCTCAAAATCCACCATCTTGGTGGCGATGTGCCCCTGATCATGATACAGGGAGAGCACCGCGTCATAGCGGCCGTTTAAGGCCTGGTAAAAGACGGAATCCGCTCCGATGGGGCCTTCAATGTCAATGCCCCTGGCTTTGGCTGTCTCAACCGCCGGAATCACATGGTCGACCTCCTCGGTTCCGAACAGGCCATGCTCACCGCTGTGGGGATTTAAACCTGCCACGGCGATTTTCGGGTTCTTAACACCCAGCACCTCCAGCGCTTTCACACAGTCGTGGATAAATGTGAGCAGGCTGTCCTTTGTCACCAAATCACAGGCCTTTCTCAGTGAGACGTGGCGCGTGAGGAAAAACACGCGCAGGTTCCGGACCTGGAACATGGTCAGCGGATTCTCTGTCCCTGTCAGGGCGCCTACGATCTCGGTATGCCCGATGTAGGGCACCTCTGCCAGCTTCAGGGATTCCTTGTTGATGGCCGTGGTGGTCAGTACGTCTGCCTTGCGCTCAAGGCACAGCTCTGTGGCTTTTTTAATATACTCATAGGCCGCCTGTCCGGTCATGGCCTGGATTTCTCCGATTTTGAGGGTGTTCATGTCAATGTTGTCAAGGTCGATGAGGTTTAGAACACCGGGTGTGTAGTCGCCGTTTGCTGGCTCCTCGATACATTTGATCTTTAAATCCACACCGCTTACGCGGATGGCGTCCTCCAGCACGTCCTTATCGCCCACGACCACACAGCGGGCAATGTCCTGTATCATCTTATCGGCCAGGGCCCGGACGGTAATCTCCGGTCCGATGCCTGCCGCGTCTCCCATAGGTATTGCAATGATTGGTTTCATTCTCTTACTCCTTTTCGGCTAATTTTATCTGTAAATAGGACATGGCGCTGCGCAGGGTATCCACCCTTCCGGCCAGTCCGCCTTTTGTCACAATGGGCAGGCCGCTGTAAGGGCCGCCGATCAGCTCCCCGTACATGGTAAAGGGCTCGATCTCATCCAGCACGCAGATGCCCGCGCTTTCCAGGGCTTCGCACACGCCCAGGGTAATGTCCCCGCCGCTGGTGTAAAGGGCCTGTATCTCGCGGCTGTGGGCCTCGAGATAGGCGGCGGCCAGCTCCGCGATGGCTGCCCCGATGCGTTCGGACAGGGTTTCGACATCACAGCCGAAGCGCGCTGCGGTCTCCCTGAGGTCCAGCACATCCTCTTCCGCTCTGGCGGTCATAAAACCCACAAAGTCACTGTGCTGCGCGCAGGCGTCCAAAGCTCTGAATATTCGCTGTTTTTCGGCGTCTCTGCGGTTTTCATCCAGCAGGGCCAGCACATCGGCCTGCACCAGCTCGGTTTTGAAAAAAGCTTCAAAGGCTGCTGCCTGCTGTCTGACAATGGGCACCACGCTGCCAATGGCCATGAGCACGCGCTTGCGGGTGCGCTGTTTTTTTTCCGCGTTCAGGCAGGCCAGCGTCAGCGGCCCCGGGTCCACCGTTATAAAGGGACAGCCAAGGGCTGTGCCCGCCTGGGCAATGGCGGTGATATCCTCCCCCGCCACCGCGTCAAAGCTGATGATCCGCACGCCCTGCCGGATAAGCGCTTCCGCTTCTCCCCGGATGGCTTCCGCTCCCCTGGACACGATATCCATACCAACAGTGCCGACCGGGTAGCGGGTCTGTTTTTCCAGTATAGCCTGGACCGACGACAGGGTCACCGGGCATTTAGGGTCTTTGCTGACCCCGGTACGCTCCAGCAGGTTTCCCTCAATTAAGAGATAGCCTCCGGCCACCAGCTTATCCACATCCGGGTAGGCCGCGCAGACAAGAGCGACGGCTTCACCGCCAAGGGCGTCCAGCAGGCCGTCTGTCTCGGCGCCGATGTTGCCCCGCAGGGTGCTGTCGATCCGTTTTTGATAAAAGCAGCCCTCAGGCAGCACAAAGGCCTGCGCAGTCCTTTTCACCCTGTCATAGGCCGCCCCCGCCCCGATGCCCCGGCTGTCTGTGCTGACAGCCACGGCGTCATAGTCTGCTAAAACCTCAGACCCGACCGGTACGCCGTGCCGAAAGGTCGCGAAACGGTAGCCGTTTTTTCTGAGGAGGGCCCCGGTAACATTGGCCCCGGTCAAATCGTCGGCGATGATTACTGCCCTTGCCATCTGCTCTTTCCTCCTATGCTTTAATCCATTCGATTTCTGTTTCCATAAGCTGCGCTTCGCTCTCGGGGTCCAGCCCCGCATCGGTGATAATCCGGTCGAAGCGGTCAATTCCGCAGATTTTGGCAAAGCTGACCCGGCCAAACTTTGAGCTGTCCGACAGCAGCACCTTTTCTCTGGCGCATTCCAGAATCTGCTGCTTCAGCGCTGCCTTTTCCATGGACGGTGAGCTCACGCCTTTTTCCACATCCACAGCGCTGGCCCCCAGAAAGGCGATGTCTGCGTTGATGCCTTCAAAAAAGGCTTCAGCGTGTCCGCCGAGGCATACCCCCACATCCTTCTGGACATGGCCGCCCGTGCAGTGGACGTCCACAAGGGGCGCATCCAGCAGCCTGGCAGCAATGAGGATATCATCGGTCACCACGCTGATCTGCTTCGTACCGCGGGCCAGCAGCAGAGCCAGCTCCATATTGGTGGTGCCAGCGTCCAGCACAATGGTCTGTCCGTCCTCCACCAGTTTTTCGGCTTCCCTGGCGATGCGCTTTTTCTCGGCCTGATAAGCGCTGGCTTTTTGGGAAACCGCGATTTCCTCCACCAGCCCTTCCTTTACCACTGCTCCGCCAAAGGTACGGGTAATGCGGTCGTTATCCTCCAGGTATTTCAGATCCCTGCGGATGGTCGTGGGCGTGACCTCGAGCTTCTGGGCCAGCGCCTCAACTGTGATGCTGCCGTTTTTCTCAAGGTTTTCGATTATTTTTTCTCTTCTCTCTATTGGAAACATGGCTTCCCTCATTATCCGGTCACACTTGAACCGGTCATTCTGTTTAACTATGATTATCTATGCTTTCTTTTGTTTATCATAACGCATTTTCAGGGTGTTGTCAATTTAAAAAGAACATATTTGATCATTTTTAAGCATTTTCAAACACACCTGAACGCAAAATAAAAGGCAGACGATCAGCTTTGTGCTGACCGTCCACCGCTTATACAAACTCAGCGATCACGATCTCGTTTCCGTCGATATCCTTTAAACGGACCTCATAAGTTCCCCAATCATACCGGACAGCTTCCGACAGGGAGACCCCTTTTTTCTTCAGGCTTTCCATTGTTAAATCAAGGGTTTCTGTTTGAAATACAAAGGATTGACGCCCGGTCGGCTCTACGCCGCATTTTTTGCAGTCCCATATGCAAAGAGTGGGCGCGTTTTCCATAAAACCAAGATAAACCCCATTTGAATTGTCATCATCGGTCTTAATAAAAGGGATCTCCAGCATTTGCGTATAAAACGCGATCAGCTCTTTCGCTTGCTCAGAAAAAATATTTGTGCAGTAGTATCCTGTTATCATCTTTCCACCATCCTATCATTTTTTTATTCAATCACAAAAGCATACAATCTCCAGTCCAACGCATCGGCAGAGAAGGCCAGCGCAGCGCAGACTCCTGCCCTGCCCACATTCTACCATAAGCCGCCTCCTCCGTCTATTCTGTTACCGCCCTTCCCCCGCTGTTGTCAGAAAGCACGCCGAAATCAAAGCGCGAACAGCAAAACGGCATCGCCAAAAACTGGCCATGCCGTATGCTGTGACAATACCGCTTTATTGGGAGCTTCCCCTTGGGCATATTGTCTTTTCCATCATGATTATTATTGCTGAACCTGGCTTCTGTCCGCCTTATAGGCTTCACAGATCAGGTAAACGCCGTAAAAACACAGGGCTATTGCTGAAAACATACACATCCCTCCTTTTCGGCTTTAAAAACAGCTGCCTCGTGGAGCTGCCGGATCATTCGTCCTCTGGATCACCAGGTCTGCCAAAGCCGCCAAAGGGTCCAAAGCCCGGGCCGCCCTGCCCAAAGTGATTTCCAAAGGAGCGGCCGCCCATCCTCATGTTCATGAGCCGCTCGAACTGTTCTTTACCCATACGCTCACAGGCGCCGCGCATCCATTCTCTGGTGCCGTCATTCATGCTGTCGCCACACTTTTCCTCAAAGGCTGCGATCATCCGGTCCAGGTATGCGTTAAACTGGTCTTGTTCCCCGGGCGACAGGCAGTCAAAAATTCCGGCGTCGTCTGTCTCGCTGTTCTGGTCCTGGGCCTGCTTTCCCTGCTCGGTCAGGCGGACAAGCATAACCCTGCGGTCTGTCTCTGAGGGTACGCGGGTCACGTAGCCTTTTTTTTCCAGCTTGTTCAGCAGCTCGTTCAGGGACTGCTGCCGTATGCCCAGCAGATAGGCCAGGTCCTTACTGCTGATTTCAGGCTGTATCCTGAGCATGGCCAGCACTCTGCCCTGGCCCCGTGTCGGGTCCCCTACCGGGCCGTTTTTAACATGATCTTTCAGGCGGCTGCGCTGTATAAGCCACTGAAGCCTTGACAGCTTCTCATATAATTCCATCTCTTTTTCGTCCATTTTGTGACCTCCTTTAATTTATAACAGGTACCTTATGCTTTTTATTATACAGGTACCTGTTATATATGTCAAGAATTTTATACAGGTACCTTAAATAAATTAAAGGCATAAAAAAAGACGGCTGCTTTCCAGCCGTCCTCTGTGTTTCTTATTCAGCCCTGATGGCTTTCATTTCTTCCAGCACTTCGTCGAATTCTGTTTCTGCTGTCTCATCCGGTTTGGAGAAGGCATTGACGATCAGGATGGTGATCACATTCAGTAAAAATCCTGGCACGATCTCATACAGGGTGCTGCCAAGTCCGGTCTGCTTCCAGATAATGACCGTCAGCGTCCCGACAATCATACCCGACAGGGCCGCTTTCCAGCTTGTTTTCTTAGAATACAGGCCAAAGAGCACCAGCGGGCCAAAGGCCGCGCCAAAGCCTCCCCACGCGTAGGAGACCAGCCCCATAACCGTGGAGTTTGGTACCAGCGCCATGAACAGGGCAATGACTGCGATGATGATTACCGACAGACGTCCCAGATTCACACTCTGCTTTTCCGTCAGCTCCTTTTTAAAGAAAATGCGGGCCAGGTCCTCGGTGAGGGCCGAGGAGGAAACCAGCAGCTGCGAATCAATGGTGGACATAATGGCTGCCATGATCGCCGCCAGGAAAATCCCCCCGATCCACGGTGGGAAGAATTTGCGGATCATGAGCATAAACACGGTTTCCTGGGCGCCGTCTGTCAGGCCTGGGAACAGCGGAATGGACAACAGCGCCACAAAGATCGCGCCGGTCAGGGCGATGATAACCCAGACAATGGCAATGGTCATGGATTTTGGCAGCTCCTTGATGCTCTTGATCCCCATAAAGCGGACCAGGATATGAGGCTGGCCAAAATAGCCCAGACCCCAGGACGCGGCCGAAATAATGGCCATGACCGAGATTCCCCCGCCCAGCAGGTTCATGCTCAGGCCCTGGGCCGCCATGGCGTCCAGGGTGGGCTGCATGCTGCCGAGGTGGCTCATGGCCAGAATCGGCACCACCACAATGGCAATGATCATCAGAACCCCCTGGATCAGGTCGGTCCAGCACACAGCCAGGAAACCGCCAAGGAAGGTGTAGGCCACAATAACCAGCGCGCCGATCAATACCGCGGTGGTATAGTCAATGCCGAACATCATCTGGAACAGCTTGCCGGAGGCCACCATACCCGAGGATGAATAAATGGTAAAGAAGATTAAAATGATCAGTGCAGAAATCACACGAATCGCTCCGGTCGGGTCTTTAAACCGTCTTTCAAAAAAGGTGGACAGGGTCAGGGAATCGGTTTTTTCTGTGTAGGTTCTCAGGCGCGCGGCCACGAACTTCCAGTTCAAAATTGTCCCCACACACAGACCAATGCCGATCCATACCTCTGGCATGCCGCCCAGGTAAATGGCGCCCGGCAATCCCATCAGCAGCCAGCCGCTCATGTCGCTGGCCTGGGCAGAAAAGGCGGTAACCCAGCTGCCCAGACCACGGTCTCCCAAAAGGAACCCCTCAATGCTCGAGGTCTTTTTGTAGAAATAGAGTCCTATGCCAACCAGCATGATGAGATAGATCACAAAAATAATAAATTCAGGATTTAATATCGTACTCATAACTCCTCGCTTCCTTAAAAAAATATTAATGTACTTATTTTATTAGAAAACTTGATTAAAGTAAAGCAATTTTGCATATTCTTTCATTTTTATGTATAAGTCCTCAAAAATAAAAGCCGGAGAAGCTTGCCTTTCTCCGGCTTTTAAAGGAATCAGCCTATACCGCCATAAACCAGGCCGAGTATAAATACAACCACTGCCAGCGGTACATAAACATACTTGGCGAGCGGGCCGAAATAAGCGCCCAGGGGCTTTTCTCTTCCCAGCTCCAGCTCCTGCTTAATGTCCTTGTAACCCAGAATATAGTAGATGGACACAGCGCCCAGCACTGCGCCGAAGGGCACGACAATAATGGTAATGAAATCCATCCAGGAGCCAACATTCGGCTCTGCCTCAAGGAAAAGACCGACGAGCAGCGCCACCCCCGCGCACAGGGCAACCGCGGCCTTGCGCGGCAGCCTGAAACGGGTCTGGAGCGATTCGCTCACTGCCTCAAACATATTGATGAGGCTGGTAATGCCCGCGAAGGCCACCGACAGGAAAAACACCGCCGCGAAGAGCTGGCCGAAGGGCATCTGCTTAAAGATGTTGGGCAGCGTGATAAAGATAAGCGGCGGGCCCGCGTTGGGCTCAATGCCAAAGGCAAAAACAGCGGGCATAATGGCCAGCGCTGCCAGCATGGCCGCCAGGGTGTCGAACATGGCCGTCCGCATGGAGGCCTTGGGGATATCCTCGGATTTGTTCAGGTAGGTACCGTAGACGATCATGCCTGAGCCTGTAATGGACAGCGAGAAAAACGCCTGGCCCATGGCCATGACCCAGGTATCTACCTTCAGCAGATCACTCCATTCCGGCATAAACAGAAATTTATAGCCCTCGGCCGCACCCGGAAGAAAGGCCACGCGGATGGCCAGGATGGCAAAGAGAATAAAGAAAGACGGCATTAAAATCTTGTTGATCTTCTCGATCCCTTTAGTGGCCCCGAACATGAGGATGCCCGCCGCGATGACAATGACCAGCACGTGCCACGGCACACTGCCGAAATTGCCTGTCGCCTGGCTGAAGTAAACCGCCGCGTCTGTGTTGAGGATGGCGCCGGTGACCGATCCGGCCAGGGCGCGGATGATCCACCCCACGATGATGGCATAGCCGATGGCAATCCCAAGAGATCCCAGCAGCGGAATCCAGCCCAGAATGTACCCCAGCTTTCCTTTTCCGATTTTATTAAAGCAATACTCATAGGCTCCCAGGGTTCCAGTTTTGGCGCGCCGGCCGATGGCGAACTCTGCAGAGAGGCCCACCAGGCCGAATATAACAATAAATAAAATATAAGGCACTAAAAATGCGCCGCCGCCGTACTGCCCCACCCGGTAGGGAAACATCCAGATATTACCAAGCCCAACGGCGGAGCCGACACAGGCCAGCACAAACCCAAGGCTGTTGGTAAAGCCGCCGTTCTGATGGGTGTGCCTGCTCTCGGGCTTTTGATTCTCGTTTTTTTCCATAATTCCTCCTTTAACTTCCAATTTCTTTATCTTACCATAATCCTTCCGTTCTGCCAATGGTGTTTTCGCATCGGACAGCCACAGCCGCACAAAAAAAGATCGGCGCAATTTTGCGCCGATCTCTGTTCGTGTTTTTATTTGTTGGGAAGGCGTTTTTCCAGCGCTTCGGTCAGCTCCTCGTAGCCTGGCTTGTGCAGCAGGGCAAACATATTTTTCTTGTAGGCTTCGACCCCCGGCTGGTTAAAGGGATTAACGCCCAGGAGGTAGCCGCCCAGACCGCAGGCCTTTTCAAAGAAGTAGACCAGCTTACCGATGTGGAAAGCGTCCAGCCTGGACAGGTAGATGACGCCGTTTGGCACATCGCCGTCGACATGGGCCAGCAGCGTGCCCAAAAAGGCCTTTTCATTGACATCCTGCATGGTGCGGTTTTCGAGGTAGTTCAGGCCGTCCAGATCTGCTTCCTCGTGCCCCACCGTCATATCGCCGTCCAGCTCGTCCACTGCCAGAATGGTTTCAAAAATATTTTTATGGCCGTCCTGGATAATCTGCCCCACAGAGTGCAGATCGGTCGAGAAATGGACAGACGCCGGGAACAGGCCCTTGCCATCCTTGCCGTCGCTCTCGCCGTAAAGCTGTTTCCACCACTCGGAGAAATAGCGCAGAGACGGCTCGTAATCCACCAAAATCTCAATGGCCTTGCCGCGGTTGTACAGGCAGCTTCTGTAAAGGGTGTACTGGTAGCAGGCGTTATCGGCGACAGAATCCACGCCGTATTCCTCGTAGCCAGATTTGGCGCCGTCCATGAAAGCGTCGATATCAATCCCCGCAACAGCGATGGGCAGCAGGCCGACAGCGCTGTAAACCGAGTAGCGGCCGCCTACATCGTCCGGAATCACAAAGGTTTCATAGCCCTCCTGGTCGGCCAGGAACTTAAGGGCGCCCCGCTCCTTGTCTGTGGTGGCAAAGATACGGTCCTTGGCGCCATCCTTCCCGTATTTTTTTTCCAGCATTTCCTTAAAGAAACGGAAAGCGATGGCCGGCTCGGTCGTGGTGCCGGATTTAGAGATAACATTGACGCAGATATCCTGATCCTTGACCAGGTCGATGAGGTCTTTCATATATTTGCCGCTGATGTTTTCACCGGCGAAATAAATCTTAGGAGCTTTTCGGTCTGTTTCTTCATTGAAAAAGGTACTGGTAAGCGCGGTAATAACCGCTTTAGAGCCCAGGTAGGAGCCGCCGATGCCAATGACGATAAACGCATCGCAGGAGTCCTTGATTTTCTCAGCCGCTTTTTTGATACGGGCATATTCTTCCTTATCGTAAGCCACCGGGTAATCATACCAGCCTAAAAAATCACTGCCGGCGCCTGTTTTTTCCTTTAACATTTTGTCCGCCAGGCTGATCTGTGCCGCCTTGTTGTCCAATTCTTCCTGAGACAGTCCCGCATAGGAATAATCAAATCGAATACTCATATTTTATCCTCCTGATAAATAATTAATTTAAACATTGGTTTTCACTATTTGTACGGTTACCTTATAATTGTAATATAAGCGGCGAAAAGATCAAGGAAAATCACCGAATTTACAATTATTTATTTTAGCACAAGATAGTAATCGTTTTACATGCCTATTATAGCATAAATTTCATCGGATTTAAAAGCCTTTCTTTAAAAAATATACCCGCCAGACTGTTTTTTATTGACCGCCCGGCGGGTAAATGTGTATTCGCTTAATTTTAACCCGCGCAGCGCTTGGGAATCACATACTGTTTGTCCTGATAGGCCGCGAATTCAACGCGGACATCGAAAATACGCTCCAGACTTTCTGTGTTCAGAATTTCATCGGGATGCCCGGTGGCGTGGATGTTCCCGTCCTTCATGAGCACCACCTGGTCAGCAAAGGTGACCGCGGTGTTGACGTCATGGATAACCGCCATAATCGTCATTCCCTTATCCTGGCAGAGGCCCCGGACGATCTCCATGGTTTCCAGCTGGTACCGCAAATCCAGGTTGCTGGTGGGTTCGTCCAGAAGCATGACCACAGGCTCCTGGGCCAGGGCGCGGGCGATAAAAACCCGCTGCCGCTCGCCGCCGCTCAGCTGGTTTAAAAGCTTGGTACTGTAATCGCTGAGCGACATCTTCTCAAGAACGGACCGGACAATCTCATAATCGGCGTCCTTCATCTTACCCTTCATATGGGGCACACGCCCGGACAGCACCATCTCAAAAACATTCAGACCGCTGTCCTCCACCTCGGTGCTCTGGGGCACATAGCCGATGCGCCTGGATTTTTCCTTTTGCGGCAGCCTCAGAAGGTCGGTGTTATCCAGGTATATCTCCCCTTTTTCGGGCTTCAGGATCCCGTTGACGCACTTGATCAGGGTACTTTTACCCGCCCCGTTTGCCCCCAGCAGCACGCACAGCCTTCCCGGCGCCACCTCGATGTTCACGCCTTTTAAAATAGGGGTCTTTCGATAGCCAAAGCTTAAATTTTTGATTGTAATCTTCATCAGACCAACCGCTCTTTCTGTTCTTTTACAATTAAATAGATAAACACCGGAACCCCGATAAAGGAGACCACAATGCCCACCGGAATGATCACCGGCGAGACGGCCACACGGCCCACTGTATCCGCCGCGATGAGCAGGATCGCGCCCGAGAGGGCGGTGAGCGGTATAAGCGCCCGGTAGTCACCGCCGATCAGAAGCCTGGCGATATGCGGCGCCACCAGCCCCACAAAACCGATAACGCCTGTAAAGCTGACAATGGCCGATGAAATGAGCGTGACCGCAATGCCCGAAAGCAGCCGCAGCCGCATGACATTGACGCCCAGGGCCACCGCGCTTTCATCCCCGGTGGATAAAAGGTTGTAATGCCAGGCAAAACGGACGATAAACGGAAAGGTCAGGAGCAGAATAACACAGACCACGAGAATCTGCTCCCAGGTGATCTCCGAAAGGCTGCCAAAGGTCCAGTGGACAATGGCGGAGAGCTGCTGCTCGTTGGCCACATACTGCATGCTGGCATTCAGGGCTGAAAAGAAATAGTTGAGGGCAATGCCGATCAGGATAATCGTTGTTTTTCCCATGCCCTTGGCCGAGGCGATGCCGTACACCATGGCGGCACAGATAAAGGCCAGCACAAAGGCCATCATGACAGTGCCCACCTGATTGCTGCCAAAGGGCGTAAAGCCGAAAATAATGGCCAGCGATGCCCCGAAGGCCGCGGCGTTTGAAAGCCCGGTAGTAAAGGGGCTTGCCATCTTATTGCCGGTGATGGCCTGCATGACCAAGCCGCTGATGCCCAGGCCGATGCCGGAAACCAGCGCCATGGTAATGCGCGGCAGGCGCAGCTGCATGAGCACAGTGAGCTCGGTCTGGTTCAGCGCCGCCGCACCCATAAAGTGGCCGCCGGGCAGCAGGGTCGCAAACACCCGCCCCACGGTCACATTGGCAACGCCGACAAAGCAGCTGGAAAAAGCAGCAATGATCAAAAGGATCACTGCTGCCAGCATCAGCGCCGCTCTTTTTTTATGATAGGCTTTTAATGTCTGCTGCTTTTCCATCACTATTGATGCTTAACCTGGAAAACATGCCCTTCTACCGGATCAACCCCCTGGATTTCCATCCATTCGTCAAAGATCGCGTCGGGGTCAACATCCTTCATCTGCTCAGGGTATAACCATTTCGCGGTATAAGCCGTCCCGATCATTTTGCCCAGTCCGCCGGCGCAGAAGCCTGTTGTCACATAGAAATCGTCATTCTGGACCGCCTTTAGATCGGACCAGCCTGCGCGGCTCAGCATTTCGGTGGAGATGGTGCTGTAGTCCTCCGCTGTGGGCGGCGTGTAGACGCCGGTATTTTTGAGGGCCGGGCCAGATGAAGTCTTGATGATAAGGTCCGGGTCCTCTAACAGAATCTTTTCCGGGTCAATGGTCTTGCCGGTAATGGTAGGGTCGCCGAAAATATTGACAGCCCCAGCGTTTAAAAGCATGCTGTTCCAGCCGTCATTGCTGGTTCCCGGTATGCAGGTGGTATTTGGGTCGCCGTATTCCCAGTACACCTTTTTGGTCCCCTTGACGTCCTTGATTTTTTCGGCCACCATGTCCATGTTATCCTGGTAAAATTTTGTCAGCTTCTCGGCTTCCTTTTCCTTGCCAAACAGCTTGCCCAGAATCTCGATTTCCTTTGGCAGCTCGGCATTGTTATAGCCGGATACCACGACAACCTGAATGCCGAAGGGCTCCAGCTTTTTAATGTCCTCTTCCCATGTGCCGTTGTCCGGGGTGATGAGCACCTGGGCGCCCAGCTCGGCAATCTTTTCATAATTCAGCTCGCTCTGGCCCTTGCCGATAACATTATCCGGGTCGAACTGGCTCCAGTACACACGGTCCTGGGCTGTGTTCTTATCCACCGCCACCACCTTGTCGATGGCGCCGATCCCGCGGATCAGCTCAGAATTGTAGCGGTTGGCCACCACCACTTTCTCAAGGGGCTGGGGAATGGTTACCTCGCGCCCAGTATCATCCACCACGGTAATGCTTTTCGCCTCACTCGAATCCCCGCTCTGGCTGCATCCGGCAAAGACCGGAACCAGCAGAAGCAACGCGCACATCAGTGCAATCACTCTCTTCTTCATTTTTTCCTCCATTAAATTAAAAATTTATGTTAAATCCTTTTGGATGTCAACATCTCCCAGAAAACACAGGCACATCTAACTTTTCGGCAAATAAAAAAACCGATAAGCACTCTGCTCATCGGTCCCATTTTCCGAGATTTCGTTTATCCAAACACGCCGCTGCATTCTCCCCCTGCACGTATTTCTTCTTTAAGGCAGGTCTCCTGGCTTACAGCTCCTCCGCGGCCCGCCTTCCCGGATTGCTCCAGTGGCTTTTCAGGCTTTGTCCCTGTTTACAGTGATGGGTTCGCACCGGACTCACACCGGTTTCCCTATTCTCTTATTGCTAAGCACCTCAAAGGTTATTCTGTTTTTATCATTATACCTGCTTCTATTATACTTGTCAATATCCAACCGGGGAGATTTATTTTCTGACGATAAGGCTCCAGTGGCTGCTGTAATACTGCGGCTCCGCAGGGTTATAGACGCAGGATTCTCTCAGGCTGTCCTCAAGGTGCCAGGCTTTAAAAAAGCGTTTTATGTCGGCCAGATCCACATAGAGGTGGGGCACGCCCGTCTCAGTACCGCTTTTTTCCGAGAGCAGGGTGTTGGCGTCAACGCGCCGGCTGCTGTCTGCCTGTTTATAGCCATAGCTACTCTTAGAGATGAGCGTAAGGAACAGCTCGCCCCCGGGCTTAAGATTGCATTTTATCCGCTTTATTTTAAAGGATTCCTGTAACCTTCAGCAGGCAGCAGTCATGCCCCTGCTTGATGGTCTGGAGCAGCTCGACCTCCACCGGGCGCTCAAATACGGCTTCAAAGAAGGCTTTGCTGTACCCGGCAGTACAATAGCACCAGGTCAGCGATGGGGAGGTCCCGGCCCTTTCCAGCATGGGACACTCGCAGGTAAACATCCTGGTATACAGTGCGCCGCCCTTGATGCTCCAGCCCGCCCCGCTCTCGTTGAGGTGGCTGACAAAGCGTGCCAGATCCTGCCCTTTGGACTGGTATAGCGCCTTGAAAGTCTCGGCGGTTTCCTCCAGCCGGCCATTTTCGTTGCAGTGGCAGCCCATTCTTATTTTGACAATGGTCTCCTGGTCAAAGTTTGTCTCCAGCTCCTCTGACAGGCGCTCAACCCACCTGGCTCTCTCTTCGGGCGCTGCCCCTGGCCGCAGCGGAACCCGGCGAAGGAATGCCTCTGCCTCTTCCCGGGAGACGTTTTTCTCAAGGCTCTGGCTTAACCGTTCCAGCTCCTCCTGCTCCAAAAACGGACTGACCGTTTCCGGCATACTAAAATTTTTCATGCTTCACCTCGCTTATCAATCTCTGGGGCACGGCTTTTACCCATACCCACAGCTCACCACATACCAGCCACTGCCTTCAGGCCGTTGGGCAACCCAAAAGCGCCAATACACCATACTGCGCGGCGGGACGCTGCCATCTGTCAGGAAGCCGGTACGGATCACTGATTTAAAAAGCACAGTGCTTTTTCCATTTTCCAAGACACCGCAGTCCTCGTAGGTCAGCTCGAGAAGCTCCCAGCCAAAATGCCGTTGAAAGTCCCGTTTAACAGCATGCGCCGCGGCTTCTATCTGCTCCTGTGTACAGGGTGAGGGCTTGTCGATCACCACCTTTGTTTTAGTGGTATTACCCCGCAGGCCAAAAAACACGGCCGCTATCAGGCAGAGGATGGCAGCGCCGCAGACAGCGTAAAAAAGCGCTCTTGATTTCACAATCGATTCTCCTGCTTTCCCGGATCACATTGGCTTTAAATTTTTCTCCAGCCGCCCCATCATCCACGCCAGGCGCTTGGCCCGGCCGGCTTCCGTTTTGGCGTCAAGATAGGCTCTTGTGTAGGTCTTTTTTACAGAAGGCGGCATATTCAGGAAGTTTTTATGAGCCTGTTCGTTTTCCCGCAGCAGCCGGGCCACTGCCTCAATCTGCTCCTCTGTGACGGCTGAGGGCCCTGCGGCGCTGTCCCACTGGCCGTTTTTCTTTGCCTCCTCGATCTTTTCCCTGCCGATGTCGGTCATCAGCCCGCGTTTTTCAAGGCTTTCTGCCAAAGCCTTGTTTTTCGCGGACCATTTGCTGTTCTTTCTGCGCGCGGAAAAATACTTGATGTAGGACTGGCCGTCAACTTTTTTCATCTGGCCGTCAATCCATCCAAAGCACAGGGCTTCCTCCAGCGCCTCGCCGGCTTTTACGGTCACCAGGGCTTTTGTTTTTCCAAACACCAGCCAGACGCCTTCGCTGGACTGGCAGTTGTGGGACAGCCAGTCTCTGAAAGCCTCGCGGGTCTTAAAATATAAGGGCTCACTCATCCTCGTTCCTCCAAAAATCAAATTCTTTTCCACAGCGCCTCTGCAGGTAAAACCAGTCGGCCTTACCCATTGCCTGCGGCGGTTTATGGTTTGATTATAGCATGGTTTCCGGCTCTGGTCATGTCTTTTCCTGCTGTTTAAAGCTTCTGCCTTCCTCTTTTTGCATAAAAAAAGACCAGCGCAGGTTTGCGCCGGTCTCAGACTTTGCTCTTTTATTTTTCGATGACAAAGTGGCCGTCCTTAAAGTCAACGGTGACCACCTGGTCCTCATCCAGGTTGCCCCGGATAATTTCCTTGCCGATCATGGTTTCAATATTCTTCTGTAAAAAACGCTTCAGCGGGCGGGCGCCGTAGCTCGGGTCATAGCCCTGGTCGATGACGGCTTCCTTGGCGTCTTCACTGAGTTTTACCACAATGCGCTTATCATCCAGGCGTTTCTGGAGCTCGGCCATCATCAGGTCGACAATTCTGCCGATGGAGCGCTTGGTGAGCGGCTTGTACAGCACGATCTCATCAATACGGTTGAGGAATTCGGGCCTGAAGTAATTTTTCAGGGAATTCATGACCGCTTCCTCGGTTTCGACCAGAATGTTGCCTTCGGCGTCGATGCCTTCCAGCAGGTATTCGGAGCCGATGTTGCTGGTCATGATGATAATGGTGTTTTTAAAGTCGATGGTCCGTCCCTGGGAGTCGGTCACACGGCCGTCGTCCAGAATCTGGAGCAGCACGTTGAACACGTCCTTATGGGCTTTTTCGATTTCGTCCAGGAGAATGACCGAATAGGGTTTACGCCGCACAGCTTCTGTCAGCTGGCCGCCTTCTTCATAGCCAACATATCCCGGAGGCGCTCCGATCAGGCGGCTCACGGAGAATTTTTCCATGTACTCGCTCATGTCGATACGGATCATGTTGTCCTCAGAATCGAACAGGTTGGCGGCAACGGCTTTGGCCAGCTCTGTTTTACCAACCCCGGTAGGCCCTAAGAACAGGAAGGAGCCAATGGGGCTGTTGGGGTTTTTAATGCCCGCACGGGAGCGGATAATGGCGTCGACCACCTTTTCGATGGGTTCTTCCTGGCCAACCACGCGTTTTCTGAGGGTATCTTCCAGATTCAGGAGCTTTTCCCGTTCGCCGGCCATCAGCCGGCTCAGGGGGATACCAGTCCAGTTGGAGATGACTTCGGCGATCTCGTCCTCGGTCACACTCTCACGGATCAGGGATTCGCCCTCGCCTCTGGCCTCGGCGGCTTCTTCCATTTCCTTCATCTTCTTCTGTAATTCCGGCAGCCTGCCGTAGGTCAGCTCTGCGGCCCTGTCATAGTCGGACTCGCGCTGGGCCAGCTCGATCTGGTGGTTAACCCGGTCGATTTCTTCCTTGATCTTCTGGACGGATTCCACCGCGTTCTTTTCGTTATCCCACTGGATCTTCATTTCATTGAAGCGGTCGCGGTATTCGGCCAGCTCCTTCTGAATCCGTTCCAGGCGCTCCTTGCTGAGCTTGTCCTCTTCTTTTTTGAGGGCGGTTTCCTCGATTTCCAGCTGGATCATCTTACGGTTGACCTCATCCATCTCTTCGGGCATGGAGTCAATTTCGGTACGGATCATGGCGCAGGCTTCATCCACCAGGTCGATGGCCTTATCCGGGAGGAAACGGTCGGTAATGTACCGGTTGGAAAGCACTGCCGCGGAGACCAGGGCGTTATCCTGGATCTTGACCCCGTGGAAGATTTCATAGCGTTCCTTTAAGCCTCTGAGGATGGTAATGGTGTCCTCAACCGTTGGTTCATCCACCAGTACCGACTGGAAACGCCGTTCCAGCGCTGGGTCCTTTTCGATATACTGGCGGTATTCATCCAGTGTGGTGGCGCCGATACAGTGGAGCTCGCCCCGGGCCAGCATTGGCTTGAGCATGTTGCCGGCATCCATGGAGCCCTCGGTTTTCCCGGCCCCCACAATGGTGTGGAGCTCATCGATAAACAGGATGACACGTCCGTCGCTGTCCTTGACTTCCTTTAAGACGGCTTTGAGCCGCTCTTCAAACTCGCCGCGGTATTTGGCGCCGGCGACCAGCGCGCCCATATCTAAGGAGATAATGCGCTTGTCCTTTAAGCCCTCGGGCACATCGCCCTGCACAATCCGGGCAGCCAGGCCTTCGACAATGGCGGTTTTACCAACGCCCGGTTCCCCGATAAGCACTGGGTTGTTCTTGGTTTTTCTGGACAAAATACGGATGGTGTGCCGGATTTCGGAGTCACGGCCGATCACTGGGTCCAGCTTATTATCAATACAGTCCTGCACCAGGTCGTGCCCGTACTGGGTCAGGGCTTCATAGGTTCCTTCGGGGTTGTCGCTCGTGACCCGCTGGCCGCCGCGCACATCCCTTAATACTTTTAAAACCTCATCCTTTGTGACACCGTGACGATTCAGCAGCTCGAGGGCTGCGTTCTGCCTGCTCAGGCTGTAAAAGCCCAGCAGAAGATGCTCGACAGAGATGTACTGGTCTTCCATCTTCTTGGCTTCCTTATAAGCCTCGTTCATGATTTTGTCAGTGTCACGGCTGATATAAACCTTTCCGGGTTCGCGGCCCGGGCCGGTAACGCTGGGCATATTGTCAATATCGCCCTTTAATTCCTGGGTAATCGGATAGGTATTTTTACCCAGCCGTTCAAACAATCTTCCGACCACGCCGTTTTCCTGGGTCAGCAGCGCCAGGAGCAGATGCTCTGGCTGAATTTCCATGTGGTCATGGTCTATGGCAATCTGTTCGGCATTTTTGACCGCTTCGATTGATTTCTGTGTTAACATGTTCATGTCCATTAAATATCACCTACTTCTCTTAAATTTTGTATGTAAAGCCGCCATGCGGCCTGAATGAATCGCACCCAAACCGCGCTCCGATATGTGATTCGATCCCTGCCTTTATTTCTTTGGCCTGGGATTTCCTAAAAACTGACCGTATAATTCCTCGAGCTCCTGATCCAGATTTTCATCCTCGTTGCTCTCAAAGTAGAGGTTCATGGCAGAGTCGATCATCCGCAGATATTCGGTCAAAAAATTGGTAACAGTGCTGACACCGTTCTGTACCGCGCCGTTTTCCTTGAATTCACGGATGAATTTGTGGTTGGTCAGGTGTTCGCTGTCCTTGTCATCCACCTCATTGTTTTTGCGCTCGATGTTACAGATTTTCTGGAAAAACTGGTCAAAATGCTCGTTTAAATCCTCGGACTTGGTACGGGAGCTTACCTTAAGCACCGCGTATTTCTGCCCGTTGTCATTGACAAACTCATAGCTGTACCGCACCTTTGGGCGGTACTTGTATTTCAGGCTTTTGCCAAACTGGATGCTGGAGTTTTTGTTGATCTGGCTCACCGACAGGGTGTCGCTGAGGTTTTGGTCCAGCTGCTCCAGTATTTTCTGCACCTGCTGCTCAGGTGTCTCCAGACCGATCTTCTCAGCCAAAATATCATTGATGAGCTGAGAGCGGTTGGTATTATTTTCATATGCCAGTTGATCGATCTTTTCAACGATCTCATCAAAAAGCATCAGGCTATATACACTTTTTTTCATAGTTTCCACCTCGTCTATGCATTAATAATACACCCTAACCAATATATTGTCAAATGATTTATGTAAAACATATGACATTTTATTGTATTTCTTAATCCACTTTAAGAATTAAAAGGCTTCATTAATAAATATTACCCAAAAAATTGAAAAACGGACGAAAATTTATGGAATCACTTAAAAAGCTCAGGAAAGCAGCTGATTGGGATTTCAAGGTTTATTAATTTGGGAAAACGTGATATGAGCTGATTATCGAATACAACAATAGCACAGCAACATAAAAAGATCGGCGCAAAATTGTGCCGATCTTTTTTTAGCTTCATCTTCATTTTTTATTTTTAAGCACCCTGCACAGTGTGGCGCGCAGGACTTTCATATCCACGGGCTTGGCGACATGGGCGTTCATGCCTGCGTCCAGGGCAGCCTGAATATCCTCTGCGAAGGCGTTGGCAGTCATGGCGACAATGGGGATGGTCCGGGCGTCAGGCCTTGGCAGGCTGCGGATGGCCCTGGTGGCCTCAAAGCCGTTCATCTCAGGCATCTGGATATCCATCAAAACAGCGTCATAGGTGTCTGGAGCGGCGCCGTCAAAGGCCGCCACAGCCTCGGCGCCATTGACCTTGACCCGGGAATCCGCGCCGAGCATTTTCAGCAGCTCGCTGAGGATTTCGGAGTTGATCAGATTATCCTCGGCGATGAGGAAGCAGCGCCCTGCGAGCAGGCTTTCATCGGTGAGTCCCGAGCACTCGTCCTCACGGCTCGCGTTACCCTCAGACGCGCTCTGGGCGGCTGCGAATTCCAGCTCTACCCGGAAGACGGTGCCTGCCCGTTCCTGGCTTTCGGCGGTGATCTCACCCTCCATCAGGTCCACCAGCCCCTTGGTAATGCTGAGGCCAAGGCCGGTTCCCTCAACCCGCGTCACATTGCGGTCTCTGGTAAAGGGCTCAAACACATGGATGAGGAAGGCTTCGGACATGCCCACACCGGTGTCGCTGACGATGAACCGGTAGCGGACTGCATCGGGAGCCTTGACTGGTGCAATTTCTTCAACCCGCAGTTCTACCCTGCCGCCCTCGGGCGTAAACTTGATAGCGTTGCTCAGCAGGTTGATCAGGATCTGGTTGATGCGCAGCAGGTCGCCGTAAAAGTAAGGGTGCCGGATATTTTCCGTCCGCGCGCTGTAGCTGAGGCCATTGTCCGCGGCCTGGGGCGCAATCATGGCGTTAAGCTGGTTGAGCAGGTCGGAAACGGCAATGGCGGAATGGTTAAGGGTGATCTGGGACCGCTCGATCTTACTCATGTCCAGAATATCATTGATGAGGCTGAGCAGGTGTCTTGAGGCCACGACGATTTTATCCAGGCAGTCCCTGACCCGCGCGCTGTCATCCAGGTGAGCCGCGGCCAGGGTGGTCATGCCCATGACGGCGTTCATGGGGGTGCGGATGTCATGGCTCATGGATGAAAGAAAATCGCTTTTGGCCTGGTTGGCCTTTTCCGCCAGTGACAGGGCCTTTTCCAGCGCTGCCTTTGTCCGGCGCTCGGAGGCCAGCATGTCGGTGACGTCTGCCCGCACCAGGCATACGGTTTTCTGGTTCCGGTCGCCCCACAGCACGTTGATCTGCTTATACCGTGTCTGGTCTCCCAGACGGTAGGGCAGCACAAAATCATAGCCCTCGGGCTTTTTCTTCAGGCGGTCACGCAGGGTGTCCAGGCAAAACTGCTTCTGGGCGTTGTCCTGTCCCCCGTCCGACTCGTAAAACTCTGCGAGCCGTCCGGCGGATTTTGTATAATCCTCTACCACATAGGGCGGAAGGTTCTCAAGGACGATCTGGCGTGTGTACATGGTGGTGCGGCCAGTGTCAATATCAATAAAGCCGATCATCTCAAAGGTATAAGCGATCACGTTCAGCAGTCCCTGCTGCTCTCTTATGGAATCGGTAATGTCGGTTCTCGCCAGACAGACGCGGCCCAGCCGCATGTCCAGGGTGGAGACGGTCATGTTCTTAAAAAGCAGCTCGCCCTTTTCGCCGATGACAGAATAGGAAAAGGAGTAGTCTCCCTTTGCCCTGAGCTGGTCGGGCAGGGTGCGGACGTCCAGCAGCCTCGCGACCTGGTCTTTATCCTTGGGCACGACCCGGGTGTCCAGCAGGTCGCCAATCCATTCTGAATAAATCCCCTCCTGCCCGGGCGTATCGCTGTAAGCATCGTCCTTTGAGATGATCCGGTAACGGTCCTGGAAAACATCCACCTCGGCCACCAGGTCGTAGCTGGCCACAGCCAGCTTGCCCATCATGCGCTCAGAGATAGTCTGCCGGGTAATGTCTGTCACGGTGAAGATGCCGGTCACATCCCCGGTATCCGGTGTTTCCACCAGGTTTACCTTAAATTTGACATAACGCCCCTGGGCCTCTTTTGGCAGCTTGATATAGCTTTTCAGGACCACCTCGGTTTCATTCCGCTCGAAGGCAGCCAGCGAGGGCGCGTTGAGGTAGGTGTTTAAAAAGGTCTGCTGCTCATCCGGGTCCACCACGAGGCTGGAGATTCCGGTAAAAAAGGTTTCCCGGACATTTCCAAAGGTCTTCAGGAGATCGGAGCCGGTGTGGTCCATGATTTCAATGATCTGGTTCTGGGTCACATTGCAGTGGCCGATGATGAGGGCGTCGGGGTCGGGCCTGCGGTAGTGCTGCAGGATGAGGTCATTATACTTTTTGCGCATATGCTCCTGCTCCTCGCGCTCCCTGGTAATATCATGATAGCCCGCGTAGATCCGCTTTTCACCGCCGCTGCCCTGGATAAGCGACAGGGTGTTTTTAACCCACAGGCTGCTGCCGTCGCCCTTTCTCAGGCGGTAGGCCATTTCACAGTAATTCTCATCGTTGCGGATATATTCGGCCATGCGCTCGTTGACCCTGGCGCGGTCTTCGGGGTGGACGCCGGCCATGGCGTCTTTCTCACAGATCCGCCAGACCTCGTCCAGGGGCATGCCGGACAGCTCGGCAAAGCCGTCGGAAATGTACTCGGGCATCATGCGGCCATCCTCCAGGCAGCGGATGACTGCCACACCGCCGGGCAGGTTCCTGACCACTGTCTGGAAGTATTCCTCTATCCTTTCCTTTTCCTTCTGCGCGCGGACCTCCTCGGTCACATCCTGCACATATTTAATGTAGGAAGGGATGCCGTTCCAGTCGGTTTCCTTAAAGCGGGTGCTGTAAAACCGCCCCGGCTCGCCCACATCCATGCTGTGGGTTTTTCCGTCGGGCGCGTGAGTCTTAAGGGTACAAAAGGCGCAGGGCGCGTCCCTGCCATACAGGGCCTTGTAGCATTTCTGGCCTGCGCAGCTCTGCTCCTCTCTGAAAAGGGCGCCGGACTCGTTCACATAGAGCAGGTCATAGTTTGCCTTGTCGATGACATAAACCCCGTCGGCAATCTCGTTGGCAATGCTCTGGAACAGGCGGGTCTCGTCCGATATGCCGGTAAACACCGCGTAAAACCCGGTGTCTTCGGACAAGGGCCCCATGCGCTGGCCGTTGAGGTGAATCCAGATCAGGCTGCCGTCCTTATGGCGCATGCGGTAGGAAACATCCAGGACGCCGCCGCTCTGGACCGCGGCGCGGGCAGCCGCGTGCACCCGCTCGCGGTCAGCCTCGTAGATAATATCAAAGACATCGTCCTGTACCATTTCCCGGTATTCCTCACGGGTATGTCCTGAAAGGGACATGATGCCGTCAGAATAAAAGGTCGGGATAAAGCGGCCGTCCTCCACCTTATAGCTGGCCACACCGCCGGGGATGGCGTTGACAATGTGTTCCAGCTTCTCGTTGGCAGCGGTCAGCTCCTTTTCCAGGCGCACCGACTCGCTGACATCGCTGTAAACCCCGTACAAAAGCTTTGTGCCATCCTCTTTTTCCTTGACAGAGCCGTCAAGGCGAATCCAGCAGTACTCGCCCTTGCGGTCATTAAAAACACGGTAGGTGTAGTGCATGGTTCCATTGCACAGAATGGCCTGCTGGATTTTTTGCCGCAGCATGCCCGCGTCCCCGGGGTGGACGCCCAGAAAATCAGTGGACTGCTCCACATCCCGTATATGCTCCTCGGAATAGCCCATGATCTCATAAAAGGCCGGATTGTGGAACACGGGTAAAATCTGGATGCCGTCAAACTGGTAAACACACAGGCCGCAGGGAATACTGGTAAAGGTTTCCTCCAGCTCAGCCCTCAGCGATCTGGAGCGCTCCTCCTCCCGCTCTCTGTCGGTAATGTCCACGATGTACTCGATCTGCGCCGGGCGGTCCGCCCAGTCAACAATTTTGCCGCTGAGCTCATAGACCCGGCCGCTCTGGGGATGCTTGAACTTTCTGACTAAAAGGGTTTCCCGGCTCATTTTCTCTGCGCTGCAGAAGGGACACGGGCGGTCCTGGCCCGCAGCCTGATAGCAGGTGAGCCCCGGCTTTAACAGCTGCTCTGAAAAATGCGCTTTTGCCCGTCGGTTCGCATAAAGCAGCTCCCAGTTGTCCAGCGCGCTGACATAAATCGCGACCGGCGCATTATCCAGCACGGACGCGGTCTGATCCGCCTCCAGCACGGACAAATATTCTTCCATTAACATAATTCCCTCCTGCCCGGGCTTTGACCAAGCGCCGGGTTCTGCTGTAATTGATTAATTCTACCACAGAAGGGGCTTAAACGCAATCCACCAGTCCGTAGAGCCGGAAGGCGTCCTTAAGGTGGCGGGGCGAGGTTTCATGGCTGCCCGGCGCCCCGGCCGTGACGGCGATGTACTCCCGTCCGTCCTTTTCGGCCAGGGTGGCCAGGCACAGTCCTGCCTCCTCGGTATACCCGGTTTTCCCGCCGAGGAGGGTTACCCCATCCGGATACGGCGTGCCCATGAGACTGCTCAGCGTGCTGCTGAGTCCCACGCCACCGGGGTGCCTGTTGGTAGGCTCTGTCTGGTAATCGAAGGTTGTGAGCAGCTCCCGGAAATCCGGGTTTTTAAGCCCCGCCCTCAACAGAACTGCCATGTCCATGACAGTGGTGTAATGGCCGGGGTCATGCAGTCCGGTGGCGTTTTTAAAATGGGTGTGGGCCATGCCCAGCTCCGCCGCCTTACCATTCATCAGCTCCGCGAAGTTTTCCTCGGAGCCTGCTGTGGCGCAGGCCAGGCCCATGGCCGCGTCGGCCCCCGAGGGCAGCACGCAGCCGTACAGCAGGTCCCGGAGGGTGAGCTGCTCACCGGGTAAAAATCCGGCCACAGAGGCCCCAGAGCCGCTCAGGCAGTCAAAAACCTCCCCGGGCAGGGTGACGGTGTGGTCCAGATCCTCAAACTGGTCCAGGATCACAAGGACTGTCATGAGCTTGGTGAGTGAGGCGGGATAGATCTTTTCACCGCTGTTCTTCTGGAACAGCACCTCGCCGCCGTCCAGGCGCATGAGCACCGCGCTCTCGCTGTACAGGCCGGCGCTGCCCATGGCGTTCACGGGGTGGGCCGGCCCTCCTGGGCTTATGGCCTTAAAGGCAAAGACGACCATGTAAAGGCTGAGCCCCGCGATGATCAAAAACAGCGCAGGCCGCCCCCTGGCCTTTCTTTTTCTTCTCCGGCTGATGATATTTCTTCGGTTGTCATTCATAAAAAAACAGCTCCTTTCTGATGGTTCAATTAAACCACAGAAAGGCGCCGCGTTTTTTAACCTTTGTTTCTTTTTCCATTAAGATTTTCTTAACCCCGCAGGGGCAGCGTGACGGTAAAGGTGGTGAGGCCGGAAACGCTCTCGGCCTTTATGCCGCCGCCGTGGGCCAGGACGATCTCCCGGGCGATGGCAAGGCCAAGGCCCGCGCCGCCGGAGGTGGTGGATCTTGCTGTATCGAGCCGGTAGAACTTCTCAAAAATACTCTCGAGCTTGTGGGGCGGGATGGTTCTTCCCCTGTTTTTAAAGGTGACAACCGCTGTGTCCTGCGTCGTTCCCGCCTCAATTTCGATGACTGTTTCCGGGTCGCTGTAGGCCACGGCGTTTTTGAGGATGTTGTTGAACACCCGGGCCAGCTTGTCCGCGTCGCCTTCCAGGTCGATGCTGCCGTCTGTCTTAAACTCGGCCTGTTTGTTCTGGGCTGTAAAAATGGGGTAGAACTCATCCACCATCTGCATGAGCATATAGGAGAGGTGGACCTGCTCCTTTTCCAGCACCACGGTCTGCAGGTTAAAACGCGTGATGTCAAAGAACTCATTGACGAGCTGCTCCAGGCGGCAGGCCTTGTCCAGGGTGATCCTGGTGTACTTTGCCCGCTGCTCCAGGGGCATGTCCGGCGCCTCCTCCAGAATGTTCAGATAGCCGATGACAGAAGTCAGCGGGGTCTTGATGTCGTGAGCCAGGTACACCACCAGGTCATTTTTGCGCTGCTCAGCCTCCCGCGCGTCCCGAGCGCGCTTTTCCAGCGACTGGCGCACCTGGTTCATCTTCTTCTCCATAAAGTCCAGCTCTCCGGGCAGCTCAATATACTCAGACTTCTCGCCGGCCAGGGCGTCGATCCCCCGGCTGATTTCATTAAAATACCGGGTAAAGCGCGTCATCCCCCAGTAAAAAATGGCGCAGAGCAGCACCACGTAGCCCGCGGCCATCCACAGCCCCTTGTTGTTCTGGAAAATCCCCCGGTAGAGCATCTCGTCCCGCTCCCCGCTGGTGAAATGAGCGAAAATATAAACCATGTAGTCGGCAAAGCGGTCCTGGAAAACCCCATCCACAAACAGGACCATGAGCACCCAGCCCACCAGCAGGGCGGCGAGCGCAGTCAGCAGCACCTGGAGCAGGATCCGGCGTTTCAGCCTTTTAAAGGGATTATCCAATTTTATACCCCACGCCCCACACGGTCTTTATGTACCGCGGGTTTTCCGCCGAATCCTGCATTTTTTCCCGGAGGTGGCGGATGTGGACCATGACCGTGTTGTTGCCCGTAAAATATTTCTCACCCCAGACTTCTTTAAACAGCTCCTCGGAGCTAATGACCCGCCCCCTGTTTTTGCAGAGGGTCCACAGGATGGAAAACTCAATGGGCGTGAGCTCCACAGGCTTCTCGTCTAACGTACACACATGGGTCTCCCGGTTGAGCGTAAGGCCGCGGTAGGCGGCTATGGCCCCGGCCTCCTGCTGGCCGCCGTTGTAGCGCTGGGAACGCCGCAGCTGGGCCTTTACCCGGGCCACCAGTTCCAGGGGCCGGAAAGGCTTGGTCACATAATCGTCCGCGCCGATGGCAAGTCCGGTGATCTTGTCAATCTCCTCCTCCCTGGCGGTGAGCATGATAATGGGAAAGGTGTACTTTTCCCGGAGCCTGCGGCACAGGGTAAAGCCGTCCAGCTCTGGCATCATCACATCCAGCACGGCCAGCTCCGGCGGGTTTTCAAGGCCCGACGCCAGCGCTTCCTGTGCGCTGTAAAATTTGCGTACGGCGTAGCCCTCGTTGCCCAGATAAAGCTCCACCAGATCCGCGATTTCCTGTTCATCATCTACTACTAATATTTCCGTCTGCATTTTTCATTTCCTCTTTAAGTGTTATGGTTTCTCTTTTATTGTATCTGAACATTGCCTGAATGTCCTTGTCTTTTCCTTAGTGACCTCTTAAGATTTTCTTAAATTAAAAGCCGCCCTGCCCTCTGGCCTGTTTCGGGCCGGAGCAGGACGGGTGTTTTTAAAACAGGCGCCCTCTAAAAGCGAAAGCGCGTGTCCTCAAGGAATTTCCGCCTGCCGGGGTTGCCCTCGGCCCGGTAGATGGCTGGCGCGCCCAGATCGTAGACCACTGACCACACCGTGTCCTTTCCGGTCTTCCGGTCATACTGGCAGATGAACCCGTCGCGGCCGGACAGCAGCGCCATGGCCCCGGGCAGGCCCATGTCCCCTGCTTTTTTGTCCAAGGTACGGGTGAGCGTCTGGTATCGGGGCTCTGCCTCCCAGTCGTCCAGGGTTTGGCCGCAGCAGGCGGCCATGGGCGCAGAGTGAAAGCGGTTGGTCGCGCACACATAGGGCTTTTCCTCTGTGGGGCGGATCACCTCCACGCGGTCCCGGTTGGCCTCCAGCACGGCAATGCTGCCGCTCCTGTCCGCCACGGTAAAGGTCTGGGCCGAGCTGATGGGCAGCTCCTGGATACAGCCGATGACCTCCTCGGTGCTGCGGCATTTTTCCAGAAAATACCGCAGCAGCATGCCCGCGTTCATCCCCGGCTTTATGGCGTGGGGATAGACTGCGGTAAGCCCGGCCGCCAGTCCGTGGGCGTTCACGCCGTCCTCCATCTCAATAAAGGCCGTAGAATTGCCGGTAAAGTCGATGGCTTCACCCAAAAAGCGGTAGATGGCATTGGTGTTGGTGTTTTCCAGAGATACCAGGAAATCACTGTTTCGGCCAAAGAGAACCTTGTCCCCGCCAGCCACGGCAAAGCAGGAGCAGTGACAGGCCGGAGGCATGGCGTACATGCTGAATAAAAAAGCGCGCAGCGGCTCCGCAGGGCATTTCTGCCCGTCAGCCACGCCCTGTATTTCCGCCAGAATCTCGGGAAAATACTGCTGGTACACAGGCACGCAGTCGGCCGCAAAGCGCAGCCGTTCCTCTGTTATTGGAAAATCAATGCGCTCCAGAAGCCTGCTGCCATGTTCTCTGAGCAGGGTTCCCCAGCGGAACCCAATGTCATAATGGTTCCCTTTAAATCGGTTGTGATACATGTTTTTGCTCTCCTGTTCTTTTATCGTTTTAGAGAGCTACCGGTAACTCTGGTTTAATGGTAATTGAATAAAAATTTATTGTCAACAGGTTTATTAATAAAGGTTTTTATCATCCTCCAAAGCAGTATCCAGGTATTTTTCAAGATATCCCTGCTCGACGACTCTTTTCCCCAGCAGGGTGATGGCCTGGGCCGGGCATCTGCTGATGCAGCGGTAGCACATTGTACAGGCATCCGCAGCAGCCGCCTTACTGTTCTCCAGGTAAATGTTCCCCATGGGGCACAGCTCTGCGCATTTTCCGCAGCCCGTACATTTATCCGCGTCGATTTTCAGCCGATCCGAATAATGCTTCGTCCTGTTGTAAAAATAAATCCGCTGGCCGAACAGCCCCGCCAAATGGTAAAAAAGCCCTAAACCCTCCCGGGGCGGGTTTCCCTGTCTGAGCGCACGGGCTGCCCTTTCTGTTTTCAGCTCTGAGGCCGCTATGAGCTTCCGGTTGTCCCCCAGAGGCCTTTTCAGGGCTTTCTCATCACAGATGCTGTCAGGCATTTTAAGGTGCAGGCCGCCAATTACAATGCCACCATACCTGCGCAGCAGACGTGCCAAAACACCCGCACCGTCACCGCTGAACAAACCCATCGTAGCCATTATAAAAACTTTTTTACCCCTCCAGACTCCTTGGTTCTGAACAATATAATCCCTCAGGATTTTAGGCACATTGCTGTACTGCACAGGGTAGCCCATCACGATCTCGTCCTGCTCCCTGATTCTGTATAGCGCTGTCTCGTCCTCGATGGAAAAGGCCTGGCCGCCTTTGCCGTATGCTTCCAGAAACCGCTCCACACAATGCTTTGAGTTACCGGTTCCGCTGAAATATATGCCGATCATGTGCTCTCCTGGCCTTTTATTTTATGGGCGGTGATGATCGTATAGCTGTGGGCATTGACGGTTATTTCACAGCCCTCTGTCCGGACATACCAGTTTTTGCCCCTTCTTTCCATCGCCGCGTCCTGGTTTAATATCCTCGCTCTGCACCACTGCACAGCGTCCACGTCCCCGATGGACAGGTTCTTCCTTATACGCACCGCGCCCATTTCGGTGGTGTGCAGCTTATCAATATTGGCCACTAAATCATTCATTGTCTGCCCAGCTCCTTTACCATGATGTACTCCTCGCTGTTTTCGTCTGCCACCTTAAAGCCAAGGCGGCGGTACAGCCTGACCGCGCCGTTAAGCTTCTGGACAGACAGGGAGACCTGTCCCCAGCCCTTTTTCGCGAGACTGGAAAGCATTGCCCGCATCAGCTCTGTGCCGATTCCAAGGCCCCTGTACGCTTTAAAAAGAGCGATGGCAAGGGATGGCGTTTGGGCGTCGACATGCCCATAGTCCTCCATGATCCGCGCCCAGACCGCTCCAATGACCTTTCCGTCCACCTCGGCCACCAGGGCATAATCCGCCTCCTGGCCACCGAAGCCACGCACATAGACCTGCAGCTCCGGGGCGTTTACAATGGCTTTTGGCGGGGCCTCAGCCCCCTCTGGTATAAAGATCGCCTCGTATAAAAAATCCTTTAGCAGCGGGTATTCCTGTTTCCGGATCTCCCGGATGGTTTTGTTCATTGTCTGGCTTCTCCTCATCTCCCGAACTTTCCTGATATGGGGTATTTTAACATAATCCGCACACCCCGTCTATTTTCCTGGGCGGATTCTGGATTTTTAAAGGGGCCTGTCGCACTGAAAAAGTGGCAAAATGACGCCCGTCGATATTAAAGGTACGGCGGCGTTTTTAAGTCTATGGATTGTACAAAAAAGCTGTCCACGGATTAAAAGAGCACCCGGTTCGAGATTAAAATGCACACCGCAGGTGTCGCATTTTACCGAGAGAGGGTGTTTTTAATCCACGGACAGCGCCAAGGCTATCAAGCTTCCGTAATCCTTTGACGGTATTTTCTGCTTAACGATGCACGATAATCCCCATCGTTAAAGTTACGGTTTGATTCCTAGAGCCCTTCTCATTTCATAGAAGCAATCGTTGTATATTTTCCTGTACTCCTCCAGATACCCGTAATCTAACGGGACGCAGACAATCCCTGCCGCCCCGGCAGTCTCGTCAGGATAACACATCTCATAAACAATCATTGATTTCACACGTCTTTTCCAAAATAACACGCGAGCGCCCGCCCCACAAACGCCGACGCCCCAGGGCCCTTTTGCCCGTCGATGGTTTTGATCAGCGCGTCGTTGTGGAGGTACCAGTCGATCATCATATCCCAGTAGTGCTCGCCCTTGTCAATGTTCAGCTCCGCGGTCTCCCCCAGGGCGATGAGTTCGCCTACAATGGCCTGTACCTCCGGCGACGCGGGGTCCTTTTCCCTGCTGCTGTACAGCTTTTCCATGAGGGCCGCGTTTTTCTGGACCGTGCCGTCGCTTTTCATGGCCTCCATTTTTTCCATGTTCTCAGAAAAATGGCTGATGCTGTCCCTCATGGCCGCGGTATATTTCTCAACGCTGCCATACTGCCTTATTGCGAGTCCCGCGATATGCGCTTCATCTGCTTTTACCTTTTTTATAAACTGCTCAAAGGTCTCCACGCTGCCCCAGTGGCGGGCGACGGTCCCGGCGTTTTCGGTTTTAAATTCCTCCAGTATCTGCAGATATCCACTCAGGTCAAAAGCGTCAAAACTCACGCAGGCTTCCCCCTTTTCCAGCTTATCCAGAAGGGCGAGAAGCTTATCCAGCCGGTCGCGCCTTGCCTTAAGCAGCTCCCGCTGCTTTTTAAAGGCCCTTGCCCTGTCAAAGCCCGGATCTGCCATGATTTCCCGGATGTCCTTTAACGGAAAATCCAGCTCCTTAAAAAACAAAACCTGCTGCAGGGCTTTCAGGGCCTCATCATCGTAGAGCCGGTACCCTGCCTCTGTAACCTCGGTGGGCTTAAACACGCCGATTTCATCATAATACTGCAGGGTCCGGACACTCACGCCGGTCAGCGCTGCCACTTGTTTTACGGTTCTCATTAAAATCAACTCCTGTCTCATTGATGGTCAAGAGAGCGCCGCAGACGAACCGGCCGTTATTCTCTCCGCTTTGCCTCTTTAACCCGATTGTACACTATCACGCAGCGTGAGGGTCAATGGGTTTTGGAAAGAAATCCGGTCCGCTTAAGCCAGTCTTCAAAAACCCGCAGCTGCTCGGGCGTATGGAAGTAATGCTCGCCGTCCGGCACGATCTCGAGGCCGCAGGAAAACCGGCTGGCAAAGGCTTCGACGGTGTCGCGCCCGCAGGTGTCGTCCCTGCCGCCGTACAGGATCTCAGTCGGCGCCGTCCATTTGCTGACAGGGTGCTCAATCACATAGGTATAGTAGTCCCAGTACAGGGTCTGGCCGATGGGGGTGGCGATGACCTGCTCGCGTCTCAGCTGCTCCTCGGTAATCCCAAATCCGACCATCATGTTCTCGATCATGCGGCGCATATCCACCAGCGGCGACAAAAACCATACTCTTTCCAGGGGCTCGCCGGAATAGGCCATGAGGCTGAAATACGCGCCGATGCTGTTTGCGAACAGGCTGACAGACTGCCACCGGGCCCTGGCCCAGCGCATGACCGCGGCCAGCTCCGCCACGCACGTCTGCACCTTGCAGAGGGCCGCCTCATCCCTGCGGGCTCCATGCTCTGGGAGGTCAAAGCTCAGAACCTGACAGCCGCCGGCCATGGCATCGGTGTTTTCGGCCAGTATGCGGATGGGCTCGTCGGCCTTGTGGGACTGGCTGCCGTGGACGGCGATGATGACCCTGTCCGCTGGACAGCCCCAAAGCAGGGCGGGGATGTTCTCAATTTTCAGGGGTTTTACAGTCATGGCTTGGGCTCCTCTCTGTTTTCGGCTTTCTCCCCGCCGGACAGGGCCTCAAGGTCTGCCCGCTCATAGCGGTTGTGGCCGGGAAGGCCTTTCTTATACTTCCAGCAGACAATGGCCTCCTCCAGGGATTTGCCCGCGTTGTCCGCGAAAAAATCCCGGATATAGGTATTGTACTCAAACTGCCGGTCAATGGCCGTCTTTCCCTTTTTCTTCTCTTTTAAAATCTGATCATAGGCGGCGACGGCGTCCCGGTAGGTTTTTCCGGTATTGGCCTTCAGCCACTTCTGGAAAGCCACGTTAAAGGAAAAGCCGCGGCCGATCTTCTCCTTGAAAAAGGCCCGGTGCCTTTCGGAGCAGACAAAATCCGGCTCGATGGCCATCTCCTCTGTAATGGCGCCCTCCCGGGCTTTTCCCGGCCGGCTTTTGGCCGCAGGGGCCGTCACCCTGCCGGTATCCAAAAAACAGGCGATGCGCTCGGTCAGCTCAAGCTTTCCGCCGGAAACCGGCAGGCCGTTCTGCCTGCAAAAGGCTGTCAACTCTTCCTTCAGGTAGTAATAGCTTCGGAATGTTTTACTGTCCAGGCTTTTATCCAAATCGGGGCGCTCACTCATACCGCTCCCCCTTCCGCACAGGCCCTGGGCAAAGGCCCGGGCACGCTCTGCCTTTTCCGCATCCATAAAAACAGTCCCATAACCCATGTGCCTTTCGGCCAGCATACCCGCGTAGCGCAGCTGGGAGTGCCGGCAATACCGCGTCACCCCGGCCTCCCAGAGGTCGGCACCGGCTTCGGGCCTGTAGCCGCAGGTGGTGATGAGGGCCAGGTGTTTTCCGGCCCACAGAGAGGGTCCCTTCTCCTCGCCGTAGTATTTGTTCATGCCGTAAACCAGCCGGTCCAGCACTGCCTTCATGGGCGGGGTGCAGTACCATGAATAGATGGGCGTGGCCAGCACCAGCAGGTCGCACCCGAGCACCGCGTCAAAGATTTCCTGCATGTTGTCCTCCAGCGGGCAGCCGAAAATGCGCCAGTCCTTCTGGCAGCGCCGGCAGGCCACGCAGGGCTTTAAATCCCGGTCATACAGCCTTATGGACCCGCAGTCCCAGCCATTTTTTTCCATTTCCTCCGTAAAGGGCGCCAGCAGCTGTGCTGTGTTGCCGCCCTTCCGGGGGCTTCCCTGTAGTATACACGCTTTCATGATTTCCTCCTTGGGTTTGTGCTGCAGAATATGCTTCTGCTTTTTTCCAAAACATTCTCGGCCAGGTTGACTCAGCCCAGGCCGTACTGCGCCCTCAGCGCCTCCCGGACGGCCGCAAAGGCCTTCACCGGAGGCTGGTTTTTCTGATGCACGCCGATATGCTTTTCCATCCACAGCATGTTGTACCACCGGTCAAATTTGCAGCCGCACTGGTGAAACACGCCAACCGAGCGGTAGCCCAGACGGGTGTGAAAAGCCACGCTGTCCATGCTCAGGTAGGGGTCCTCTCCCTCCGGCACCGCGATGCAGGCGTTAAGATTCAGGATATTCTGGGCAGCCAGGCAGGTCTCAAGGGCTTCGTAAAGCCCGCGGCCGACGCCTGTCCCCCTGGCCTCCCGGCGGACGTAGACCGTGGTTTCTACCGCCCAGTCGTAGGCGGCCCGCTCCTTAAACGCCGTGGCGCAGGCATAGCCGAGGAGCCTGCCGTCCTGCTCGGCGGCCAGGAAGGGGTACTTCCCGCTGATGGCTGCCACACGCTCCGCGAAGGCCTGCACCGATGGCGTCTCGTACTCAAAGCTAACGGCTGTCTCCTCCACATAGGGTCTGTAAATATCCAAAAGCGCCGCCGCGTCCTGCGCCGTTGCCACCCGTATGCCTATCTTCTTTTTATCCATGCTGTCCTCCCTCTGGGCCGCGCGCCCGGGCGGCCGGCCCTCGATTTCATCTTTCTCCCATTCTAACACACCCCGGCCCTGCCGTCCATCGGCCAATAAAAAAGGCCGGCGCGAAGTCGAGCCGGTCTTTTCTGCCTTAAAAATTAAACACGCTTTCCCAGTCAAAATCGCCGGATTCCTCCAGGCTTTTGGGCCAGTGGCTGCACCAGTCCGGCACCGCGGGGCTTTCGACCCGGTCCAGGCTTGGGGTGTAGGGCTTGATGTCCAGTACTGGGGTCTGGTCGGCGGCATCGGTGTAGGCGATCTGGATCACGCCTGACGCGTGGTCGATACGGATAACCTGGGCAGTGCTCAGGGCGATGGGATTGGGCCGCGCGGGTGACCGGGTGGCGAAAATCCCCATGACTTCGGGCGATCCCTTATAGGGGCTGGGGGCTTCGAGAACACCGCGGGCCGCGGCGGTGTCGCAGCCGTCAAACCAAAAGAGCAGGCTGATATGGCTGAAGCCCTCCAGCCCCCGCAGGGCCGGAATGTAGGCTGGCTCAAGCCGGATAAACATCCCCTCTTCATTAATATCGACGGTTCCGATGGGCTTTACTGTAAACTGGTTCACTGTGTGACCTCCTTTATTTGTTGTGCCTCCAGTTTAAACCATGACATCATGTCAAGGTCAAGGCCCGGGCGGATTTTATTTTTTGTCCCTCAGATTTCCACATGGAGATAGCCGCTCCCGTAATAGGGCAGCACATTCATGCCCAGCGTCTGAGCCATCTGGGCCAGGTCACCCACCGGCACGCCCGGGCAGTACAGGTCCGCCGCGTCGCCCCGTTTGTGGAAGGACCAGGGCACCCCGCCCACCTCGTCGTTACGCGCCTTGCACCGCACGCCGGAGGTGATGATAACCGGCGACCCGCAGGCGCGGCGCAGGGCTTCGATCTTATCGAGGAGCGCAGGGTTCATCTCGCAGGGCCACCCGCCGCAGTAGCCTGCGCAGTCGCACCGGTACTCGTCACGGGCGAAATGGGCAGTGGCCATGACCGGAGCCGGCGGAGGGTCCGGCTCTGGCGGGGGCATTGGGGCTTCCTCTGGCCCGGCGGACTGGGCTTCCGGCGGTAAGGGCTCTGGCGGCTCTGACGCGGCGGTTTCTGTCTCTGGTCTTTTGGCCGCACCTCCCGCCCGATGCATCTGGCCTGCTAAAAAGCAGGCCGATGTTACCATGATGGCTGCTAAAATCAGCAGGACCACCTGTTTTTTTATTTTTACGTTCATGTTTTTACACGGTTACCAGTTCTTCTTTCCGTACGGTTTTGTCCACAAATTCGTAGCTTCTGAGCTTCTGGTAGGAAGCGCCGCCGGGCTGAAAGATGTTCTGGGCGATGACGATGTCGGCCGCGGCGATGATCTGCTCTTTGGTCACGTCTTCCAGATAGTCGGGCAGGCTGATGGTATCGGTATCGCCGTTATCTAACAGAAATTCCAGTTCCAGGGTTTTGCTGGTACTTGTCTCCATATACTGTCTCCTTTCCATTGATTTTTATTAAAGCCGCTGTCTTATGCGACCTCGCGGTTGTCATAATACATGGCGTTGTTGATGCTTTCCACAATGGGGGTCATTAAGGTCCCCAGTGCTTTGCCGGTTTTTACGATTGCCTCGGTGGTGGCCACGGACTCATCGGTGGTGACGCCGCCGATGGTCTTTAATTTTTTCTTGATCTTGCCGCCGACTTCGCCGTAGTTCAGGTTCATCTTAAGCTCGTTTTTAATTGCAACGCGTTCATAAGCCATCTGCATCTCTCCTTTCGTTTTGATGTTCTCAGTATAGCATCATAAAACCGCCCGGTATATGGACAGTACAAAGTGCCCGGTTTGGCCGGTTTGGCCGGTGTTCTCCGGGCCAAAGCCGCCCAGGCAGGCGGTGAGCTGCTCCCGGGTATAGGCGCTCACGGCATCGCCGCGCTCGGCCCTGAAAATGGTCTTGACGCTGAGGCCGGTGGTTTCGGCCAGCTGGGGCTGGGTGAGGCCCTTTTCCAGACGCTGCTCCCGCACCCAGCGGCCAAAGTCTTTCATTCGTCCTCCGCCACCCACTGGAGCCGGAGCTGGAGGCCGGGGTGATCTTCCTCTGCCCGGTCCAGCTCTTCGGCAAAAAGGCTCTCGGCCTCCTCCAGGGTGCGGGCTCTGATGGTGCAGCGCAGGGTGCCCTCGGCCATGCAGTCATAGGCGGTGTACTCGGGCGATACGTAAAAGTGCTCGCCGTAGAGATCGGCGTAGCGGTCCTTTAAAATTCCCATGCTTTCTCCTCCTCTGCCTTTTGATCCCGGAGGGCCATGCCTGCCCAGAAGCGCTCGACCGGGTCGGGATACGCTGCCTCAAGCTGGCTCTCTTCCTCCTCGGTAAGCTTTGGCGGAATGTTGAAGCCGTTGGGGTTGGTGTCCGCATACCCCGGAATACTCTTTGTATTTATATATTTATTATTTATATCTGAATCAGAAGAAAACCGGCTTTGTTCCCGAGGGCGTTCCGGGTGGAATCCCGCCGGGTTTCCACTGCATTCCGCGGCGGGCTTCCAGAAGAAACCACTGCCGGAATGGGCTGCGGAACTCAGTCGAACCTGCCGCAGCCCGGTGTCGAAGGGGATCAGGGCGTACCGGGCGGGGGCGCCGCCGGAAGCCTTCTGGTATTCCAGCCGGGAATACCGGATGAGCTCCTGCCGGAGTTCCCAGAGGCGTTTCGAGGAGATTCCGTCCATGAAGGCGCGCAGCGCGCTGCTGTCCACCTCGAACCATACAGGCCAGTACCAGCTGCCGTCCTCGTCCTGGACGGCGGCGGCGTTATTTTTGATAAAAAGGTACACCCAGAGGCCCAGAACCTCTAAGGACCTGCGCGGCCGTGCCATGAGCCAGGCCATAAAGCTCAGAAACTCAGTCACAAAGTTCATGGCTGCCACGCTCCAGTACAGGGTAGATGTTATTTTCGGCCAGCAGCCCGCGTATAAAGCGTTTGCCCTTCTGGGTCCACTGCAGGCTCTCCACCACCTTGACGCTGCCGTCTTTTTTGCGGATGGTGTCGGTGTTGGTGGCCGCGTAGCCTGCGTCCTGCCAGGCCTCGTACAAATACCAGCGCTTCCCCTTTTTGAACTGGACGCCCAGGCTGTGGAGCAGGCGGTTCATAAAATCCGCGGTCATGCCGTAATCCTTGGCGATGCCGGTGATGGGGATGAGGGCCGTGCTGTCAAGGACACGCTTCGCGTAGTCGGCCTCTGCCCGCAGCCCGGCCATGACCTTCTCGGCCTCCAGCACCGCGGCGGCCAGCAGGGCCTTATCCTGGGGCATGGAGAGCGCCTGCCTGCGGAGCTGTTCCTCCATGGCGTTAAAAGCCTGGATGTACCGGAGCTTCCAGGAAAGGGCCTGGGCGCCGGTAAAGCCCATGACCAGCAGGGCAAAGCCGTCCCGGGTGATGAGGTATTCCTTCTGTGTTCTTCCGTACTGGTCGACATAAGTGGAGCTCATAAAAAGATCGGCGCAATTTTGTGCCGATGTCTCCCGCCTCAGCAGGGTAATACGCCTCAGCACGCTCTTGTGGGCCCGCTCAAAGTCCCGGGCCACCTGCCGGCTCCCTACCACAGGGCGGTTTTCCCACAGGGTGACCGCAATCTCTTTGTCCGTTTTTGAATTTTCTGCACAATGAACAAGGCCGCGGGATGTTTCCGGACCTTTGTTTTGGGTTTTCATCATTGTACCTCCTCAATCATCAGAAATTTCATCTTTTTGAGATGATACCGTGAGTTTACCCTATTCCTATGTCAATCACATCCTAAACCCAGTGCAAACCCCCGCCCCGGCCGGCGGCCCTCTCCACCACCCGGGCAAACCACTGCTCACCGCCTCCGGCTTTATCCCTCAGACGCTCCAGGGGATGCTGCGCTCTTCCAGCCACTTCGTTAACGTTTTCACAATCGGGCATAAAAAGCCCGCAGGACAGCACAAAAACAGCCAGGCTCAGGAGCCATCTGTAAATGCGGTGAATGGTGTTTGGAGCGCAGGGCACATCGCTGCGGCCCTCGGCGATGGCCTGGTGCACCTCAGCGCTGTACTGGCGGCCGGGCACACCCCCCTGGGGCAGGTTGCGCTGCGGCCGGGTGTGCAGCGCGCAGGTCTCGCAGGTGCAGACCAGGCGTCGCGGCCGTATTTTCCTCCGGACGCCGTCCATGCCGATAACCACGCGCCAGAAGTGGTCGCGCACGCTCATGGGCGCGCTGCACCGCGGACAGTCCGGCATCTCCTCGTAAACAATCTTCAGGAGCTGCCCGGCTTCACAGTCCCTGCCGCTGGTCTCCCCCCTCACCATAATCTGCGCTTTGGATATGAGCATATTCTTCCTCCCAGAGTTCCCGGACGCCGCAGGCCAATAAAAAAACCGGCACACAGCGCCCATTGAGCGTCTGTGTGCCGGTTGATTGACATGTGTCCCGGAAACCACTATTTATTTTGGTGCTTTTAGCACTTTAATACTGTTTTTTCATTAGGGATATTATATCACATTCGGTTTGCTTTGTCTCGATTTTTTTATGCGCTGAGCTTTCTGCCGGTCATTTTCTCTGTTCCGGCTGATAAAAAAATCGAACATCTGAAAAAAACAGCGCGCGGATAGGTTCTTCCACACGCTGTTTTTCGCGCTTATTTTTCTTTCATCAGCTCTTTTTCCAGGTCGGCCGCGTACCGGGCCTGCTGCTTTTTCAGGTAGGGGCCGATAAAGGGGCGCATGAAGAACTTTTTGGGCGCGGCCTCCTCGGTAAAGGTAAGGACGGCCTGACCGTCCTCCTCGCTGAAAAGGCCCTCCCACCGGCCCTTCATATTGCCGTTTTCCATGTCGAAGGCGTAGTGTTTACAGGGCTCGAAAGCGGTGACGGTAAAGTGTGTGGGGTAGCCCTTTGTGGTGTATTCCACAAACCGCCTTTCGTCCAGAACCTCGATCCGGCTCAGGTCGCTGCGCCAGCCGCTGTCGGTGTTGTCGGTGACCACCCGCCAGAGGGCGGAGACGCTGCAGGGTAAACTAATTTTCAGCTTTGCTTTTGCCATCTCTGTCTCCTTTCCTAACGCCTATTTGGCCAGCAGTTTTTTCAGCTGGCCCTCGTTTAACAGGTGGACGGTCTCGAACCGTCCGTCCTTAAAAACAGCCCAGTTGTTAAACACGCAGGGCACTGCCTTGGCGGCCTCCAGGCTGTCCACGGCCACCAGCTCCAGAGGGATGCCGTTGGCCTCGCAGTAGCCCTTTGCCTGTTCAATGCAGTTTGGGATAAAGGGGCACTGCATACCGTAGTAAATGGTCAGCTCCTTGCCCGGAATGGCCTGTTTTTTGACATTCTGGGCAAAGCGGGGCAGGCTCCCATCAAAGGACAGGGCCAGAAGCTCGTAGCCGTCGTCTGTGGTGTCAACGGTCTCGAAACCATATTTCATAAAAAACTTCTTATCTGCCATAAAAGGCTTTTTCTTTCTGGCGCTCAGCACGCACACACCGGATTTCCCGCGCGCTTTTGCGTCCTCGATGCAGTAGTCCAGCAGCGCGGCCCCGTGGCCCTTTCCTTTAAAAGACCCGGCCACCCACAGGCAGTAAATATACAGGTAGTTGTCCCCCAGCACCGGCGTCCAGGCAGTCTCGAGGGGCGCGTACTCGATAAAGACCTTCCCCCGGTCATCCAGCTTCCTGAAAACATGGCCCTCGTCCAGCCGCTCCCGCAGCCATTTCTTTTTTGCCGCCACACCGCACTGGTGCTTTTTGTCGGCTATGGCACAGCACACATGCTGGCTGTCCAGGTTTTCCGCTGTCAGATTAAGATACGCTTCACTCATTGATTTCCTCCCTCTTTTGCCTTTTGGCTCTTTGTACCATTATACCAAAAAAACCTGACAATGTCTGTCAGGTTTTTCAGGGTGTCGAAAAGTCAAAATGTGGTTGTAAAGTTAAAGCAAGAGGCAATTTCAATGGAGAATTGAGAATGCAGAATGGAGAATTAGAGGAACAAAATGCTGTGCATTTTGATTGGATTTGCGGCCAAAGGCCGCTGTTTCAATCGCTTTTTCGTCAGAAAAAGGGGTCAATCATTCTCCATTCTCAATTCTTCATTCTCCATTAAACAATCCTCCCTTTAACGCTTCACCTCTTCATAATAACATTTGTCTACACTCTGAAAAACCTAACAATGTCTGTCAGGTTTTTAAAGATCGTTACTGGACGGCTCAGGCGTGGAGCGATCAAGCCTCGTCCCCGCCGATAAAGACGCGCAGGGCGTTAAGCACCTCAAACTCACGCTCGCCAAAGCCATAGCCCACACGATGGATGCGCATGGCGGGAAAGCCGTCTGCGGGGCTGGCCAGCTCTGCCAGAATGGCCGCGCCAGTCGGTGTTACCGCCTCTCCCTCGGCAGCGTGGGCGTAAACCTCAAAGCCTGTGTCGGCCAGAATCTCGGCGGTGGCTGGCGCCGGCACTGGCAGGACGCCGTGGGCGCACGCCACAAAGCCCTGGCCTGTGTTCACCGCAGAGGCCAGAATTTTATCCGCTGCCACCGCGTGGGCGCAGATGGCCGCGCCCACAATGTCCACAATGGAATCTACGGCCCCCACCTCATGGAAATGGACCTTTTCGGGCGGTACGCCGTGTACCTTTCCTTCGGCCTTTGCCACCCGGCCAAACATGGACAGGGCTGTGGCCTTGACCGGCGCGTCCAGGCTGCTGCTTTCAATCATCTCCTGAATCTCCGCAAAATGGCGGTGGCAGTGCTCCTCCCGGTCGGCGGCCACCCGGCAGCTGGTGCCGGTGATCCCCCGCTTTTTTGTCTTTTCAATCTCAAGGTGAAAGCCAGGCAGGCCAAGCTTTTCAAGCTCCTGCCGCAGGGTCTCCGGGCTCACGCCGCAGTCCAGAAAGGCCCCGAGGGTCATATCGCCGCTGATGCCCGCAAAGCAGTCAAAATACACGATTTTCATGAATGCCTCCTAAAGCTGGTTGATTTTCGAGGCCATACAGGCCGCCCCAAAGCCGTTGTCGATGTTGACCACGCCGATGCCGCTGGCGCAGGAGGTCAGCATGCCCAGCAGGGCGGAGATGCCGCCAAAGTTGGCTCCATAACCGATGCTGGTGGGCACAGCGATCACTGGCTTGTCCGTGAGACCACCGACCACTGAGGCCAGCGCGCCCTCCATGCCTGCCACCACAATGATGACCCGGGCCCCGTTGATGACCTCCACGTTGTCTAAAAGCCGGTGGATTCCGGCCACGCCCACATCATACAGCCGCCGCACCGCGTTGCCCATGACCATGGCGGTCACAGCTGCCTCCTCAGCCACCGGGATGTCCGAGGTGCCTGCGGTCACCACTGCGATATATTCCTCGGATACCGGGTATTCCTGGCGCTTGACCACCACCGACCGGGCGTCCTTGTAATAGACGGCGTCTTCGGTCAGCTCCCGGATGGCCGCGTAGACCTGCTCATCGGCCCGGGAGGCCAGGATATTGCCTTTTGTGCGCGCAAGCATATCGGCCACAATGCCCTGGATCTGCTCGAGACTTTTCCCGGGGCTGTAGATAACCTCAGGAAAGCCGTTTCTCAGCTCTCTGTGATAATCCACCTTGGCGTATTCCAGATCTTTGTAGGGCATTTCCTGCATTTGCTCCAGGGCGTGCCCGACACCCATGGCGCCGGAGCGCACCGCGTTTAAAATGCGTTCCATTTCTTTTTTTGTCATTTCATTTTACCCTTTCTCCTTTAATGTACCCGCCGCAGACAGACAACGCCCGCGAATCCCAAAATCCTCGGATTCGCGGGCGGTCACACTGCTGAAGAGGGGATGCTGTTTACAGGCTATGCCTGGTATTCCACAATACTGAGGGCCAGCGCCGCAACCTTCTGGGCTGCGAACTTGCCTCCCGGGATAGCCCGGGTCAGGTGCGCGGCTTTTTCCACAATATCTGCCGCCTCCGCGGGGTCATGCTTCTTCATGGCAGCCGCCACAGCCGCGGGCACGGTCACATTCAAAATACTGCAGGCGCACAGGGCCAGCTCATCCATGACCGCTGCGCCCAGAGTCACGGCCCAGGCCACATCCTGACATTCCCCTTTCACAACCCTGGGAATAATATCATGGACAAAGCCGTCCATTTCGGCCACGTTGTCGCCTACGGTCACGGTGATGTCGACCAAGGGGTCAAAGGACCAGTATTTCTGGGCCAGCTTGGAGGTTCTGCGGGCAGCAGGCTCAATCCGGCGCACCTTGATGCTCACCGGTTCGCCCACCATGCCGGAAAGCAGGACACCCGCGTTCTTTTCAACCTCTGCGATGCGGTCGTCGTCAAATTTGGAGACGATGTCTTCCAGGCTGGTACCTGTCATCATCTGATCATAGGCGTACTCTGCCCGGCGGTGGATGGCCCAGGCCCTTGCCGGCTCGGTGGCGTCGATGAGCATATTGGTCACCGGCCCGCGCCACAGCTCATTGGCCTTGCGGCAGATGGTGTTAATGCTGAGCTGGGCCACCTCCGGATCAAAGGAGCAGGCACTGCGCTCGGCCACGATTTCCTGCCCAGTTTTGGCCGCGTCGCCGCCGTTCTTGATCAGGGCTTTCATGCCGATGACCGCGTAGGCGCCCACATGGCCCAGGGGCGCGTTGACCGGCCCGCCGGAAAAGCCCGCGATGCCTTCCTGGAAGCAGGAAAAGATTTCATCAAAGGCCATCATGCCAATGACCGACGGGGCGCCAATGTCCTTGAGGATCAGGCCGACATCGCCCACCAGCTTGGCGGTGTCCACAGCCTCGCCCGTTACCTTGAAGTGCACCTCTTCCGGCAGTCCTGCGGTAGCCACCGCGGATTTCCCCACCAGATAGGCCGAGCTGGTGCGCCCGTAAACGCCCTCGCCCTCTGGCACCTCGGCGTCGGGGTGGATGATTTCAAGAATCGCCGCTGCGCCCAGCACTGCGGCGGTGAAGGGATGGGGAACCATCACTGCCCCTGCCATGGCGTCCAGCATGGCCTGGGTACCGATGCGCGCGCCGTTGACCGCCAGCTCAGGCCAGACATAGTCCTCTCCCAGGGCGCTGTGGCCGTAGAGCGGGCCGCCGCCCACGTTCATGGGCACATTGCGCCCGTCCAGCGTGGAGAGGGTTCCCTCCAGCATGGCCTTGTTGATGGCCAGCACCGCCGGGAACGCGGAGATTTTATTGTTCATCTTGGCGGTCGGGATGGCTGCCACGCCGCTGCGGTCCACGCCGGCCAGCATGCGGGCCGTGGCTCCCAGCTTCCGGTTGCCCGCCGGAATGCCCACCTGGGCGGCAGAGCCTGCCAGGTACATGATGCAGGCTGTGATCAAGGCCGCGTTGGCCCCATCGGCGCCGGATTTCTTGGCGACCTTGACAGCCTTTTCCATGATGTCGTCGATGGGCAGGCGTCTGGCGTCCGCGAACTCAATGGAAAGCTTTTCCCCTTTTAACAGCTCGTCTGTAATCACATTGGCAACGGTGTGGATGGCCATGTTCACCATGCCGTGGCCCCCAGCCAGGGCCTCGATCCGGTCGTTGGTCAGATTTGAAATATTGGATACCGAAGCCATCTCAACCGCAGAGATCACTCTGCATTTTGCATTATCATTCATGATACTACCTCCTGAAAATTCCTTTAAATTTGAAATACACTTTTTTCACTGTCCAGCAATGCTGAAACCGCCATATGATAAGCCGCTTCGTAGGTCACGGGCTTATGCCACTTTTCATAAACCGCCTCCCGCAGCGCCACTACACTGTCGTGCTCGGGCCGCAGGCTGCCGCTCTCAAATTTCTTGCCCTCCACAGTAAAGTGGAGCGTCTCTCCCTGAAAACAGAGTTCCACGGGGCGCTTCAGCCTCTCATTGTACTGATAGCGGTGCACTGTGTCCATGCGGTGCCAGCCGCCGCTGGTCAGCTCCCCGGCAATGGCCTCCTCTACCCTGTCTGCCGAATCCGGCCTGCAGTCGATAAAAAACAGATAGGACGGCCGGTTTTTCTTGGTGATGGCCGGCACCACCTGCACGTTCGCGGCCCCGGCGGTGTAGAGATGGCCGATGGCCTGCCCGACGCACTCGCCGCTCAGGTGGTCGGCCTGTACCATAAAAACAAGTCCGTCTTTAGAATGAATGTCCATTGCTCCCTCCTTTTCCTGATGCAATCGCTCTCTTAATTCATTTTAGCATCATTTTCCTCTAAAACAAGTTGTTCACAAATTTATGAGCCACTCATAAATTAATGAGTAATGGGGAAATCTTAAATTCTTCTTTTTGCTGTCCGGATTTATGTTAGAATAATCTTAACAAATAAGAGGAGGCGCTTATGAAATACCAGCACAAACTTGAAAAAGAAAGAATGTGCCCCATTGAGCACGGACTGGAGGCCTTTGGCGGCAAATGGAAAGCCCGCATCATCTGCGTTCTGTCCACCGATGATACCATGCGCTATAAACAGCTGAAAAAAGAGCTGAGCAACATTACCGATACGGTCCTGGCCGCCATGCTCAAGGATCTGATCGCCGACGGCCTTATTGCCCGCACCCAGTACAATGAGATCCCCCCAAGGGTTGAGTACGCCCTGACCGATAAGGGCCGGTCTGTCCTGCCCATTCTCCAGAGCATCTGCGCCTGGGCCAAGGCCCATACCACCAGAGACCTGGAGGCAGAGCTGCCCTCCTGCAAAAGCTGCAGCCAGCTGCCCTGATGCCGCCCCTGGGGTATCGGCCTGCTGATGTAAACATTTTCTTACCTCCATTGTAACACGTATTTCATTGAATGCAAGTCATTTGCCTTCAGCGCATTATCGCTAAATCTTTCGTTAAGCTTTTGTCCATAAATACAAAAAGACCGGCGCAAAATTGCGCCGGTCCTGTGGCTTTCCTGCTATCGCTTTCTTCTTTTGTCTTTTTCCTTCATAAAACGCCGGGCGTTTTTCATGCCGCCCACGCTCTCAAACATCCGCTCAAGCTTCTTGGCCTCGATCTGCCTCGAATTCAGCCCTTCATAGCCTGCTTCCTTTTTCAGCTTCTGGTAGCTCGCGAACCGGTCCGCGCCCAGCGCGCCATCCTCCACTGCCCGGAGTACCGCGCAGCCCGGCTCGGTGGTATGGGTGCAGTCCCTGAACCGGCATTCCTCTGCCAGGGCCTCGATGTCGGCAAAGGCTCTGTCCAGGTCTGCGCTCTCCACGCCCAGCTCACGCATCCCCGGTGTGTCGATGACCATGGCGCCGTCTGACAGTTTAATCAGCTCCCGCCGGGTGGTGGTATGCCTGCCCTTGTCATCGTTTCTCAGACCGCCTGTCGCAAACATTTCCTCGCCGGCCAGGCCGTTGATGAGCGTGGACTTGCCCACGCCGGATGAGCCGATAAAGGCCACGGTCTGCCCGGGCCGCATGTAGGGCATGGCGGCCTCAAAGTCTCCGCCCCCCTGGGTCGTGGTCATGATGACGTCTGCCCCGATGGCCACTGACTGCGCCTCCGCCAGGCGCTCTGCCGGATGGCCGCACAGGTCGGATTTGGTCAGAACCACCACCGGCGCGGCGCCGCTGTCCCAGCCGATGGCCAGATAACGCTCCAGCCGCCTCAGATTAAAATCCTTGTTCATGGCCATGCAGATAAAGACCGTGTCGATATTGCTGGCAACCACCTGCTCCTCCTGGGCTGTGCCCGCCGCCTTGCGGATAAAGGCGCTTTTTCTCGGGAGCACATGGTGGATGATGGCATGGCCGCCCGCGTCGCTCTCCCGGTCCAGCATGACAAAATCGCCCACTGCGGGAAAATCCGCGGGCCCCTCCGCTTCATGCCGGAGCCTGCCGGAGACCTCGGCCATCAGCACGGCGCTTTCGGTCATAACTCTGTAAGCATCTTTATACTGTGATACTACCCGCCCGGGGTAAAGCCCGCTGTATTCACCTGCTGCCTTTATTATCCGGTCGTTCATTCCCATCTGCTTCAATACTATTTTATTCAATGTTTTTTCCTCCTTAAAGTTGTATGATACAAACCTATGGGAGGTTTTCTGCCGCGTTACTCTGCGCAGACCTCCCGGCCTGCTGCAAGATCCGTTTTACGGTTTTTATACATAAATCATTTTCTCCTTTTCACTTATTTGTTCCGGTTCATTTTAACATATTCCGGGACAAAGGCAAAGCCCCTGGCCTGGCCCTTAAGCTTTGCCCTCAAAGGCCAAATTCCGCCGCGTACCGCAGCACGCCGCTCAAAGGGGCCGCGTCTTCACGCAGGCGCAGAGCCATGAAATTTTCGGGCGGCACCTCAAAGGGCGCCCGGATACCCAGCTGCTCCGCTGGAATATAGCCCGCCCGGGGATAGTAGTCCTCACTCCCCAGCACGGTGATATAGTCATAGCCCAAGGCCTCTGCGGCCTGGCGCCCTGCCTCCATAAGCGCGCTGCCAATGCCCTGGCTCTGGTTTTCCGGCAGTACGGACAGCGGCGCCAGAACAAGCACATCCCGGCTGCCCACAGAGCCTTTGGTCAACAGGATATGCCCGACGATCCGGCCGTCCTTTTGAGCGACCAGAGAGAGCTCCGGCACAAAGGCTCCGCCCTTTCTGAGGGCAGCCACCAGGTCCTGCTCATTGCCGTCGCTGTGCTCCGCGCGCTCAAAGGCTGCCTTCACAACCGCGTAAACTTCATCATAATCCTTTTCTGTCTCCTGTCGGATAACCATCTTTCTGCCTCCGTTGTTTTATCAAAATTCCGCGCTGCCATCACGGGTTAAAAAGAATCATGTGCAGCACGGCGGTCTCATCCCCTGTATTCCTGTAGGAATGGGCGGTATCGGCCTTAAACCGCACGCTTTCACCCTTTTCCACTGTAAGCCGCTGGCCGCCCGTACAGATTTCAATACGGCCCGCAAACAGAGTGATAAACTCAGTGGTTCCTCTGAGGTGCGGCTCAGACGCCCAATAGCTGCCCTTATCCAGCTCCAGATAATAGACGGCAAAGCGGCGGTTCTCATCGTCGGGGAAAAGGGCGTAGTTCTTCACCCTTCCATCGTCCTCAAGCAGGGGCTGGAGCTCGGCTGTTTTCACGATCTCATAGGGGTTTTTTGGGCGGACGGTCAGCGCGTCAAAGGGGACGCCCATGCCGTTTGAGATCTTCCACAGGGTGGATATGGTTGGGTTGCCCTCTCCCCGCTCAATCTGCGCGAGCATGCTTTTGCTCACACCGCTCAGCCTCGCGAGCTCCTCCATGCTCAGCTTACGCTCCTCACGCAGCCTTTTTATATTTTTAGCAATGATCTGATTCATGGTATCCAAAAAAAACACACCTTTCTATTGACAATATATCGCACAAGTTATATCATTATATCACACATATTGTGCGATATAATATTCACTTTGTATTATTATATAATCTAAAAGCACTTTTGTAAAGGAAAGAGGTGTGCGATTTGTTCCATTTATACGATTTTCTGCTTTACTGCTTCATCACTGCCTACACGCCGGGGGCCAACAACCTGCTCTCCATGAGCAACGCCGCCCGGCTGGGCTTTAGACGCAGCGTCCGCTTTAACCTGGGTATCCTGGCCGGGTTCACGGTCATTATGACGCTCTGTACGGTTTTCAGCGCAGCGCTCTACACCCTCCTGCCCAGGGTAAAGCTTGTCATGCAGGTTCTCGGCGGCGCCTATATGCTGTATCTTGCCTGGAAGGTCTGGAAAAGCGCGGCGGATTTAAAGGCCGAAGGCGGCAGAGAGGCCTGTTTTCTGTCGGGCATGCTCCTGCAGTTCGCCAATCCCAAGATTTATATCTACGCCATTACTGCCATGTCTTTGTATATTCTGCCGGTTTACCAGTCTCCCTGGGCCCTGGCCGGGTTCACGGCGCTTCTGGCCCTCATCGGCGCGTCCGGCTCCTTTGTCTGGGCCCTATTCGGCGCGGCTTTCTGCCATTTTTTCGCAAGGCATACCAAAGCGGTAAGCCTGGTCATGGCCCTTTTACTGGTTTACTGCGCAGTGTCGCTTTTCCTGTAAAATCAGTCTCCAAGAGCCTTGGGACAGCGATAGCGCGGCTGTCCCTGGCTGTGCTTCCCGTACTCGATGGCCTCCCTGGGGCAGCGGCAGATGCAGGCCATACAGTGGGTGCACTGCTTCCCCCAGTGTGGCCTTCCGTTCTCCAGGCGGATATTGGAAAGGGGGCATACCGCCTCGCATTTTCCGCAGGAAATACAGGCGTCCGTGGCCCGGAACTTGCCGGCACGCACCACTGCCGGGTAAAAGATATCATTGACCAGACCGCTCTGGATTTTATCCTTAAAAGCGACGGCCTGCCCGGGCAGGGGCTGTCCCTCCCCGATGCGCCGGGCAATACCGCTGATGGCCGGCTCGGCCCGGCCGATGATTTCCAGGGCCTCCTCCCTGCCGGGCGCGTCGTAAAGGGCAATGTAGTTTTCCGGCATCTTGACCCCTGCGCAGCCGCGAAAGCGCAGGCCTCTGGCTTCGCTCAGCCTTTTCAGATAAGCACCGGCGTTGCCGATGCTGCCGCCGCAGGTCAGCACAAAATAAATGTCCCGGGCGCCCTCGAAGGCTGTTTTCATGAGCCAGTCACGCACCACCCGGGGAATCCGCCACGCGTAGGTGGGCGCGACCACCACCCAGGGTCTTTCTGAGGACAGGGCGCTGTGGTCCTGATTCCTTATTTTATCAAAAAGGTTCAGGGTCTCGTCCTGGATTTCCTGTCCGATCCTTTTGGCTGTGTAGGCACTGTTTCCGGTGCCTGAAAAGTATAAAATCATCTTAAACCGCTCCTTTCAAAGGCCTGGGCGCCCGTTTCCGCCGATGTGCACCACGCCGTCGTAAATCTTGTTTACCAGCTCTGCCAGGGCTTTCCACTGGGTTTCATCCGCGCTGATATAATAGTAGTTCCGGGTTCCCTCCCGCCGCATGTTCACAATGCCCGCCTCCTTTAAAATCTGGAGATGGTGGGAAACCGAGGGCCTTGTCAGGTGGGTTTTTTCGGCTATCTCACCCACCCGGATACCGGACAGGTCGCTCTGCAGCAGCACCAGCAGGATGAGCTGCCTGGTCTCATCGCCGATGGCTGTAAAGGCATTCCGGCAGGCCTCAAAGCCCTGGGTGATCTCAGCGATCCGCTCCTCACATGTTTTTTCCATAGGGCTCACTCCTATAAATACCGGACATCCAGGGCCTCACGCTGGGCTGACCGCTGGTACTTCACCGCCGGGTAGCCCAGCACCAGTATGGTGACAGCCTTTTTGCCCCTGGGGATGCCAAGGGTTTTCCTGATCCCGCGCGACGCGCCCGCGGCTGTGGTAAAAAAGCCGCTGAACAGCACGCCCAGCCCGTTGGCCTCTGCCACAAACTCCATGTTCTGAGCCGCCAGCGCCCCGTCGATCGGGGCCTTTGCGGCAATGACAATGACGATGGGCGCGTGAAAAAAGAAAAAGTGATCGCCGATCTGGCTGCGCCGCGCCAGAGGGCTGAAAAGCCCGGCCAGAGGCTTGAGCCTGCGGAACAGCCTGACCGCCATCTGCTCGATTTTTTCCTTTTCCCTGTCCAGCACAATAAAGGAAACATCCTGCATATTCTTCGCGGTATGGGTTATTCTTCCTGCTTCCAGCACCTGCGCGAGCACAGCCTCGGGGATTTCCCGGTCCTGGAACTGCCGGATGGTACGGCGGCGGCGGATTACCCCCAGCACCGCCTCGGGCTCCAGACGTCCGCCCCTGTCCGGGACCGGTGCCTCCTCATAACCGCTGATGGCCACCGCCGCCTTTGGGCAGACTGCCACGCAGTGCCCGCAGAGGATACAATCCTGGGCCCTTACACGGGCCTTTCCGTCCTCCAGCGCGATGTTGTGGGCCACGCAGTCCTTTTCGCACAGGCCGCAGCCGATACATTTTTTCCTGTCAATTTTAATGTGATGTTGATTGATGACTTCCACCTTCTTTCGTTAACATTCTTTAACCATTATAGCAGATCGAATAAATTGTGCCACATTGGTAAAGAAAGTCGTTACCATTAAAAATGTTCCTTAAGCGCTGCGATCCAGCCCTCGATGGCCTCGGCCAGCATAAACTGCTGCCGCAGCACAGCCTTGCCGGTTTCGGGGATCTCCGGCAGGTTTTCCTTCATCGCCATATTTTCTTCCAGATCGCCCTTGAGGTTTTTTACGTTCGCCTCAATGTTGTCCAGGCACTGCTTCTGGTCCGCGGGCGTAAGGCTGTCCAGATTGACGATGACCGCGTTAAAATCCAGAAAAATATTGATGGGTTTACAGGCGATTTCCGACATCAGCTTCTCAAATTCCCTTTCACCCGCGCTGGTCAGGGAATAGACGGCCTTCTCCGCCATTTTTCCCTCCCTCACAACATTGCTTTTAATATACCCCTTTTCTTCAAGCTTTATGACCTTTTTATAGATGGAGGGCGTGCTGATTTTTACCCATCTGGATATGTTTTGGTATTCTACCTGCTTTTGGATATCATAAGCGCTCAGGGCTTCCTTTCTGAGCATGCCGAGTACAATCAGATCAATGGTTGCCATAATAACCTCCTCTTTCTTCTTGACAGATACTATAATTTATAGTATTATGGGTTCCTCAATTATTTTGCTGTAATTTATAGTACTATATTTTACAATCCATGTCAAGTAAAAGGAGATTTTATCATGAAAGAACACCACTCTAAAATGGCGCTGCTCGGGAGCGCTCCCATTCCCAGGGCTCTTTTGGCCCTGGGGCTCCCAACCATGATGGGCATGCTCATCAACGCCCTGTATAACCTGGCCGACACTTATTTTGTCGGCGGCCTCGGGACCAATGCCATGGGCGCGGTCACCGTGGCCTTTCCCCTCGGCCAGATCGTCGTGGGCCTCGGCCTGCTTTTTGGAAACGGCGCCGCCGCTTACCTCTCAAGGCTGCTGGGCCGGGGCGATGGTGAGACCGCCAATAAGGTGGCCAGCACCGCCCTTTACAGCAGTATTCTGACCGGGACCCTCGTCATTCTCGGCTCGGTCCTTTTTCTGGAGCCCATTTTAAAACAGCTCGGCGCCCTCGAGAGCGTTATGCCCGACGCCCTTGCCTACACCCGTATTTACATCCTGTTTTCAATCTTCAATGTGTTTAACGTCACCATGAACAACCTTGTGTCCAGCGAGGGAGCGGCCAAAACCGCCATGTGCGCGCTCATGGCCGGCGCTGTCCTGAACGTGGCGCTGGACCCTGTTTTCATCTATACCCTCGGCTTCGGCGCTGCCGGCGCGGCCATCGCCACCGCCCTTTCCCAGATGGTCTCTACTCTGGTCTATCTTGGCTATATTCTCAGAAAAAAAAGCGTGTTCAGCTTCAGTCCCAGGGAGTGCTGCTTTTCCCGGGAGATCCTGTCTGAGATTCTGAAAATCGGGATTCCCACACTGGTTTTCCAGCTGCTGATCAGCCTCTCCATCGGCATGATCAACGACGCCGCCAAGGATTACGGCGCCTCTGCCCTGGCTGCCATGGGGCCGCTCACCAAGATCATGTCCATGGGCTCGCTGGTGGTGTTTGGGTTTTTGAAGGGCTTCCAGCCCATTGCCGGATTCAGCTACGGAGCCGGAAAATGGGGTCGGCTTCACGAAGCCATCAAAACCGCCATTCTGTGGTCAACCCTTTTTTGCGCGGCCTTTGGCCTGACAGTGGCTTTCTTCTCCCCACAGCTAATGTCCCTGTTTACCAGGGAGGATATGGAAATGATCCGGATTGGTTCGGCCGCGCTCCGGGCAAACGGCCTGTCTTTCACGCTCTTTGGCTTTTATACGGTCTACTCATTTCTGTTTCTGGTCATGGGCAGGGCAAGGGAGGGCTGTATCCTGGGCGCCTGCCGGCAGGGGCTCTGCTTTGTCCCGGTCATTCTGATTCTCCCGGTTTTTTGGGGCCTGAACGGTATCCTGTACGCCCAGCCCGTGGCGGACGTGCTCTCCGCCCTTGTGACGGTGTTCATGGCCGCGCGGCTTCACAGGGAACTGGCTTTGGGTCGGGAATAGGTTTGTTTGAATATAAAAAAGCACGGCACAAAATGGTGCCGTGTCCGTCTGAGCTCAATTCCATATATCTTCCAGGTTTCTTTTTTCATATACGGTTCGCAAAACGTAAACCTGCTGCTCTGATTCCAGAATGATAAAAAACGTGAGAAAATGACCTGTTTTAAAAAATCTTATGCCTCGGGCGGCCCAGGGCTCTTTCCTGTAAATGGAGTGCCGGGCAGGCATTTGCCCCAGCTTTAAAATTTCTGACATTAATCTTTTTTTAAAAGTTTTTGCAGCACCTGGTTCGAAAAGTTCTGTAGTAATATACCGCCATATCCTTTCAATATCCTTTTGTGCCGCGCCAGTAACAATCACCTCATAGCTTTTCATTCACCATATTTCTCCTGCATCTCTGCAAAAAATTCTTTTGCCGGGCGTCCTTTTCTTTTTAAGAAGTCTTCATAGCCCTCCTCGATCAGGCTGTCAAGGTGATCCGGCGTCTTTTTTATTTTGAAGGTCACACTTCCGTCACGTACAGCCTGCCGTACCAGAGCGTTAATCGCCGCATTGGTGGTAAGCCCCAGCTCAGAAAAAAGCGCGTCTGCCTCCTCCTTCAGCTTTTTATCCATTCGGACCGTTACATTGGTGGTATCCATTATTCTGTCCTCCTCATTATCAATTGCACATAATTTGCACTTCTATTGTACACCATTTCAAGGATAAAAGCAAAAAAAGACCGGCACAAAATTGTGCCGATCTCAGACTTCAGACAGAGCTGAAGGTTTGAGGCAAAATCAAATCGCCTCCTGCCTACTGTTCCTGCACGATCCGGACATCGTAGCGGATAATGCCCTGATAGCTGCCGGCTACTGCGTTTGCAAAGGCGTGGCGGGCAAAAGAGACGCTGACCGGAACTGGGGTATCCAGATAGAGCGGCGTTTCGTTTTCCCTTGCGCCGCCGGGCTGTCCAATAAAGGGCGAAGCCTCTACCCAGTTGCCGGGGCTCACAGCGCTGTCAAGACGGATGCCGCCGGGCAGGGCAAGGCGCAGGCTGCGGCTTCCGTACAGGTGCATCTCGGTCAGACGCACCTCGCCCACAGCGTATTCGCGGCCTCCCACTCCAGGTGTGATGGTGAGGGCACCGGGGATCACGACCACAAATCCCTCATCGATGTTCATATCAACCTCTACCGTTCCCTCGGCCCCGCCGGCGCCAGGGCCGGGTGTGATTTCCTGTTCAGCCGCGAGAGCCGGCTGTACACTCAGCAGGAACAGGACCAGCAGGAACAGTGTTAATCTCTTTTTCATAATGTTTTCTCCCACGCGGCACATGCCGCGGCTTTATGCTTAGCTGATGCCGCCTTTATTGACGACCCTTGCGATAAATTTAAGATTTCCGACTAAAGTCATGGATCCTTTTACCGGCAGCTTTTCCGGATTTGCCAGAACTACCTTTCCCGCAGCTTTTGATTCTTCTTCATTGAAGGGATATAAAAAGCTGGCAAACTCCTCATGCGGCTTTACTTCTGTAAAGTTACCGGCGGGTTCTTCTTTATACAGATTATAGGCAAGCTCGTACGTTTGCCCGCCTCCGTCACCTTCAAGCCAAAATTCATCATCGTCTGGGCCGCCGCTTCCGGTAACGGTTACGGCTATGCGGTATAAACCGGATTCAAAAGTCTTGCAGTTTTTAATGCTTATCTCAAAGGGGATCGTCCTTCCGTCCTCATCGTACTGGTAGATCATCCCATTATTGCCGGCCTTGATGTAAGGAGGTATGACCAGTGAATAGCTTGGCGACGCGTTAAGGGTAACGCTGACCTGCGCATCCCCTTCGGCACTGCCGTCGGTATTGGAGGGGTACTCCTTCGGCGGGGGAATCGGCGTGGGGGTTACCAATGGAAGATCCCCGCCCCCGGCAAAAACCGGCTGGGCGGAAAACAGCAGGCACAGGGCCAGCAGCAGGGACAGAATGCAGTATTTTTTCTTTTTCATAAAATTGCCTCCTTATGGGGTTGTCTTATCCGGGGGAACCAGTGCCGCCGAAAATACCAGGTTTCCCTGATATTGCCCGGCATTGGCGCTGTCTTCCGGCGCGTTCAGCGTGACGGTGCCTGTCTGGGGTGTATTATTTGCCTTAAAGGCAGCAAACTCGCGGTTGGCGGGGATGTCTGCGTCCCCGTTTTTAACGGTGTAGGCGATTGTGGGGCCGCCGGTTCCCTTTTCCAGCGTATAGGCGCCGCCCGATCCGCTGCCGCTTGTCTTAACAGCCACCGAGTAGCCCAGCCTCTGGGCTTCCTCCTCCATGCCGCGGATAGAGACTTCAAAATCCTTTGTGTAGCGCTGCTGCTTTGCCCAGAAGGCATCGCCAAAAGTTAAGCTTTTCGGGATAACCAGCGTATAAGCCGGAAGCTTAAAGGTAACCTTGATCTCGCTCCCTCCGCTGGCCTCACCCTTTTCATCTGACTGAACGGTTGTCTCGGGAAGAGGCTCTCCCTGGGCCAAAGCCGGCTGAGCCAGCAGCAGGAAACCGAGCGCCAGAACAAGCGCGCTTATTTTCTTTTTCATGATTTACTCCTTTTGTGCTTTGTTTTTATCACCCTGAACGGATGCGTTACTCTTTTCGGCTTCTTTTTCTGTAAAGGGCCGCAGCGCCCAATACGCCGATGGCCGCTGTGCCAGCCGCCAGGAAACCGGCCTCCCGGGCGTTGAGAACACCGCCGGTTCGCGGATTATCCTCAGCCGGCATCTCCCGGTCCGCGTCGATGAGCTCCTGGGAAACGCTGACGGTCAGGTCGCTGCCATAGGTCTGTCCCTCCTGCGCCAGCGCCGGGGCGCACCAGAGCAGGGTCAGCAGCGCAAGGGACAGGGTTATTATGAAACGCCTCATCACGGCACCTCCACAACTTCAAATTTCAGATACAGGGTATCACCCTTGGCCGGGTTTTTAGGGCTGTATTTTCCAGCGCTTGCCTGCCGGGCCTCGTCAAAACCAAAGCTTGCGTACAGATTGTACCGGTCGCCCTGGCGGAGCAGGGCCTCGCTGGTTTTTGGCCCGTCCTTTTGCTGCCAGGGTGTCATATAAGCCGAATAGGCCAGCTCTCCCCGGCCAGGCTGGCCAGGACTGAGGGACAGCCTCAGGGCGCGGTCGGGAATGCTCACCCGCAGCGCCTTCCCCTCGGGCATGGTTACCTGCGGGGCGTATACGGCGCCCAGCGAATAGTCGGTACTCCGGTCATAGCTCAGGCTCACACTTTTGGGCATGACCACCACATAATCCGGTTTTACCAGAAAACGGATGGACATGGGGGTTTCGCCTCCCTGTTCTCCAGCCGCGAGGGCATTCCCTCCCATGGACAGCAGCAGAACCGCTGTGGCTGCAGCAGCTGTTAATCGCTTAAATTTCATCAAGCCACTCCTTTTCTATCATCGTTTTACTGAACAGTCAGCTCGGTCTGGATCGACGCGCCGTTCATGGGGCTGTTATCCGTCAGGCTCCGGGTGTTGTAGACAATCACGGCGCTGTAGACGCCGGGGTCTGGTATGGTGCCAAGCTTTGGGTTCTCGATCCCTGTGCCGGGCTCAAGCAAACCGGATTTGTAGATGGTCTCGCCGGTATCCTGAAGCACCAGGTCGATCTGAAAATAGCAGGGGTTCCCCTCTGGATTCTGAAACATCACACTCACAACGCCTGTGGCACTGTCGGCAGCGAGCTGTGGATAGCCGGGAATCTGGATTCCGTCCGGCGCCTGCTGGCCTGTGGGCGTGGGCGCCAGGGAAACCACGCTCCGCTCCAGCTCCGGCGCCGCTGGCCGGGTAGAATACCAGGCGATAAAGCCAACAGCCGCCAGCAGCAGCACCGCCAGGATACCGATGATGATGTTTTTAATTTTGGAATGTTCCATAATGCCTCCTCCTGTCGCAATACCTTATAAATAAAACAGGAAGCCGCGCAATTGTCAGCTTCCTGTTTTTTCGGGGCTGCCTGCCCCTGCCTCTATTATACAACGATCCTCTTCCAAAAAGTAGAAAGGTTACGAATTTGTAACCTATGGGATTGTTTTTTATGATTCTTTCTCAAAGCAATAGCCCGATCCCCGGCCAGAGGTAATGGTATAGCCACTGCCCGCCAGCTTTCTGCGCAGACGGGAAACCGCTGTCCTGACTGCCCCCGCATTGCCGGCGGCCGGGAGTTTCCAGACAGCTTCGTAGAGCTGCTCGGCGGATATGCCTCTGCCCTCATTTTGGATCAGGAACAAAAGAATGGCATACTCCCTTGGCTGCAGCAGCATATCCCGGTCAAACAGAAAACCTCTCTGGGCGACGGTATCCATCACAAGAGGTCCCCGCGCCACCTCGGCTGGCGGACACATCGCCTCCCTCCGTCGGAGCAGGCCCACGATCCGGGCCAGCAGCTCCTCGATGCGGTAGGGCTTTGTCATGTAGTCGTCCGCCCCGCCCGTCAGACCGTTCACAATATCCTCATAATCCCTCCGACTGCTCAGCAAAAGCACAGGCGCTTGGGTGGACTGGCGCAGCTCACTGATAAACGCGAGCCCGTTGCCGTCTGGCAGCAGGATATCCAGCACCACCAGGCTGATGCCGGGCTTGCCTGCCAGAATCCGGCGTGTTTCCGCAAGGCTCTTTGCGGTCAGCACCCTGTAACCAGCGCGCTCCAGCACCGAGCAGTTGAGTGCCCGCACGTGTTCATTATCCTCGACCATCAGTATCACAGGCGTTTTCTTTTCATTCATCCTGCCCTCCCCCTTTCGCTGCCGGTATGGTAAAACGGACGATGGTTCCATTGCCCGGCTCACTTTCAACGCTGATTTTTCCTCCGTGGGCATTTATGATCTGCTTTGCAATATACATCCCCAGGCCGCTGCAGTCCGGGGTGCGCCTTACGCTGTGCCGTGTGAACAGCCTGGGCATCAGCTCCGGCGGAATCCCCTCGCCATTATCCGCAACGGCTACGGCCAACATTGTGTCCTCGAGCTCTGCCTCAAGCGTAATCTGCCCCTCTTCGGTGTGCTTTACACTGTTGGAAATAAGATTGAGCACGACCTGCAGCAGGCGTTCCCGGTCGCCGTACACAGGCGGCAGACCAGCAGCTGCCTTTACTTCAATGGTGTTGTGCCGTCCGGTGTCGATCAACGGAAAATATGTTTTGGCGGCGGTTTCCAGCAGGCTCGGCAGATCCATGGGCTGGCGCATCAGGGCAAAGCTGCCGTTCTCGATGGCGGCAGCGTCCAGAAGCTGAGTTACCAGCCGCTCCATGCGTCCGGCCTCACTGTCCACCCTGCGCATGTTCTCCCGGACAGCGTCCCGGTCAATCGCCGCGTCCCCCATCATGGCTCCAGTGAGCTGGGCAAATCCAGAGACAACGGTAATGGGCAGCTGCAGCTCATGGGACAGGCTGTGGAGAAATTTCTCCTTCATATCGGCTACCTCCTGTACCCGTGCCAGGGCGCTCTCCTTCCTGGCCTGCTCGCGGACATGCCCCAGACAGATGACCAGAATCGCACAGGTGATCACACTGACCAGCCCCAGCAGCGAACGGATCGCCACATAGCTGATCTGATCTGCGCCCAGCATCCCCGGTGTAGCGACGGATACAAGGATGGCAGACAGCAGAGGCGGCACCCATATGATGTTCCAGATTCTCGTGTTGTCCAGATCCATGACTGGCTCCAGCATCCTGCGGAAAAAGTAAAAAATCACCGGGTAAGTCAGCAGGTCAAACAGCAGGGTAAAAAGAATCATGGTCAGAAACCCGCCGCCAAGGCGCACCATGGCAAACTGGGCGATGCCGATATTCACTGCCATGAGCGTGTAGGAGATCAGATAGACAAAAAAGTGCCGTACAAACCGGTCCTTTATCACAAAGCAGGACATAATAAAGAAAAGGACAAAGGTGATATTGCGGTAAATGTCCGCGGAGTGTTCTTCTGAATAGCCAAAAACCAGAAGACCTGCCACCACTCCGGCCCAGACAGCCGCAACCGTCAGCCCCAATGCCCAGACTGGTATCCTCAGTTTTTTACGGAAAGGGTAATACCGCATAAACAGCGGCCCCAGAAAGGTGATAAAACTTGCCAGCAATTCCATCCACATAGCGCTCTCCTCCTTACTTTTATTATACTCGATCTGAGCAAGCTTTAAAAGCAAAAAAAGATCGGCGCAATTTTGCGCCGATCTCTGGCTGATCTAATCCTCCAGCACCTCGATGGTGTCTCCGGGCTTTACCACGCCGCCTTTCAGGATAATGGTAAAAATCCCCTCTCTGGGCATGACACAGTCGCCTACTTTTTTAGCGATCTCGCAGCCCTTGTGGCACTGCTTGCCAATCTGGGTGACCTCCTGCAGGGTCTCGCCGATTTTCAGGCGGGTGCCCACAGGCAGCTCATAAACGGTGATGCCCTCCGTGGTGATGTTTTCAGCGAAATTGCCGGGCTCAAGCTCGCCGGCGCCCAGGGCCACCATTTTGTCAATGCTCTCCTGCCCCAGCAGGCTGACCTGGCGGTGCCAGTCGCCGCCGTGGGCGTCGCCCTCCAGTCCAAACTTTTCAATAAACACGCCTTCACCGATGGGGGTTTTCATCACGCCCTTTTTTTCGCTCCGGTTAATGGCAATGACCTTTCCTTTCATTTCTTTTCCTCCTTCCGCTCAAAGGTGCCGGAGTGGCCTCCGGTTTTCTTAATGAGCCTGATGTCACCGATGACCATTTCGCGGTCCACAGCCTTGCACATATCGTAGATGGTCAGCGCCGCCACCGAAACGGCCGTAAGCGCTTCGATCTCAATACCGGTTTTGCCTGTGGTCCTGAGCTCGGCCTCGATGTGGATACAGCAGTTTTCCACATCGGGCTCAAAACGCAGGTCACTGCCGGTGATGAGGATGTTATGGCACATGGGGATCAGCTCTGAGGTGCGCTTGCACCCCATAATGCCCCCGATCTGGGCCACGGACAGCACATCCCCCTTTTTCATCTGGTTGCTCAGGATCTTCTCAAGGGTTTGGGGCTTCATGTAAATGGCACCCCGGGCCAGGGCCATGCGCGCAGTGTCCTTTTTGTGGGTGACGTCCACCATGCGGCCCCGGCCTTCTTCGTTAAAATGGGTAAATTCATCTGAGATGGCCATATTATCCTCCTATTTCGTTCATATTGCGTTTTTTAATGGTTTCATGCTCGTCGATATGGTGGCGTTCCGGCTTGGCCGAAACTGCCATTTCAAGAATTTCTCTGTAGCTCCTGCCTGCCCTGCGCAGCGCCTTCACGTCCAGCTCCTCATCGGAGTGGAGGCAGGGCTTGAGCTTGCCGTCAGCCGTGAGCCGGATGCGATTGCAGTCCGAGCAGAACCGGTGGCTGATGGGGTTGATGAGCCCCACCTTCCCCAGGGCACCGGGCAGGGTGCAGAGCCTGGCCGGCGCGCCGGGCGGGGACGCCGCGGGCACCAGCTCCGGCACCCGCGCAAGCACTGCCTCGCCGGGCATGTACTGGCCGAAAGCGTACTCGGCCCCATCGCCCAGGGGCATGAGCTCGATGAAACGCACCTCCACCGGGCGGGTTTTGGTGTAGTGGACAAAGGCCTCGATCTCATCGTCGTTAAAGCCTTTTATCAAAACCGTGTTGATCTTCAGCGGCGTGAGCCCGGCTGCCACGGCTGCGTCGATGCCTGCCAGAGCGTCCTCAAGCCTTCCGCACCGGGTGATGCGGGCGTACTTTTCCGGATCAAAGGTGTCCAGGCTGATGTTGACCCGCCTGAGCCCCGCGGCCTTGAGATCCGCAGCCATTTCAGGCAGCAGAATGCCGTTGGTGGTCATGGCAAAATCCCGGATGCCGGGGATGGCCCCGAGCTTTTTCACCAAATCCAGCACCCCGGCACGCACCAGGGGCTCTCCCCCGGTCAGGCGGATCTTGTCAATGCCCATGTCCGCCCCCGCACGCACCAGTGCCTCGATCTCCTCAAAGGAAAGGTTGGTGGCATGCCGGCGCTTGGGCACGCCCTCCTCGGGCATGCAGTACACACAGCGCAGGTTACACAGGTCGGTGATGGAGATCCTCAGATAATTGACTTTTCTTCCAAAGTGGTCTCTCAAATCAGCACCACTTTTCCGGGCGCATCAAACCCATAGCCTCCCAGCTCTGTGAGGGCCTCCCTCAGCTCGCTGCCCCGCAGGGCTTCTAAAAAGGCCTGAACCTTTTCATCCTCCAGGTTTTCCTGAGCCACGATAAAGTCGTACTCCTCATCGCCAACCGGGATAAAGTCCAGCCCCATCATATTGGCGGCGGACAGCACGCCCATGCCCACGTCGCAGGAGCCGGACTGCACCGCAGAAGCCACCATCATGTGGGTGTTGAGCTCCCGGTCGTAACCCACGATCTGGGAGGGGTCGATACCCTTTTTCTTTAGGAGATAGTCGAACAGCACCCGGGTGCCGGCCCCGCGCTGGCGGTTGACAAAGGTCACGCCGTCTCTCGTCAGATCCTCAATGCTTTTAATATTTTTGGGGTTTCCCTTTGGGATCATAAAGCCCTGAACCCGCTTCACACCCTTGATAAGGGCGGCCTTCCCCCCGCCCAGATATTTTCTTATAACGGGGATATTGTAGACGCCGGTTTCCTCATCCAGCAGATGGGTGGGGGTCAGGTGGCACTCGCCCTTTTTAAAGGCCATGATGCCGCCCAGGCTCCCCACATGGGCGGAGGACAGGTTCACCAGCTTTTTGTTTTTATGGAGGATATTGGCCATGATGTCAATCATGACATCGTGGCTGCCGATGGTGACCAGTGTATTTTCGATCTCCTCCACCGGGCGCAGCAGCTCGATGTCGACCTCCTGGCCGGCCTCATAGCCCTCGATATTTTTAGGCACCCGCAGGATACCGTCGGCGTTGACCAGGGACATGGTCACGCCAGCGCCGCGGTCAAGGGGCGTAGCCACAAAACGGCCACCCACCTTGCCGCACTTCATGCGGACAAATTCCAGGTATTTGAGGGTGGACATGAGCCGCTTGGACAGGGTGGCCTTAATGACCGGGCGGCTCACATTAAGCTGGTGGGTCATGCCCAAAATCACAGGCTTCACAAAGTTTTCAAACACAAAGTAAGCCGATACCGGGTAGCCTGGAATGCCGATGACAGGCTTGCCCTCGATGAAGCCCAGAATGGCGGGCTTGCCCGGCTTGATGGCCACACCGTGTATGGCGACCTCGCCCAGCTCCTCCACCAGAGCCCTGGTGTAATCCTCAGTGCCGGCTGAGGAGCCGGCTGAGATGAGCACCATGTCATTTTCAGCCACTGCCTTCTGGATGGCGGCCTTGATGACCGCATAATCATCGGGCACTGGCGCGTAGCGGGCAGGCTCGCCGCCGTATTCCTTAATCAGGGCCTCAAACATACGGGTGTTGGAGTCAATGATCTTCCCCTTTTCCATGGGCGATCCGGCCTCGACGATCTCGGTGCCCGTGGGGATAATGCCCGCCCGGGGCTTTTTCAGCACCGCCACCTCCAGGATTCCCCCGGCCAGCAGGGCGCCGATGTCCATGGCCCGCAGCTTATGAAAGGCTGGCACAATGAGCTCTCCGGCCACAATGTCCTCCCCGATGGGCCGCACATGCTGCCACAGCGCTACAGGCTTCGCGATGCGCACATGGGCATCGTCCACTGTCACCACGTCCTCGATCATCACCACTGCGTTGTAGGGTTCCTCAATCACATCGCCGGTGTCCACAAACTCAAAATCCTCGTGGAGGGTCAGCACCCTGGGGCTGCGCTCATCCACGCCCACGATCTCCAGCGCCTTGACACAGATACCATCCATGGCCGAGGCGTTGTAATAGGGCGAGGATATTTTCGCAAAGACCGGTTCTGCGGTTACTATGCCCAGACAGCCGGTTACCGGCACCGTTTCTTCTGCCGCGCGGGTTCTGCCCGCCTCGGTCATTTTTAAATATTTAGAGACAGCGTCGTCCAGATCCTCATTTTTGAGGTACAGGTTGCGCTCGCTGATATCCACTATTTTTGCCATTACTCTCTCCTTCTTTCCTTAAAACAGCATGACCTTAACGGGGTCGCCGGGATTTTTACCCTCCTCGTTTTCAGTCATCTCAATATATCCGTCCGAGTAGGCCAGCAGGGTGATCATGCCCGACTTGCCATAGGTCGGCCTCACAAGCACGCCGTCCCCGCCTGCCTCAACCGCCACGGTCTGGAAGGTCCTGCGCCCCGGCGCCGCGTGGACATTTTCAGTCAGGGTTCCCACAATGTACTGATTCTTATACAAATCGGTCCGGTGGAAAATATTCATCAGCTTTTTCATGACCACCATGTAGACCATGATGGCAGAGGCGGGCTGACCGGGCAGGCCGATCACCGGCTTTCCAAGGGCTTTTCCCATGATGGTGGGCTTGCCCGGCTTAATGGACAGGCCGTGGAGGAACACCTCGCCCAGATCATTCAGCACGGTCAGGGTATAGTCCCGTTCACCCACCGAGCTGCCGCCGGAGAGCACTACCGCGTCGCTGGTTTCCAGTCCCCGGCTGATGGCCGCTTCAATGGCCTTCGGGTCGTCGGCCGCGTAGGCGGTCTCGATAACCTCAGCGCCCAGCTTTTCCGTCAGCGCCGCAATGGCCGGGGTGTTGATGTCCACGATCTCGCCCATCCCCGGCGTCTGTCCGGGCCGCACGATCTCATCGCCGGTGGAGATAATGGTAATCCCCGGCTTTTTGTAAACCAGCGCGTCCACCACGCCCACCGAGGACAGCACGCCCACATCCTGGGGCCTTATGGTGTGCCCGGCCTCAAAGACCGGCTCGCCGGCGCGGATGTCGTCACCGGTCAGCATCATGTTTTCCAGAGAGCCTGCCCCTTTGTAGATGGCCAGCTCATCGTCCCCGAACTTTTCGGTGAACTCGATCATCACCATGGCCTCCGTACCCTCAGGCACCATGCCGCCCGTGGGCACATAGACGGTCTCACCAGCGTGCAGGGAAAGCTTGGTCTCCCTGCCCATTTCCGCTGCTCCGGTCAGCTTTAAAAAGGCCGGAATGGATTCGCTCGCGCCCTGGACATCCCGCAGCTTTACCGCGTAGCCGTCCACCACCGACCGGTCGAAGTGCGGGACGTTTACACCCGAGACAACAGGCTCGGCCAGAATCCGGCCAAGGGCGCGCCCAAGGGGTACCCTTTCGGTACCGAGCGCATAGTCTGAGAAATATTTCTCCATCAGCGCTTTCATTTCATCGGTTGTTTTTACTTCAAATAGCTCCATTTTTATATCATCTGCACTTTCTATAATTCATATCTTCTATTGTAGCTGAATTTACATAAAATGACAAGGCTGACAAAAACTTATCAGGATTTTATCCATTGACAGACGGCGGCTTTTTCTCTTTCAAAGAGGAAATTCCGGCCTTTTTAAGTCTTGATTTATCCTTAATTAAAACGTCCTTCCTGTTTCTCATTATGCCGTAAGGTGTATATTTTATTGCAGACTAAAGGCATATGGACAAACTGTATTCAAATTATTTGGGAGGACTAACAAATGACTCAGTTATCTAAGAAAATCCGGGCCGCCACTGTCGGCCTGCTGGTCTCTGCCGCCATCTTCGCGGCGGGGTGCTCAAACACAGCGGTGAACCAGGGCGGCGAGGTGTATTACAACGCCAAGATCTTCACATCGGACGATGATCAGCCCGAAGCCAGCGCGCTGGTGGTAAAGGACGGGAAGATCAGCTTTGTGGGCAGCAGCGATGACGCCCTTAAATTCGCCGGCTCGGGCGCCACGTCCCACGACATGGGTGGCAGTTTGATCCTGCCCGGCCTCATCGACAGCCACGCCCATTATCTGGCCATCAACACCTGGACCAGTGACGTGCTGCCCCTCCAGATTGACCTGTCCATGACCCACGACCAGATCCTGGAGGCTGTGAAAGACTACGCCGAGCAGTACCCTGCCGAGGTCGCGCCTGTGATCTCAGGGATGGGCTACGGCACTGACGCGAAGCCCCTGGCCACCGAGCTGGATAAAGTCGTCTCCGACAGGCCTGTAGTACTCACCAACAGCGGCGGCCACGGCGGCTGGGCCAATACAAAGGCTCTGGAAATGGCCGGTGTCACTGCCGCGACCCCCGACCCGTCGCCGGGGATCAGCTATTTTGTGCGGGATGAAAACGGCAATCCCACCGGAGAATTCAAGGAAGCCTCCACCATGGCCATCATGCTGCAAAACCTTGGCTTAACCTCGGGCAAGGCCATCGAAACCCGTTTTCCGGTCTTTACCCAGACAGTTCTGAGCCCCTATGGCTACACCTCTTACTATGACGCGGGCCTGCTCGTCGCTGACGAAGAAGAATCCATCGACGCTCTCAGCAAGGCGGGCGCCAACATCCGCGTTTTCACCTCCTTTGTCTACAGAGACCCTGTCCCTGTCGATGAATTCGTGTCCAAAATGACCTCCGTTCGCGACAAGTACACCTCGGACACTGTGCGCCCAACCACCCTGAAGCTTTTTAAGGACGGCACACTGGAGGACTATTCCTCCCTCATGTTTGAAAACTTCAGCGACCACTCCGGCGAGGGCGTCGAGATCCTGGATAACGACCACATGATGGCGATCGCCAGGGCCGCGGCCGATAAGGGCTTCAACCTCCACACCCACGCCATCGGCGACAAGGCCATCTCCGAAACTCTTGACCTCTACCGGGATCTGGGGGACATCGAGGGCACCAAGACCATGGCCCATGTCCAGATTCTGCCCGAGGACGGTATCCAGCGCTTTGCAGAGCAGACTGACGTCTTCTACCAGACCACCCCGGTATGGGCCCTGGGCGATGAATTTACCAAGTCCGCCCTGGGCGATGACCGCTACGGCCGCCAGATGCCGCTGAACACCGTTTCCCAGAACGGCACGCTGCTGACCTTTGGCAGCGACGCCCCGGTGAGCAACGGGCTGGCTGGCATCAACCCCTTTACGGAAATGTACCATGCTGTTAAGCGCGGCGAATCCGACGATTATGACCCGCCAAAGAGCGAGGGTATCGACATCGCCACCGCCATCAAGGCTTACACCATCAACGGGGCCAGACAGGTCAACGCCGGAGATGAAATCGGCAGTATCACCGCTGGCAAAAGCGCGGATTTCATCGTTCTGGACCGCGACCTTTTAACCGTCCCGACCGATGAGATCAAAGATACCACCGTGCTCCAGACCTACTTTAAGGGCAATGAGGTTTACAACGCCCAGGACCAGCAGGGCACCGCAAAATAATCTAAAAAAAGTGTGAGAAACAGCGCTCAGATGCGCCTGTTTCTCACACTTTTTTATTGTCCTAAGGGCATCAGCCTTGGCCGGCGTTTTTCAAAGGCCGCCAGCGCCTCAAATCCGCAGTCTCTCAGCAGCGCGGCCGCCTCGGACAGCCCATCGCCCACCCGGGCCGCGCTGTGGGCGTCGGAGCCGAGGGTGACGATCTGGCCGCCAAGGGCCTTGAACCTTTTTACAATCCAGGGGTTTGGCATAAATTGCCGGCAGTTTTTACTCAGGCTGGAGGTATTAATCTCAATGCCCCGGCCCCGGTGGATCACAGCCTTCAAAATCGCTTCAATCTGATGCGTGTAGGCGTCGAGCCGGTAGATTCCCTGCTCGTCCCAGGCATAGCGGTTGACCAGGTCCAGGTGGCCGAGCACATCGTAGTCGCCCTCCTCGGCCAGCCCCAGCACCTCGTCATAGTAAGCGTCAAAGGCGTAGTCGGCGCCGCGCTCCCGGATGGTCTGGCGGATGGTAATATCCCCGATATTGTGGACCGAGCCGATGATAAAATCGTAATGGGCCTGGGCCAGAAAATCGTCCAGGGTATCCCGCCGGTACTGCCCCTCCCCAATCTCAAGGCCAAAGCGCACTGCCGGGCCCGCCCCGGCGCTGTCCCTGAGGTACTCCTCATAAGCCTCGCGGTAGGGGTAAAGGCCAAAGCTCTTATCCTTTGGGTTTACTGTAAAGTGGTCTGTGATGCACACCTCACTCAGCCCTCTGGCCGCCGCCATTTTACGGATAGCCCCAATGGTCTCCTCCGAGTCAAAGGAAAAGCGGGTGTGAACATGGTAATCGGCAAGATAACCGGACATAGGCGCTCCTCCCTCAGATGGTGATGGTCATCTCTTCCAGATGAAACTGAAAGCTGGCTGCCTCCAGGTTCTGCAGGGCGCTGATACAGATGTCCTCAGCCGCTTCCCGGCTGCCAATGACCATGACATTGTCCAGATTGGCGTGGAACAGGGCGTTTCTGTAGCTCCCGAAGTTCTCAAAAATGGACTGGAGCATCTCACCCTTCATGGAGTCGTTGATCATCTGCAGATACTGGTGCTTCTGGCGCCCGACAGTTTTAAAAATCTTGCCCACCGGCTGGTTGGCCAGGTCGATGCCGCTCAGGTCTGCCAGGTATTTGAGGTACAGCTCAACCCCGCGGTATACGGAGAAAACCATGGGGCTGTAGTCGGTCAGCTCGATGCTGGCGTCGTTCAGCAGCACAAAGGACGGCGAAATCAGGTTGATGAACTGGTCCGCCTGATCCTTTAAGATCCGGATGGTATAGGGGATCTTTTTCCGGATGACCTCATTGATGGATTCCTTTTCCACCCTGCGGTCTCCGGTATTGTTCTCAAAAATATCCTCCAAGCGGATAATGCAGTCCCGCAGCAGCTCGGTGTTCAGTCCCTTCATCTCACACACGCCGGTGTTGTTGTTGCGCCTGAAAAATACGGACTGTCCCTCAGAGACCATTTTAAAGCCGTTTTCCAGAGACTCGTTGGCCGCACCATCCAGCCAGCTGTTCCGGCAGATATAATCCCAGGTGGCGGTTTTCATGGGGAACCGCAGCTCAAAGGATAAAGGCTCAGGTGATTCGGCCTTTACACAGTCGATGGCTTCCACCAGGTAGCTGTTAATGTTGCTGGTCAGGGTGACCGCCTGTTTTCTTTTTCCCGGGCCTGTATTTTCAATTTTCAGGCTGACACTGTTATTGCTTTTGTCCGTGATGGCCTTGAGCTTTTTGGTCGAGCTGAGGCTCAGCTTCTCGCCAGTGACCACAATGCGGTTGATGCGGAAGCTGATGTCCTGTACCGTCCAGTGGGGCTCGGTCTTTGGGGGCTTTAGGGGCTCCTCGGCCACGGGCAGGGCTGTGAGCGCGGCCACGGCCACCGGCTGCTTTTTCTTTTCCCACTTGTAGCTTTCATTTTTCACCGCTGCCTTCTTGGCCGGCTCTTTTTTGGCGGTTTCCTTTTTAGCCGTCTCCTTTTTGGCGGTTTCCCGGTCAATGGGGTCTCCCCACTGGCGGTCAAACAGAGGGGCCAGGTCTGTGTCAAACAAATCGTTGCTGGCATAGACGGTGGCAATGCGCTTTTTGTTAAAATAGGAGATGGTGAACTTGCGCTTGTTCACATAAAAAACCCGGTGGTATTTTTTATTGTATTTGGGATTGTTGGTAAAATCCGGCCGTTTCATCAGGGTTTCGATCAGCTCCTCATACCCCTTCTCGCTCATGGAGAAGGAGTAGGTACAGGATATGCGGTGCGCAGAAACCGACAGCACCTCCAGATCCCGGTCAATGGCCTGTGAGGGGGCCCCGGAGATAAAGCAGTTGTTCTTTCCAGCTGCCTTGGTAAATTTAGCCTTGGAGGCCAGCACCATATTATCCGGTATGTCGTACGCCGCAATGGTGAGGTTTTCCAAAGCCTTCAGATCGCAAAGTTTTACTTTCATAGCAACCCTCCTTTTCTCTATTGTTATTTATACGCCTTTTTCGCTCTATTAATCATACCACAGAGGGGGGTGAATGTATATTAAATTCCACACTACGCAAAAAGATCGGCGCAAAACTGCGCCGATCTTACACTGTTGATGAAGCTTTAAATTAAGAGGTTAAACTTTAGAAAGAGACTTTTGAATGGAGAATGTAGAATTGAGAATGGAGAATTACAGGAACAAAATGCTGCGCATTTTGAGTAGGATAGCGGCCGCGGCCCGCTATATGAATCGCTTTTTCGTTAGAAAAAGGGTTCACTCATTCTCCATTCTCAATTTTCCATTGAAAGTGCCTCCCACTTTAATGCTCATCCAACCGCCAAGCTTACGCCCCCGCCATGGTTCCCTTTAGCTGATGGTAGATTTCCACATATTTTTCAAAGATGCCTTCATACACCGCATGGGTTTCCGGGTTTGGCTCGACCACATAGGCTTCCTTAACCATGCCGCGGGTGGCTTCCTCAAAATTCATGTAGGCCTTAGAGCCCACAGAGGCCACAATGGCACAGCCCAGAGCGCTGGCGCCTGCGTCCTCGGTCACCACAATGGGTTTTCCGGTCACATCCGAGATGATCTGCATCCAGACCTTATCCTTGGTAACGCCGCCGCAGCCCACAATGGTATTGACCGGGCTGCCATTCTGCTCAAAGCTGTCAATGATGTTCTTGGTGCCAAAGGCCACAGATTCCAGCAGGGCTCTGTAAATATGCGCCTTGGTATGGCTGAGGGTCAGGCCATAGATAACCCCCTTGGCGTTGGCGTCCTTATAGGGGGTACGGTTCCCCTGGAAGAAATCCAGAGCCACCAGTCCGTCGGCCCCGGGGGCAATGCCCTCAATCTGTTCATTCATATAGGCGTAGGGGTTGTCCATTTTGTCCACGCCAAACTCACGCATGTACCATTTTACAATGGAGCCGGCTGAGGTCTGCCCTCCCTCCAAAAGCCACGCGTCCGGAATAATGGGCGCGTCGTAGGGCCCCCAGAGGCCGTCCAGCTGCAGCTTCTGTTCGGAGAAGCAGAGCTGTACAAAGCTGGTGCCCATGATCATGGCCATTTTACCGGCCCGGTCTACCCCCAGGCCAAGCATACCGATGTGGGCGTCGATGCCCCCCTGCACCACGAGCATTTCCGGGTTCAGATCGTATTTTTCCGCAAAATCCTTATTGATGGTGCCCAGCACATCACCCACACGGGTCACATCCAGAATCATCTTATCCTTATAATCCTCAAGGCCTGCCTGGTTGAAGAAGTCATCGGACCAGCCGCCCTCGCAGGCCACATAATGGGCCTTGCAGGCTGCCTGGCAGACCGAGTTCGTAAATTTGCCGCAGAGCTTATGGTTGATATAGTCCAGCTGCTCGATGATCTTATAGCTCTTTTGATAGATCTCCGGCTGATTATTCTTAATCCAGAGCATTTTCGGGATGGTCCACTCCACAGAATCCTCGCCGCCGCAGTAGTCGAGGATCGGGTGGTGGGTCGCGTTGACAAGCTCTGTTTCCTTAACCGCCCGGTTGTCCATCCACATGATGGCATTGGTCAGGGCCTCGCCGTTTTCATCCACCGGGATAATGGTGGGTGAGGTGGCGCACACGCTGATGGCGGATATGCTGTAGCGCAGGCCAATGGACAGCTTATCGGTCACATTGGCGACCGCGGTGTTCAGACAGCGCCACCAGTCCGCGGGCCGCTGCTCCGCCCACCCCGCCTGGGGGTACAGGGTTTCATAAGCCTGCTCATCCGAAACCACCACGTTGCCGCTCATATCGGCCACCACCACACGCACACTCTGCGTGCCCAAATCAATACCCATAAAATAATTCGCTTGCTTCATTTAAATTTCCCCCTTAGAAATTTGAAATTTATTTTCGGATTGTCGAAAAAACAGAAAGACGAAGCCTTTTACCTAAGGAAGAAAAAAGCGTCCTGCGGGCAACAACCTCACACGGATATCTTCTTCACTAAAGTTAACGCCTGATCTCACCAGTGTCCGGCTGTTCCGGTTGTGTTTCACGATTCCTGGCCGTTTACCTCAGCGCCTGGACCTTTTTACTTATCTGGATAAAAGGCGCAGTCGCTGACTTATTTTTTCGAGTCCTCTGAATTTTCGTCGATCTCCAGAACCTTTCTCGCCAGCGGCTCGTCAAGATAAAGCACATCGGCATAGCCGCCGCGCAGAGCGCCCAGAACGGCCTCGGCTTTCTCAAGCCCCACGGCTACCATCAGCTTATTCGGTATTTTCTTAATGTGCTCAAGGGAAGTCCCCACGACTCTGCCGTCCAGGTTTTCATCCGCCACGTTGCCATCAATATCAATATAATGTGAGCAGACATCGCCCACTGCGCCTTTGGTCTTAAAGCTCATGTACTCCCGCGGGCTAAAGCAGCCCAGCTCATAGAGCACCGAACGCTCGGTGATGTTGCCCACCGAAAAGACCGCGGTCCTGCAGCGTTTTGCAAGCTGAAGCACTGAGCTGATCTGGGAATCCCCCATGATCACCTCAGCGATATGCGGCGTGTCCACAATGGCCGGCGCAGGCAGCAGATAGCCGTCCCCGCCGATGGCGTTCTTGAATGCCTTGACAATATCCGTCGCGCCTGACTCGTACAGGGCCCTTGAAGCCCCGCCGTTGAGCTGGATAGTCAGGGTATTGCTGCGGCTCATTTTTGGCAGGTGCTTAATGAGGACATTTAAGGTCCGTCCCCAGGCCACGCCCACGACGCTGTCATCCACGATGTACTTGGGCAGGTCCGCCGCCATGGCGCTGCAGACATCCTGCACCAGCACCTCCCGGTTTTCCACAACATCGGCCGCAATCACCACCTTGCGGATGCCAAAACGGTTGGTAAATTCAGCCTCCAGATCGGCCAGCGCGTAATGCGGCTGACGAATCCGAACCTCCACAAACCCCAGGTCCATGGCGTTCTTTAAAAGACGGCTGACGGTGGATTTAGAAATGTTTTCCTTGGCGCCGATATCCTGCTGGCTCATCTTGAGTTCATAGTACATTTTAGCGACGCGAAGGATCTGATTGACTTTGCTCTGTTCCATAATGCTGTCTTCCCTTCTTGGTGGTAGAGAAAAATTTCAATATCTGAGATTATTTTCATTGTAATGGTTTTTCAATACTTTGTCAAGCTTATTTTTGTGAAAAACACAATACCGCAAAAATATATGAGATTATTTTCAGTATTTGAAAAAAATCTCATTTTTCTCTTGACAATTCAAAAAAACAGGCGTATTCTATAATCAACAACCAATTACCACGAGAAACAAGAAAACCAAAGGAGATTAAAACTATGAGCATTCTTACCTATGTCGGCGCAGGCCAGATGGCATCTGCATTAACTTATCCTGTGATTGAAAACGGACACGAAGTACGGTTGGTGGGTACCCCCCTTGACAGAGAAATCATTGACGAGCTCCGCAGATCAAACTTCCATATCAATTTAAAGAGAACCTTGCCGGACAGTGTTAAGTACTACCAGGTCGAAGAAGTGGAAGAAGCCCTCAAAGGTGCAGATGTTGTATTATGCGGCGTCAGCAGCTTCGGTGTCGACTGGTTCGCGGAAAATATTCTTCCAATCATCCCTGACGATGTTCCGATGATCGCAGTGACCAAGGGCATGATCGACCAGGAAGACGGCTCCATGATCACCTATCCCCACTACTGGGAATCCAGACTTCCTGAGGGCAAAAAGCTTTCCATCAACGGCATCGGCGGTCCATGCACCAGCTATGAGCTGGCCGACAAGGACAATTCCGCCGTGGCATTCTGTGGCCGTGACATTGAAACCCTGCGCAAAATCAAGGCAATGTTCACTGCCCCCTACTACCATGTAAGCCTCTCAACCGATGTGATCGGTGTTGAATGCGCCGTCGCGCTCAAAAACGCTTACGCCCTGGGCGTTTCCCTGGCAGTCGGCATCGCGGAAAAGAATGAAGGCATCGGCGTTCAGCATTACAACTCCCAGGCCGCCCTGTTTGGACAGAGCGTGAAAGAAATGAAGCAGCTTCTGAATTTAGTGGGCGGCGGTGAAGAAAATATCATCTACGGCGCCGGCGACCTCTATGTTACCATCTTCGGTGGAAGAACCCGTAAAATCGGTACACTTCTCGGCCGCGGCATGTCCTTCGACGACGCCATGGAAGAGCTGGCAGGCGTCACACTGGAATCCATTGTCATCGCCACCCGCACCGCGAAGGCTGTCCGCAGACTGGCCGAAAACGGCAAGGTCGATCTGGCCGACTTCCCGCTGCTCATGCACGTAGATGACATCATTAACAAGGGCGCCGAAGTGGATATCCCCTGGAAAGCCTTTGAAACTGAAAAATTCTAGACAGCCCCTGCATCTCATATATAACCCCAAAAAGATCGGCGCAATTTTGTGCCGATCTTTTTTTGTGCTATAATATCTCCGTAATCAACCCACAGATAAAAAGGAAGTGACTTAGATTGGCAAAAAAGGATAAAAACAAAACCAATGTGATGCGCATTTTAGATAAGGCGAAGCTCCCCTATACCCCCCACGAATACGACCATGAGGACGGCGCTGTAGACGGCGTTACCGTCGCCGCCCGCCTGGGCCAAAAGGTGGAGGAGGTCTTTAAGACGCTGGTATGCCACGGCCACTCCGGCGATTACTGCGTCTTTGTGATCCCGGTGGCAGAGGCGCTGGATTTAAAAAAAGCTGCCCGGGCGGCTGGCGAAAAATCCGTTGAAATGATCCCTGTCCGGGACATCAACAGCGTCACCGGCTATGTGCGCGGGGGCTGCTCCCCCATCGGTATGAAAAAATCCTACAAAACGGTTTTTGATGAAAGCTGCAAAAGCATCCATCATATCATTGTCTCCGCGGGAAAGATCGGCTATCAGATCGAGATGGAGCCCGAAGCCCTTGTCACCTTTGTGCGGGGCAGCGTGGCCGACATTATAAAATAAGCCTGGCAAAAGAAAGGAACCCTCTATGAGCCCATACAATATTCTTATCGTAGAAGACGACGCGGACATCAACAGCCTTCTGGAAAAGCTGCTGACCAATGCTGGCTATCACGTGCGCCCTGCCTTTTCCGGCAGCGAGGGCAAAATGTGCCTGGAGCAGTACCAGTATGACCTGGTGCTCCTCGACCTCATGCTTCCCGGTGTTACCGGGGAGGCGCTGGTCGCCCAGATCCGCAGGTCAAGCACCGTGCCCATTATCATCATTTCGGCCAAGGCCTCCGTGGCTGACCGCATCGACCTTTTAAAGCTCGGCGCGGATGATTTTATCTGCAAGCCCTTTGACGTGGGCGAGGTGCTGGCCCGTGTCGAGGCCCAGCTGCGTCGCGCTGTGGCTTTTTCAGAAGCCGGCGGCAGCGTGAAGATTCTGACAAGCGGCGACCTCGTCCTGGACGCGGACAGCATGGAGGTGCGCCTGAAAGATCAGCCTGTTTCCCTGACCGTCCGGGAATTTAAAATCCTTCATCTGCTCATGTCCCATCCCAAAAAGGTCTTTACCAGAGAGAACCTCTTTACCCAGGTCTGGGAGGACGCGTTTCTGGGCGAGGACAACACCGTCAACGTCCACATCAGCAATATCCGAAGCAAGCTCGCCAAAATCGACCCTGACACTAGCTATATCAAAACCGTGTGGGGCATCGGGTTTAAGATGGAAAGGTAAAAGAAATGGAAAATTGAGAATGGAAAATGGAAAATGATTGTACCCTTTTGCTCACGCAAAAGCGATTAAAAAGCGGCTTTCAGCCGCGACAGTGTGTCAAAAACCTGAGAGACGAAGCCTTTTACCTAAGGAAGAAAAAGGTGTCCTGCGGACACTAACCTTGCAGGGATAGCTTCTTCACTAAAGTGGAACCTCGATCTCACCAGTGTCCGGCTGTTCCGGTATTTTGGCACGATTCCTGGTCGTTATTCGCAGCGCCTGGACCTTTTTTCTTATCTGGATAAAAGGCGCAGTCTCGGGCCGCGCCACTTCTTTGACAGTCTGAAGATTCCAATCAAAATGTGCAGTATTTTTTATGCTTTCGGCAAGCCTCCGGTTTGGCCTAAGAAAAAGGTCGAAGTGCAAGGCGTGGCGGCTTTTCAATGAGGGAGCATATCTTTTATATGTGACCGAATTGAAAAGCCGCCATAACGCGGCAATTCGGCTTTTTTCGACGGACAAACTTCATGCTTTCTTAACATTTGCTAGAGCAAACCTTACAATTTCCCAAGTATAATAAAGCCAACGAAAGGACAGGTGAACAACATGAAAACAACCGTACTTAAAACACGAAACCTTACTAAAAAATACCATCATGTTCCGGCTGTGGAGGGCGTATCCCTCTCCCTCGAAAAGGGCGACATCTACGGCCTCATGGGCAAAAACGGCGCGGGCAAGACCACGCTGATCCGCCTGATCACCTCGCTGGCCTTACCGGACGCAGGCGAGATTGAGCTCTGGGGGGAAACCTCGGCGGGCGGGCTGAACACCATGCGCCACCGCATTGGCGCCATTGTTGAGGATTCCTGCTTTTATCCCTTCATGACAGCCCGTGACAATCTGGAATACTACCGGATACAGCGGGGCATTGCCGGCAGAGAATGTGTGGACGAGGCTCTGGAGCTGGTTGGCCTCAGCGGGACCGGAAAGAAAAAATTCCAGAAATTCTCGCTGGGGATGAAACAGCGCCTCGGCCTGGCCCTGGCCATCATGCACCGGCCCGACCTGCTGATTCTGGATGAACCCACCAACGGGCTGGACCCCATGGGCATTGTGGAAATCCGGAATGTTCTGCTGCGGCTTAACCGGGAGCGGGAAGTCACCATTCTGATTTCCAGCCATATTCTCTCTGAGCTTTCCACCCTGGCCACCCGCTATGGCTTTATCCATCAGGGGCGTCTTGTCAATGAGATCACTGCCAGGGAGCTCGAACGCGAGTGTCAGGAATACCTTGAGGTGGTCGCAGACAACACCGAAAGGGCTGCCATGGTTTTGGAAACCTGCCTGGACTGCCGCGCCTATGAGGTTCTCCCCGATGGCGTGCTGCGTGTTTACGGCTTTCTGGACCAGGTCCCGCTCTTATCGCAGACACTGGCGCAAAACGGCGTTGGCCTCTATGCGCTAACCCCCAAAGGCTCCAATCTCGAGGACTATTTTATCTCAGTTATCGGAGGTGAAGAAAATGCTTAACTACATCAAGGCAGAGTGTTTTAAAACCTTTAAGCGGATTTATATGCGCAACACGCTGTTAATCTTCGTGCTGCTGGCCATCGCGGTCAACGTCCTGTTTTTTGTCGCCTTCCGGAGCAGCCCCACAAATTCTCAGGAGCTTATCCGGACCAGTCTCTCCGTTATTGTCCCCATGCTCCTGATCATGGTATACACTGCGCTCATTATGGTTGACATTGTCTTTTCTGATGAGTACAAATACAAAACCTTTAAAAACACCCTGTCCTTTGGCTTCACGAGGACCCAGGTCTATTTTGGGAAGCTGGCTGTCTCCATGATTGTGACGGCTGTCATATTCTCTATCACCCTGGCGGCTTATCTGGTCAGCCTGTTTCTGCTGCTGGGCTTTCCCGAAGATATGGGCCTGATCGGCGTGGTGTTTAACCGCGTTGCGGCAGCCATTCCTTTGTATATCGGCGCGCTGTGCCTCTGCAACGCCTGTGCCTTTATCATTCCCAACAATACAGCCTTCAGCTTTGTGTACATGGGTTTCCTGATGGTTCCCTATCTTCTGTTCTATACCCTGACGCTTTTAAATCCTGCTTTTACGCCGCTGTTCGGCACTGCTCTGGTAACGCCCTTTTACACATCCATCATGGGGCTGGACATCCATGTTGCCAATATGGGCGATATGATGGGCGTAGGCTTTAAGGTGGATAACATTGAAAACATCCTGAATGCTGCCCTCCTCCCCGGAACCTCTGTCGCCTACTGTCTCATCCTTGGTCTGGCCTACGCGGCAGCCGCTACCCTGATCGGCCTTGCTGTTTACAGACGCCGGGAAATACGTTAGAGGGAAGTGAGAAAATGAAAGCTTATATCAAGGCGGAGTGTTTTCGTATTATAAGACATCCGGGTACATGGAAAATTCTGTTGTTTCTCTTCGTTTTAACCACACCCATGCTGCTTTGGTTTCCGATGGTATCTTCATACTACAGTGATTGGCCTGTTTCTGCCATGCCTCCGGCATTCGCCGCCATGTTATTTGGCATCGCGCCCTACTGGATTCCCCTTTTTACTAAAAGCTGTATTACCGACGAATATAAATTTCACACTTTTAAGAATACACTCACCAGCAAACTGTCCAGAAAAGAGGTCTACATCGCCAAACTAATCATCTCTATTGTCTTAACTCTTGGAACCTACCTGACCATTCTTTTCATCTTTCTTGCCATTGGTCATTTGTTTTGCGGCATATCTGGGGACAGTCTGTTTTTTCAGGCTTATTCAGGACTTGTGGGTCAGATGGTTTCCAGCATCCCTGTATTCATTGGCGCTGTCTGTGTTTCAGGTCTTTTCTCCTGCCTGTTTACACATTTTATACCTTCAATCATTTGTTACTTAAGCTTTTTAGTTCTGCCCTATCCATTGCTTCAATTTCTTCATTTTCTAACCGGGGCCGAGTGGATTAAAGGGCTGTATTATCTGCCGCTGATCACGCCTTTTCACAAGGTGCTGCTAAATCAGCCTGTGGAGATCGAAGGATTAACGGAGGTGATCCAAACACATTCAGGTGGCTTTTTTACCCTGATCACCCCGGAGATTTTTGGCTACTGCCTGTTACTGGGCACTGTTTATACGCTTGTGGCTGTCTTCGTTGGCCTTTATATTTTCAGGCGAAAAGACATTCGTTAACCCATTTTGAAAGGAGTCAGAAACATGTTCCTGACACTCATCTTTTTTATCGCACTGTCGGCCGTTTTACTGGCTCTTTTACTGCTTGAGCGCCAGAGCCTCAAAAGGCTCAGGGATGACCTGAGCGCCGTCAACCATTCTGATGAAAGCACACCAAACAGGCGGCTGTCCCTGCCGGCGCCCGGGCGCTCCCTTGAGGCGCTGGTCCGCGAGATCAATGTCCTGATGGACCAGAAGCAGACGGTTCAGGTGGAATCCCTGCGGCGGGAGAAGGCGCTCAGACGCCAGATCGCCAACATCTCCCATGACCTGCGGACACCGCTGACGGCCATTCTTGGCTACACCCAGCTTTTAAAAGATCCTGCCCTGTCCGCCGAGGACCGTGCCGAGTATCTGACCGTGGTGGAAAAGCGCTCCCACACCCTCCAGACCCTGCTCACAGGTTTTTACGACCTCTCCCGGATGGAATCCGGCGAGTACCCCCTGAACCTCTGCCCGGTTGCGCTCCACCCGATTCTCTGCGAGCTGCTGGCCGCTTTTTATGAAGACTTTACGGACAAGGACATTCATCTTGAGATTGACCTTGAGGATGGGCTGCCCGAGGTGAGTGCTGACGCGGGCGCGGTCACCCGTATTTTCACCAACCTGATCCAGAATTCCCTGAAGCACGGAGGCCGGTACCTTGAAATCCACCAGTACGCCGAAGGAAATACCGTGATCACGGTTTTCAAAAACGAGGCCGGTGGTCTGACCGAGTCGGACATCGCTTCGATTTTTGACCGCTTTTTCACAGCCGACCGCATGCGCACCGGCCAGAACACCGGACTGGGTCTGGCCATTGTCAAAAATCTGGTGGAGGCCATGGGCCACCGGGTCACCGCCAGTCTGGACGGGTCACTTTTCAGCCTTTGTATTTACTGGAATCAGGCGTAAAAAGAGCACGGCACAATTTTGCGCCGTGCTCTTTCTTATGGTTTGATCACAATGTTTTCCGGCTCTTTTCCCTCAGATACCAGGCGCAGGTTTTTCCAGCTGTCCCGGTGCATCTTATGAAAAACGTGATAGGTCGTGCCCGCCACGTGGGGCGAGACGGCCAGCTTCTTTTCCCTGACTTCCTCAGGCAGCCTTAAAATCGGGTTATCCAGCGTAAAGGGCTCTGGCGCGAGGGTATCAATCCCGGCACCGGCAATGGTTCCATCAAGGAGCGCCTGGGCCACAGCCTCCTGATCCATGATCTCACCCCGGGCTGTGTTGATGAGGATTCCGGTTTTTTTCATTTTTCTCAAAAAGTCTCCGTCGATAAAACCAGTGGTTTCCGGCGTTACCGGCAGGTTGACACTCACAATATCTGAGGTCTCGAGCAGAGTATCAAGGTCACAGTAGGCAGCATTCCGCTCTGTCTCCTCCTTCTCGGGCAGACGGTGCCGGTTATAATAAAGCATCCGGCACCCAAAACCGTTCAGCCGTCTGGCCAGCTCCTTACCGATGGCGCCAAAGCCGACAATGCCCACAGTGCTGTCTCCCAGCTCCATGAGCCCGTCCAGTATGAACTGCTGCTTGGCGGCTGCCTGTCCGCCCTCATACACCATGCGGGCGCCCTCCATAAACCGGCGCTGCAGCGCTAAAATCAACAGGATGATCTGCTCAGCAACGGCGCCGCTGTTGGCGGAGGCGTTATTGCACACATATACGCCCTTCTCTCTGACGGCCTCCAGGTCAATCCGGTTATACCCCACACCCTCAGACTGGATCAGCTTCAGATTGGGCAGGCCCCGGATCAGGCTGCCGCTGACCGGCAGCACCGGGTCGGCAAAAATAAAGGCTGCGTCACCGGCCTTTTCCAAAATTTCGTCGTCGGTCATCCCCTGGGCAAAAACGAGCTCCCAGTCCTCTGGAATCTGGCTGAAATCGGTGTATTTCTCAATCCGCGCTCTGGCGGCCAAAACAATGACTTTCATTTTATCGCTTCCTTTCTTTCCCCATTGTAACGGTTTCTGCCGGTAATTTCAAGGCAGGTTCCTTAGGTTTTTTAAGCCCTTGTTTAATCCTTTGCTTTTGGGTATATTCCTAAAAGAAGATGCACGCAGGGAAACCTGCAAATTCAAAGAAAAGAGGTTTTAAGCCAATGTTTAGAGAAAAAGTCCGTGTGGTTCAATACGGCTGCGGCAAGATGGCCAAGGTCATTATCCGCTATTTATATGAAAAAGGCGCAGAAATTGTGGGTGCCATTGATGTTAACCCGGATATTGTGGGGATGGATGTCGGCGATTTTGCCGAACTTGGCGTAAAACTGGGCATCACCATCAGCGATGATGCCGACGCGGTTTTAGACAATACAGACGCGAATGTCGCCATTGTCACCATGTTCAGCTTTATGGACGATATGGAGGAAGCCCTCGAAAAGGTAGCCAAGCGTGGTATTAACGCCATTACTACCTGTGAGGAAGCGATTTATCCCTGGAATACTTCTCCAGCCATCACCAACCGGCTCGATGTCCTTGCCAAAGAAACCGGCTGTACCATCGCGGGCTCTGGCATGCAGGATATTTTCTGGATCAATATGATCGGTACCATCGCGGGCGGTGTTGAGCGCATCGACCGCATCGAGGGCGCTGTGAGCTACAACGTTGAAGATTACGGCCTGGCGCTGGCCAAGGCCCACGGAGCCGGCCTTACTGCCGAAGAATTTGAAGAACAGATTGCCCATCCCGAAACCCTTGAGCCCTCCTACGTTTGGAACTCCAACGAAGCGCTGTGCTCAAAAATGGGGTGGACCATCAAGTCTCAGACACAGAAAAACGTCCCCTTCTTCTCGGACGAGGATGTTTATTCCGAAACTCTGGGCGAAACCATTAAGCGCGGTAATGCCATAGGCATGAGCTCTGTGGTCACCACTGAAACCTTCCAGGGACCTGTGATCGAAACACAGTGTATCGGCAAGGTTTATGGCCCCAACGACGGCGATATGTGCGACTGGAAAATTTCCGGCGAGCCGGACACCACCTTCTATGTGGAAAAACCAGCCACAGTAGAACACACCTGCGCCACGGTTGTCAACCGAATTCCGGCGCTGCTGAACGCACCTGCCGGTTACTTTACCGTTGAAAAAATGGAGCCCGTCGAATATATGACTTATCCGATCCAATATTACGTGGATGAATTTTTCTAAAAAACCACAAAAACGGCACCGCTTTTAACGCGTGCCGTTTTTTATGCCCATTTTACAGCTTTCCAAAGTTTCTCAGAAACAGGGTGTTCATAATGGCCCGGCTGCCCTTCCACCAGTTTTCACTGAGGATAAAGGCATCGCCGTACTGCGCCATATTATCGAACCAGGTCCAGGTAATCCCCCAGACACCGTCTTTGGGCTTGGTATCCAGCAGATACTGCAGCTCTTTCTCCACCATTTCCGCGTTATCTTCATAGAAAACACTGGAGGGGCTGTTGATGAAATTTGACGGGCGGACGCCGTACTGCTCCCAGATCGTTTCATCTTCCCCGATGGCTTTTTTTATTTTTCCGCCCAGCGCTTTTACCAGGGCGTCGCCATCATATCCGCCGAGACTGATCTCTCTGATGGTGTCGATGAGCACCATATACCCGCTCAGGCCCATTTCTCCGTAGCTCATATCCTGTGTCAGCATCTCCAGAAAAGCATGCGTGAAGGTGAGTGCCTTCTGGTAAAGCGGGGACTCCGGATCGCCATATTTCAGGATAAAGGCTGCGAAACTGGCTGTCATGCCAAGATACTCCTTACGGTTCATTTCCTCGCTGTAATTCCACCAGGGCGCGTGTGGGTAGTCATCGTTGCTTTCCACTGTAAAGCGCCAGCCATAGTCTGCCAGATCCTTCTCTGCCTCCAGGTATTTCCAGATTCCCTGATAAACGGGATGCTCCATGTCCTCGAAGCCGGCGAGTCTCAAAAGCCCCAGGGCGTGGTCGGTGCTCGCGGGGGTGGAATTTGGATTCCAGTTGTCCGGCTCCAGAACATGGCCAAAGCCGCCGTCCTCGTTCTGGTAGGATAACAGCGCGTCAGCAACTGCTTTTTTATCCCCATCCTCAAAAAAATACTGCCACAGGCACAGCTCCACATGCCGCGCGTTTCGGTACATCCATGTTTTAATTTCATTATAAAAGGCGTTCTGCATCGCAAGTCCTTCCTTTCGTTGTTCTATCTGTTATTATACCATCTCAGATTCTGCGGACTTGTAAAAAAGCGACATTCTTGACGCTGTTAAAATTTCCACGTGCCAATAAAAAGGACACTGTCCGAAAACAGTGTCCCATACTTTATGTGAAACCACCTTACAGAAAACGTACCTTTGAGCCATCTCTCGGTTTCGCTTCTGGCGCTTCATCCGGATAGCCCAGAGCCAGACCGATAATAAACTCATAGCCTTCAGGCGCGCCAATCTTTTTCATCATGTCCGCACCGTCCTCGCTGGTCATATAGTCTAAAATCATGCCGATGATACAGGTGCCCACACCCATGGATTCTGCCGCCAGGGCCATGTTTTCAACCACAATGCCGCCGTCCACATAGCGCCATTTATTGGCGGTGTCGCCCACAATAAAAGCAAAGGCCGGCGCGTGGTAATAAACCGAATAGTTATCCGCAGACAGATCATAGCGGCTGCCGTGCTCGTTGGCATAGGCCTTAAAGCCAGCGTTCATTTCCATTAGAAGGTCCTTGTCCTGGACCATAATAATATCGCAGGACTGCTCGTTCCGCCCGGTCGGGGCCTGAAGGGCTGCCTCCATTATGCTTGCCAGCTCGCTCATTCCCACAGACTCCTGTTTGTATTTCCGGATACTCCGGCGGTTTAAAATACTGCTCATGGTTGGATTTGAGATCATCTGAATAGTTTCCATCATTACCTCCATCATTTTATAATCACATTGGGCTTATTTTATTTCACCCTGATACTATTATATCACACCTGTAAAGCGGCGTCGCTTGTCAGGAAAGCACTGCTGCCGCCAGATTGCCGCAGAATGCGTAAAAAACGACCACCACCTCAGCAAAAATTGTCAAAAGTGTTACTGGAATGGCAAGGCCTTTTGACCGCAACGCATTTTCCGCCCACACCAGGCCCTTTGCCAGAAAATACATGAGCGGTATAAGCGCGGTGATCACATAGCGCCCCTGGGGCTGGTAATCCGACGAATAAGAATACCATATGCTTAAACCGATGGGCAGCAGAATTGCCAGTATCAGCGTGGCTGTCCATAAATGCCCTCGGGCGCCCTCTTCTTTTCGCGCTTCCTTAAACCACCACAGGAGAAAGCCAACGCCCCCCACACCAAAAATTCCCGTCAGGACAACATAGGCAATCTTCGACATGGGAATACTCATAAAACCAAAATTTCCTAAAAAGCTGATATAGGTCACAAAAATCCAGGGCGGACTCACCTTATCCATATTTTGATAGGAAGTAAACAGCATCTGCAGAATCGAATAGCCCGAGTTCATGGGCGTCACATGCTGCGAGGGCTTATAAGCTGGCTGGGCCAGCTGTTCTGCCAGCGCGGCGCTTGTCCGCATGCCGAAAAAATCGCCGTCGTGCAGCAGCGCGCTTCTCACAAACCACCAGCCTGCCAGTACAGCGCAGATCCCGATAATGACCAAGCCCAGGCCCAAAAACTTCCTGAGCGGCCATTTTTTACGGTTTATCAGGTAATCTCCTGCATACAGAACCACACTACACAGGATAAAGCCATAGGCATTGTAATAAGATAAAAAGCAAAGTGAAAGCCCCACAGCCATCACCACACAGCTTTTTAAATCCCAGTGGCGTTTCATTCCCAGTATCCACGAGTAAAAGATCAGCGCTGTGGAAAACAGCGCCAGGGTGTCATTATTCACATAGGAGGAAATAAAAACAAACTGTGGCAGAAGACAGACCAGCACCGCGAAAAGGTAAACCCCTTTTCCATTAAAGCACTTTCTGCCAATGGCCAGCACCAGCACCACTGTGCCCGTGGCAATGAGCGTATTGGCAAAGCGGGCCGCAAGGTAAAGCTGATCCTCAGCCATGCCGAACAGCGCTCCCGCCTGCATAAATACCGCGGCGATCTGGTAGGCAAAAATCGGCTGATAGGCATAAGACTGTCCCCATAGGGGATTGACAATTTCCGGTTCATTGCCAAAGGGCAGCACCCCGTTCTTAAAAATAAAATGGGCGATATCGTACCGCATGTCCTCATCCGGCGCATTATTGTAGGGAATCAGCTGCGACCAGGCAAAATAAAAGAAGAAACAGAACAACACAAAGAAAATTTCCCGCTGATAGGTTTTGAAAAAAGCTTTAGTCTGCATCCCGATCCTGTTCCTTTCTGAATACCAGGCTGAACCAGAATGCCAGAAACGCCCCGGCTGCGAGCACAAGGGCAACATTCAGCACAAAATTACCTGTTTTGAACAAAAAAGGCAGTGCAATGTAGAGCAGCAGCAAAACCAATAATACCGTCAATATTTTTTTCATCCATTACCTCCTCGCTTAAAACAGCGCAAAAACCATAATCCCCGCAATAATCAGCACATTGCCGATGATCTTTCTCCGGCTGAGTTTTTCCTTTAAAATGAGTGTTCCCAGCACCGCCACATAGATATAGCCTGTCGCCTCAAGGACCGGCCCCAGCGAAAGCGGCACACCTTTATAGGCAAAGGTTGTCAGCAGGGTGGACGCCAGGAAAATGGTGTATGCCGTAATGACCATGGGGTTTAAATACTCCCGGATAACACTCGCGTACTTAACCTCCGCGCTTTTTTTCAGAATGATCTGGGAAATGGAGGATATGAACACCGAAACCAGAAACAGGATGGTATAAAAAAGCATATTATTCATCGTCACTCACCACCAGATAAATGCCCGCGATAATAATAACAGACCCCACTACCATGGAAATCCGAAGCGTCTCACCAAAAAAGAGCATGCCCCAGACAATGCCCCAGATGATCACAACCGCTTTGTTCGCAAAGGCCACCGTCAGCGGCATCCGCTTAAGCACCTGCTGCCACAGCAGCGCGTAAACCGCCAGTATCACCAGCACCAGACCATAATAAAGAAAAAACTGAAATGACAGAAACGCCTGAGCCGCGGCCGCCTTTGAGCAAACCGAGGAGAAGGAGTAAACCAGCAGGAGGGCGTGGAGAAAAACAAAATCCTTAGCGCGTATCTTTTCCATTTTTCCCGTCCTCAATATTCAGTGTGTTCCGCACCACATACTGCGGCGCGTTGTTCTGGCTGATATAAATACGGCCGATGTACTCGCCCACAAGTCCCAGCATCACCATGATCATACCGCCCAGAAAAACCGTAGCCGCCATCAGCGACGCCCATCCCGTGACCTCACTGGGCTCAATAAATTGCAGAACTATTGTGTAAACGCCGTATACAAAACCTATTATGGCGATCAAGAAACCTAAAATCGTAGCGATCCGGAGGGGCTTGACTGAAAAAGCTGTAAAGCCATCCAGCCACAGTGAAAAAAGCTTGCCGATGGTATAACCGGACTCCCCGGACTCCCGCTCCCTGTGGGGAATCTCAACAGCGCTCACCCGCTTGGTAACACGCATGAGCAGCCCGTCAATATAAGGAAAAGGCTTGTCATACCGCAGCACCTCGTCGATGACAAAGCGTCTGGCGCAGAAATAACTGGTAAAAACCAGATGCCTGGGCTTTCCGATCAGCGCGTCTGCCATCATATCATTGACCCTGGAGCCAAAATTCCGAAAAGCGCTGTGCTTTTTTTCCGGATATTTGGCGTAAACCACATCGTCGCCCTCGTGCACCCGGTCCACCAGCTTATAGAATTCTCTGGGATCGGTCTGTCCATCGTCATCCAGGTTGATGACCAGATCGCCGGTCACATAGTGATAACCTGCCATAATGGCTGACGCCTGCCCAAAATTCCGGGCCAGGTTAACGACCCGCACTCTTGGGTTTATATCTGCCAGGCGCATTAACACCTCATAGGTATTGTCCGGCGAGCAGTCATTGACCAGAATAACCTCATAATCATAGCCAGGACGCTGCCTGACAGTCTCATCAATATCCCGCACCACAGCCTCTATGGTATCCTCTGAACGGTAGCAGGGAATGACAAAGGATAATTTTTCGCTAATCGACATCCGCCCCCATCCTTTCCTTTTCAAAAATATAAAAGCCGTAGCGGCTGGAGCTGTCTGTAACCGGATGATCATCCAGCTTTTCCGGCAGAGAGGTACACACAATCCGATCCTCTGCCGCCTCTTTCATGGCTTCGTAGTCTGCCAGATCCTCCGGACCGAAAATAAAACGGATTTCGACCGGGGAAGGCTCGTGTATAATTGAAAAATCCGGCACCTTCCCGCAGGCAATGTCAATGACCATGCCCACAAAGTCATAGCCTGTTGACAATGGCACCAGATGTGAGCCAATACAGTCTCCTCCCATTCGTCCGCCAATCTCCACAATGCGGATAACTCCGTTTTTCTGGATAATGATTTCTGAATGGGACGCTCCGAATCTTATTTGAAGGGTGTCCAGAGCTTTCTTGACAATGGTGATGATCTGGTTGCGCAGGGCGGGTGTGACTTCAGCTGGCTGTAAATGGCCCTTTTCAATAAAATTAGGCGCGCCGGTGGTTCTTTTTTCCGTCAGCGCAAGAAAAACATGTATCCCCTCATAGGAGATACACTCCACGCTGTACTCCTTGCCCTCCACAAATTCCTCAATCATCACCTTTTTTTCAAAGGAATCCTCAAGGGCTTTATGAATGGCGGCTTCCAGCCCATCCGGTCCCTCGATCTTCGTAACCCCCCGGCTTCCGGACCGGTCCGTGGGTTTTACAATCAGTGGGTACGTAAGCGCCACATCCTGCGGACGGGTGGTCGCATCGCCTTCCATAAATCCAGGGATCGGGTCATCCGCAGCCTTAAAGGCGCAGCGCATGGCATACTTGTTGGTGCTGAGCTCAGCAGATGCCATGGAATTTCCCCTTAGCCCCAGCGCTTCAGCCACATAGCTGACCGTCAGAGACGCCAGGTCCGAGCCGATGGAGCAGATCCCCGCAATCCCCTCGGCTCTGCAGATTTCCAGAATCTTTTCCTTATCGACAATGCTGACAGGGTGAAAGACATCGGCTGTTTCCTCACCGATATCCCCTGCCTCCCAGGCAAAAACATGGGACTCATAGCCCTTTTCCTTTGCCCTCAGAATCAGCGGATTCTGAAACTCGCTGGCTCCGATTATTGCAATTTTCTCCTTCATCAATCCATTCTCCTTCACGTTCACACCCGATAAAAGTCTTCGATGGCACTGGCCACCCGGTTCTGGTCTTCCCTCGCCAGCCCATAGTACATCGGCAGCCGCACAATCCGTTCACTTTCCCTGGTCGTATAGCGGTCCTCGCCGCTGAAACGGCCAACCCTGAGGCCCTCCGGCGCGGTGTGCAGGGGAATATAATGAAAAATCGCCTGGATGCCGGCTTCCTTCATGTGAGCCATGAGCGCGGTCCTCTCCTCAAGATCCCGGGCCTTGATATAAAACATGTGGGCGTTGTGCGTGCATTCCTCAGGAATAAAGGGCAGCTCAATCTGTTCTCTCCGGGCAAGGGGCAGGAGCAATTCATGATAGTAATCCCAGCTGGCCAGCCGGTCATTGTTGATTTCATCCGCGTGCTCCAGCTGTGCCCAAAGATAGGCGGCGTTCATATCGCTCGGAAGATAGGATGAACCATGGTTCACCCAGGTATATTTATCAATCTCCCCCCGGAAAAAACGGCTTCGGTTGGTCCCCTTTTCCCGGATGATTTCAGCCTCTTCTTTATATTTCAGATCATTGATCACAATGGCGCCGCCCTCGCCCATGCTGTAGTTTTTGGTCTCATGAAAGCTGAAGCAGCCAAAATCGCCGAGGGTGCCAAGGGCTTTTCCTTTGTAAGAGGCCATCACTCCCTGGGCAGCGTCCTCAACCACCTTAAGGCCATGAGCAGCTGCGATGCCGTTTATAGTGTCCATCTCGCAGGAAACACCGGCATAATGCACTGGGACAATGGCGCGGGTTTTAGGGGTGATCGCAGCTTCAATCTGTTTTTCATCAATATTCAGAGTATCCGGCCGGATATCCACAAAAACAATGCGTGCCCCCCGCAGAACAAAAGCATCGGCAGTGGATACAAAGGTATAGGCAGGCATGATGATCTCGTCGCCCGGCTGTATCTGCAAGAGCAGTGCTGCCATCTCAAGGGCGTGGGTACAGGAGGTTGTCAGCAGCACCTCCTGCGCATTACAGCTTTTTTCCAGCCAGGCCTTGCATCTGGCCGTAAAGGCACCGTCACCGCTGATCTGCTTATTGTCGATTGCCTCCTTAATATATTTGAATTCATCCCCCATAAAGGGCGGTTTATTAAATGTAATCATATTGTCGCCTCGTTCGTTTATTTCTCACGCTACCTATTATACGTCATATAAAAAGGCGGGTCAAATTCAACACAAAAAAAGATCTGAAATTCAGATCTTTTTAATTATTTCCTTAAACTATGCTGTCTCTGTTTCATCATAGGCGTTAAGTGCCACCTCTAAAGCGTCAAGCACTGCAAGCCCTACTGCCGGCAGCCCCACCAGCACAGCGTCCCTGACTTCGTCTCTGCTTGCCCCCACCTTCTTTGCCATCATCACATGAAAAGCCAGGCCGCCTGTCATTTGCGCGGCCGCCAGCGCGGAGATATAGGCCAATGCGTGGGTCTTTTTATCCAACGCGCTGTTTTGGGCCATTGCCTGAACAAGCTGTGAATAGGCTTTGCCTACCTCACCCGATTCTTCCATAAACATCTGAAATCCTGTGGTTACTTTCATTAATATCGCTCCTTTTTTAGTATTAAGATCATTTTACGCTGGCTTTCTTTAGTTTATCCCACACCTTTTAAAAGCGTGCCTTCCCTTTTGGGCTACTCCCGGATGGCAAAATGTGCTAAAATAAAAATAAAAAAGGAAAAAGCTGTGTTTGAAATCTGTAATCTGAAATTTAAAAATATTCTGGATATTGAGGCTCTGACCATTGACCGTCCCATCACCTGTATCATCGGCTCCTCGGGCAGTGGAAAAACCACACTGCTCAAGCATTTAAACAAGCTGTATACCCCCGACAGCGGCGCCATTACCTACAACGGCAGCGATCTCGCCGAAATCCCGGCTGTGTCCCTGCGCCGCGAGGTGGTCATGCTCGGGCAGACTCCTGTAATTTACAACGGCGACCTGGAAGAAAATTTACAGATCGGCCTCCGTTTTTCTGAGAAGCTGCCCGCGTCCAGGGACCGCCTGCTAAACGCCCTCGAGCAAGTGAAGCTAAATAAACCCTTGGATGATCCCTGTCTAAGCCTTTCAGGCGGTGAAAAACAGCGCCTCTGTCTGGCACGCGTCATGCTCATGGACGCGGAGGTTTATCTGCTTGACGAACCCTCGGCAGCGCTGGATAAGGAAACGGAGCGTTTTATCATCACCAATCTGGCCGATTTTGTGACGCGCGAAAAGAAAGCGCTCATCATGGTTACCCACTCCGAGGAGGTCTCCGGCCTTTATCCCGAGGGGACCATCCGCATCGAAAACGGACGGACAGGAGGCTACGCCCATGAATAACAGCACCGTTATGGACCTTTCCATTTTTAATCTCGCCATCGCCTATACCTTTGTGCTCCTGCTGCTGGTCATCTTTAAGGCAAGAGGCATCAAACGTGAAAAGATGATCCTCATTGCCACCACCCGCATGACCCTCCAGCTCACGGTGATGGGCTATATTTTAATGTATGTTTTTGAAAATCCCAGCTGGTGGCTGACGCTGCTCATGCTCTCCGTCATGGTTGGATTTGCCATCTTTAATGCTTTAAAACGTGTGAAAACACTCATGAACAAAAAGCTCAGGCAGCTCATCGCCGTATCGATGGTGGCCGGCTATGGCGTCACGGCCATTATTTTCATGCTGGCAGTGCTGCATGTTACCCCCTGGTTCAACCCTCAGTACATTATTCCCATCTCAGGCATGATTGTCGGTAATGCCATGACGGGTATCGCCCTGGGGGCCAACAAGCTGTGCAGCGCCATGCTTGAAAGGCACGACCAGATTGAAAGCGCCCTCATGCTGGGCGCCACTCCCAAGGCCGCAACCCGGGATATCGTCAACGAGGCCTTTGACAGTGCTATTCTTCCCACCATGAACAATATGCTGACCATGGGCATTGTCTCCCTGCCGGGCATGATGACCGGGCAGATCCTTTCCGGGACCTTTCCCCTGACTGCCATCAAATACCAGATCGGCATTATGCTGGCTATTCTGGGCTGCACAGCCATCACCGTGGTTCTGTTTGTCACCCTGGGCTATAAAACCTTTTTTACCAAAGATGCCCAGTTTATCAGCAGCCAGCAGTAGCCTCTCCCTTTAATCTTCTGCCAGCTTACCGCCGCAGCCAGTCTTTGGCTGTGGCTCTTTTACTTTAGGAAAATGAAAACTTTTGAAAACTCCTTGACATTTAAGCATTCTTTGATAGAATTATAAATATTATTAGTTTTAAGTTAAAGTTATTTTAAATTTCAAATGAAAAACAGAGAGGAATTATCCATGTCCATAAAAATTATTACCGACTCAACTTCCGATATCTCACAGGAGGAGGCTAAAAAGCTGGATGTCTCCATTGTCCCGCTTAAAGTTATCGTAGGTGATAACCAATACGATGAAGGGGTAGATATCAGCATTGAGGAATTTTACCCAATCCTTGAAAGCTCAAAAACGCTTCCGACCACCTCACAGCCAACTCCCACGCAGTTCCTCCCTTATTTTGAGGAAGCTAAAAAGGCCGGCGACGACGTCATTGTCCTGCTGCTGTCCAGCAAAATCAGCGGAACAGTTCAGAGCGCAACCCTGGCCAAAAATATGGCGGAGTACGACCGCATTCACATCATCGACACCTTAAACGCCAGCATGGGCCTGCGCCTGCTGGTTGAATATGCCGTAAACATGCGGGCTGAGGGTAAAACAGCCGATGAGATCGTCTCTGTCCTCGACGAAGCCCGCCACCGCCTGGTGCTGCTGGCCATGGTCGATACCCTGGAATACCTGCAAAAGGGCGGCCGCCTTGGAAAAGGCGCGGCCACCATGGGTTCCCTGCTGCGGATCAAACCCATCGTTACCCTGAACCAGGGCAGTCTCGAAATGCTGGCAAAGGCCCGCGGCTTAAAAAACGGCAACAAAATCCTTTCTGAACAGATTGCCAAGGCTCAGGGGCTTGACCCTAACGTGCCCGTCTATCTTGGCTATACCCGGGACAAGGAGCAGGTTATGGACTTTAAAGCCCAGGCCATCCGCGACCACCATCTGGGCAAAATCGAAATGCATCCGGTAGGCTGTGTCATCGGAACGCACACCGGCCCCGGGGCGGTCATCCTTGTCTTTTTAAAAGCGAAATAAGCCTGTAACCTAAAAATCCCCAACCGAATCAAAGAACCCGGCTGGGGATTTTTTATTGTTTAACTGGCTAAAATCGGTCTTAAAAGCAATCCGAACTGCTCCTCAATTCGCGGACCCGGAAAGTTTAACAGGGGCAATGAAAGCTGCATGCTGTTGATAAAAAGAGCCAGATGTCTTGCAAAGGCCGCGGTGTCAGGCAAAACAAACTCGCCCTTTCGAACCCCATACTCCAAAATTTCCCGCAGCATTTCGGAGATACCGTCAAACTGCCACTGAAAGATCACCCGGTCATCGGGGTTTTCAAGAAAGAACTCATAAGCAGCGTTGGATAAGGTCGTTCTCTCCTGCTCAAAGGCACATTTCTGCCGCTTCATATAGGAAAAAAGAATGTCTCTGGCAGACATTTCCTCCCAAATCGCCACCTCTACACGCTCCAGCTCCTCTTTGGCGTCACGCTGGAACAACGCCAGAAAAATCTCCCGGGTCGATCCGTAATAGCGGTATAGTCCACCCCGGCTGATGTCGCAGGCCTCCACAATGTCCTTCATGGTAACGGCGGCAAAACCCTTCTGGATAAAAACATCCCGCGCCTTGTCTAAAATATAATTCCGCTTCATATCAGCCTTCAGTGTACTCATAAAACCTCCAAAACGACATACGTGTCACTTTTAATTATATGTTTTATCCCTTCGTTCGTCAAGTAAAGCATGCGTAGATTTTTGTCAGGCTTCAACAAAAGTTTTTCTCCTGTTTAAGACCAGCAAATCCCTTTTTGGCTTAGGTAATAACAGGTTCTGCCGGAACGCCCATCCTGCGGCAATAGTCTACGGTAATATCGTATTGTATGCGGATAACCGCGTACAGGCTTTTTTCCAGGGCGTCTTCATCCTCCTCAAGGTAAGCGTTGAGCGCCCTTTCATAGTTTTCCATAATAGTGCTGACACGGCTGCTGTAATCATATTCGGCAGTCTGTCTGTAATGGCTGCCCTTAATCATGATGTTTTCCAGCTGCATGTAAATATGCCGCAGCGTTGGAGATTCCATCTGGAGGATCATTTCATTAAACAGAGGGATCGGCGAATGGTAGGTCACTGTTTTCAGCCGGCTTTCCTGCTGCTCCGGCCCTTTGTTCCTCCGTTTTCCCTTTAACGCCTCACGGACAAAGGTCTTATGGGTAAGCAGGAACGCAGCGCGGGCATCCAGCAGGTTTTTCAGGTCGTTCTGCATCTGCTGGACCGGTATTTTTTCTTTGTCGATCCGGATGGCCTCACGCTTGATGACAACCGCCTTTTTCCCCTGGGAGCGCTCCACCATACCGGTCTCCTCCAGGCTGCCGAGGGCGTTTCGGGCCGTTTTAACCGAAACCTGGAATTCCTCCCGGATCGCATTGAGGGACGGAATGGAATCGCCTATCTGGTATTCTCCAATTTCAATACGTTTCAGGATAACATTAATGATGGAGTTCGTCAGGTTGTGGCGTTCGCTGCTGATAAACCAGTAAAATGGCACCTGTTCCTCTGCCCCCAGCCTGTCATTATACTTTTCGGAATACGCCACAAACTCGCTGTCTCCAAATACTGCGCCCAGCCCCTGCCGCAGCTTATCCAGGCTGCCTTCCTCCATTCCCTGAAAAAAGACCTGCAGGTAAGGCAGAGACCACACTTTAAAGTCCATCATCATTTTTTCTTCAAAAATAATGGAAAACAGGCCGGTAAACTGAACCATCTGCTGATAAAGCTCTTTGATCAGGGGGTTTTTCAGGGTTTCCAGAAGCTCCTCCCAAAAACGGCTGAAGCAAACGACAATGTTTCTGCCGCAGGCTTCCTGATAATCTGCGTAAAGCTGTTTAAACCGGACAATGTCTTCGGGGCCGCAGTTTAAGGCCGCGTAAATCATAATATCCGAAAAAAACAGCGATGTGGCCCGCATCACATCCACGATGGAGCCAACCCGTTTAGACATAAAGTTCCAGTAAAACTGCGAGTTGTCGTCATGCTCCATATCAAAGGTCACAACCGTTCCCTTTCCCTGAGAGGTGCTCACCAAACTGTTGAGTGCCAGCATCTGGACCGCTGTGCGGATGGTAATCTCTGCGACATTATATTCTTCAGCCAGCTGCTTTCTGGACGGCAGAACATCGCCTTTTTTCAGTATTCCCGTCATGATTCTAAGCAGCAGGTTTTCATAAACATAGGTTGCCAAATTCTGGGTGGCTAATTCACTCATACTCTGTCCTCCGGTTCCAGATTACACACATTTAACAGCCTTGATTATACCATAATCGTTCTAAAAAGCCTACAATATTAAAAATATTATTTATAAAACCTTTTTTCTGCAATAAAAAAACTCCCACAAAGCAGAACACACAGCTACGATACCCCCGTTTATTTGTGCTTTTCCTGTTTTGTTGGAGTTAAAAAACACAAGCCCCGCTTATGTTTTTGGCAAATAGTTTGTCAGCATATCTGCGGGCATGGGCTTTGCATAATAAAACCCCTGTACCCGGTCACACTGGTATTTTTTTAATAAAGCTTCCTCTTCCCGGCATTCAATGCCCTCCACATGTGTCTTGATTCCAAGGTTCTTAACCATCTTCAGCATCGAATCCAAAAGGTTCCGGGCACGCTCATCCTCTATACAGCCAGCCAGAAACGATCTGTCAAATTTAATCACATCAAAGCAGGCCTCCCTGAGCAGGCTTATGGAAGTGTTCTCCTTACCGAAATCGTCCAAAGCCAGTGAAAATCCGGCTTTTTTCAGCGCGCTCAGCGCTTTCATGAGCGTTTCATTTTCTGAAAGCTCAAAGGTCTCGGTGAGTTCAATCTCAATGTATTCGGGCGGCACACTGTTGACTTTGCAAATCTCAAGCAGCCTGTCCGCCAGTCCCGGTTCCCCGATATGTCGTCTTGAAATATTTACCGCAATGGGTACTGGTTCCAGGGCCTGCTTTTTCCAGACGCTTAGCACCCGGCAGGCCTGCTCCATCATATAGAAGTCCAGTTTTCTGATAAAACCGTTCTTTTCAAACAATGGAATAAACTGATCCGGACAGCTGATTGGCCCAGCCTCGGGATTGATCCAGCGGACCAGGGCTTCAGCACCGGACAGGCGTCCCGTTGCCAGTTCAAACTGCGGCTGAAGATATATTCTGAATTCGTTATTTTCAATACCAAACTGCATCCGCTTTTCAATCTTGCGAACTTCCTGAAGGTTTTTCCGCATGGCGTTATCATAAACCGCGAAGCCGTCACCCACAGGCCGCTCAGCGCTTTCCAGAGCATAATTTGCCCGTATGAGCCAGTCGTCACCGCTTTCCATATCTTCGTTATACTCACAGAGCCCAAGGCTCACCACTAACGAATAGGGATAACCAATACAGCGTACAAATTCCGCTTCGATCTGCTGCCTCATTGACTCCAGTCTTTCTTTTATGGCATTAACCGGTCCCAGCATCAGCAGGTAAAAACGGTCCTTGAAAAAGCGCGAAATGCTCTCCCCTCTGCCCAGGACTTTTAGTGACTGGTCAACAATAATTGACAGCAGACGGCTGCCATTGCGCATGCCCCAGATTTCATTCACCAATTTAAAATTATGAATATCCATGGCGGTTAAAACCGCTTCTGTTCTTTTTTCCTTCAGGATTTCTCCAAGATGCCGGATAAAAAGCTCCTTCTTTTGCTCCTTTTCCGGCAGACAGTCTGTCTTATATATTTGAGCAGTCATTTTTTGCTCCTTCATAAAAGCCAGCATTTGCTGATATTAAGAGAGAGACAGCATAAGCGCTGTCTCAAAGAAGAGTAAATGGAGGAAATTGGCGCGCTCCTCCACCCGTCGCACAGGGCCGCCCCTGTGCAGGAATGTAAATGTCTATTCAAGCAGAGAGGGAGTCTCTCGAGAATAGCAGACTTTATGCCCGGATTACAGTCCTCGCTCTAAAACAGCGCTATCTTTTATCCTTATAATCCAAGCAGCTATATTATACAGGATTTTCTTTTACAGTGCAATCTCAAAATAAAAAAATCATATCACTATTTACACTGTGATATGATTCTTTTACCTAAATACTATAATTATTGATTTTGTTTTTGGTAATATTTAAAAACATCTAATTACAGCTATCCTTATTTTAAAAATATGTCTGATACTCAACCGACGGCTTATTTCTTAACGCAAAGACGAAAAAGGGTTCTGTCACCGGGAAAATAATACTTAAAATCAGAAACACCAGCGCCTGGTTGGATGTGCCATAAAGGCGGTATAGCCGGTAGTGTGCCGCAAAAGCATAGATCGTGTAGGCAACCCCGTAAAGGTATCCTATAATCGGAATAAAGGCGACTGCCGGTACCAGAATAAAGCCGATGGGCAGCAGAACATGGGCGTTGGAAATTTTAGCGCTGCCAAAATAAACGCGCCGGTTTATGAGCATCCCCAGCAGATAAAGCTGCGCGATGGGGATCCAGGCGGTCCAGGCATGGGGCAGCTCCCTGTTTTTTGCCATTCGGTAATAAGCATATGCTAAAAGCAGGTAAAGCGCAATACCGATCAGAGCAGAGATAACAGCCACCACGCCGGCGGCTGCGCCAAAAAGGGCGGTCATAAAAGTATTTAAAGTATTACTGGTGCTATAATAATCAAGTGATTCCATTTGTTTAACCTCCAATGTAAGACATATCTATCATATACCCTTATCACTTGCTGAAAATCATCCTTAATGCACTGCCACCTGGCCATAATGCACAAAAAAAGAACAGCTTGTGCTGCTCTTGCCTTTTTAAATATCCTGTTTGTATCTTTTCCGACTATGCCTTTTCCTCTCCGTCCATATTTTGGATAAAGCGGACACCGTCCTCCAATTGGGCAATAGCAATGGTGACATACTCTTCAAAAGCCTTCCCATAACTGGTCAGTACCACATTTCTGCCTTTTTTCCTGAACAGAGGAACGCCGAGCTCTTTCTCCAGTCCCGCAATCGCATAGCTCAAGCTTGGCTGACTGATGTTAAGCTCTTTGGCAGCCTTCGCATAATGTTCCAATCCAGCCAGAGTTTTAAAGTAATATAGATGATTAAGATTCATTTTTTCCGGCCTTTCAATAATTTCTTGAATGTATTGATACAATTATACAAAATTCTAGAGATAATGTCAAAAAAAGATATAAAAATAGAAACTTTTCACAACGTTTATTCTTTATTTTCAATAAAAACGCCAGAGAATGTAGCTCTATGCATCTTCTCTGGCTTATTTTGTTATAATCAATCATCCATCGCAAACTTGTTTTCCAGATTTTCCTTTACAGCCCCAAGGTCATCATCCGCCTTTTCAATATCCATTTTGGCGACCTTATAATCCCTCTCAGAAAGCTTCTGGTTTTGATAGTCTGCTTCTATCTGGTTTTCATAATTGTCAATTTTTTGATCCAGGGTGTTGATTCTCTGCATAATCTCGTTGAACTGCTGAGTTTTTTCATTCATATCATTTTCAATGGGCACCACCGTGTCCACTTTCTGCGAGATTTCCGAGGTTTCGCGTTTGAATTCATTGATTGTACTGTCGTTTGAGGCTTCCTCATCCATTTCCTGGGTTCTGCTGTCAGGGGCAGACGGGCTTTCACCAGAAGGCTGTGTCATGCTACACCCTGCCCCCAAAAATAAAAGAGCAGTCAAAAGCAGCACTAAAACAAAGGATTTTCGTTTCATAGCTTCTCTCCTTTTCATTAATACTGCTTCTGATATACCCTGTTTCTTTCTTATTTAAACTAATTGAACATTTTAAAAATATTCAGCATAACGGTATAGCTTTCACCTGAGAGCTCGTTGATTAACGCTGAAACCGACGGGCTTTCATACCTTGACGGATCATAAAAGTTGGCGGCAAACTGAACGAGAATCTTTTCCTCACTGCCCAGCCCTCCGTTCAGAATTTTGGCGAAGTCAATGGCTGAATCGTTCATGCAGGGCTCGGTTCTGGCCATCAGCTCAGGGGTTGAACTGAAAATATAAGCGCTGACCAGGTATCCCGGCGCCTGGTACACCCTGCCATTGCGGCGGGCCATATCCTTAAATCTTGCTTTGTGAAAATTGTTCAAAAAATAACCATCATTAAAATTCATCTCTGCCTCCAAAAGAAGTGTTTTTTTCATTATAGCACTGCCTGGTTCACGTTAACAAGATACATTTTAGTTCATAAAGGACACACAAATGTCTTAAAGTATGTTATAATATACAGACTGTTAAATGTTTACATGCGGATAGGAGGCATTACACCAATGGGGCAATTGTTAATTGCGTGCGAAACCCTGAAGGATGAAATCCAAAAGGTCATGGATTCACATCAGCTGGAAATACCGGTTCACTGGATGGGAAACTCACTTCATAACGCACCGGACCGCCTGAGAGAAGCCCTGCAGGAAGTTTTAGGCTCCATAACAGACCTCGACCAGGTTTTACTCGGTTACGGTAACTGCGGTAACGGCCTTGTGGGCATTGAATGCCCTGGCGCTGCTATGGTGATTCCCCGTTTTGGCGATTGTATTGATATGCTCCTGAACGATAACTCAGCCCTGGATGAAATACGAAGTAACACCTATTTTCTGACAAAGGGCTGGCTTCGGGGAGAGTGCCCTGTGACAAAGGACCTGAACTACCAGCTTAAACGCTATGGAAAAGAACAGTCAAAAAAAATCATGCGGGTGCTTTTTAAAAATTACACCTACATGATGATGATCCAAACAGGCTCCTACGATATATCAGAGGTGCAGGAGGAGCTTGACGCGTTTTCAGCCCTTACAGAGCTTGAGCTCATCGAGGGCAAGGGCAGCCTGACCATTCTGGAACAGCTGCTGACAGGGAACTGGACAAAAAATTTCTGCGTTATCCCTCCAGGACAGCAGACAACCCTGGAGGATTTTAAGTCCCTTACTTTATGAAAAACACAAAAATCCTCCGGCGCCGGCAGCGGATGCCGGGCCGGAGGCCTGCGAACCCTCAGGAAAGGACCGGTAGATTTCCCGGTCCTTTCCTGTTTATTCTACTGTGATCACTTCTACCGGGCAGCTGTCTGCGGCTTCCTGGACACTGTCCTCCAGATTTTCCGGGACTTCTTCCATAATGACTTCGGCTACGCCGGAATCACCCATTTCAAAAACCTCAGGACAAACCTGTGTACATAATCCGCAGCCGATGCAGCCGCTTTCATCAATACTTACATTCATAACATTCAATCCTTTCTGAATCAATTCAACTGACAATAAGTAATTACCCTTTTAAGGCGTTGTCAAACTGGCTTTTCAGAAAATTTCATGATCTCCGCAAGTCACTGCTCTTTAATATAAGCCTTTTCAATTTCTCCCACATACAGGGTGTGGTAATCCCTATCGGCATACCATTTTTCATCAAGCTCCGGCCCAATGGTAAAGCCCTCCGGCCCCATGTCCGTGGCGTAAAGCTTTTTGCAGATCAGAGCGAGATTTCCCTCTTTAAAGTACGGGGCATCATCCGGCGCCAGCGTCAGGCCGCTTTTAGCAATTTTATCCTCATCCCGTCCTGAGACAGAGCCCAGATAGCCCAGTTCCTTTTTATAGCCTTCATCAAAAAAGGTCAGTGAAAAATACTCTGAGCCATCCACAAATTCTTTTGTAAAACGGCTTTCACGGATGACAATAAAAGCGACATCCTTTCCCCACATTACCCCCAGGCCCCCCCAGCCCGCGGTCATTGTATTGGCTTTTCCATCCTTTTCAGCGGTGATCAGCATCCAATCTTTCGCGATGCGCTTAAATGGGTTCAGGGATAAATCTTCAGTTGTTATTTTTTTATAATCAGACATGGTGTATCACTCCTTTGTTAAAATTATTAATCATTATAAACCTTCTGGTTTAAAAAGTATACCCGTATCAAAAAATAAAAACAGCCAGATCAGCAAATGCCGTTCTGGCTGTTTTCGGCTTAATTTAAATTAAGCAACACTAACGTTTTTAGCCTGTAAGCCTCTTGGACCTTCTTCTGTATCAAAGGTAACTTCCTGACCTTCATTTAAAGTTTTGAAGCCATCGCCTGTAATAGCGGAGAAATGTACGAATACATCATCGCCTTCTTCTCTAGAGATAAATCCAAAACCTTTTTCGCTGTTAAACCATTTTACTGTACCTTTATTCATTTTACGGTACCTCCTAAATTAAAACTTCATTCCAGGAACATATAAATAAAAAAACACATATTTTTGTAAATCATTTCGAAAAGTAAAACCAAAATGACTTGCAAAAATATGTGAAATCAATTGATACTTCCTTGAATACGAGACTTATTATATCCTCTTTTACGCATTCTGTCAATCCCCCAAAGAAAAACTTTTTCTTTTAAGCTTTTTAAATAAAAGCCACTGTCTGAAAGGTGCCAGACAGCGGCTTTCAATATCAGGTATACTGCACCACCGAACGCGTGCCGGCGATGGCGGTCTCAAGCAGAGCGCGTGCCTCTGCCAGATCCTCCTTGACACCCGGAAAGGAAAGGTGCGCAAAGGCGTCCCCCCTGAGCAGAAACTGGTAACAGCCGTACTCTGCTGCCTGAAGCCACTTCAGGGCGTGCAGCACATCCTTTTCCATACCCTCTCCCTTTAAAGCACAGTGCCCAATCCGGGCCGCAATGTTTGGATATTCAGGACAGTCCTCGTCAATTAAGCTGATGGCTCTCCGATACCAGTACACCGCTTTTTTAAAGCTCTGGTCCACATACCTGCCGTGGTAGTACATATCGCCGATTTTATACATACCGCAGTGATTGCCCAGGGCTGCTGCGCGCCCGAAATAATTCCAGGCCTTCTGGTCATCCACATCCACTTCACGGCCGTAATAGTAACAGTAGCCCAGGTTGTTAATACCCCAGACATCACCGGCAGCGGCAGCTCTTTCATACCATTGCCGCGCTCTGGTATAGTCCTGCTTTATATTAACCCCCTCATAGTACATGGCGCCGATCACTGCCATGGCGTGTCCGTTTCCCTGCTCTGCCAGTGTGTGATACCATGACCAGATACGGTCAAAGGTCTCTTTACTCAGCTTTTGCTTATTGGTTTTATAAAAATAATAATCCGCTGCCTGCTCCATGGCCTCCGCATCACCAGCTTCGGCTAGTCCCGTCAGCAGTTCCAGGGTTTCCTGCTCCATTTATACCTCACTTTCAACATAGCCCAGAGGTGTGTCCACCCCGGCTTTTTGTCCTTCCGCCACACAGATCTCACTGAGAACGCCGCCTGCAGGCGCAGTCACAGCGATGCTCTGCTTTTCAATCTCGCCCTCTGCCACCAGCTCCCCCTGGGCTACGGACGCTCCGGCTTGTTTTTGCCAGTAGATCACAGCCTTTTTATATGTCATGAGCACTGGTTCTTTCTTACATTCACAGGCATTCTCATCCTTGACGACAGGCGCTGCCCGGTGGCCGATCAATATCGGGATTTTCATCTTCGCACCTCACATCCTGAAAAAGGGGCAGGCATCCCCTTTGCAGTCTTCATTCACAGTACTGAAGGTGCACTCAATTTCTTCCGGAGCCTCAAGCGTAATGTCTAACGTCTCCTTTAAAAAAGGCACCGCATACTGTAATGCCAGAAAGCAATTGCGCTTGCAGCAGCGCGGACCGTCTATTTCCGCAATCTTCATCAGGCTGCCGGCAGTAATCCGGTTGGTCATGGCCCAGGTTTCCTCCGAATGCGGTGTGGTACCTGTCAGAATGCTCATAAAAATCCCCAGCCCCACAGCTGCGCCACAGTCGCCGTACAGGCCGCAAAAGCCCTTAAGGACATTGAGCGCCCGTTTTTTTGCTTCCTCCAGGGCTGCGCCAAGAGCCTCCTCCGTTTCACCCTGGAGCCGGTACACTGCAGTCAACATAACCGCTGGTACCAGATAATGGTGATAAGGATAATGCATGGGAAATTCCGGATGCCTCATAATCTGGACCGCCAGCCTGGCCGGCACAATGGGCTTGCCCATCCTAAAAGCGCCGAGACATTCCTCCGTAATATAGGCATAGCCATCAAAACATGGTTCCATTTCTTCACTCCTCATTATTAGACTAAATCCAATGTTATTTCTATTATAATAAGTCTCCCAGAACGCGTCAAGGGGACTTTTAATAAAGTCTTAAAAACAGCGTGGATATACCAGTAAAATTTCATAAAATAAAATAAAATTTTGGATATCGTGTTGATTATACCTCAATAAGGGTATAGAGTATACATAGAAAAACATAACAAGCAAAGGAGATGCTAACGATGAGTAATGAAAAAGAACGTAACGATGAAATTATGTTTGGTGCGGATGTAAAGGATGATCCGGCAAGAACCGGTGAAAAAACCAAGGAACAGGAACGCGATGACGAGGTATTTTTCGGTGCTAAGGTGAATGAAAAGGAAGATAAGCCACTTTCCAGCGAAGAACAGGAACGCGCAGACGAAGTTCAATTTGGCGCAAAAGTGAAAAAATAAACAGAAAAAACTCCTGAAGTGCAAAACTTCAGGAGTTTTTTTATACAGGTTCCCCGCAACCGCTTGCCAGACTGCAAAGAATATTAAAAGAGGGTTAAAGATCCTTTCAGACTTCTTCCGGGTCTGTGTTAAGCCCCATGGGGTTTAACGCCTCTGCCCGGTTAAAATACGCTCTGGTTTCCGCAACCACCACACCGCTGAGGGCAATGATGGCGATCAGATTCGGCAGCGCCATCAAAGCGTTAAAGATATCCGCAATGGTCCATACTGCTGAAACCGTCATAAACGGACCGATAAAAACAGCCAGAATATACAGCCAGCGATAGGTTGTCACCGCTGCGCTTCTTCCATTGGCCAGATATTCCAGGCAGCGTTCGCCGTAATAATTCCACCCCAGAATCGTGGTAAAGGCAAAGAATACCAGGCAGGCCATCAAGAGAAAAGAGCTGACCTGCGGCGCGAAGGGCAGGCCTGTTTGAAAGGCATGGGTCGTAACCGCTACTCCCTCAAGTCCGATGTCCCAGGCTCCGGTGATGACAATGCTGAGCCCTGTCATGGTACAGATGATAATTGTATCAATAAAGGTTCCTGTCATGGAGACCAGCCCCTGACGGGCAGGCTCCTTGGTCTGAGCGGCCGCCGCCGCAATGGGGGCGCTCCCCAAACCCGCTTCGTTTGAGAATATACCTCGGGCAATCCCCTTCTGCATGGCCACGATAATGGCCCCGATCGCCCCGCCGGTTACTGCGCGCATGCCGAAGGCACTCTGAATAATTTCGAGCAGCGCGGCCGGAATGGCTTTAAAGTTCATGATCAGAATCAAAAGACAGCACAGAAAATAGGCAATCGCCATAAAAGGTACAATAATTTCAGAAACCCGCGCAATACGTTTGATCCCTCCAATAACCACCAGCCCCACACAAAGCGTTAAAATCAAACCGCTGATCACAACAGTCCAGGAGTAATCCGAGCCAAAAAGACTGACCGTCCAGGCATTGTTCGGGTCAAAAAAACCGTTGACCGCGGAGGCAATCCCATTAACCTGCGTAAAGGTACCGATGCCCAAAAGGCCGACTCCTGCCCCGAAGAAAGCGAAAATTTTACCCAGCCAGCGCCATTTTACCCCCATACCGCGTTCAATGTAATAAAAAGGGCCTCCCAGCACATGGCCGTCCTCCTCAATAACACGGTACTTGATGGCTAAAACGCCCTCGGCATATTTGGTGGCCATCCCAAAGAAGGCCGCGATCCACATCCAGAACAGCGCGCCGGGGCCGCCAGCAACAAGAGCCGTTGCCACACCGACGATATTGCCTGTGCCGATGGTGGCCGATAAAGCCGTGCACAAAGCGCCGAAGCTAGTGACCTCACCGGTCCCGTCTTCTTCATTTTTAACCATAAACTTAAGCGCTTTTGGTAAGTGACGAATCTGTAAAATATGCAGGCGGCAGGTCAGGTAAATACCGACTGCCAAAATCAAGACAATGAGCGGAATTCCCCAAACCTTATCATCCACCCATACCAGAAAATCAGTGAATTGTTGAAACATTTTTGTTCCTCCTTCTTAATATCGTTGGAGTTGAACAAAAGCAAAATAACTGCTCTGTCCTTTTGCCTGAGAGATAGCCCTGAAAACAGGGGGTACACCTTCGGCGCTCTTTTAAAAGAGACTCTCCAGAGTTTTGTTGCATCTTAAGCCTTTCTTAAGGCAACGTATAAAAGTGTACCACACCTTAAAATAAAAGACAATAGTCTTTTCAACAAAGACAAAAACAAATATGCACAAAAATAAAAACAGCAGATCCGGCACACAGGGGGTACCAAAATCTGCTGTTCTCTATTTTTTGAATTTCACGGCAATCTGAGGCCAGACAGGAACGGGTATAAGAACCACCCCAAGCTCCTCCCTTACCCTTGTTGTAAACTGAAAAGCCAGCACATCCGGATTGACGCACCGCGCGTTGGCTGCGTAGTGGGCGGCGCTCTCCGCAATAGCCTTTATCTTTCTGTATTCGCTGTATTCCAGACTTTCCTCCGTCTCATATACATATTGCTGTCCCTTAACCCCAACCACCAGAAACGGCTTTTTTTGCTCATCCATTTTTGATCTTCTCCTATTCCGGGAAATGGTAACGCCCTGCTGCGATTTTCAGCAACTCCCTGCCAAGATTTCCCTTTTTAATGGTATTGATATCCAAAATCACGATGCCCATCTCCCTTGCCCGGATATAAAGGCTGTGATTTGTATTCAGACAATTGTCCGCAGTTATGAGGACAGCCTGTGCCATGTCTCCTCCAAAGCGCTCACACAGTGTCTTAATCTCATATAAATCATAGGGAGAACGCTTGGTGATGCTGGTTTTACAGGAAATAAACAGTGCCCGGATCCCCTTCAGCAAAACCACATCAATCTCATTCTGCGGATAATGATTCTTATTCTCATAATCCCAGCCGATGACAGCGCTCATAACCAGATCATCGAAACCGCCGGTCTGGGCGGCGCTCAGATAAGTGCAGAGCTCCAGCCAGACCCCCTGGTTTGTGAGAAGCCGCCTGATTTCCGTATTTTCAAACCGAAAGCAGACGCGCCGGCTGTCAATAGCCAGATCGTGAATCGCACCCGCCTTCTGCAAAGCGTAAAACACATCCAGATTTTTAAACTGCCGCAGCAGCATATTGACACGGCCATCCCGTTTCTCACTGACCTCCAGACAATCGTAAGCGTGCTCCTCCTCAGCTGCGTTGCGGCACACATACTGGAACCAGATGCTGACATGGGGCCACTCTTCCAGAAACCGCAGAAAAACCTGGCATATCCTGCCAATACAGGCCTCCTGAGCCGCGTCGCCAAGGTTTGGATAATAATGGTCGGTGCGTTCCAGACGCGCGCCGTAGGCCAGCAGCAAATCGCTGATATCAAGCTTTGGCAGCACCAGCGGCTCACGCCGCTCTCCTTCACTGGTAATCCAGATCAGCTCCTGACTGTCCACATCCTTATACAGCTGCGGAACACCGCGCAGCGCACAGAAATGCCCTACCAGGGCCAGAAGCAGATCCGGGCCTCCGGAAATTTCAAAAACACAGTCCGCATGCTCCCAGGTAATCTGCTCAAGCATCCGCACCACCCGGTTGCCGTCCTTTAAATCCGGCTCCATAAAGCGCAGCTCTGCCTCAATGCCCTTTCGTCTAAGCAGACGCTCAACAAGGCTCTGGACCCGGTCAGTAAGACTGCCCTTCAGGCCGATGAATATCAAAACTTCCGGCTTAAAGATCAGCGCCGCCAGAATATTTTTGACCGGATGGGCCGGATCATAAAGCTCAATTAAGGTCTTCATAGGCTTTTTTGTAAGCCGCCAGCGTCCGTTCGTCAAACAAAACAAACAGAATACGGTCAAAGCTGTCCGCATGGGCATCCCAAAAATCCTGAACGGTCTTCAGCGCAATGGCGGCCGCCTGATCCACCGGATAATGGTACACCCCGGTTGAAACCGATGGAAAGGCCACCGACCGCGCGCCGGCTTCCTGAGCCCGCATCATGGCGTTCCCATAGCAATCCCGCAAAAGCGCTGCCTCATGCTGTCCGCCGCCGTGCCACACCGGCCCGACTGTATGGATAACATATTTGCAGGGCAGCCGGTATGCTCTGGTTGTTTTCGCCCCGCCGGTGGCGCATCCCCCCAGAGTCCGGCACTCTGCCAGAAGCTCCGGCCCGGCCGCACGGTGGATGGCGCCATCCACACCGCCGCCGCCCAGCAGCGAGCTGTTGGCCGCGTTGACAATAGCGTCCACACCATAATCCCTTGTGATATCGCCCAGTAAAAGTTCAATGTTTCCCATCCTTTTCCTCCTCTGCTTCCATTTCACATAAAATTATCCAGACATGCATCCCTGCCCATCCTATTCCTGTTTGATCAGATCCTCCCAGTTAACCTCATAGGGCGAATCATACGATGGATTGCGCACAAAGGAAAAGGACGTCTCATCATAATAGAAATAATTGGTATCACAAATAATGTCATCCCGGATCTTCTGCATTTTATCGGAATAATCCCGGGCGCTTTTCAGGCGTCCGTCCTTAAACTTGAGCAGATACACATCCTTGTAGGCATAATGCTTCTGAACACCTGTGGATTCATAAAAATCCTCCACCAGATCCCGCCCAATAAACATACCGCCGCTGTAGGCTGCCGGGATATTGACGCCCCGGTAAACCTTAAACAGGCTCAGAAAAAAGTCCTGGCTGTTGGCCTCTGGAGCCACGCCCCTGATTTCCGGGTAATGGCCCAAGGTGGTCATGTACAGGTTTCTCAGGCACAGACGGCCCTCGCGCAGACCGTACTGCCCATAAAAACCCCTGGCGCAGGCTGGACAAAAGGATACTGGAAAAGCGCCGTAATCCGAAGGATCAAACACCAGCGGATTTTCCAAGGCTGTGATATGATATGCTTCATTTTTGAAAATATACTGATCTGTAAATTGAACGGTCATTTTGTATTCCTTTCCGTAACGGAAATTTTTTCTTGCTTCCCCATCATTTTATGAAAAAAGGCAGACCTGAATAAAACCTCAGCCCTGCCCTCTATCGTTTTTCATTATACCCCATCGGCTAAAAAAAATCAATGCGGGTAAAGGTTTATACCCCAGAGTTAAACCGGCGAATCAAGCCGCTTTCTTCCGCATGGCGAGCAGAGCCCGTTTGTATGCTTTTGTCACTGCCGCCGGGCTCACGCCCTTTTGGGCGGCCTTGTTGTTGTAATACATCAGCAGATGCCAGTAGGCCTGAAGCAGCGTGGACAGCCGGGCGGTCTCCAGCACCTCTCTGTTGATCGGGATATCGTTCTGGCACTGCAGCTCAAGGCCTTCGTTAAGATTTAGCTCATACAAACGCGGTACCTTTCCGGTCGTTTTGATCATCATTTCCACAAGCGACCGCGCGGCCGGGGTGGGGCTTTGAGAATGGCCTGGGCCGGGGTGTCCTCTGGGGTGATGAGGGGGATTAAGGTGTAGTGGGATTCGGGGAGGTGGATGGTCATCATGGGGCTCCTTTGGTTTTGATTTTTTGTATTCGGCGGGCGGTGGGCGGATTGGGGGTTATAAAAAACCGGAAGGCGAAAGGCATTGTAGTATGCTTTCGCTTGCCGGGTGGGTGTCCCGGAAAGCATGGATTTAATTGCAAAAAATTATTTTGCTGACAACTTTGCATTTAATCTATATTTTTTTATCGAAGCAACTCGCTTATGCCAAGGAGGGAATGTTATAATAAATCACGCAGTTGAAAAACAAATCATTTTCTTAAGCGAAAATTTCAAAAAAGTTCGCAGACTACTAAAAGTCCACGAACAATTCCGCCGCTATTTCAACCATAAAAAACACGCGTATTCCCCTGATTTTATCACGGAATACGCGTTTATTTTTTACACTTTACTCATTTTCTTCCTTTTCATTCCAAAAGGCCCGGGTCTCCTGCCGGACGTCCTCTGCATTTCTCACCTTTATATAATGGGACAAATGCGGCGGGAAGAGCCGGCGGTAGCCGCTGCTTGAAAACCGGCTGTCGATAAAGAGCACCATGCCCCGGTCAGCCTCATCCCTGATGACGCGTCCAACGGCCTGGAGGACCTTATTCATGCCAGGAAACTGATAGGCATAAGCAAAGCCGCTGCCCTGCTTATCGTCATAATAATTCCGGATAATATTGCGCTCATCGCCGATTTGCGGCAGGCCCACGCCCACGATAACGGTTCCGATGAGGCGGTCTCCCTTGAGGTCAATCCCCTCGGAATAGATACCGCCCATCACACAGAATCCGATGAGGGTTTCAGGATTTTCGGCGTCGAAGGCTTCCAGAAAAGCTTCTCTTGCGGCCTCGTCCATATCCCGCTCCTGTGCCATGGACCGGATGTCTGGAAAACGCTCTCCAAAAACTTCATAGACTGCACTCAGGTAGGCATAGGATGGAAAGTATGCCATGTAATTGCCCTTTTTCCCTGCCGCAAAGGCAGCGATCATTTCGGCGATGGGGGTATAGCTCTCTTCTCTGTCCACATAGCGGGTGCTGATGGTATCTGCCAGCAGAATACCAAGCTTTGACGGGTCAAAGGGGGAGGGCAGCTCGTAGCGCGGGGTTTCCTCCTCGCCGCCCAGCACAGCGATAAAATATTCCAGAGGGGTGAGGGTGGCTGAAAAGAGAACGGATGCCCTGCCGCAGGCCAGCCTTACCCTCAGCAGCAGCGCCGGGTCCAGGCACACCTGTTTCACGATCACCTCGCTGCCGTAGGTGTGGATGGTGGTAATATAGTGCTCATCGTAAAACTCGGCGATCTTTAAATAGGTCCGGGCTTGAAAATAAAGCTCCAGCACCGCGTCGGCTGCTGGGTGGTCCGGGTGTTTTTTCTGCCAATCCTCGCAGGCAAAGCAGAAGAAGCCCAGAAGCTCGTTAAAATCTCCAAGCTCCTCCCTGCTGATGCGGGACCGGCTGTCCGGGCAGCTTTTGCGCAGGTCGATCATGGCCTGGTTCACCTTGTTCAGGGGCTCCTTCAGGCGTTTGTCCGTTTTGGTCAGCTGTCTTTTAAGGTTCAGAAAATCGGATTTCCTAAGAGCAGCCGAGTACATTTCCCTTGCCCTGTCTACCAGATTGTGGGCCTCATCCACCAGAAAGACGTAGTCCCCTTTCTCGTCTATAAAAAAACGCTTCAGGGCCACCAGCGGGTCAAAGAGATAGTTGTAATCGCAGATAATGGCGTCGCACCAGAGCGTAAGGTCCAGCGAAAACTCAAAGGGGCACAGATTATTCTCAAGGGCGATGGCCTCAATATTCTCTCTTGAAAAGACGGTATCCTGCTGGAGCACCTCATAGAGCACATCGCCCACACGGTCAAAATAGCCGTCGGCATAAGGGCAGTCGTCTGGGTTACAGCTGCGTTCGTCCAGAAAGCAAATTTTATCCTTGGCCGTCAGGGTGACCGTCCGAAGCGCCAGACCCTTTTCCTTCATGAGTGTGAAGGCGTCCACAGCAGCCTGCCGGGTGATGGTCTTGGCTGTCAGGTAAAAGAGCTTTTCTGCCATACCGCCGCCCAGGGCCTTGACAGAGGGAAACAGCGTGGACAGGGTTTTTCCGATGCCAGTGGGCGCCTGGCAGAAAAGCTTACCGCTCTTTTTGATGGTGTTAAAAACAGCCACAGCCATCTCCCGCTGGCCTCTGCGGTAGGTTTTATAAGGAAAAGCTAAAGCATGGATGGATTGATCCCGCTTTTCGACCCACTGGCGCTGCATCTCTGCCCAGCGGATATAAGCGTCTAACAGGGCAAGATAGAAATCCTCCAGCTCGACGACGGAAAAGCTTTTACGGAACCGGCGGATTTCTTTTGTATCTATCTGATAGTAGGTGAGCTGGATATCAATGAAGTCAAGCCCCTGCTGGCTGCCGTAGATATAGCCGTAGCATTTAGCCTGAGCCCAGTGTACTGGACGGCTGTCTTCATCCATGTCCTCCAGGCTTCTGGTGATGGTTTTAATCTCGTCGATGACGATAATGCCATCCTCCTCAAAAATCCCGTCTGCCCGGCCCTGTATTTTAAAGGTAAAGCCCTTCACATCTGTGGTTTCTGCCAGAGTGACCTCTGCCCGGTAATGCTCTCCGGCTTCTTTTTGCAGTTTTCGATGGATACGCGCTCCTTCTGCTGCCCGGTCAAAGCCACCAAAACGGCTATCAATGCTGCCTGAGCGCATAATAAATTCTACCAGCTCCCGCACCGAAAGCTCTACCACCTCATAGGCCATGCTCATCCCTCCTTTCTCGGTAAAGCTATTGTAGCATAAACCCGCCACAATGTGAAATTGCCTCTGCTGCTCCGGCGTGCTATAATGGGCATAACTTACAAAGCGAGGTATCATACCATGTACGATTATATGAAAAGCCGCCCCGAGGAGGGTGCCTACCGCGGCGCCTTTGATGAAAGCCGGCGTAAGCTGCGCGCCCTTGACCCTGTGGTCATCGAAAAAAACACCGGCTGCGCTTATGACGAAAAAACAGGGGTTTTCAGCCTTGTCTGCTTTGGCCAGCCCCTGATGATTCCCTATCCGGATGGTGATGTGTTTTTTGCAGGCACGGCCGAAAAGCCTGAGATCAGCTGGCGGCTCATCGCGCTCAATTATTTTTCCCGCGCTGTGGAGCTTCCTCTTTCGGGTAGATGGATTTCCTATAAGGATCAGCCTAGAGGCGCTGTTTTTTACCCGAACATCCGGAAAAATGTCATTGAACCCATGGGTGTTTTCTATGACCGCTGTGATCCTGAAATACTGAAAGCCAGTCTGCCGGAAATCGGCTTTTCGATCATCCCGGATAAGGCGGATCTCTGTGCACAGGGGTTCTTTGCGCCGCGTATTCCTGCCCGCATCCAGTTCTGGGCAGGTGATGAGGACTTCCCGGGTGCTTTCCAGCTTCTTTTTGACGCCACCATCAGTGACCAGATGCACATCGAAGACAGTGTGGCTCTTTGCAACCTGGTGGCGGATCTGCTTCAGGAGCAGTACTATCTGAAGCTTAAAAAAACAGCTGATGACGACCGGTAATTTTTACCGGTCGTCAAAATGTCTGCTTTATTTTCATAAGGGCGGGTATATTTATACTATAAAAATAAATTTCAATCAGGAGAATGCCATGATTTTTTTAATACCTGCCATTATTATCCTTATCCTGTTTTACCGTCTGTATTATAAGCAGAGGCGCCCCATTGCCGGCGGCATTTTGATAACAGTCCTCCTTGCCCTGTTTCTGCTGGGGCTTTGCGGTTATGCGTTGATGTCCCCTCTCAGCCCGGTTATCTGGGTCATACTGGGAATCGTCGCTTTGATATTTTTAATGGGGCCCCTGCTGCTGCTTTTCTCAAGCATTGCGTTGATGATCAATGGGCAGCGGATGGTATCGCGCGAGGGAACACGGCTCAGCAATTTTCTACCCTTATTTCTCGGACTCATCATGCTTGCCGCGCTGATACTGTTCTACACACTTCCCTTTTTTATGAATGTCAATCCTGTCATTCCACTGATCTATTCCATGCTGGCGATTGTCGTTTTGTTTTTCGGCTTTCTGTTTATCAGCTTTGCCAATGCCTCTGCCCTTTACTACTTCAACAAGCCTTCCTACAACGAGGATTTTATTCTGATCCTGGGCTGTCGGGTGATTGACGGCAAGGTTACACCGCTTCTGGCCAAGCGCCTGAACCGGGCCATTGCTTTTTATGAAAAACAGATGGAAATGACTGGAAAGAAAGCAAAATTTGTTGTCTCTGGCGGTAAAGGAATGGATGAATCGGTTTCGGAGGCCTTGGTAATGAAGGATTACCTTTTGTCCAAAGGCTATCATAAATCGGATATTTTAGTGGAGGAGCATTCCCGAAACACCCGGGAAAACATGCTGTTTTCCAAGGCGATCATTGACAGGCTTAAGCCGAATGCCCGGGGCATATTTGTAACCAGCAGCTTTCACGTTCTCCGTGCCAGTCTTTATGCCCGTGACGCTGAGCTTGACTTTACTGGTGTTCCCGCAAAAACAGCGTTTTACTATTTTCCAAACGCCTTTCTCAGAGAATTCATCGGGGTGCTCTCAATGAACCGGCAGACCTACGCCATCGTCTTTGCCGCTCTGGTCCTCTGTACCATGGTTCCCCAGCTTGTCTTTTTAAACATGGGTCTTCTGTAAACTGAAAAAGGACAGACGCGATCGTCTGTCCTTTTTATATTAAAGCTTTATTTCATATATTTTTCAATAATATCATCCGCTAATTCTTCAAGAACACCCATGTCATAGAAGAACTGAAGTGCAGCATAGCGGTTGCGCAGCTCTTTGGCATACATCAAAATATCCTTGAATTCTTCCTTTGTTACATTGAACTCTGCCGGACTGGTAAGACCGTGGAGGGCTTTTAACAGCTGCGGCGCTTTCTGGGTATCTGCCACCACGTCTTCCATCAGGCTCACCAGCTTCGCTTCATTATTCTGAATGCTGTCAATGCGTTTTTCAACCACTTCAGGATCATTCTGATGTACCTGCTTATAAAGTTTAATGACTTCATCTGCGCCCAAGCCAAAGGAACGCTTGATTTCCTTTTCCCAGGTGTCATAGTCAAAGGTTTCTGCGTGCGCGCGTGCTTTATCATAGTCGAAAGGCATGGTCAGGAATTTTGCGTACATATCGCTGACGATGCAGGTTGCCATGCCAACACAGGTGCCGTGCAGCTGGCCGTATTCGCCCTTGAAGATGGACTTCATTTCCAGGAAGTGGGAGATATGATGCTCGGAGGCAGACGCCGGTCTGGAGAAACCGATATAGCTCATGGCAATCCCGATGAGCACCAGGGATTCCATCAGGTACTGAAGCGCGTCGGATTCTCTATTCACGAGGCCCGGCACCGTATCCACACATTTTTTAACAGAGTAGAGCACCAGCTCTCCGACCTCTGGGCAGTAATATTCGCCGTTGATCAGCTCAGACATTTTCCAGTCGTTGATGGCTAAATATTTACCTAAAACATCGCCTAAACCAGCCGCGATCATGACATCCGGTGCAGTGGCCAGAATATCGGTATCACCGATGATGGCATTGGCACATTCTGCGGAATAGGTGATTTTAAGATTGTTATGAACTAAAGGAGAAACGTTTGAAGCGTAGCCATCCATAGATGGTGCCGTCGCCACAATATAATACGGCAGTCCCGCGCCAAACGCGACATAACGGGTTAAGTCATTTAAAGAGCCTGAGCCAATGGCAATGATCAGCTTGGTATCAGCCGGTAAATGTTCCTTCATTTCTTCGGCGTATTTATCTTCTGCGTGCATGCTCTTATGTGGGAAAATATATTTTTCAACAGGATAGCCTGCTTGCACTACCATACTTTCAACGCGTTCACCGGCTACTTCCCAGGTATTGACATCGGCCACGATAAAAACCTTATCGCTTTTACTCAGGATGCTCCCGTCTTTTAATTTCTGGGTTTCCATAATGCCTGGCAGTTTGTCTAAAGCGTTTTTGCCGATGGCGATATTTTCGATGCTTGCGATATGTTTTTTGCCGCAGCTGCAATCAAACTCGTGGTTAATCAATTCGTTAATGGATAATTCTTTAAAACTCATGTTTTTCTCCTTTTAATATTATAAATAGGTTAGATTCAGATATTTAATTTGTTTTTTAAGAAACATAAAATCATAGATTTGGGTTCTCTAGTTCTGGCCGTAATAGGCGTTTTCGCCATGCTTGCGGTAGAAATGTTTGTTTAAAAGCACATCCTGCATTGGGTACGCGCCGCCAGCCAGCTGCTCGGTGTAGAAGGCCATCATGGCCAGCTGGTCTAAAACAACCGCATTATGGACAGCCTCGTGCGGGTCTTTCCCCCAGGTAAACGGGCCGTGGCTTTTAACCAGGACGGCTGGCATATAATCGGGATTGATGTCCATATCATTGAAGGTTTCAACAATAACCTTGCCAGTATTGAGCTCGTAGTCACCCTCAATTTCTGTATCGGTCATAACACGCGTGCAGGGGATCGGGCCATTGAAGTAATCAGCATGGGTTGTTCCGTAAGCATTAATATCTTTTCCTGCCTGAGCCCAAATGGTCGCCCACTGTGAGTGGGTATGTACCACACCGCCGATATTCGGAAATTTACGGTAAAGCTCAAGATGTGTGTCGGTATCGGAGGATGGATTCAGGTCTCCTTCTACCACTTTACCATCTTCTAACGCGACAATGACCATATCTTCCGGCTTTAGCTTGTCATATTCCACACCGGAGGGTTTAATGGCAATCAGACCTTTTTCCCGGTCAATACCGGATACATTACCCCAGGTAAAGGTAATAAGCTTATACTCCGGCAGCAGCATATTGGCTTCATAAACTTGCTGTTTCAGTTCTTCTAACATGGTTCCTCCCTAAATGATTAAAAATTTCTGTCGATCTTCAAATGTTCTTTTTGTTACTTTATGTTTTTATAATAGCACATTTTTAACATTTCGTCAATTGTAAATTGATAAAATCCTCCAAAAAACAAATAATTTGGGACAAAAAAAGTCATTCCCCTGTTTGGGGAATGACTTTTACTGACTATTTAGCTGCTTCTGCCTTGATGGCTTTCAGACGTTTCATTACGTCGTTTTCGCCGCGGCCGAAGTAATCGTGCAAGATGGCATATTCCGCAAACAGCTTGTCATATACTTTTGCGTTTTCTTCATTTGGTGTATAAAGAATATCTTTTTCATTGGCCAGAACCTGAGCAGCTTCAAATACAGAATCGTAGCCGCCCTCAGCAGCGCCTGCTGCTACAGAAGCCATAACCGCAGCGCCAAGGGCCGGGCCATACTCAGAGCCCGCAATGCGGATCGTTCTTCTGGTAACATCGGCGTAAATCTGCATCATCATGGCATTCTTCATGGCAATGCCGCCAGTTGCGTACAGATTATTGACCGTTACACCGCATTTTTCAAAGTTTTCAATAATTTCTCTGGTACCATAAGCGGTTGCTTCGATTAATGCACGGTACATTTCCTCTGGTTTTGTCTGCAGTGTCATACCGAGCATCATACCCGTCAGGTCGTTGTCGAGGAGGACGGAGCGGTTGCCGTTCCACCAGTCAAGCGCGATGAGTCCACTTTCACCGACCGCCATTTTTTCAGCTTTTTCGGTTAAAATCTGATGCAGGTTTAGGCCGCGTGCTCTTGCTTCTTTAGCGTATTCTTCAGGAACGCAGTTGTCAACAAACCATGCAAAATGATCCCCTACACAGCTCTGTCCGCCTTCGTATCCAAAATAACCTGGCAGAATACCATCTTCAACGACGCCAAAGACGCCGGGCACAATTTTTTCTTCTTTAGAGATCAGCATGTGGCAGGTGGATGTCCCCATGATCATGAGCATCTGGTCCGGACCGGCCTGTTTCATGGCACCCGGTACACCTGCATGAGCATCGACATTGGCAATGGCCACAGCGGTACCAACCTTAAGGCCTGTCAGCGCGGCACCCTTTGTGTCAATTTCGCCTGCTCTGCTGCCGATCGGTGAGATTGGGCAGTTTAATTTTTCTTCTACCACATTTTCAAACTGTGGGTCGAGTGCTTTATAGAAATCCTTTGACGGATAACCGTCTACTTTGTGATATAAAGCCTTGTAGCCTGCTGCACAGGAGTTTCTGGTCTGTTTTCCGGTCAGCTGCCAGATTACCCAGTCGCCAGCTTCAATGTAATAATCCATGTCTTCATATAATTCATGGTCTTCAACACAGATCTGCCACAGACGCGGTGTCATGGATTCAGATGACGCCTTGCCGCCATAGCGGGCCATAAAATCTTCTCCGCGCTGTTCTGCAATTTCAGTCAGTTTATTGGCATAGCTCTGAGCGCCATGATGTTTCCACATCATAACATACGCCATTGGGTCGTTCTTATATTTGTCTAAGAAGCACATAGGTGTGCCGTCAGCTTTTACCGGCAAGACTGTACATGCTGTAAAGTCAACCCCTACGCCGATAACATCTGCCGGGTCTACCTGTGTGCGTGATAAAACTTCCGGAACCGCGTTCTTGAAAACGTCCAGGTAATCCTGCGGATGCTGGAGTGCATAGTCCATTGGCAGCTTTGTGCCATCCGGCAGCTCTCTGTCCATTACCGCATGCGGATAATTGTAAAATGCCGAGCCAATTTCTTCCCCTGTTTTTACATTGACCACAACTGCTCTACCGGAGAGCGTACCGAAGTCGATACCGATTACATACTTTGCCATCTTTGTTATTCCTCCTCATGTTTTAAATGAACCTTTAACATGTTCGTTTGGATACTTTATGTTTGTATAATAGCACATTTTATAATAGAAGTCAACCGTTTACCTTTAAGCTACTTGCAATTAATCCTAAAATGGTTTATTCTATAGATAAGTGACACAAAAGAGCACATAAAGGAGACATAAACGATGTTAAAAGAACAAAGAGAGGAACAAATTCTACAACTTTTGGAACAACACGGCAGTGTAGAGGTTTCACAGCTCTGTAATCTTTTTGGCGTTACCAAAATGACGATTCGCAGAGATCTTGATAAATTGGAGAATGAAGGAAAAATTTCCAGAACACATGGCGGTGCTGTCTTAAACAATACAGATATTCTTTTGGAAAAACCTCTTTATGTGCGTTTAAACACAAATACCGAACATAAAGAGCGCATTGCCAGAAGAGCCGCTGCCATGATTTCAGACGGTCAGAAGATTTTTCTGAGCTCCGGCACCACTGTCTTTACCCTGGCGCGGCAGCTGGACAATTCCAGACGTCTGCTTATTGTGACCGATGGTCTCAACACAGCCCTTGAGCTCAGCAAGCGCACAAATATATCCATTATCATCATCGGAGGTGAACTGCGCAGTAACACCCTAGCAACAACCGGCAGTTTTGCAGAGGGAATGATCCGGGAATTTAAGTTTGAAACAGCTTACATCGGTGTAACCAGCATCGGCACAGACGGCTCTCTGCACCACGGGAGTCTGGTGGAAATCGGACTGTATAAAGTGCTGGCTGAAATCTCAAAGAAACTTGTGATTATGGCCGATTCCGACAAGCTTGGAAAGGATGACTTTGTCTGTGTAGGAAAATTAAAATCCGGCGACACACTGATCACAGACTCTGACGCAGACCCTGACATTGTAAAGCTATACCGGGATATGGGTGTTGAGATCATTCTGGCATAATTTTCGTTTTCGCAAATTCGCAAATATGCTATAATAGCATTAGGATTAATTTTGTCAAAGGATGTGACGCCATGAATACAACCCTTACGCTCAATAAAGCAATCCAGAACCTCTCAAAGGCCATTCAAATAAAAACAATTTCCAACAGGCCCGGACGTGTACCAGACTATCAGCCTTTCGATGATTTTATTGTCTTCTTGAAGGAGGCCTACCCTATCTGCCACGAGCATCTTGAGCACACCCGTGTGAATAATTATGGACTGGTTTACCGCCTGAAGGGTAAAAACCGCGATGCAGAGCCCTTGCTTTTTCTGGGGCATTATGATGTTGTTCCGACCGCCCAGGGCAGCGAATCGAAATGGACCTACCCGCCTTTCAGCGGTACTGTTGCCGATGGCTATATCTGGGGGCGCGGTGCTTTAGACGACAAATTCCAAATTATTGCTCTTTTCGAAGCACTGGAACGCTTTATTACCATGGAGCAGCAGCCTGAGCGTGATGTTTATCTCGCCTTTGGATTTGATGAGGAGGTTGGCGGAAACCTTGGCGCCTCCCGGATTGCTTCCTTTTTCAAGTCGCAGAATATTCAATTTGACTGTGTGCTGGATGAAGGCGGAATGTGTATTGAAGATCTTTTCCCGCAGATTAACCGCCCAATGGCGACTGTCGGCGTCGGCGAAAAAGGGCAGGCCAACTTAAGGGTTACCTTCTCACAGAAGGGCGGGCATTCCGCTGTGCCTTCACCGGGCAGCGCTATCTATCAGCTTTCAAGGCTTCTGGTCAGCATCGAAGACCATCCTATGCCTCCGCACCTCACCGAGCCGATTAAACAGCTGCTCAAAAAGGTCTCACCGGATGTCCATGGTAAAAGACGTCGTTTTTACGACCATATTGAGCTTTTAAAGCCTGCGCTCTATAAAGAGCTCTCAAAAGTACCCATGACAAACGCCATGATAAGAAGCACCATTGCTCCAACCATTCTGCAGGGCAGTGATATGGCTAATGTACTTCCAGGAGAGGCATCTGCTATTTTAAACTGCCGTATACTCCAGGGCGATACTGTGGAGGATATGATCCGGCATATCACCAGGCTCTGTGGCAAGAAAAAACCGGATTTTGAAATTTTGATGAATCATCCCCCTTCTGCATTCTCGGAAACTGATACCCAAGCCTACAGGCATCTGGAAGCCTGTATTTCTGTTATCTTCCCTGGCGCAGAAACGACGCCGACCATTTCACTGGGCGGAACAGACGCGCGTAAATACGATATTGTATCAAAAAATATTTATCGTTTTACCCCTGTTCAGGTCACTAAAAGTGAACGTGATGCCATGCACAACATCAATGAACGTATTTCCATTGAAAACCTGGGCCGGGCCATTACTTTTTACACCACGTTTATTCAAAATTACCGGTAAATCTCAAAAGACACAGAGGCTTTTCCTTTTGTGTCTTTTTTATTTTTTAAAATTATATAAAAACCGCTTGCGAGTTCTGTTTTACAGCGTTATCATAAGAACAGGTTTACATAATTAGGAGGAGAGAATGTATAAACGTAATTACCGAAACACTGAAGATGCTATCTCAATTTTAGGCTTTGGCTGTATGCGCCTGCCAAAAATCAACCCGGACAGACCGGAGATTGATGAAGTGGCCGCGCAGGCACTTTTTGACTATGCCTTTGAACATGGCATTAACTATTTTGACACAGCTTTTAACTATCATCAGCGGCTGTCTGAACCCTTTGTGGGCAAAGCTCTGAAAAAATATCCCCGGGATCAGTTTTATCTTGCCAGTAAGATGCCAGGTTTTCTGGTAAAAGAGGAAAAGGATGTCGATGAGATCTTTGAAAAGCAGTTAGAAAACTGTCAGGTAGACTATTTTGATTTTTACCTTTGCCATGCGATTTCGGATGAAAGTTTCAAGGTCTATGATGACTGTAACATTATGGAACATCTGCTGAAGCGCAGGGCTGACGGACAGATCCGCCATCTGGGCTTTTCCTTTCACGGCTCTCCGGAAAAGCTGGAGGAGCTGGTTGAACGTTACGACTGGGATTTTGTCCAGCTTCAGTTAAACTATGTGGACTGGAATGTTCAGAATGCCAAGCGCCAGTATGAAATTCTTGATGCACATGGTCTTCCATGTATTGTCATGGAGCCTCTGCGCGGCGGCACCCTGGCAGTCCTCTGTGATGAGGCGGCTGCTGTTCTTAGAGAGTCTGAACCAGATAAAAGTCTGGCTTCCTGGGGATTGCGCTATGCTGCCACTCTGCCAAATGTGCTCACTGTGCTCAGCGGCATGTCCGCCATGGACCAGGTCGCTGATAATATCTGTACCATGGAAAATTTTGAACCCTTATCCGAATCCGAGATGGCGCTTGTCAACAAGGCCGGTGATATCTTCACTAAAACAAAGACCATTCCCTGCACTGGCTGCCGGTATTGTATGGACTGCCCCTCCGGCGTAGAGATTCCAGGACTTTTCAAGCTCTATAATGAATATATGCTGGGCGAGGACAAAAATGATTTTGTCAACGGCTATAAAGCGCTGGGCCCAGAAAAGCAGGAATCACAGTGTACTGCCTGTGACCAATGTACAGAACATTGCCCGCAGAGCATTGATGTTCCTGAGGCCTTAAAAAAAGTGACCGCGCTGGCGGAAAAGCTTTTATAATAAACAAAAACCGTCCAGGCTTATCAAACAAGGCCTGAACGGTTGCTTTTATTATTGATTCATACATTTCTCAATAACATCAATCAATTTGTTAAAATCAATGGGTTTAGAGACATAGTCGTTCATCCCTGCTGCCAACGCTTTAGCCATATCCTCCGCAAACGCATTGGCCGTCAGGGCAATAATTGGTATAATTTTTGCTTGAAAATGCTCACAGTCACGGATCTCACGCGCCGCGGTATAGCCATCCATGACTGGCATTTGCAAATCCATTAAAATAAGCTGATAAGTGTAAGGCTCTGATTGCATAAAAATTTTAAGTGCTTCCTCTCCATTTTCAGCACATTCCACCAGATAACCTTTTTCTTCAAGTATTGTCTGGGCAATCTCCAGGTTAAGTGAATTATCTTCGACCAGCAGCAGCTTTATCTTGTCTGCAGCCTTTGATTTCTGTTTTTGGACATCTGCTCTCTCTGCTGGTTTCTTAATAACATCTGAATGGTCTTCCTCTATTTTCAAATTGAGGGTGACAACAAAGCGGCTTCCTTTCCCTTTTTCACTTTCAACCTGAATATTCCCCTGCATGGCGGCAACTATCTTTTGTGAAATGGACATTCCCAGGCCCGTTCCCTGGATCTTCTGAACCTGTGGGTCCTCTGCACGTGAAAAGGGCACAAAAATATAATCCAGAAAATCCTCATCCATTCCAATACCGTTATCCTCAACCGTAAAAACAAAGCTTCCATAGCCCGATATTTTTCCTGACACCTCCTGTACTGTTAAAAGGATCTCCCCGCCATTCAAGGTATATTTGATAGCATTGCTGATCAGATTTAACAGTACCTGCCGGATACGTCCAGCATCTCCGATCAATATATTGTGCTCAATATCCTTAATAATCACTGTTAACTCATGATTTTTCTCCGCTGCCTCTGTACGGACCATCGCGCTTATGTCCTCGATCACTTCACTGAGGCAGAAAGGTTCCTCTGCCAAAGCGATTTTCCCCTTTTCGATTTTAGACATATCTAAAATTTCATTGATCAATGCCAGCAGATGCTTGCTGGACAGGTTGATTTTTTCCAGACAATCCTTTACTTTTTGAGGATTATTGATCTGACTGGCCGCTATAGACGACATACCGATGATAGCATTCATTGGCGTACGGATGTCGTGGGACATTTGTGCCAAAAAGCTGCTTTTGGCTTCATTGGCTGTTTTTGCTGCTTCGTAAGCGGCAAGAAGTACTTTTCGGTTCTGCTCTTCCTGTTCCATCTCTTCCAGCTTTTGTTCATTGATGTTCATATTGGCAAAGATGACCTTTGTCACCTCACCATCCCGTATTTCTGCAATACTAAAACGTGAACGTACCCAATAAAGCCCATCTGGATAAATTCTCCGAAAGTCAATCTCGTAAACCGGCTGCTCCAATGAGAGCGCATATCTCAAAAAATCAGGACTGCCCGCACGATACATTTTTTCCTGATCTGCCTTATAGACATATTCCCTGACAAATTTTGAATAGTACGTGTCAAGACTTCCTTTTGGAAACTCACGACGCTTCCGAATAACTTCTTCCTGCCAGATGGCCTCCTCGGTGTTGTTTTCCAAATCAAACAGGTAAATGGAATAATAGCATTGGCATAAATTGGACAGTATGTTTTCCCTCTGTTGTGCCTCCTGTTTATCATCAATGTTTCTCAGCATTAATATAATGCGCTCCTCATTGTCCTGGAAAATCCTGACTGCATAATAACTGTAATAATGCAGGATTTCTCTCTCTTTATTCCAAAGTCTCAGAACACCTTCAAGATAACCTTTTTTATCATAGCATTGATTGTCAAAGACATTATCAAAGGCCTTTTTATCCTCCAACGGCATCATTTTAATTAATTGTTGATAAAAATCTTCATAATTTCCGTGTTTTAGCAAATGAAGCAGTTCGCCATTATAGTGAATGCAGTGATACTCAAGCCGTTCAAAATCCAGGCATATAACCAGTTTATAAATCTGTGATAAAGCAATTTGTGTGGTTGTGTCATCAATCTTTTTTTCCATCTCCACATCTTGCTCATCAAATGCGATAATAACCCACGGATACTCAGGCGAATACTCGGACGAAGGCATGATTTTGGTGCGCCGCCACCTGCCCTGTCGATTCCGGTACAAGACCTCACTCTGTTTTTCACCACTTCTTATACGGCGCCATATGTTTTCAATCCCCGCCGTTTCCAAAAAAGCTTCCTGGTACTGCGGTGCTACCTCCGCTATTGTATAGTTTTTTATGAATCCTTCATAGTCCGAAAAATCCATCTGTAATTTTCGAAAAACCTCAGACTGCTTTATCGCTTTATAAGTCTTATCCTGAAGATTACACAAAAAGATTCCCGTATAGCTTTTACTGAGCGTCTGTATAATCGTGTCATATTCTCTTTTAAGCATCACTGTATTCGTGATGTTTTGGTGATAACCTCTCAGACACAGGCCTTTTTTATAATTCCAGTCTCTGACGCCCCCACAACGCACATAGATTCTTCCCCATTTTGGATGCTGCCAGGGGTACTGTACCTCTGCCCGGTCATCCTGGGCCATTCGCTCTACTGCACTCTCTACTACCGGGTAATAGTCCTCATCAATACGATTATACCACCATTCATAACATATCTCCGGTGTGGGGGTTTCGGTAAAACCCAGTAAGTCTAACATCGATTTGTCTGCATACATTCTGGGTTTTGTTCCTTCCTCCAGCTCAATAACCCACAGCCCTGTCTGTGCTTCATGCAGCACCTCCTGCATTTTATTCATATCCTTAAAATGGTCAAGCATATCCTTTTCCCTTTCCTCTATCCGCATCCTTTATAAGCTCCCTTCCATATCTTTTGAAGGGATTTTAATATTAAGTTTATTATACTATAAAACCGCATTAAAACCGAATAAAAAAAAACAGGGCAATGCCCTGCATTTATTTTTTAATTTCCAGCAGCTTCTGCTTCAGCTCGCTTTCAATTTTCTGCATTTCAACTTCAGCGGCCTGGCGTTTTTCCCGGCCTTCAGCCTGAATTCGCAGAACCTCGTCAAAGGTAGAAATCAGTGATTCATTTGTGTGCTTCAAGGTCTCAATATCCACAATACCGCGTTCAGATTCTTTGGCGGTTTCAATGGTTGCCATCTTAAGGGTATCGGCATTTTTCTTAAGAAGCTCGTTGGTCATATCGGTAACCTGTCTCTGGGCCTCTGCTGCCTGACCCGAATGGACAACCCCCAGCGCCAGCACCATCTGGCTCTTCCAGAGTGGAATGGTATTAACGAGTGAAGACTGGATCTTTTCCGCCATCAGAATATCATTATTCTGAACCAGGCGGATCTGTGGCGCCATCTGCAACGAGATCATACGGGTAAGCTCAAGGTCATGAATTTTCTTTTCAAAGCGGTTACACATGGCTGCCAGGTCGTTGGCTGCCTGGGCGTCCTCTGGTAAACCGCTGGCCTTAGATTTTTCCACCAGCGCTGGCAACTCTTCGCTCTGCGTTTTAGCCAGCTTCTTTTTACCTGCCAGAATATACATGGACAGTTCTTTAAAATAGGTTTTGTTAACCTCGTACATTTTATCCAGCATGGCCACATCCTTCATAAGCTGGATCTGATGACCTTCCAGAATTTCCGATATTTTATTAACATTTGTTTCTGCTGTTGCGTATTTTGCACGCATGGCCGTGATCTTATTGGCGCTTTTTTTAAAAAAGCCGAAAAATCCCTTTTCCTCCTCCTGGACGTCAAAGCTTTTGAGCTCAGTGACCATATTGGTGAGCATATTACCAATTTCACCAAGGTCTTTGCTCTTGACGCTGTCCAATGCAGTCTCCGAAAAATCAGCAATTTTTTTCTGTGCACCCGCACCGTACTGCATGATCATATTGGAATTGGTAAGCTCAATCTGCTGTGAAAAGTTTTCCACCATTTGGCGTTCTTCTGGCGTCAGCGTATTTTCATTAAAGGCTGCATCCTCCACAGCTATTTCTTTTACGGTCTCTGGCATCGGCTCCTTTACTTCCTCAAAGGGGTCAAAAGTCAGGGTCGGCGTAACGGTTTCAAAATCTTTTATTTCATCACTCATTTTACTTTCCTCCAGTGTTAAAGTCTTTTTCTGTCAGGCCTTCCTGGGCCAGCATGGTTTCAAGTACTGTAATATCGGTTGAGATATCCATTGCCTTGTCCTGATAAAAGCTGTCGAGCAAATTTTCAAAGGCATAATTGATGGTGTCCAGTGTCTCCTCGATCTCATGCTTTGCGCTCCGGATATTCTCTCCCTGGATAGGCTCCGCGTCCATTTCACGGTAGGCATTGACCAGCTTCAGGGTCGTTGGCAGATAGTAGCCCATAAATTTGCGGGTTTCGGGAAGCTCATCTGTATGGTTTTCGACATACTCAAAAATTTTGCAAAGTATGATTTCCAAACGGTCAAGCTTCTGCGAGATCACTTCCCCTGAAATGGCCTCATTAGCCTCTCGGATCTGTTCTATACTTTCCTTGCCTTCTTCTATGAGCAAACGTGTTTCTTTGAGAATCGGATTTTGAGCCTCCATTCTCTGCTGCCGTTCTACTTCTTCCTTTAGCCGGCGTTCCTCACGCTCGCGCAGACGGACGCCTTCCTCATATTTTTCATAAGCATCGTAGGCTTCATCGCTTAACAGAAGATAAGTTTTTTCATCATTGATCCGCCCTTCCGGGAACATGCCCGAGCGAATCATTCTCAATAAATCCTTGACGACAAACTTATCATTTTTTCCAACACTGGATGCCAGCTGTTTTACGGAGATATAGGCCTGCCCGTTAAGGGTGCGCACATACTCATAAAACCGCTTTACCCGGCCTCTGGATTTTGTTCCTGTTACGGCTAGGATAATGCATATAATCAGCAGGGGGATCAACACCCCCATGGATACGCCCATTGCAATAAGACTGCCGGATATACCGACGGCAATCCCCACAGCCGCCAGAACAAAGGCGCTGAATCCTATCCCAAAGTACCCCAGGACCATCATAATGATACTGGATATTTTACCAGCCGGTGACTTTGCCACCGGTGCACGCAGCGGCCGCTCTACCACCTGCGTCTCTGTTTCTGTTTCTTCTTCATCGTCAATCCTGGCACTTGTTTCATACCATACGGCTTTACCTCTCTGCACACCTTTTTTTACTTCTTCCAGTGCGCTGTTCACCGTATTGCTTATATTTTTGTTGAGCTGTTTAAAATCCGTCGAGTTTATGGCTTCCTTCACAATGGATTTAATTTCCTCGCCAAGATTGGAGTAATCATTCTTAGACACTTTTTTCCTCCATAATATTCATGCTGTAAAACAATTATATCCCATAACACTTAAAATAACAATTTGAAATTGCTAAAACAGGCGGTTTGCAAGGTTTTATTAAACAAAAACACAGCCGTCAGAGGCTAACGCGGCTTTCTGGCGGCTGTATTTTTATCGGATCACCTGATTATGGATATCCTGCATTCTCACATCGGTTTCTGCAATGGTGTCTGCGCACTCCTTCAGCTCACGGGCCACAGACTCCGGAATGTTGGCAGAATCCACAGCCTTATAACGAAGCTGATGTTCCAGGCTGGCCCAGAAATCCATAGCGATGGTCCGAATCTGAACCTCTACCTTGACCATCTCCTTATGGTCAGAAAAAAACACCGGCACCTTTAAAATTAAATGCAGACTTCGGTAGCCGTTGGGCTTTGGCTTTTTTATATAATCGGTAACACGGACAAGCTCAATATCATCCTGCGCCTTCAAAAGATTTTTAACAGCGTAAATATCTTCAATATACGGACAGATGATACGAATCCCTGCGATATCATCCAGATTTTCCCGGGCGGACTGGACGCTCAGGTCAAACCCCTTGCGGTCCAGTTTTTCAACAATGCTTTTGGGCGATTTTACTCTGGACTGGATGGTGTGGATCGGGTTGCGCTCGTGGGTAGACTGAAACTCGTCATTCAGAATCTCAAGCTTCGTACGAACCTCCTTAATCGCTGCTGTAAAGGTATTTTCCAAATCATATAATTCCTTGATTAAAGCCTGAGCCACCTCATAGGGGTCTGTGGTATCGTTTCCAACAAATACCTCTGCCTCAACCTTCTTTAGTATATCCACCATGGGTGTCTTATCGGTTATTTTTGTATTTAGCATACTATCTCTCCTGTTGTGATTATAAAGCAATCTCAATAACAAACTCTATTTTAATATCTTTCGCTTAATTTTTCATAAAATAAATTAAAAAAGCAGACGCTTTTTTCGCATCTGCTTTTATTCTACCATTCTTTTGAGAAGGCTTCAACCTCTAAACAGGCATTATTCACGATCTCCTGTGTTTTATCCGGACATTCCTCCATGCCCTGGGCGTAAAGCACAGAGACATCCTTAATCCCACACAGTCCAAGGATTCCTTTAAGCCAGTCCACACCATAACAGTGCATGATGGGATTATCGGTGTTACAGGTACCGCCGCTGGCCAGCAAAATCAAAGCTTTTTTATTTTCCAGCATGCCGACCGGCCCTTTTTCTGTATAGCGAAAGCTTTTGCCTGCGCGCATGACCGCCAGTGAGTAGCTGACCATCTTCGGCGGAACAATCAGGTTCCAATGCGGCAGTGCAAAAACAGTTCTGTCCGCCGTCATAAATTCCTCACAAAGGTCGTCGATTTCTGTGTAGACGCCATTATCTCCGTCAGACTGCCCATTAAAATAAGCAATCAGCTCTTCGTCAATCTCGGGAAGTTCCAGACGGCTGAGATCAATACGCTTAAGCTGATCCTCTGGATGCGCCGCCTGATAGTTTTTCATAAAAATATCTGCCAGTCTGCAGCTGACTGAATCCTCAGCCAGGGGACTGGCTGTTACAACTAATATTTTTTCCATTTTTTACCTATACCCTATTCTGTGGATTCCCTTCAAGCCAGCAGCGAATATTATCAAACACAATGACTGCTCGCTTGTACAGGGATTCTTTTGTGGCGTAAGCCACATGTGGTGTTAGAACCGTGTTCGGTGCGCTTAAAAGCGGGTAGTCCTTTGGCAGCGGCGGATCTTCTTCGTAAACGTCAATACCTGCGCCGGCCACCTTTCCCTCTTTTAGCGCGTCTGCCAACGCCTCATTGTCAATAACGCCGCCTCTCGACGTATTGATTATAATGGCTTCGGGTTTCATAAGCGCCAGCATATCCCGGCTGATCAGTCCCTGTGTTTCTGGACTTACAGGAATATGAAGCGTTACAATATCGCTCTGCTTGAGGAGCTCCTCTAAATCCATATATTTGATACCCATTTCCAGACCCTCTGAGCGAACGGTCCGGCTGTAGGCTAAAAGCTCACATCCAAAAGCTTTTCCAATTTCTGCCACCTTTAAGCCAATGGCGCCGGTTCCTACGATTCCCAGTTTTTTGCCACAGAGCTCATGGCCGATCAAGCCTCCGATGGTCCCGCCATTACGCGTTTCGTGGTCACAGGTCACAATATAGCGGTAGACATCAATCATAAGCCCAAAGGCCAGCTCGGCCACCGCATTGGTCGAATAGCCCGCCGCATTGCACAGAATAATACCCCTTTCCTTACAGGCGGCAACATCTACATGGTCAACCCCTGTAAAGGCAATATCCACCAGCTTTAGATTTTTGCAGGCGTCAATAACCTCTTTTCCAAAGGGCTGGTTGGCCAGTACGACAACATCGGCGTCCTTTACCCGCTCAATCAGCTTTTCTGTGTCGGTTTCCCGGTTTTCATAAGCAATAAACTCATGCCCGTCCGCACGGAGCAGCATGCTCAATGTCTGCAGTGCATCCTCTGTAATGCCGAGGGGTTCCATTATTACAATCTTCATCGCTCGTTGCCTCCGAATCCTTATTTAATCCTAATAAGCTTATTATAATACAAACCCGCATGCTTTTTAAGGATAAATTTATACCAATCACCAAAATTCTTTGTCACTTTAACGGCAGAAAAGATAATTATTCGTCTTCTTCGGTCATTATTCGTATTTGATCGTAACTGTAGCCTCTGCTCATCAGATTACGGGTAACACGCTGCTTCAGTTCTCGGCCCGTATAACCTTTGTTTTCCTGCATTCTGCGGTATTTTTCATAAAAGCGTCTGAGCTCGGTCATCTGTTTTTCTAGAAGTGCCTCGGTCTCTTCCTCGGTCAGGTTTTCAGTTTCATCCTCTGGCAGTCTAGCCTCAATCACCTCGCGGATTACCTCACCCGGAAATCCCTTTCTCTGCAAAAAGGTATAGATCTTACCTTTGCGTTTCCTGTAGCTTTCCCGGCTGTACTGACGAGCCGCTTTTTCAAACTGTTTCTCACAGCATATCCGTTCCTGGTCTGGCGTGTAAAGCTCGTCCATAACGGCAATCAGTTCCTGAGGAATCCCCCTTTTTTTCAGATCATAACGCATTTTTACTCTGCCCCAGAAATTGAAATGAATATTGTTATAGCAGTAATTCTTTACATAAGCGGTGTCGTTAATAAAGGCATATTGTACAAGCTTTGCCATAACCTCTGCAACCACACGCTCACTGTACTCCTTTTTTTCCAGATAGTCGACCATTTCCTTTTCAGTCCGATTTTTAAAAGAAATGTAATTCAGACTCTGGTCATAGGCTTTCTGAACGGTCTTAGGGTCACTCATAGGATTTCCTTTCCACTAAAAAACTGCCGGCTGATCCCGGCAGTTTTATTTTAACAAATTTTAAACATAAGCGCCAGACGAAACAGGAATATAATCCTGAATAAGCTGGGCAACACCGCCAATCTTCACTTCAAAATGAAGATGGTTGGCTGTTGAAGAGCCAGTAGAACCGGTTCCTCCAATATATTCACCCTGGCCAACAGTCTGGCCAACACTGACATCAATGCTGCTGAGGTGGCCGTACAATGTTGAGTAGCCGCCTTCATGCTGAATTTCAATGCAGTTTCCATAGCCGCCAAAGCTTGACGCACGCGTTACGGTTCCGGCCGCTGATGCATAAACCGGGGTGCCATAGCTGTTCAAAATATCCACAGCGCAGCCATTGGAGTGATTGCTTGATCCGCCGCCCGGGCGTCCTATTTCACCTACAAGGCCACTGGTCGGGATCAGAAACTGTCCGCTGCCGCTGATGGAGCCTCTGGATACAGGCGCAGCTGCCGCTTCCTTTGTTCCTACACGCTTAACTGCCTTAACTGGTTCCTTGGTAGTGTTTTCTGATTTAACTTCCTTACCGACCTCCTGGCCGTTTTCATAGGTAAAAACAGCATCAACATCCTTCTGGCCGTTTTCCCCCTTCTGTACTTCTTCCACTTCGCCAGTCATCAGCTCATCGGCAGGCTGTTCCTCTGTCTCAAAGGGGATTTCTTCTTGATACTGCTTTTCGACAACGGTAACCACTGTCAGTACCGGTGCTTTCTGAGTTGTATTCAGAACGTCGCCTTCCTTTAAAGTATTCAGATCTTTATCAGCATTCATGGCTGCCAGACGGTCAACGGTTGTTCCACGATTGGCTGCGATAAGATTTCCATCGGTTTCTCCCGGCTGAACGGTGGTTTGAGCTGTAATCTCATTTCCCTCTTTCAGATATGACATGGTAGCGTCATAATTCCTGGCGTCAGGCACTTCCACATTTTGTTCATCAATGGTAACATTCTGCTTAAGTTCTGAGCTCAAAACTGTCGCACCCTCTACCTGGGAATACTGCTGTTTGAAATCATTCAATGCCCTTTCTGCCGTCTCTTTGGAGTCGGTCTGAATGGCTGGCTTTCCATCAATCATGATGGCAGCCCCCTTGAGCTTAACGTCAACTCCGGCATTGTAAATGGTTTCGGCACACTGACCCACATCAAGCTTCTCTCCCATTGTGCGGGCAGGCTTAAGCTTGATATCATCCGCTATAATAACATTCTCATTGCCATATTCTTTGGAGAGCTTTTGCTGCAGCTCTCCAAGAGCATTGTCAAAGGTACTCTGATCCTTGACATATCCAATGCTCTGCCCGTTATATAACACCTCGTAAGCTGTTGTCTGGGCATGGGCAATTCCCGTACCGGCACAGACCAGAAAGGCTGTTACCACAATGGCAGATGCTCTGGCAGTGAAAACCCGCTTTCCAATTTTATCATTAAATTTGTCCAGCTTTGCGTTAATCTTTTCTTCAACAGAACTCAGCTTGTCTCTGAATTTTGAGGTTTTCATTTTTTACTTTCTCCTTAATTAGCGCTAAAACATGTTGTTAGTTGAATTTTAACATAAACGTAAACTTTTCTCAAGATTTTTGTAACTTTTTTGTTACAAAAAAGATGAATCTTTAAGATTTTTTGTTTTTTAGTCCCATCACGCAACTGCTTATGCTATAATAGAATACCAAATACAATTTACTATTGAGGTGAACAAAATATGACAACTGAAAGCTCTGATAATATAAATCGTTTAATTCCGTCTGATATCTTTAACACGCTTTCCTTTTACCGTCCCGTTCTGGAGCACCCAATCCTCAAGGATTTTCTGGTTCTTTCAAGAGCCTATGAATCTGGTTTAAGGGGCGCCGAATACCGGAGGGAATATCTGGATACTTACTATCATTTGAAATCTCTGATGCTGGGTTACTCCTTTAATAAAAGCGAGGATACCAATTACGCCAAAACTCCCTGGAAGGATTTTCTGATCACCCAGATCGTCGGAAATGAGAATCCTCTGACGCTTCTGTTCGAAAGAGGGCCAGTCACTAAGCAGCACCCTTTTGCCAAAAGTATGTACCATGAATTTGAAATTTTCATGAAGCTCTATCATTTTGACTGGGATGCCTTTTTAAAGGAAACAAATCTTGACGACACCAATATTTTTTCTGCCCATATCTTTTTCCCGGTTCCGCCCTGTGATGAAATCGACCTGGCCTTTTCGACCGAGGACATCGACAAAGCCTTCAACGCCACCAACGAATACATCAACCATCACGGTCTTGGAATTTTTGAAATTAACGTCAGCTTTAAAATTGTAGCCGGCGGACGCCTTTCCCCTATTACCAACCAAAAATATAAGCCTATGGATTCCCTGGTTGGCTATGATATGCAGAAAAAGGAGCTCATTGCCAATACCGCCTCCTTTATAAACAATTATACTGGTCTGAACGTACTGCTTCAGGGCGATATGGGCACCGGAAAATCCACGATGGTCAAAGCCCTGCTGGATACCTTTAAGGATACCAAGCTCAAAATGGTCGAAATAAAGAAAGACCAACTCGAATATATCCCTTCGGTCATCGAATACGTTAAAAAGCGCCCTTACCCGTTCATACTTTTTATCGACGACCTCTCCTTCGACGAGGACGACGCCGACTATAAAATTTTCAAAAATGTTATGGAGGGCTCTCTCGAGGAAAACCCGCAGAACGTGCTGATTTATGCCACCTCCAACAAACGCCACCTGGTAACTGAAACCATGTCCGAGCGCGATAATGCAGTCCATACAAAAGATGTCATGGAAGAAAAGCTTTCACTTTCCAGCCGTTTCGGCCTGGTGCTCACCTTTGAGGTTCCCAATCAGAAAGGTTATCTCTCAATGGTTTTGGAACTCGCAAAGGAAGCGGGCATCGACATGCCCACCGCAAGAATCGAGTCTCTGGCCATTCAATGGGAACTGCGTCACCTTAACCGCTCCGGGCGTACAGCCGAACAGTTCATAGACTATTTAAAAATCAATTCTTTTACAGAGGACTAACCACTAAAAAAACGCTGAAAGATGCTTTCAGCGGCCTTTTTGCAGATTATCGACGACCGGTAAAATTTACCGGTCGTCTTTTTTCAAAAAAAGAAAAAACATTGACAGCACTGCGCGATCAATGTTATACTAGTGTTTGCGTTCAAATTATTTATCTATATTAATTTTATAATTATATCACATATCGGTCATTTTGTCAATAGGCAAGGAGGATATTTATGAAGAATTTTCAGATTGCACTGCTGAATTCTGGTACTCTGGACATTGCTGAAAAAGAAAATGCCATTCTCAGTACCAATGATGATGCCGCTAAATACGGCCTTTCCCTCACTCCCGACGAAGCCCATGAGCTGATAATGCGCAATATCACCGAGCTTAAAAGCCATGGACGTGTAGAAATTGGCCCGGGTATACTGCCAAAAATTACTCACGCAGTCTGCCATTCCCAAAGTCTCTGGCCTGAAAACTATGCACAAACCCTGGAAGAACTGGTTGAAGCCTTCTATATTATTAAAGAAGACACTCTGGATCGTATTAGTGATGACTGCATCATCGAGCATCTGGCCGATGCTCTGGACCGCGGATTGACAAATGCCGAAGATATCCTGATGGATCGACAAATTAACGCACTTTGCAGAAGCAAATTACACAAACAGGAGATTTAGAATGAAACAAATAGAGCCCGTTAACACACTGAAAGTCAAAAATTTAGACCCTGCCGAGTACACAAAAACACTGTTATACGAGGGTGTGCGCATTGGAATGATTAACAAAAACAATCTTGAGACCTTTCAAAAGCATCTCAGCGCACTGCTTACCCGCCAGATCAGCCATTACACCAAGGGGGGAAGCTCTGTCAAAACAGAAATCGCCGGCGTCCTGACAGATGGCATTTTTTATTGCATCGACACCATCTTATCCCAGTATGAAAATCCCGAAGATGCCATCGATAAACTTCAAACCTCAACCCTTCCCAGCCTTTTTACCGAAGGGCTGACTCAGATCAAACAGGAAATCAACCAGACAAAGCTGCTATACACAAGGCTGAAGGGGAACCGGCTGAAGGTTGATGTCTATGCCTACAACACCACCATTGACGACATGCCTTTATTTTTTAAAGAGTATAACCCAGAATTCAAGGCAACTGAAACTCCTGGAATGCTGGAATACCTTCCCTGCTACTATCAAAAGAACCTTTCCGGTATCCACTATATGAAAGATATTATCAATAACCTCTACCTTGAAAATCACTTTTGTAATCAGTTTGACCAGGACGAAATCTTTACACTATTGAACCGGTTTGCTGCCAATGTCGGATATCCCAGCAGAGACCTTACAGAAAATATTTTTGGTCTAGTGCTCAATAATGCCGTAGCCCGCAAGCTTTTAAACGACGATAATGCGTCAATCCTTCTCACAGAACAGGAAGCCCTGTCGCTGGCTGAACAATTTGAGGGGCAGCCACGCAAAAAATGCAAGGAAGCCGTCAGCCAGGCAATCTCTGCTATCATCGTCGAAAAGGGACTGCGATGGCCCTCACTGAAAACTTATTTAAGCAAATGCCAGGATAAAACCGTCGCCGGATTATACCGCTCCGTCAAACAGGAAACCATCTGCTCTTTTCTGTCTGTCCGTTAGCTTCCGCTCAAATGCCTTTTCTCACCAGATACGGCAAGACCCTCAGGCTGATGCTCAACGATATGAGACCAATAGCGTTTCGGCATATGTGTCATCTGGCATTTTGGATTAAAACGCTGCTTAATGCCGATCGTTTTGTAAAAACGCTGCCACAGCTGTTGGAAAAGAAGCTCCTCTGCATCTGCTTCTGGCAGTGTGAAATCGTCAATGGGCACAAGCATCCACTCATAGGGGTGATAAATAAGCGCTGAGTGGTGAACTTCGTCATAGATCATAAACGTTTCTCCATTATACCGATCGCTGAAATGCTCTGCTAAAAGAGGGAGCACCCAATTCTTAGGTGCAATCACCGAGACAAGGGTTTTATTATATTCCCCAAAACGGATAAAACCGCGAAGGAGATGCGCTTCGTTTTTCAGGTGCTTTACAGCCTTATAGAGCTCATGGACATCCGGGTCGGCCAGACAGTCAATGATGCCGCCGCCCACACGATAACCCTTGCGGATAAAACGGTACATCAGCATTTCCTTTTTAGGATGACAAGTCAAGAATCCACACTTTATAAAATCCGTCACCTCTGGAGACATTTTAATATCAAACGAACGGAAAACCCTATCGGCGTGTCCGCGGTCTGTTTCAATTTCCTTAATGGGATAAAGAAAAAACTGCTCAAAAGTATCAGGCACAATATCGACAGGGGTTTCTTTTTTCATATAGCTTTCAAAAACACAGCATAGAAACCCTTCAAAGGTGCCATCATAAAGATAAACCTGCCTTATTGTGTCAGACATTTTAAAACCTCCCTGTGCAATACAGGCGACTGATCTTTGTCAAAAAAAGACAGCTGCTCATATTTTCGCTCAATTAAATCACGCTGTCCCTGCTCTGAAATCAGTGCTCTCAGCACACCGTCCGGCGTTACCTTAAGCCCTTCAACCATTTTCCCGCTGCACAGAATAAAATACTGTGCCCGTTTCAATACCACGCCGATTTTACGCAGCCCCTCAAAATCCAGCCTGCCCATCCGTCGCGCCTGAATAATACGCATGGTGCTTTTAACCCCGATGCCCGGCACCCTCAGAAGCATTTCTCTGGAGGCAGTGTTCACCTCAATGGGAAACTGATCCAGATGCGCCAGTGCCCAACTGCATTTCGGATCAACCAGAGGGTTAAAATTCGGATGCTCGGCATCCAGCAGCTCGGCTGCGTGGAAGCCATAAAACCGCAGCAGCCAATCTGCCTGATATAGCCGGTGCTCCCGCAAAAGCGGCGGCTTTGTATCAAGAGCTGGCAGCAGCTTATTTTCTGACACAGGCACATAAGCAGAAAAAAACACACGCTTAAGCGAATATTTCTGGTAAAGACCCTCAGTCAAGTTTAGTATTTTGTAGTCCGTGTCCGGGGTTGCTCCGATGATCATCTGTGTGCTCTGGCCGGCTGGAACAAATTTAGGGGTATGACGATATTTGACCACGTCGTAGCTGTTTTCTTCGATTTTGTCTGTAATCATCCCCATAGGTTTAAAAATGGAAGTCTTTGTCTTATCCGGCGCCAGTCTTTTAAGGCCTTCCTCTGACGGAAGCTCAATGTTAATGCTCATCCTGTCTGCCAGATAGCCCAGCTGTGTCAAAAGTCTCGGATCGGCTCCCGGTATGGCTTTTACGTGAATGTACCCATTAAAATTATATTCATCCCCTCTTAAAAGTGCCAGGGTTTCAATCATCCTTTCACAAGTATAGTCAGGGTTTTTGATAACCGATGAGCTGAGAAAAAGTCCTTCGATATAATTTCGCCGGTAAAAACCAATGGTCAGATCTGCCAGCTCTCTGGGAGTAAATGCAGCGCGCTCAACATCCTGAGAAGCTCTGTTCACACAGTACTTGCAGTCATAGACACATACATTCGTCATCAACACCTTCAAAAGTGAAATACAGCGGCCATCTGATGCAAAGCTATGGCAGATGCCGTCCGCCACGGTATTCCCCAAAGCGCCCTTCTTCCCATCCCGTTTTACCCCGCTGGAGGTACAGGCTACGTCAAATTTCGCAGCATCGGTCAGAATTTTCAATTTATCCAACAGTTCCATTTTAAGCCCTCATCTCTTCAAATATCCGTTCTTTCTTTAAAAACAGTATAAAACATTTGATCTCATTAGTCAATCGAAAAAGAACAAATTTTCTATTTATTTCTGATATTTGTTATGCTATAATGAATCATCACGAAAGGAGTGTCCTTATGCGCTTACAACCTCCGGCTTTTCCCGATCCGCTAAAGCCTTATAATGACCTGCTCACTGTTATTTATGAATGTATTGATGCGGAAGAAGATATTGAAAGTTTTGAATTCAGCGATACCAGTCTTGAAGCCTTCCACCAGTCAAAGCTTGAATTTCATCACTGTCAGTTTAAGAACTGCCAGTTTCTGTCTTCTGGCCTGACCCATACTTTTTTTGCTGATGTTATTTTTACGGGCTGTGATCTGTCGAACCTTAACCTCAGTGATTCCACCTTTCACCGCGTTATTTTTAAAAACTGCAAGCTTCTTGGCACAGATTTTAACGCCTGTATTTTGGAAGAATGCCACTTTACAGAATGCCTTGGAAACTTCATGAATTTTTCCACCAGCAAAACCAAACATGTCTTTTTTGAAAACTGTCCTCTGCAAAATGTCAGTTTTCAGGACTGTAAATTGAAAACCACCCAGTTTCAGCAATGTGACCTCTCCGAGGCCGATTTTCTCCATACGCCTTTAAAGGGTATAGATTTCACAAGCAATACTCTGAGCCGGATCACGGTTTCAGGCAGCCAGGAGCTGCGCGGCGTTGTTGTAAATCTTTTTCAAGCCGCTGAGCTTTCAAAACTTTTGGGCGTTGTCATTAAAGAATAAAAAATAAGCTGCCAGCAAAATCCGGCAGCTTATTTCAGCTTTACAGCTCAATGACAATTTTTTTATGCTTAACCTCATAAGCTTCATAGGTGATCCCAACCATATCAAACATTCTTTTGGAGGCAATGACCGCGTCCGTATCCGCATATTTATCTTCCATGTAAATAACCTTTTGGATTCCCGACTGAATAATCGCTTTGGCACATTCATTACAGGGAAAAAGCGTCGCATAAAGGGTCGCTCCCTTCAGGGAACGGCCGCCGTTGTTTAAGATGGCATTAAATTCGGCATGACAGACGTAAAGATACTTTGTTTCAAGAGGGTCACCCTCCCTTTCCCAGGGCATATTGTCATCATGACAGCCTGTGGGCATGCCATTATAGCCCATGGTTAAAATTTTGTTGTCCGGGCTTACAATACAGGCCCCTACCTGCGTCCCAGGATCCTTGCTCCTCTTGGCCGCCAGCAAGGCGATTCCCATGAAATATTCATCCCAGGATAAATAATCTTCTCTTTTCATTCTCTTTCCTCCTCATCCTGTCCTCTATAAATTCGCTTGCACAATACGCAGCCCGTCGGCGTTGCGGCCATGCCCCCAAGGGCTGTTTCCCGCAGCTCTGGCGGCAGCCTTCTTCCAACCTGCAGCATAGCGCTGACGGCCTCGTCAAAGGGAATAAGATTTTCCACGCCGCTCAGCGCGATCTCTGCGCTGATGATGGCATTGGATGCCCCGATAGCGTTCCGCTTCTGGCAGGGCGCTTCCACTAATCCTGCGATGGGGTCACAGACCAGTCCCAGCAAATTTGAAAGGGCGTTGGCGGCTGCGCCCAGACACATCTGCGGTGTACCGCTGAAGAGCTCGGTCAGCGCGCTGGCGGCCATGGCGCTGGCAGCGCCGACCTCGGCCTGGCAGCCGCCCTCTGCTCCGGCTACGGTGGCATTGCGTGAAATAATGTAACCGATGGCCCCGGCGTTGAATAAGGCTTTTTCCATCTCGGCATCGCTGAACTCGTGTTCCTCCTGAATGGCCAAGAGTACGCCGGGCAGTACACCGGAAGATCCGGCGGTGGGGGCTGCAACGATCAGCCCCATGGAGGCGTTGACTTCAAGCACACCCATGGCGTAGGCGATGGCTTTGGCGGTCAGGGGCCCGCTGATGCTTTTACCGGCCAGGCGCCGCGCATTAAGCTTGCGTGCTTCACCGCCAATGAGTCCGCCAACGGAGGTCAGCTCTTTTTCAAGAGCGGTTCTGACTGCGTCTTTCATGATTTCCCAGGCGTGGTGCATCCGGACTTCTGTTTCCTCAGGTGTGTTTTCCAGATCGATGGTTTCTCTTCTGAACATGGCCTCGGAAATCGTGCACTGATGGCGGTGGCAGCTTTTTAACAGGGTACTTCCATTTGTGAAATTCATCGTTTTCCTCCTACAGCTCAATGCGCGTAGCGCTGATAATGTTCCCGGATGCTTCGATGGCGGCAATGACCTCACCTGTGATCTCTTCATCGGTTTCAATGATGGTGTAGGCGATTTCGCCTTTCTTTTCCCGGTAAAGCTTTGTAAAAGCGATGTTGATCTGGCAGTCACTCAGGCAGCGGGTGATGTGGGCCAGCACGCCGGGTTTGTCCCTCTGCTTGACCAGTATGGTGTTATATTCGCCGGAAAGGGCGATCTCGACACCGTTGATTTCCCGGATTACTGCGGCTCCGCCGCCAATGGACTCTCCGACAACAACGGTGGTCTGTCCCTCTGTATCGGTGATGGTAATGGCCACAGTATTGGGATGGATATCTTTTTTCTCGGTATTGGTGATAAAACGGTATTCAAGCCCTGCTTTTCTGGCGTATTCAAAGGAATCCCGGATGCGGTAGTCTTCGGTGCCAAAGCCCAAGATTCCGGCCACCAGCGCTTTATCTGTCCCGTGGCCGCGGTAGGTCCGGGCAAAGGAGCCATAAAGCACAAACTCTGCCTTCCGGATACTTCCCTTAACCATTTTTCGGGCCAGCAGCGCGATTCTCAAGGCTCCCGCGGTATGGGAGCTGGAGGGCCCGATCATATTTGGCCCAATAATGTCAAACACGGTTAATTCTTTCAATTGCTTCCCCTTTATATTTTAGAAGTTCTTTCAAATAAGTTTACTCTTTATTTTAATGGATTCTATACTTTTTATCAAGCCGCAGCTTCTGCGCATTTTTGGAAATCCGAACATTTTGTGCTGGCTCGTCTTCTTTTTGAGTCTTCAGACTGTCCACCGACGTTGCTGGCGAGCTGGTCTGCTCTTTTTCCAGTATATTTTTTATATCCGTCAACAGATCTATCTCCGTCACTGCGTCCTGTTGATCCTGATTCTGCTCTTTACGGCTGAGCTTCCGGATGGCTTTTGTCACTATATAAATAGACAACGCTATGATAAAAAAATCAATGACATTCTGCAAAAAATCCCCGTAGGAGATCACAAGCTCTGGACGGATAATTTTATCCCCCTCAAGAGTTGCCGGGTGCAGCACCAGTCTCAGCGTTTTAAGATCAATACCCGCTGTCAGATAGCCAAAAAAGGGCATGAGAATATCGCTGACCACCGAGGACACGACCCTGTTAAAAGAATTCCCAATGACCACACCGATGGCCAGGCTGAGGATATTCCCCTTAAACGCAAATTTTTTAAAATCATCAAACACAAACCTGCCTCCCTTCACGTTATACTTATTACCCTTTTTCAAAAAATAAAAAAAGAAAGCCTGAGCTTTCCGAGCGAACGTTTAAGCTGTCAGATTTTCTAATGTGGATTTCACATAACATTTTTTTGCAGACTGTCCGCTTGGAAGCGCATTGATTATCGCATCCTCAAAGCCCGCCTGCTTCACCTCATTAAGTGTCAGATTTGTTTCTTCCATGGTCATTTTTAACAGAGCAATGACGGTTTCCTTCTCTGTTTTCATTTTTTCTGCTCTTGCGCAGGCCAGTAAAAACAAAGATCTTCCTTTTCTGTCGATACGGTCTGAATAAGCGTGTCTCGCGAGGGACATTGCTTTCCGCATCATTTCTGTACTGTATAACATGATTTTAGCACTCCTTTCTTTTTATATTTCTATTGTATATATTTACCCAGAAGATATCATTAGAAACATGTTAAAACTTGTGCTCAATCGCATTAAATCAGAAAGGCTTAAGCATTGACAGCCACAGCGTTTCTCCGGTACTGGATAAAGAAAAAAATACCAGCGCCAATTAAGGAAGCCCCCAGCCCAGTGTAAAAGGTACCGAGATAGAGCGGAGGGATTAAATGTGACATTCTTAAGGTTACTCCAAAGGTAATCATAAAAATCATAATCAGATAACTCTTTTTATCAAAAAAACGGTAAAATGGGATCTTCCCGTCTCCGTAATTCATAATACGTGCGCTGTGCTTAACTACCATCTTATGAAACACAAATTTAAAAAACAGACCGAATACCACCACTGAAAACAAAAGCGGGAGCAACGGGCTATGCCAGTTTGCAATCATATCCGGCGTGCCGATCCGCATAATATTAAAGCCTGCGATAAACCAGACAGCGCCAGCCAGTAACAGCAGTTTAAGCTTATCGACTTTTGGAATTATTTTCTTCACTTAATTTATCCTTTCTTTATTCACAATAGAGCACCTGCTCCAGCATCTGGGTTAAAAAGCCGCATTCCTTTTCTCTTTTTCCCATAAGAAGCAGTAAATTGTCAAAAACAAAATCAATCAAGGCCGTTTTTGTGAACTGCTCATTCCAGATGTCCTGTCTTATGGCAGTGTCATTTTCCAGAACCTCCAGCAATCCCTTCTTAATATGTTCAAAATAGCGGGCTTCCTGCTCTTTACCGCCCTGGCCAAGATCCATCCTGGTAATTTCCTCCAGCCAGCTCTCATAAACCTCCTGTACATTACGGTATAGACGCTCGTAGACACCTTTTATAAAAAGGCAAAAATTCTTTTCTTTAAATAAATCATCCCCCATGCCATGAAAGGCTGATCGCCAAAAGTCTTCGATAACGGCAAGCATCAGCTCACTTTTGGTTGGAAAATAATTATATATGGCACCGACCGAGATGCCGCATACAGAGGCAACTCGCCGGATACTGATTTTAGAGAGACTTTCTGTCCGCGCGATTTCCCGGGCAGCTGTCACCAGTGCTTCCCTGGACGTTACGTTTATATTCATTGTTTCCTCCAAAATGAACATCGTTCATATTACTATGTTAAATCTTTTTTGCAGTTTTGTCAATCTTTTAAAATAGAATTATTTTAATTTAAGCTTTTATAAATAATCCGCCTCTTATACAATCTCTGTCAAAATTCACAATCTCTGTTTTAAATTAAATGAATTCTAATTTTCTTTTCTGTTTAACCCTCCCAATGTGGGTATATACAATACGAACAAATTTTAAGGCTGTTTTGACAGAAAGGAGCACTTATAATGAAAAATCTTGACGAATTAAAAGAAAAAACACAGGAAATAAACAATAAAGCCAGCCAGAAAGCAAAGGAAGCGGTCGATAAGGTAAATGAAAGCGTGGAAAAGGCCGCAGATAAAATAAACGAAGCTGCTGAAAATATGGTCGGTAAACTGAACCAAGCTGCCGATAAGGCCAAAGATTCGGTTGAGGAATCCAGAAAAAAGGTTAAGGATAACTCAGAAGATGCCGCTTCCACGGCAAAAGCCAAGGCCGATGAAACCATTGACAAGCTAAAACATAAGACTGATGAGGCTGCCGACACAGCCAAGGAAAAGACGGATGAAGCTACCGACAAACTTAAGCAGCAGCAGGCGCATTAAGTCTGCCGACCGCACATCCTAAACCTCTTAAGCAATATAAAAAGCTACCGCTCAAAACACAGCGATAGCTTTTTTCGCGCAACAGGTATAAAAACAGACTGCCGGACATCAGGAAAACCTGCGACAGCAAAGTAACGTTTTTCTGTCAAGGCTTAATATATGCATAGCCCTCTTCCTGCCTTTGGGCCAGTTCAATGACGCCTGCGGGAACGATGGTAACAAAATCACACAAATCCTCTTTTGAAAGCTGATGAGCATTCAATGCGTTTTGACAGGCCGCAATGCGTACCTGCCCATCTGACAGCTTTTGCAGCCTTTGGTATAACGGCTCTTCGATACAGCGGCGTACCAGCCCGGTAACAGCTTCGCCATTCACCACAATCTCAGCCTCCAGCGTAAGCTCGTTATCCTGAACATACTTAACGGCATTGGCAGCATTGGTGGCCGCCATACCCAACCGGTCTGTATCATCCACATGAAACAGTATTTTCATTTTAAAACACTTCCTTTAATGGTTTTTTCTTATTATACCCGGACCAGCGCTTGTTTACCTGAGCCCAGGCAGGTTTTAATCTTCACTTTGGATTTCTGCTGACGCTTGTTTTTTTCGTTTAACCAAAACAGTGGTGCAGTGCGGGCAGCGTACTGCCTTTTGGGGTATTTCGGTATAGCAGTAAGGACAGGTTTTTGTTTTTTCTTCCTCTTCCTCACTGTCCTTTGTTTTTCTGAGACCCGCCAGCTTATTCATGCCCTTGACCATCAGAAAAATAACAAAAGCCATGATAATGAAATTGATAACTGCTGTTATAAAAGCGCCGTAGCGGATACTGGCATCCCCGATATTGATTGCGAGATTGCTGAAATCAACACCACCAAAAAGGCCGAGAACCGGTGAAATAATATCCCCGGTTAATGAACTGATAATTCCCTGAAAGGCCGCGCCCATAATCACCGCGACAGCCAGTTCCATCACATTGCCTCTGAGCGCAAACTCTTTAAATTCTTTTAGTAAATTTTTCATAAACACAATCCTTCCCTAAGTTGTTTTAATAAATATATCCAACTTACAGAAAAAAGCAACATTTTTATCAACTTTTTAAAACCAGTGGTTCCGCTTAAAATAGATAACCGAGGCAACGATCACTCCGGCGCTCAGGATAATAACCATGGGATAACCGTAGAGGCTTTGATACTCTGGCATATTAAAATTCATACCATACCAGCCGGCAATCAGACTGAGCGGAAAAAAGATGGTAGTGATAACAGTAAACAATTTCATGGTCGTATTGAGGTTTATGTCCACCTCGGCCTGATAAGCCTCACGTATCTGTGCCACATATTCAATAAGTGAGAGCACATTGTTATAAAGGCGGTCCACCTTCCCCGACAAAATCCGCAGCAGCTTTAAAGACTGGTGATCAAAAAGCTTGTTTTCATTCAAATCAATATATTTAAAAACAACACTGACCTGCTCATAATACCTTTTCAGCAGTACCAGCTTCTTTCTGTAGCCGATAATATTGTTCACATAGTTTTTATTTCTCTTGTCATCAATGATCTTTTTCTCAAGAGCCATAACTTTCTCTTCAAATTTATCCAGATAGCTGTTGTCATCCTCCAGAAGTTTATCGAAAAGATGAAACAGCAAACGGCCAAAGCTCACCTCGAGCTTATCGTACGCTGAAATCCGCTTAAGAATTCTGCTGACAAATTTCCTATCCTCACAGACTATAAAAAAAGCATTTTCCCGGATAAACAAATGCATTGTCGGGACATCCAGCTTCATTACCGCCAGATCGACCACAGCAATACAGAGCATATCCAGCCGGTCATAGCTTTCAAAGCGGATCGAGTCATTGGACAGTGTCCGCTTTAGAAGCCCGGAGTGAAGTCCAAATTTATCCCCCAGCGCGCCGGCCGCCTCGTAGGTGTAGACACCAATATATTTCTTATCGGGTTCCAGCGCTGTTTCATCTTCGATAGGGTAAATCCCTGATTTTTCCATCAAATATAACATTTCATCATCCATTCCTGATTCTGTATTTTTATGGGAGATTAATCATTAGCACACCGTAAGCTCGCTCGTTGACCCAAACGGACAGGGCGGCCAGCGAAACCTTAAAAATACCATAGCCCTCTGTATCTATGACAACCGGCTCTGAAAAGTGACGGGTACAGTCCCTGAAAGACTGGCCCGCGCAGGCTGCTCCAATATACATCCGTTTTTCCCCCTCCGGGCCGTTGGACAGTAAAACACCAATGCCGGAATCCGGATGCTCAACGTCCCCTTCTCTGGTCCATCCCACAATATTCGCATCGTCAAAATAATCATGCTGCTGTCCGTAGGCGTAAAGGCTCCGGACCCTCAAAAGCATTTCCAGTCCAATGACTGCTGGCAGATTGTCGTGGGGCATGGCATAATAATCCCCGTAAAAAATACAGGGATAGCCGCTTTCCCTCAGCAGGATCACCGCGTAGGCCTGGGGCTTGAACCATTCCTGCACCCAGGATTCCAGGGATTGTCCTGGCTGTGTGTCATGGTTATCCACAAAGGTTACGGCCTTATCCGGAAAGGCGGCAACCAGCGTGTTTTCCAGCAGGCTGCCCATATCAAAGGCCTGCCCCTCACAGGAGGCCTGATGAAACTTAAAATGCAGCGGCACATCAAAGAGTGACATACTCCAGTTACAGACTTTAAAGTAATGCTCCAGCGTTTCGACATCCGCACTCCAGTATTCGCCCACTGAAAAAAGCTCTTTACCCGTTGTATCTCTGAGATAGGAGAGCCATTCATCAAAAAACTCGAAACGGATATGCTTAACCGCATCCAGGCGGAAACCATCCATATTGGCAGTTTCGAGATACCATTTTCCCCACCGCTTCAATTCCTCGACTACCTCCCGGTTGGTCATATCAACATCTGTGCCCATCAGGTAATCATAATTACCGTTTTCCGGATCCACCTCGCTGTCCCAGCCCTTGTCATGGAACCGGTAAATACCGCCGCTGTTGCTTTTATTATCCCAGTCTGTCCCGTCAAAATAGCGCCAGTTCCAGGTGAAATCCGAATGTTTTCCATTTCTTCCTGGAAAAGTGAATCTTGTCCAGGCTGTAATGACACTCTTTTCGCCGATTTGCTCATTTCGGTCCGTTTCCCTGCTCTGGATCGCTTCCGTTTCCTCACATTCATCTGCGCCAATCCGGTGGTTTAATACAATATCGGCTAAAACCTGAATCCCCTCATTGTGAAAAGCGTCAATAGCCATTAAATATTCTTCACGGGTGCCGTATTTGGTGGCAATGTCGCCTTTCTGGTTAAATTCTCCCAGGTCATATGTATCGTAAACCGCATAACCCACATCGTAAATACCGTCCGCGCCTTTATAGGCTGGAGGCAGCCACACGGCAGTAATTCCAACTTTTTTCAGATTTCCTGCCTGAGCAGCGCACCGTTTCCACAACAGCTTATCTGCCGGAAGGTACCATTCAAAATACTGCATCATTGTTCCGTTATTCATTTTATCACCTTCTCATAACGATTATAGGTTTTGGCTTTTATTATATCATGCGGAAATTATAAAAACATTAAACCACAATGAAAACGACGCCACATTTTAGCAAAATAAAAGACACGCCCTCAGACGTGCCCGGATTTGCTTAACCGTGTTTATTCAACATCTGCCGCTGCATCGGGCTTCGGTGATTCTGAATCAATACATCCCTGTGGAAATTCGGCGGAGCAAATGGTTTCCTCGTAAATATATTCACCACACTTGCCTGTGTTATCAGCTGTCAAGGCGGCACCTCTTTTATCCTTTAAAAATGCGCTTGTATCTTTTTCCATCATAAATACCTCCTTTTAGTGTTATTTAGTTTTTACCCAAAGACCCGTTAAAAATAACACTTTACCTCAAATTTCAGAAAAGCATAAAATCAACGGTTCAATGTTGAATTTTTTTATTTGAACAAGTATAATAGCACTGAGCCAAAACGTTCAACTAACAAAAGAAAAGGAGAAAAATATGGGCTTTCAATTTGGTAAAAGAGGTTATACCTTTGGCGTAATAGCCATTATTCTGTGGGCGCTTAACATCCTCTTAAGCTTTCAAAATAACACCAATCCAATTTCACTTGTTTTAAGCGGCATCATCCTTATCTGCGGCGTTGCAGCCTTTTTTATGGGGAAAAAAGAGCTGGCGGCAGATCCGAAAAATGATAACGCAAAAACCGGACGGACCATTGGTCTTATGGTAGTCGTCTTTAAAGTGGCCAGCCTGCTGTTCTTTATATTCGGCGGCGAACGTCTTTTTTAACACCTTATGCCTGGCTCGCCAGGCTTTTTTTATACATAAAGAGGCTCCCGCCAAAAAGCGGAAGCCCCTGAGAAAAATGAAAAGTTTTCTGGTGTCTGATTTAATTATAGCTGCTTTCTGCCCTGAGCACCAGTTAAATGCTTGTTAAATTATATTGATGTTAAGCTCTCAATCTCGTCGTCTGAGCAGCCCATTGCTTTCAGCACCTCTTTTGTGTGATAGCCGACCGGATAACCGCCGTATCGGTATTGGGCAGGGCTTTCGGACAACTTGACCGCTGTGCCGTACTGGGTGACCTTTTTACCATCTGACAGCGGCAGCTCTACCTCTACCACCATTTCACGCTCACGAATATGCGCATCCTCCCACAGAGCCTCCTGCACTGACAGTACTGGCTCCACACACACATCGAGGCCGTCAAAAACAGCCATCCACTCATCCCTTGTTTTTTCCTTGAGAATCCCCCTTATGACCTCCTTGACCGCCTTTACGTCCTCAGGCCATACCGATCCCTCGATCAAGTCCTCACGCCCGATACAATGACAAAATTCTGCCCAGAATTTTGGCTCAAGGGCGCCAAGGCTTAAATACTGTCCATCTTTTGTCTCATAAAAATCATACATACAGCCGCCATTCAGACGTTCACCCTCGCGCTTCGGAACTTTTCCATCCGCCAGAAAGGCTGTGCCGTCCATACCATTAAAGGGAATGAGGCCGTCCAGCATGGCAATATCCACACGCTGTCCCTTCCCTGTCCGATTCCTGTACTGGACCGCTGCCAGAATCCCGATAACTGAGTTCATTGATCCCACCGCTACATCGGCTACCTGCATATTGGTCAGAACCGGTCCTGTTTCCGTACGGCCAGCCTGGGCCATGTTGCCGCTTCTTGCCAGATAATTAATATCATGCCCAGCCCTGTGGCTCAAAGGGCCTGTCTGTCCATACCCGGTTAAGGAGCAGTAGATCAGACGCGGGTTGATCTCGGCAAGGGCTTCATAACCCAGTCCCAGCTTTTCCATGACCCCAGGTCTGAACTGCTCCATAACAATATCATATTCCATGATCAGCTTTTTAACGATATCGACGGCTTCCGGCTTTTTCAAATTCAGCAGCATGGTCTTTTTATTTCGCCCAAGCCAAGCCTGGTTCGCCGATACATCTGTCCCCTCAATGAAGGGCGGATAGTCTAAAACAATATCCGGCTTGCCCGGTCCGCTTATTTTCAACACCTCTGCTCCCAGGTCTGCCAGCATGGTTGTGGCAAAGGGGCCTGGTAAAAGTGTTGAAAAATCCAGTATTTTCAAGCCCTCCAGAGCTCCTTCTTCTCTTTTATCTGTCATTGTCATAATTCCTCCCCATTTTTTAGCTTCATTTTAACAGAATGACCGCTGTTATGCAAAAAACAAAAATGCCTCCGGCGGACCGGAGACAAAAAATGAGGGGAAAAGAATCATTCAATTCTTTTCATTCGCTTTTGCATTTAAAGACAAAAGCTCTTTGGAATTCTTCATTATTTTATTCTTTTAGCGCTAAAGTTTCAATGCACTTTGCCTCTGTTTACTGCTAAAATCTTGACAGAAAAAAATTCAAACGGATCTAAAACAGACAACTATTTTTAGCTATAGCCAATTTTAAACTCTAAAAGAGTAAAATTTTGCCTTTTTTTACGCTTTTTCTTTCATTTCTTTAAATAAAGGCTCGAAAAGCTCTCGAATAATAACCTCAACAGAAAAATATTCATCAATAGTATTAAAGGCTTCGATCATACTCTTTGGAATTGCTTGTCTTTGAAGCCTTATGCCGCAACACTGTTCTACTCCCTCGGCAACTTCTCTCTCCAACCCATCGGCATTCTCTATTTTACCTGTCAGATATTTTAAACAACACCGGTGGATAAGTCTGAGGGTTTTATACCAGAGGGGACGCTCGGGCACTAAGTCCATTCTTAATCCCAGACGCTCAACTCTTTTGCCAATGTCAAATCCAAAATTACACAAAATATGATTTACTGCAATTTCCTCTTTAAGCACAGTCTTACGTATATCCAGATCAACACTGATACCATCTGTATAGTTTAAGATTAAAATTCCTTTTGGCTTTTCCGTATAATTAGTCATGGCTAAAGAACCATAGCCTGATATTATTTTTTCCAGTTGTCCTGCCGTTATATTTCCTGTTAAGATCAAGTCGATATCCGAAAAACAGCCTGCCTTTCCTGCCGCCAGAGATCCCTCTAAAACAAGGGAAAGTCGCTGTTCATTGCATATATCCTGCATATAATCGATATACTTTCTGTGTTTTGGTGTTGGGTAATTTATTTTCATCTTTACTCTCCCAATTTCTAAATAAAACCGATTTTTCTTAAAGGTTTATTACTCTTACAGCAGGAGGCTGCTAAGAGCGTTATTCGTCATGCCCTTTGGATATATTTGTTCTATACAAATATAAAGACCTTTAAACTTGAAAGGAGTGATTTCTATGATGTCAGAACTCGTAAACCCTGGTACAGACAACCAGGCACCGGGTACCTATAAGGAAGTAGGCCCACGCGGCGGCGAAATTAAAAACGGCCGTGTTGTCACAATCGCCAAGGGAGACCGCCTTCCCCCTACTCAGGAAGCCGGCCATAAATGGAAAAAGCAATAATCCTACAAGCCACTGACTGTCAGTGGCTTTTTCCATATTCACATGTTATAATGAGAAAAAAGGGCGTGAATCCTATGTCAATGCATTTTGTCGCTTCTACCCTGGTCGATTCCATCGGCTACCACAACGGAAATTTGTATATCCAGTTTAAAAGCGGAAATTTATACGAATATTTTAATGTTCCTTTCCGCCATTACCAGGGCATGCTGGCTGCGGAATCCGTGGGCAAATATTACGGCAAACATATCCGCGGGCAGTACCCGCGCAAAAAAATCGCATATAGCTTATAGATAGCAATTCATCAAATTAGCCGGGGCGTACTGATCTCCGATTTTAAAGAATTTTTCGTAAATGCCGATGGTCCTAAAGCCAAATTTTTCATAAAGGTGAATAGCGGCCTCATTATCGGAACGAACTTCCAGCTCGACGACCTCACAGCTTATCCTCTCCTCTGCGAATGCCATCAGAGCCTGCATCATTTTTGTGGCGATCCCCTGATTCCAGTAAGACTTTCGAACAGTCAGGCCCAACTCGCCCCGATGACGGATACGCGGCTTATCATAGGCCGTGATCGAGCCCAGAGCTACGATTTCGCCATTAATTTTCCCAACATACATGACCGATTCACCGGATTCCTTTGTTCTTTGAATAAAAGTCTCCTGGGCTTCCACCGTCATGCCAGATCCTTCACTTCCATAGGTTAGATTATCACTCTCCGCGCCTATTGCGTCGCGGTATTGTAAGAGTGCCTTTGCGTCCTCCTTCTCAGCCTGCATAATGGTTAGATGATTCATCCTGTACTTTCCTCCTTTTCCGGTCATTAGCATTATATTATAATCTAAATTCCATTTTTTGACAAATAAAAAGCGGCCCTTTTGAGAGCCGGTTTTTTTACTTACTGAATGACCACTAAAAACATTTTAAATGCTTCAAGGGCATCCACACTGTGGGGAATACCTTTTGGCATAATAATCATTTCGCCTGCGCTGACAGCCTTCTGCGGATCATCACCGATGGTGATTCCTGCTTTTCCGTCCATAACGTAGAGCAATGCGTCGCCGCCCGCGACATGAGTACTCAATCCCTCACCTTCTGGGAAAGAAAAAACTGTGATACTCAAAACGTCGTTCTGGGCAAGGGTTCTGCTTTCTACTCTTCCCTCAGCGTAATCAACCAAATTCGCCAGGGCATGCACTGTTCTTAAATCTATATTTTTAAAACGTTCATTCATCATAAGTACCTCCATTTGTTTTGTTGTTATTAATATATACCCTTTTCCACAACAAGTCCGTGACATTCGCAACATTTAAGCGAAGCTTAAACAGAAAAATCCCCGGATCACAAAGACCCGGGGATTTTAAAAAAGGAAAAGTTGGGGGAGTAAGTTTTATTAATTTAAGTAAGAGGTATGTGTGTTCAAAAATAATTATACCCCTGTCAGAATGGTTTAATCATATCCGCAATCTAAACAATTAAATTTTTCTTCTTTTTAAAATGAACGCTCTCTTCTGGTGTCAGATTATCGACCTCTTTCAGCATTTGCTCAAGGATATTCTCAATCAGTCCGTCTACATAAAAAATATCCAGATTGCGGCTCTTCTGTTCCTGTGCTATCTTCATTTTTTCTCCTTTTATCAAAAATCCTGTTCTAGCCTTTCTCAGATATACTGGTAAACAAGCTGAACATAGAACATATTCCCATATTTATAACGCCAGCCACCATTTGCTTTCAGGGCAATGGGGTTTAGATAGGTCACTTCTTCACCGCCGGATTTCTGTCTGGCGTATTCCTCTGCCAGCTCAACAGTGTAGGTGCCTCCATTTTCTGCGACAAAGTCAAGAAACTCATCGCCGAAATTGTAAGCCTGCACGACAGTGTTAAAATCACATCCTTTTTCCGCAGCAAGCCTCAGCAGCTTTGCAAAATAGCGGCAGCCCTGGTTAATGGACTCATCTGTCTCAAGGCTGTTTGGCGGCAGCCCCAGCGACTCGCTGGACTGCATTACGTCCTCGTGGTTACCTCCGGATTCTACCTGCATAACCGCTAGCAGATAATCCGTATATTCTTCAATCCCATACTCGGCAGCGTACTGCGCGACCACAGGCCTGTATTCAACAACCGCTGACGAAAGCCCTCCTTCCTGGGCTTCATCATTGTTTTTATTTCCCCTTCCAGCCATAAAGCTGCAATTAAGAAGAAGGACACCTGCGATCACCACGATCCCCCAGATAAGCGGTCTGAACCGTTTCTTCTTTCTGGCACGCCTTCTTTTTTTCATAAAATTAAAATCCCTTTCAAAATAATGTTCAGACACTATTCTAATCTTTAAATCTTATATAAGAATTAATTTAAGCCCTCTATTAAATGTAAATTTAATAGAATTGTGCTGAGTACTTTATTCCAGGGCTGCCAAGTGCAAATAAAAAACCCGAACCCCAATCAGACACTGGGTTTCAGGCATCTTCTTTACTATAATGGAGCGGAAGACGGGATTCGAACCCGCGGTCCCCGGCTTGGGAAGCCAGTGCTCTACCACTGAGCCACTTCCGCTTAAGATTACTATTTTGTCTTATACTTATATCACTGAAATACGTCACACATGAGCAACTGCATATAATATTACTCTTTTACCTTGAAAATGTCAATAATATTTCAAAAAAATTTATGGACGGGCATAAGTAAAACCGATGTTTCATTATTTTCTTTTAGGATATATTAATGTAAAGGTGTGCTATAATGCCATTAAGACTTTAACAAGGAAGTGATTTTTTATGAATGGGCAAATCTTTAACCCGATTCCCTTCGAAATAACCATGGAGACTTTAAACGACGCTTTGAAGCTTCGGAATCGTAAACGGCTTTTAAATCAGGCGCAGCTCCTGCTGGATCAGACCAATGCTGCCGCAGTGCCAAAGGCGCTGGTCATTCCCGGCTCTGTCGATAAAAAAACGGAAACGCAGATTGTGATCAACGGCGCGTCCTTTACCAGCCCAAAGCTTATGACAAATCTGGATGAGGGCGATGCTCTTTACGCGTACATTGCGACCTGCGGCACTGAAATTGACGCTTATGCTGCTTCCTTAACGGATCAGATGGATCTTTTTATAATTGATGGCATCATGAACCTCCTGGTGGGCACCGGAAAGACCTTTGTATCGGAGAAGGTAAGCAGCTCCGTCGGCTGGCCTGATATTTACGACTATGTTCCCGGCATGGGTGAAGCATGGCCAAAAGACGAACAGGTTAAACTTTTTAACCTATTTGGCTGTTATCCTGCCGAAATCGGGGTTTCAATGGAGGACGCGGCCTTTGTTCTGCCCAGAAGATCCACCATCGGTATTCTGTCAAAAACCAAGTAATTTACCAAGAGCCTGCGAGGCTCTTTTTTAAATAAAAAAAGCCGCTGAATCAGCGACTAAAATTTAATATTGGAGGTGCTACCCAGAATCGAACTGGGGATAGAGGTGTTGCAGACCTTTGCCTTACCGCTTGGCTATAGCACCTTAAAAATGGAGCGGAAGACGAGATTTGAACTCGCGACCCTCGCCTTGGCAAGGCGATGCTCTACCACTGAGCCACTTCCGCTTATTAATCTATTAACACTGTCTGGCCACTTAGTGATCAAAGTGGTGCCCAGAGGCGGAATCGAACCACCGACACGAGGATTTTCAGTCCTCTGCTCTACCGACTGAGCTATCTGGGCTTGCATAAACTTGCAGTGACGAGTACTAATTATACTGTCTCAAGTTAATGTTGTCAAGTACTTTTTTAGAAAAAAATAAATACTTTTACGTTTATGTACAATAAAAATGGCGACCTGGAAGAGACTCGAACTCTCGACCTCCAGCGTGACAGGCTGGCATTCTAACCAACTGAACTACCAGGCCGCAGTACATAAAAAATGGTGGTCGCTATAGGGCTCGAACCTATGACCCCCTGCTTGTAAGGCAGGTGCTCTCCCAGCTGAGCTAAGCGACCATCAACTTGAGTACGTGCATTATTATACGGCAGCACGCACTCTTTGTCAACACTTTTTTCACACAAATTTTAAAAAAATTAAAATTATTTTTTTTCTGCCACAAACTGAACGCGGTCGCATTCGTTGCTTCCCTGCAGGAATGTGCCAAAAGCGTAGATTTTAATATTCATAAAGCCTGCGTTCTTGAGCATGTGGTAAATTTCCTCTACCGTATAAATATACTGACTCTGGCTTTCATCGTAACGGGAGTAGCGGCCGTCCTCCTCTTTTATGAAAAAGGAGAGATCGTAGTCCATACGCCCGGCTTCAAAGTCCGGCGAATTTTCCCACACGCAGTAGACATTGTCCAGGTCATAGACATAGGTATTGTCCTTTATAACCTCTTTAAACTTAACTGGGGTGTTGATGTCAAAAAGGAGTAGTCCGCCGCTTTTAAGGGCATCCTGGCTGCAATAAATGAAGTTCTGAACCGCCGCCTTGTCGGGCAGGTAGTTGACGCTGTCGCAGCAGGAAACCACCGCGTCAAATTCTTCGCCGATCTGAAAATTGCTCATATCTCCCATAAAGAACCGGACATCTCCCAGGTTCTGTTCGGCGATTTTTTCATCCGCGACAGTCAGCATTTCCTCGGACAAATCCACAGCGGTTACCGCATAGCCTTTTTGGGCCAGCTCGCTGGTAATATTACCGGTGCCGCAGCCAAATTCCAGCACGCTTTTCACTTCATTTTTCGCATTGAGCAGAAGGCGGAACACGTAATCCCCCCACTGCTTATAGTCAATTTCGCGCATCAGGTCATCATAGACCTGTGCAAATTCCTCATACATTCTGTTTTCTCCTCACTCTCTCTTTAAAGGGTGTATTCTCCCGCTTTGGTAAGAATATTCATATAAACCTGAAGTCCTCTCAGAAGAACCTTTTCGTCAAAATTAAAGCCGTGGGTGTGGAGGTTCTGGGTATAGCCCTTCTCCTCGCTGCCGGAGCCAAGGCCCATAAAAACACCGGGAATGGCTTTCCGGTACATGGCGAAATCCTCAGCCAGCATCACCTTTTTAAATAGCTTCTTTTCATCTGCCTCACCGCACAGGGGCCAGATCTGGTCGAACAGGACCTCACTGTTGATCACTGGAGGGTACATATCGACAAATCTGATTTCAATCCTGCAATGGTACATCTGCTCAATGCCTCTGGCCATATCCACCATGCGCTGTTTCATGGCCTTCTGGACATCCTCCGAGAATGAGCGCACTGTACCGGAAAGGATGACTTTATCGGCGATAATATTCATCCGTGTACCACCGTTTATGGTGCCGATGGACAGCAGGGCGCTGTCGTTTGGGCTCACTGTCCGGCTCACGATTTTCTGAAGGCCGGAAATGTAATCGGCAGTGGCTACAATGGCATCGATCCCCTGGTCCGGGTCGGCCGCGTGGCCGCTTTTCCCCAGAATATCGATATAAAATTCCGAGGTCATTGCCATCATCGGCCCTGGGGTGGTGCTGATGAGCCCTTCCTCTACAAAGGGGAACAGGTGGTAGCCAAAAATCGCTTTGGCTTTGTATTTTTCAAGCACGCCGCTCTCGACAATGGGGCCGGCTCCGCCTGGTCCCTCCTCGGCGGGCTGGAACACCAGCAGCGTGTTGCGCACTCGGGCTTCCGGGTGCTCCTTCAAATATCTGGCGACCAGGAGCACCATGCTCATATGGCCGTCGTGGCCGCAGGCGTGCATCATCCCCTCATGCTCGGAGGCAAAATCCACCCCGGTTTCTTCCACTACGCCCAGGCCGTCCATGTCGGTGCGGATGGCGATGGTCTCATCCAGCCCGTTCAGGCTTGGGATAAACAGGACAACGCCGGTATCGCAGACCTTCTCAGGGGTATAGCCCAGCTTTTCAAGGTAATCCATAATAAACGCTTGGGTTTCACGCTCATTAAAGCCCGTTTCCGGAATTTTATGTAAAGCCCGCCGGAGACTGACGGCTTCCGGCTCATAGGCTTTGATAGCTTCAGGAAGCTTTTGATAAAAGTCAACTGCCATGAAATCACTCCTTTTTTAAAGATTAAGCATAATTATATATTAAAGGCCGGGATAACACAAGCGCGCGCAGCCACCGCGGCCATTAAAAAAGATGACGTGTCAAAACGGCATGTCATCTCTTATGGTTAAGCGCTTCGGATACGCTCGATGTGCAGGGCCAGGTAGCTGACCTCTTTTTCGGTAAACGGCTCGCCCAGCTCGCGGGATAACTTTTCACAGATTTCTCCGGCCACCTCAAAGGCGTAGGCGCATTTTTCCTTTGTAAACTCGATCATATCGCTGTTGAGCTTCTCGTTATTGTGCACCCGGGCCATCATACACTTAATATGATATAAAAGCCGGTTGTAGGCAAAGGAGCCCATATCGATCCTGACGCCACATTCTTTCTCGATCCGTTCAATGCTCTCTCGGATGATTACTGGAATTTTGAGTGACTGGGAAACCTGAGTGTCGCTGAGAGCCGAGTGAATATACAGGGTAATGTAGCTGACCTCGTCGGGAATGCTGTAACCGGTACGCTCGCGGATGATCTCCCGACCCTTTTCGGCTATGGCATACTCTTCCTCAAAAAGCAAGCGGATATCCTCCGAAAAAGGGTTGGACAGATCCATCCGACTGTTCATACGGACAATGGAAAAGGCGATATGGTCAGCCAGCGGCAGCAGAATATTGGTATCCACAGCTTTGAATTTTTCCTCGGACAGACGGATAATATCATTGGCGATCTCCAGATAAACTGGATCGACCGCGCTGATAAGCTTGTCTGAAGGGCCTTTGCTGGTTTCTTTTTGCAAATGGTATTTTTTAACGCTTTTCGGGTCCTCAAAGGGCTGGTTGACTTTTTTGTTAAAGCCCACGCCCTTCCCCAGAAAGATGACCTCCTCCTTGCGTCTGAGGTCAACGGCCAGAACCGCGTTGTTATTTAAAACTTTTTTGACACAGTACACTCGCTGTATCCCCCCTTCTGTATCTTCTCTCAAAGCTGTAAAAAGGAAGGCCTTTCCTATTATAAAGAGCCTTCCTTTTGTCGTTCGCTGATGGTCTTGTTTTAGCTTTCTATCCTATTATACACTTATCCGTCAATTTCGACAACATCCATATCAGTGGTCGCGTCGCCTTTTGCCAGAATCTTCATATCCTTGCCCGCCGGCAGACCGGTAAAGATCATGGGCACAGCCGCGGACGGGGCGTTAGCCTCAATAAAGGGCAGGTCGATGGTCAGGAGCAGATCGCCGCGCTTGACCATATCGCCCTGCTCAACGTGCGGGGTAAAGCCCTTGCCGTCCAGATTAACGGTGTCAATGCCCACATGGATGAGCAGCTCTGTGCCGTCGGCGGATTTCATCCCAATGGCGTGGCCTGTGGGGAAAAGCACCTCAATGGAGCCATCACAGGGCGCGTGTACCTCGGAGCCGGTCGGGAATACCACAATGCCATCGCCCAGCATTTTCTGGCTGAAGGCATCGTCCGGGGTTTCCTCGATACTGGCAACGCAGCCGTCGATGGGGCTTGAGAAAAATTCGACAGTGCCATTCCTTTCAGCAGCTTCTGGCGTTTCTCCGGCCTTTGGCGCTTCGGTTTCAGCCACATCCAGCGACAGGTTATCCGCTTCCGGCGTTTCCAGGAATTCTTCAAGGTTTGACTTGATATTCGGTACGGTCGGTCCGTAAATAACCTGAACGCCCTGGCCCTTGATGACCACACCGGCTGCGCCGCTCTGTTTTAAAAGGTCTTCCCTGACAATGGATGAATCCTTGACCGTTGTACGCAAACGGGTTATACAGTTGTCCAGATCTTCGATATTCGCCTTACCCCCAAGGCCCACTGTGATCATGGCTGAAACAGGATCGCTGACGCCTACGGCAGGACTGCCTTCTGCGCCGCTGTTCTTTCTGGCGTCGACGTCGGCCCGGGTGTAGAGTTTGGTTTCTTCATCGTCATCCTCACGGCCTGGTGTTTTCAGGTTAAACTTCTTAATCAGGGTTCTGAACAGGATCCAGTAAATAAAGAAGTAAGCCACGCCCACCAGCACAATATTGACCCAGTGGGTCTTGTCATTGCCCTGGAGAATACCAAACAGGAACATATCAATGAGACCGCCGGAGAAGGTCATCCCAACCCCAACGTTTAAAATGTGCATGAGCATATAGGAGAGACCGCAGAGCACACAGTGAATAATGTATAAGAACGGTGCCACGAACAGGAAGGTGAACTCGATGGGCTCGGTAATCCCTGTCAGGACAGCTGTCAGAGCTGCGGACAACAGCAGGCCGCCGACGAGCTTGCGTTTTTCTGGCTTGGCGCACTGGTACATGGCCAGAGCTGCGCCCGGAAGCCCAAAGATCATGAATGGAAATTTACCGGACATAAAGCGTGTGGCCTCTACGCTGAACTGGGTCACGTTGCCGCTGGCCAGCTGGGCGAAGAAAATATTCTGGGCCCCTTCGATCATCTGTCCGTCCACGTTCATCACGCCGCCGACGCTGGTCTGCCAGAACGGGATATAAAACACATGGTGCAGGCCAAAGGGAATGAGGGCACGCTCGATAAAACCGTAGATAAAGGTGCCAATGTAGCCGGAATTGATGACCACATTGCCGATGGCGTTGATTCCAATCTGGATATAGGGCCATACAAAGAACATTAAAACGCCCACTACCAGGTAAACCAGCGCGGTGATGATGGGGACAAAACGGGTGCCGCCAAAAAAGGAGATCACAGACGGCAGCTTGATGTTATAGAATTTGTTGGTTAAGGCTGCTGCGCCGAGCCCAACAATGATCCCACCGAATACCCCCATCTGCAGGGATTCGATCCCGACGGTACTCGAGATGGAGCCAGACGGCAGCAGGCGGCTGGCCACAATTTCCGTAAAGGGCTGGTTCGCGGCTAAGGCGGCTGCCCTGGCGGTTTCGTTGGCGGCTGCCAGGGTTTCCGGCGAGTAGGTGCCGGTCAGGCCGATCAGGGTGCTGATAACTGTGTGCATGATGAAGAAGCCGATAACCCCTGCCAGCGCGGCAACAGCCTTTTCCTTCTTCGCCATGCCAATGGCCACGCCGATGGCAAAAATAATGGGCAGGTTGGCAAAAATAACATTCCCCGCCTCACTCATGACCGTTAAAATGGTATAGGCAACGGTTCCCTCGCCCATGACACTGGTGAGCCCGTAGGACTCCAGCATCACTTCATTTGTAAAGGAGCCCCCGATCCCCAGCAGCAGGCCCGCTACGGGAAGAAGGGCAATTGGCAGCATGAAGGCGCGGCCTACGCGCTGCAGAACACCAAAAATCTTGTCTTTCATTTGTTTCCTCCTCATTTTGTAATGGTGTTATGATTTGTACATGTTGGAAATAGAGACCTAATGCTATCGAATAAAACGATAACAAGCTTCTCAGGTTATATACCCAATTTTATAAGCTGGTCTCATTTCGGGCAACAAAAAAGGCATTAACTCTCAAAAAACTGTAACAAACAGCTCTTTGACAGTTAATGCCTGCATAACCAGTAACACACCATCGGTACAAATTATTTAACTACCACTATCATACGGCACTGTTAAGAATCTGTCAAGCTTTTTTTATGAAAATAATGTCTGCAAATTTTACATTATTTTGAATTTTTCTGTTTCTTTTCCTGTATACATCTGGTACAATAGGGATTACAAACTAATAAGTAAAGATAGAGGCGCGTTTTTAAAGAGTAACTGCCAGGATTACGACAGGGTAAGAGGAATGGCGGCCAAAGGGAAAAACGCCGAAGGGCCCGGTACTGTCAGCCGGCTTCCTGGGGTTATTGTGAAGAACAATAATACTGTCATCGAAAGATGGAGTGCTGTCAAAACTGCAAACTCGATACATTTTAGTCCTTCCGGACTCTGGCCCTCAGGGCTTTTGTGCTTTCCGGAATCTGTAACTTTTTGCAATTTTATAGCTGGTATCTTTACTGGCTTTTTTTATTATATTTAATCAAAGGAGGATTTCTCGATGAAATCATACAACGTTGCTGTGGTCGGCGCCACTGGCATGGTCGGTCAAAAAATGCTTCAGGTACTGGAAGAAATGAAATTTCCAGTAAATAATTTATATCCTATGGCTTCTGCCCGCTCCAAGGGTAAAACCGTCAAATTCGGCGATAAAGAATACGTGGTTGAGGAGCTCTGCGACGAGGCCTTTGACAAGGACATTGATATTGCCCTGTTCTCTGCCGGCGGCAGCACCAGCGAACGCTTTGCCCCTGCCGCTGCCAAGAGAGGCGTTATTGTCATTGACAACAGCTCTGCCTGGCGCATGGACCCGGAAGTGCCGCTGGTTGTGCCGGAGGTAAACCCAGAGGACTTAAAAAGACACAAAAACATCATTGCCAATCCAAACTGCTCTACCATCCAGGCCATGGTCGCCTTAAAGCCCATCTATGACAAATACGGGATCGACCGTATCGTCTACTCTACCTACCAGGCCGTCTCCGGCTCTGGCGTCAAGGGCTACAAGGATTTGGAGGAAGGCGTAAAGGGCGCCGAAAACCAGTTTTACCCACACCCCATCGCCTACAACTGCCTGCCCCATATCGACGATTTTCTGGACAACGGCTATACCAAGGAAGAAATGAAAATGGTCAACGAAACCCACAAGATCATGCATGACGACAATATCCGGGTGACCGCTACCACAGTGCGTGTTCCGGTTTACTACGGCCATTCCGAGAGCATTAACGTTGAAACCAAAAAGCCTTTTGAAATCGAGGATGTCAAGGCCCTTTTCAAGGACGCACCAGGCTGTGTCCTGAGAGATGACCCTGCCAACAATGTTTACCCGCTGGCCCGTGAAGCCGAAGGCACCAATGACGTCTATATCGGCCGTATCCGCCGCGATTTCAGCATCGACAACGGCATCAACTTCTGGTGTGTTGCCGACAACATCCGCAAGGGCGCAGCTGCCAACGCGGTACAGATCGCTTTCGCCTTAATCGAAGAAGGCTTAATTTAACACTTTCCGGCCCCGCGCCGGATAAAATACTGAGGAGGAACTATTATGTCCACTATTTTTACAGGAAGCTGTGTGGCTCTGGTCACACCATTCAGGGACAACAAGATTGATTTTGACCGGTTCAGAGAGCTCATTGACTGGCACATCGAAAATGGCACCGACGCCATTCTGGTGGCCGGAACCACCGGCGAGACCTCAACCCTCACCGATCAGGAGCATCTTGATCTGCTGCGGGTTGCCGGCGAACATATTGCCGGCCGCGTTCCCTACATTGCCGGTACTGGCAGTAATGATACCGCCTACTCCATCATGCTCTCAAAATACGCTGAGGAGCAGGGTGCGGACGCGGTTTTAGTCATTAACCCCTACTATAACAAATCCACCCAGAAGGGGATTTACGTGCACATTAAGGCCATTGCCGACGCCATCAAGGTGCCGATCATTGTCTACAATGTGCCCAGCCGCACCGGGGCCAACATCAGTGTGTCCACCATGCAGAAGCTGGCCGAGATCCCCAATGTCCAGGCAGTCAAGGAAGCCAGCGGCGACATCAGCCAGATCACAGAAATTGCCCGCACCTGCGGCGACAAGCTGGATGTTTACAGCGGCAACGACGACCAGACCCTGCCCATCCTTTCTGTGGGCGGCAAAGGCATTATCTCCGTTTCTGCCAACATCATTCCAAAGGATATGCACGACCTGGTCTCTGCTTTTATGGACGGAAATGTGGACAAGGCGCGGAAAATACAGTTTGACACCAACCTGATTAACCTGGCCATGTTCTATGAAACCAACCCGATTCCGGTTAAAACCGCCATGCGGCTGCTGGGCACCGATACCGGCGAAATGCGCCTGCCCCTGGTTGAAATGGAAGAGGCCAATGAAGCGCGTTTGGTTGAAGCCCTGAAGGAATACGGACTGCTTTAATAAGGCGGTTCATAAAATTTAATAAAAGAGGTACTCCCCTATGCTAAATATACTCTTATCCGGCGTCGGTGGCGCCATGGGGCATATGCTCCAGACCATTATCGGTGAAGATCCGGACTGCCAGATCGTGGCAGGCTTTGACATCAACACCGATCAGGACACCCCCTTCCCTGTCTATTCCGATTTAAGCCAGTGTGCGGAAAAGGCGGATGTCATCATTGACTTTTCCCATTACAAGGCCTTTGACAGCATCTTTGGCTATGCCAGAGACACCAAAACCCCCATCGTCATCGCCACCACCGGCCTCTCCGAAGCGAACCTGGCCGATATTGAAGACGGCTCAAAGGAATTTCCGGTTTTCAGAACGGCCAACATGAGCCTGGGCATCAACCTTCTGGCAAAAGCCCTGCGGGATATGGCCGGCGCTCTGGAGGACGGCTTTGACATTGAGATTATCGAAAAGCACCACAACAAAAAGGCGGACGCCCCCAGCGGCACCGCGCTGCTCCTGGCCGACGCGGTAAACGACGGCCTTGAAAATAAAAAGGACTATACCTTTGGCCGCTACGGCAGAGACTGTAAGCGGAACCCTCAGGAACTGGGTATCCACGCCGTCCGCGGCGGTACCATCCCCGGCGAGCACACGGTCTTATTCGCCGGCAACGATGAACTGATCGAAATCCGCCACACTGCCCTCTCCAAAAAAGTCTTTGCAAGCGGCGCAGTGACCGCGGCCAAATACCTTGTAGACCAGGCCCCCGGCCTCTACAATATGGAAATGCTAATTGACAATTAAACCACACGAAAGGATTTAACATGACAAACGAAGAACTGAAAAAACAATTTGATTTAAACGACCCATACCAGATCGCAAAATATATTAAGGCCGTCGAGAAATCCACGCCAGTAAAGGCCTATGTCCGCGGCTACCTGAGACCGAGCGACTTGGCCGGCTACGAATATTACGGCGATCCCTCTGCCTGCATCATCATCGGTGAGGCCGGTGAGATCAGCGCCCTTCTGGACGCCAAGACAGGCTCCATCTCCTCTGTCCGCATCGAATGTGACCGCCGCAACTCGGCCATTCCGTTGCTTAACTTAACCGAGGTGGACGCCCGCATCGAGCCTGGCTCCTTTATCCGCGAGGGTGCGCACATCCACAAAAACGCTGTGGTCATGATGGGCGCCGTGATCAATATCGGCGCGGTTGTGGGCGAGGGCACCATGATCGATATGAATGCTGTGCTGGGTGCGCGTGCTACCATCGGCAAGAACTGCCATATCGGCGCGGGCGCTGTGGTCGCCGGCGTGCTTGAGCCACCGTCAAAACAGCCGGTCATCATTGAGGACGAAGTCCTGATCGGGGCCAACGCCGTTATCCTTGAGGGCGTCAAAATCGGTAAGGGCGCTGTGGTTGCCGCTGGTTCAGTGGTGACGGAGGAAGTTCCTGCCGGCGTTGTGGTCGCAGGCTCCCCTGCCAAAGTCGTTAAAGACAAGGACGAAAAAACCGAGGATAAAACCGAATTACTCGACGATTTGAGAGGTTAAGTTTCCGATGAGCATCATTGTCCAAAAATACGGCGGTACCTCCATGGGCACCATCGACCGTATTAAAAATGTCGCAAGACGTATTATTAAGAAAAGAGAAGATGGCAATCAGATGGTCGTGGTGGTTTCTGCCATGGGCAAAAGCACCGACGAGCTCGTCAAAATGGCTTACTCCATCAGCGACGCGCCGCCAAGACGCGAGCTGGATATGCTGTTAGCGACCGGCGAACAGGTCTCTATCTCCATGCTGTCCATGGCCCTCAACGCCATGGGCTACGATGCGATCTCCTTTACCGGCCCACAGGTGGGCGTCCACACCATGGGCCACCACGGGAAATCCCGGATCATGGATATTGAAACCCGGAAAATCGAGGATGCCCTGAATGACGGCAAAATCGTTATTATCGCAGGCTTCCAGGGGGTTAATGAAAATGACGATATCACCACCCTGGGCCGGGGCGGCTCTGACACCAGCGCGGTTGCCCTGTCCTGTGTGTTAGAATGCCCCTGCGAAATCTACACCGATGTGGACGGTATCTACGGTGTGGACCCGCGGCTGTACCCGCCGGCTAAAAAGCTGGACACGGTAAGCTTTGACGAAATGCTGGAAATGGCCAGCCTGGGCGCCGGCGTCATGCACGCCCGCGCCATCGAGCTGGGCAGCAAGTACAACGCGGAAATCTATGTGGCATCCAGTATTCACGACGTGCCCGGTACTCTCATTAAGGAAGGTGACAGCAACATGAGTCCTATGGAACAGCAGGCCATTACCGGCCTCGCCATCGACAACGACGAGCTGATGGTGTCTCTCAAGAACGTTCCCTTTGATATGAACATTACAGCCCAGTTCTTCTCAGACCTGGCTAAAAAAAGCATTAACATCGACATGATCAGCCAGACCGCTCCGGTCTACGGCGCGATCAACATTTCCTTTTCCGCCCCCATCGAGGATCTGTCCGAGCTGCGGAAGATCCTGTATGATTTCATGGAAAAATACCCTCAGGTGGAAATGGACATCAACAAGGAAATCTCCAAGCTTTCTGTTGTGGGCATCGGCATGCGCAGCCAGTCCGGCGTTGCGGCCAAATTCTTCCAGCTTTTGGCCGACAACAATATCCCCATGCTCATGATCACAACCTCTGAAATCCGCATTTCCTGCGTGATTCCATCCGAGCTTCGGGATACGGCTGTCATGGCCACCGCCGACGCGTTCGACCTGTAGGAGGCCCTTATGACGACCACCTATATGGAGAGCCACAGTGTTGACGGCCTGACCGTTGACCACAAAAACCTCATGATCTCGCTGAAGAAAGTGCCGGTCAATTCCATTATCCTGACCCGCTGCCTCAGCGAGCTATCAGACGCTGACGTCAATGTCGACATCATCACCCAGACTGCTCCGGTCAAAAACGCCTTTGACGTTTCCTTTATTGTACTCGAGCGCGACCTGGAGAAGGTCAAGGACATCGTAAACGCCCTTGGCGAGGAATACCCTGAAATTAAAATCACCATCAATAAGGATATTACACGCCTGTCCGTCTCTGGCATTGGCATGCGCACCCAGTCCGGGGTCGCCGCCAAATTCTTCCAGGTGCTGGCTGACAACGACGTCCAGATTTTAATGATCACCACCTCCGAAATTCGTATCTCCTGTATCATCAAGATCGAGGATACCGAGAAAGCGGTCGCGGCCACAAAAGAGGCCTTTGATCTGGAGGATTGAAACGGCTTTGAGGTGGCGTGCCGAAACGGCGCGCCATCTTTTTTATGCTCTTCGGATCAGTCTCCTTTTTAAACAAAAGCTGGTTTTATCCCCGATTATTTAAGTTTTCCATTGTATAATAAAAAGCACTGTGAAATATTCAATAAAATCAGAGGTGAAAATAAATGCGTGAAAATTTATCTGCCAGAGGCAGTCTGGACGACTGGATTGACGCTTCTGAGGAGGCACTCTGGAACGCGGGCTTTGAGCGCGTGGAGGTGGATGAACATTTTGACCGCCTTGCCGCCGATATTGGCGAGAACGGTTATATCGATATTAATTTTCTGATACAGAACGACGGGCGGGTACGCCTGGAAATTGACGCCTCCGACAAGGAGCTCATCGGCCAGTTTAAATCTTCGGTGGCCCGGGTCATGCAGGACGGCGGCCGCGGCGAAGGCCGTTCCGGCGGACGTGACAGCCGCGCAGGGGGCAGTCGTTATGCGGACGAAGATACAGACCTGGCGGACGACGATGGCTCCGGCAGCCGGGGCAATAAGGGCAGGCGCGGTAAGAAGGGCCGTACCGGCGGGCGCGGGCTTCGTATGCCCGGCGGCAGACGTTCCGGCGATCCCTTTTACGCCCGCACCTGGTTCATCCTGCTTATGCTGGTTCTTGTACCCCCGCTCGGCATTTTTCTAATGTACTGCTATAAAAAGTTCGGTCTGATTCCAAGAATCCTTTTAACCCTGATCGCCGTGCTCTACACACTGCTGATCTGGCTCGGGCTTTTTGGCATAAACACAGGGATCAACCAGGAGACCATTAACAGCTGGATACAAAACGGCCAGTCCCAGATTACAAGGCTCATCAACAATCAGAAAAACAGCAGCCCCAGCCCGTCTGCCACGCCGTCCGCACCCCCCAGCACGGGCTCGGACAGCACCACCACGACAGCTCCGGGAAGTGGCACAGACAGTGGCTCTGACTCCGGCGGCGGCTCCAACTTCATCAAAGACGCTATCAATTCCATTCTCCCTTCACCCACTGCGGACGGGGAAAACGAATAAAAAACAGGGTCTTCGGGCAACACTCATAAAACAGTATGGGAATTAATTTCGGGAAACGGCGCAGCTTTGGCTGCGCTGTTTTTTTGTTTTACATATTTGTTTGACTTGTCACGCGCGACAGCCTGCTAGCCTTCGTATATCATCGCTATCTTCTGTATTCTGCGCTTCATTTCCGCTCGGACATGCAGCGGCTCTAAGCACTCGCATTTGTCCCCAAAGCTAAGCAGAATACCGTAGTGGTATTCGTTCTCTATGAAAGGAAAGCTGACAATATAGTGTGCGTCACCGTCTGGTAAAAAGTCCTCATAAGCGCAAAAATCAAGTACCCTGTCCATCACAGATTTATGAATACGGATTTTAATTTTTGTCTGCAGATTCGTCAGAATATTATCAAAATCCAGCGGCGGTTTTTGATACTCCCGCGGTGTAAAAGTTTTCTCCTGCATTTGCAGGTTTGACATGCGGGATAGCCTGAATAAGCGGTAGTCCTCTCTTTTATGGCAATACCCCTGTAAATACCAGTGGCTGCCTTTTAAGACAAGCTGGTACGGCTCGGCGGTTCGTGTGGTTTTGTTTCCGTGATGGGCTATATATCCAAAGGTCAGCAGCCTGCTTTCCTGCATCGCGGTTTTAATAATTTCCAGGTATGGCTGTATGTTTCTGTTTCCCATCCACTGACTCAAATCGATGTTTATTTGATTTGCTTTTAATTCAATGTCCTTTGCGCGGTCGGCAGGGATAAAACTCCTGACCTTGGCAAGCGCATGTACCAGCTCATCCCCCCGTACCATGCCCGAAAGACTGGAAAGCCCCATCAGGAGGGCTGAAAGGTCGTGCGCCGAAAAAACCTTTTTATCAATCTTGTATGCCGGCATGATTTCAAAGCCGCCGCCCGCTCCCGGGGTCGAATGAACAGGAATCCCCGCCATGTTGATCGCGTCGATGTCACGGTAAATGGTGCGGGGGGAAACCTCAAACATATTCGCCAACGCCTGGGCGCCGATACGCTTTTTATCAAGGAGTATCATCATAATACTGACAAGTCTGTCTATTTTCATCAAGCTGCCGCCTTTCTATTTGATTGTTGCCATACTGTTGTCAACAATGACATGGTACAATAAAAAAGCAGACAAATCAATAAGACAATGAAATTGGAGGAAATTTATGTTTACAATTTATGTTTATGTTCTTGATACTTTAGCGGACTGGGAATTAGGGCATGTTACTTCGGAGCTGAATTCCGGTCGGTTTTTTAAAAAAGACGCACGGTGTATATCGCTCAAAACGGTAAGCGATTCTAAAGCGCCAATCCATACAATGGGCGGGCTCACCATTCTGCCCGACTGCTTAATCGAGGACATTGTGGTGGGAGAAACAAGCCTGCTGCTGTTGCCGGGCGCAGACACCTGGAACGACCCAAGGCATGAGGCTGTCATCGAAAAAGCAAGCGAATTTCTCGCTTCAGGCGCTATGGTGTGCGCAATCTGTGGGGCTACCGCTGCCCTTGCCCGCTTTGGCTTTTTGGATAAGCGCCCGCATACCAGCAATGGGCCGGGGTTTCTTGAAATGGTCTCTCCCGGCTATAAGGGGCAAAGCTATTACATCGACAAACCCTCTGTATCGGAGGGCAATCTTATTACTGCCGGCTCTACCGGCGCTCTGCTGTGGGCAAAACAAATCATTGAGCATTTAGGCGTTTTTCAGTCAAACACGCTGGAAGCCTGGTATGAGTACTTTTGTACCGGGGAGCCTGAGCATTTCTTTGCCCTCATGCAAACTTTGCCGTCTGGCGATGGAAATGGAACCCTATAAAAAAGGCAGGCGTATCGCTAAAATAATACACCTGCCTTTTCCGCCCTGTATGGCGGCTGCTCTGCTTGAGTGCCTCTTTTGTGGGGTCTATTTTTATTCCTCAACCCTTTCCATGCGCTTATCGTAGATCAGACGGATGATGGCAGAGATAAAAATCGTCAGAAAACAGGCTGCCAGAACCGCGTGCTCGCCGTAATCGGTAATGGCGCCTGCGGTAAAAAGGGGCTCGTTGTGGCTGATGAGAAGAACCACATTGGCGAGAGCCACCAGCCCAAAGACGACCACAAAGAAAACCTGGCGGTCCTTACTCAGATAGACGCCCCGGATGTTCATTTCAACCGTACCGATGGTGATGGGTACCATGATCAGAATAATACCAGCGATGAATTTGTCCGGCCAGACAAAGCCCGCGTCCTCAATGATGCCATTGATTAAAACACAGATGCCCATGATCACCATAATATGCTTGCAGATGTTTCCCCGGATAATCTGCTGCCGCTCGTCGTATTCCTTACACAAATTAAACATTTCATAATCCTCCTGTCGTTAAAGTTCTTCTTTCTCTTCTACAACCCGAATTCTCCAGTTTATAAGCTTACGAATGATCAAAGCCGCGGTCATGACCAAAATACAGAGTAAAATCACACAGTGCTCGCCTTTTGTTGTCAGGCAGCTGTTATTTTCTGAAAAAATTGGTTTTGTGTTCCCCAGAAAAAAGGGAAGCTGAACAATAAACATTAATCCAAATGCAATAATTGTCCAGAGTGGTACCTTTCCACTTCTCGAAAAGAGGTTTCTGGCTAGCAGCTCAACGACGAACCAAGTCACGGGCAAAATCATGACCATTCCATTTTCCAGTTGCCGGCTTTCAAAGACAAAATTTTGATTCACAATGGCCGCATCGAGATAAATACATAATAAGGCTATTGCGAAAGAATGTTTATAAACCTTTCCCAGCAGCATTTCCTGTCGCTCGTCATATTCACCTTCACGGTAAGTCACTTGCTTTTTCATTACACTTCCTCCATGGTTCAGGCTTCTTCCCAGAAAAGCTCGTCCAATGTTTTCCCAAGTACCCTGCAGATCGCAACGCACAGCTTGATGGTGGGGTTATAGTCCCCCTTCTCAATGGCGTTCATGGTCTGCCGGGTAACGCCAACCGCCTCGGCCAGGTCCTTCTGGGTCATATCGAGGGCGGCTCTGGCGGCTTTGATCCTTAAGTTCTTCCCCATTATGTCACCATCCTTTACACCCTTATTCTAAACCTCATCCGACAAAAAGTCAAATATAATTTACTTTTTATCTTATAAATTTTAATTGCATCCCCTCTTCATTAGAAATCTTTATTTATCTAAAGCACTTCATAGGGCGACGCAATTATTTTATGCTAATCTGTCTTATTTTTATGCCTCCTTCAAAAAGCACAATGGGTTACAACTATTTTACACCATTACCACTCCGGAAAACACCTGTCTCATCACAAATCTGATAAACTGGTCGATGGTCATATCACCTGGAGCCTCAAGCCAGCGGGTTATGGCTGCCAGAAGTCCGGAGAGGTAAAACTCCGACAGAAGGGACTGCTCCTGGGTGGTAAGGGCGCTGGTATCAAGAACATAGCGGTTAAGCAAAGGCCAGATAAGCTCCTTGAGCCGTGTGACGAAGGTGGGGTCACCGTGGTCGCTGAGCAGCACCGACATATAGGCCGAATACTGCTGGGATAGCTTGACAATCAACCCCATATGTCCTGCAAAATCCAAGCCCTCCTTCTGGGGTAAATTATCATGGATGAGAATGCGTATTTCCTCCAGCAACTCCTCCTCGATCTTGTTAAAAAGGTCGTATACATCCTTATAGTAAAGGTAAAACGTGCCTCTGTTATATCCCGCGGCATCGGTTATCTCCTTGATGGTTATCTTTTCAATGGCCTTTTCTTTATAAAGGCTCCAGAACGCTGTTCTGAGGTTTGCTTTGGTCTGTTCAGTAACTTCGGGTTGTTTTCTCATGGGATCGCCTCCTTTTTGGTATCATAGCACAACAGCATGTTGTGTTCAACATTTCCCTTTGTTTTGTTCATTGATGCTGCCTGGTTTAAGCTCTATAATAAAGATAAAGAAATCAACACCATGTTGTTCACAACGGAGGCAAACAACCATGAAAAACGCATTCCTTAAAGATATTTGGCGAACCATCCAGAAAAGCCGCAAACGCTTTTTTTCCATCCTCCTGATCACAGCCCTTGGCGTCACCATGCTCACAGGCCTTAAGGCCGCCTGTGATGACCTGCGCTATTCGGCCGACCATTTTTTTGATACCCAGAAGCTCTATGACATTTCGGTCATGTCCACCCTGGGCCTTACAGATGAGGACGTGACAGCGCTCTCGCAGCTGGACGGCGTTGAAACGGCCGAGGGAGCCTACAGCGAGACGGTCTACACCCATGTAGATGATAAGCGCCAGAACGCCCAGGTCAAGGTGCTGAGCGCCAAGGGACTGAACGCGCCTTACCTGCTGGAGGGCGTTCTTCCGCAAAAGGCGGATGAGATCGCCGTGACGCAGAAATACATGAAGGACACCGGCAAATCCCTCGGCGACTCTCTTACCATCGAGGAGGATTTGAAAACAGCTGAACAAGAGGACAGTTCCGGGAATAGCGACGAATGGGCCGCAGACTTTGAGGACAAGACCGAAACGTCCACCTTTGCGAATACCACCTATAAGATTACCGGTGTGGTGCTGGACCCCATGGATGTCAGCAACAATGAGGGAGCCTCTGCCTTCCGTTCTGCCTCCACCACCGATTTCACCTTTTTTGTGACCCCCGGGGCTGTTAGCAGCGATGTCTTTACCGCTGTTTATCTGACGCTCGCGGACAGCCGCGACTTAATCTGTTACTCCGACGCTTACAAGGACAGCGTGCAGCAGGTTATTCAGGCCATTGAGGCTAAGATCAAAACGGACCGTGAGCAGGCGCGCACCCAGTCCGTTACTGGTGAGGCGGCCGACAAAATCGCCGATGCTGAGCAAAAAATGAACGCGCAGTTTGCGGAGGCAGACGCCGAGTTCGCTAACGCCGAGCAGGAGCTGGCCGATGGGCGGCAGAAGCTTACAGAGGGTTTTCGGGAACTGGAAAACGGAGCACGGGAGCTGGCCGGCCAGGAGCAGACAGCAAATGCCCAGTTTGAGGCAGCCCGGCAGCAGATAAACGACGGCTACGCTGCGCTCATCGCCAATGCCTCCAGACTTGAGGATTCCAGCGCTTTGCTGGATGAGGGTGAAACACAGCTGAGCCAGGGACGTGAGCTTCTGGCCCAAAAGCAGGCTGAAGTGAATGCCCAGCTGCAAAGCGCCCGTGCCCTGCTCGATGAGGAGCAGGCAAAGCTGGAGGATGCCCAGGCCGATTTAAACGCCCAGGAGGAAGCCCTGTCTGGTCTGTTTGGTCCAGCATGGCCCAATGATCTCTGGGAGGCCTGGCTCGCAGCGCCCCCGGAAGCGGAAACAGAAGCTCAGTCCGCCTTTATGGCTGCCTTTATGCCGGTGCTGAACGGCGCTGTTCAGGCCATCGACGAACAGATTGCCGCCCTAGACCCAGCCGATCCGGATGATGCTGCCCGGCTGGCAGCGCTTCTGGCCCAAAAGGCTCAGCTTCAGGCTCTGCCAGAGGTCATTCCTCAGCTGGCCAATGGTCTGCGCCAGCTGACTGAGGGCCGTAAAACCCTGGATGAAAACCGTGCGGCGCTGGAACAACAACAGACCGAGGCCGACGCCCAGTTTAAGGCCACAGCCGAGACATTGGAGGCGAACGCTGCGCAGCTCGCAGTTGCCCGAGCTCAGCTGGCTGAGGGCCGCACCCAGCTGCTGAGCGGACAAAACCAGCTGGACGTCGGCGCGGCTGAGATCTCCTCTCAGGAGGACAACGCCCGGAGACAGCTGGCTGAAGGACGTCAAACCCTCGAAAACGGCCGTCAGGAGCTGGTGGACGGAGAAGCCGAGCTGGATGAAGGTCAGGCGGAGCTTAATGAAAAGCGCCAGGAATACGAGGAAGCCAAAGCAAAGGCTGAGCAAAAGCTGGCAGACGCCCGGGCCGAGCTGGCCGACATCGACACTGCCAAATGGTACGTTCAGGACCGCAGTGCTCTGGGCGGCTACGCCAGTATTGAGAGCGACGCAGGCTCCATCGAGGCGGTCGGGACTGCCTTCCCCATTGTCTTTCTGGTGGTGGCGGTGCTCATCAGCCTGACCACCATCACCCGCATGGTTGAGGAGGAACGTGGGCTCATCGGTACCTACAAGGCATTGGGCTACCGGGATGCCGCCATTTACAGCAAGTACCTGCTTTACGCCTTGGCGGCCTGTCTTGCCGGCGGTATTCTGGGCGACATCTGCGGCTTTATCCTGCTGCCCAAATTTGTATTTACCATCTTCCAGATCCTTTATATGCTGCCGGAATACCTGTTCCGGTTTAACCTGCTCTATGGCCTGGGTGGTGTACTGCTGTTCACCGTCAGTATTTCGGGCGCGGCGGCCATCGCCTGCCGTACCGAGCTCATTCATATGCCTGATGTGCTCATGTGCCCTAAGGCCCCGCGCGGCGGCTCACGGGTTCTGCTGGAACGTATTCCGGCGCTCTGGAACCGTCTCTCTTTTTTAAACAAGGTGACCATGCGAAACCTGTTCCGCTACAAAAAGAGACTGTTTATGACCGTGGCGGGCATCATGGGCTGCACTGCCCTGGTGCTCTGCGGCTTTGCCATTAAAAACTCGGTTAACGACCTTATGCCCAAGCAGTATGAGCATATCTACCAGTATGACCTCATGGCTGTCACCTCTGCGGATGACAATACCGAGGTCATGGAACGCCTATCCGGGGATGATAACATTGCGGATTATATCAACGTGCTGACTGGCAATGTCAAGCTCAAAAAAACTGCCGAGGGCAAGGAGGAAAAGGTACAGCTCATCGTGGTGCCTGAGGGGCATTCCCTCAAAGGCTATATCCATCTTGAAAACACGGATGGCTTCCCGTCTTCTCTGCCGGACAACGGTGTGCTGATCACGGAAAACGCCTCCCGTATGCTGGACCTTGGCACTGGGGATGCGCTCTTTATCCAGGATGACCAGCTGGTTCAACAGGAATCAACCGTCTCGGGGATCGTGCGCAACTACCTTGGCAACGCGGTTTATATGCGCCAGAGCGTTTATGAGGCCATGTTTGGCGCCTACGAGCCTAACGCCGCCCTCGCCCATCTTTCATCCGCCTGCACCGATCATAAGGCCTATGCCGATGCCCTGGGACGTCAGGATAAAATGCTGTCTGTCACCAGCACTGCCGAGCTTAAGGAAAGCTTTTCCTCAGCCTTTTCCCTGGTGAACTCCGTCGTTTACCTGATTACAGCCATGGCGGCGGGTCTGGCCTTCATCGTGCTGTTTTCCCTGTCCTCTACCAATATATCGGAGCGGACACGGGAGCTGGCCTCCATGAAGGTTCTTGGCTTCTATGACAAGGAGGTTCACCTCTATGTGAATAAGGAAACACTTATTCTCACCCTTATCGGTATTCTGCTGGGCCTGCCGGTGGGCCGTGCCCTGGGCGGCAGCCTGACCTATGTGCTCAATATGCCATCGGTTCACTTTGCCGTCTATGTGGAGCCTGTCAGCTACGCCATCACGGCGCTGATCTCCTTCAGCTTTGCACTGATCGTCAACCTCATGACCAATAAGACTCTGGATCACATTGATATGATTGATTCGCTTAAGAGTGTGGAATAGAAGCATGACGCCAGTGCATCTTTTCATTCTGTATTCTTTCTTAAATGCACCTAAAATGTATCTATTTTGTATCAAAAGTGTGCTATACTTAACAAATCCTAATACATCGGTGTTTGGACTTGCGCGCAGTCAATACAAGCAGGTACAAAGGAGGTACTGGTATGCAATTAAGGAAAAAGGTGCTCAGTGTCGTTTTAGTTTGTCTGGTGATTTTGATTGCAAGCGGTGCGGTTTACTGCTTCAGCATTTTACAGGGGATCTCCGGCGACCGGCTTGATTCAAGCCAGCTCCATATTAACCAAAAGCTGGACAAGGATGTTTCCAATATTGCTGTTTTCGGTCTCGATGGCCGCAATGATGTTGAAGGTGACCGCTCCGACACCATCATGCTGGTCACAGTCAATTACAAAACCGGCAATGTCAAGGTCACCTCCCTTATGCGGGACCTTATGGTCAAAATTCCCGAGACCAGGGAAAACAACGTAAGCTATGAAAAGGTCAATGCCGCTTACGATTACGGCGGCCCTGAGCTCGCTGTCCAAACCTTGAATGAAAACCTGGACTTAAATATTTCGGACTATGTCTCCATTGACTTTAAATGCCTGGTGGATGTGGTCGATGCCCTGGGCGGGGTTGAGATCAATATTCCCAATGAATCTGTGCTCCATTGGACAAACCAGTACATCATGGATGACAACGACAAGGTCGGAAAATCCGACCCGTTCCTTACACAGACGGGTGTCCAGACTGTTACCGGAATCCAGGCGCTGTCCTTCTGCCGCGAGCGCTACAGTGACAATGACTATATGCGTACTAAACGCCAGCGGGAGGTCTTTGAGCAGATTGCTCAAAAGCTTTTTAACAGCGATATTTTTACAGATCTCAATCTCCTCGGCAGGGTTTATCCCTATGTGCAGACCTCTTTGCCGCTTAAGGATATGACAGGCTACGCCAAGACTTTTATGTCCCTGGATAATAAGACCTTTGATGGCTACAGAGTCCCCCTTGATGATTACTCCTATGGTGATATGATCGACGGCGTCTGGTACCTTGTCCCCGACACGCTGGCCGATAACGCCATTGTGCTGCACAAGATTTTATATGGCAATGATTCAGATTACACGCCCTCGGATGACCTTATGAAGATCAGCGATACTATCGCCGGGCAGACCGGTGGTAAAACTGGCATTACCATTGATACCAGCGCTCCCTTTGAAAGCTATTTAAAGGATTCTGCCAATGAAAATGTGGTGGTGCCTGTTGAGGACGCACCGTAAAAAAAGGTATCCCAAAGCACTTAATCTGCTTTGCGGATACCTTTTTTATTTTATGGCTTTGACTGGATGGATGTCTTTTTACGGATTGTTTCTACGTCTCCGGTAAACGACTCCCAGGCCTGCTGCCAGCAGTAACACTAACGCGACTGTACTCAGAACCGCAGCTGTTCTGTTTTCATGGATTCCGGTGCCTGCGTTTTTATCGGCGGCATTATTTTTTTCTTCCTCTGCGCTGTTTGTGCCCGTGCCGGGTTCTTCACCGGTACTCTGCGCTGTTTTGATCTCAAAGCTCAGACGATAGGTGTTAACCTCGCTATTATTTCCTCTGGGCCCGGTGGCCTGGGTGGTAAAAATGAGGCCCTCCTGTAAAAACTGATCCTTTGGTATCGGCGCTTCCGCGCTCACGGTCTGACCAGCGGCGGTGATCGTCAGAGTTCCTTCTCCCTCTAATGTGGGCATCAGGCGAATCGCCTCTGTGCCTTCTGGCAGCGCTACCTTTGAGAATTCGGTAACCTGCTGGCTGCCAAGACTCTGCCCTTCGGCGTTCAGTGCCTCAATGGACAGGCCTGCCAGTGTACAGCTGTCCAGATTGGTGGTGAAGGCCTTGATCATGGCGTTGCCGGTCTTCAGGGCATGGCCCTCTTTATCCACACCGTCGGTTCCATCCTTAGCCAGATCGACCCAGGCGCCTTCTTTATGCAGAAAGCTCTGGCCCTCGGCGACATCTGCAATGTAACGGATGGTGGTTTCTCCAGTTGGTTCAGTGGCTTCTTCATCCTCCACATCCACCACTTCACCGCTTCCACGCTCGATGGGCGCATAGCCGTTTCCGTCTCTGTTTTTGATGGTTTCCACCACCGCAAAGCTTTCACCTGCTTTTAATGGGATCGCCTCTTTTAGTGCGATGGTATGGTAGCCCGCGTAAGGTACACTCACGCTTTCCTGTTCTGCCACAAGCTCGCCCGAGGTGGGGTCGGTGGTTCCTGCGGCCACCTTATAGATCTGGATATCGGCTGTGCAGTCAGGCTCGGCAGTCATCACTGAGACTGCCTGAAGCAGCTCGTCCGAGGCGGCCGTAAACACATTGGCGGTCATGCCGCTGCATCCCGCTTCTGACGGCTTACGGCTGTCCGGCGATTTAAGCCCCAGATAGTCGTACTGGTAGTTGTTGTCGTAGGTAAACAGACCGTCTGCATCTGTATCGACCTGATAGGAGGTAAAATCGCAGACAGACTGGTCGTAGTAGGAGAGATAGAAATAGCCCTGACGGTCCACGGGAGATTCGTCTTTATGGCTTTCCCAGACTTCGTCTGATCTATCCTCAAAGTTTCCCCAGCTGTTTTTGACAATCCACGCGCCGTCAGCTGTTGGTTGATTTCCTTCTTTAAAGTTTTCAGCCGAATAGTTGTCATCCCAGCCCACAATGCTGACCGCATGGTTGGGGGTGGTATACTCATCGGTATAGTGGGCCTTGGTTTCCATATTCAGGTAACGCAGATCTGTCGTCCCTCCCGGCATTGAAACAGCCGCGCAATAGGAAATCTCTACCACGCCGTTGTCCACGATTGCCTGCTTGATGGCTGTAGTAGCTGCATCGGAATAGACGTAGCCTTCATGGCTTTGCTGATCTGTAAAAGTGGCGGTGCTAGGCAGGAAATCAATGTTCTGCACCCGCGCGCCGGACATGGCTTCCGAATCTCTGATAAGGCTGTCCGGCAGGCTCCAGTCCGCGTCTTGCGATTTGGTGTTCCCGTCATTTGCCTCATAGGGCGCTGCGCTTTCCTCTGCAGGCCCGGACCAGCTGGAAAGTACAGTTGCGCTGATATTGCGGTTTCCACCATAATCGAGACGCTTATCAGCATTTTTAACCGATTCGATCCCTTCTCCGTGGTCTGGCGTATAAGCAAACCAGGCGTGGTACCGCTCCGAAAAATCAACGTTTTTGGCGGCGCTGCCCGTAGTTTTGATATAATTCGACTCCACGGCCGACAGGGCTCCAAAAGCCCAGCAGGTTCCCCAGGGACTTTGTGCCTTTGCGATGGTAACATAAGGCGGTTCTGTAACCCCATCCCCATCCAGGTCGGCAGCCCGAAGATCCAGTTTTTCCGGCAGTGCGCTTTTCGGCGCGATCCGGTTCTCGCCTGCGGGATAGTTGCTGTAGCCTGCACCGGCGGTATCGCTGCTGTAGCCGCCAATGGCCGGTTGATCCGTCTGAGGCCCTGCTGCGCCCACACTGCCCATTAAGAGCGGCAGTGTGACTAAGGTTGTGAGCAGGACTTTTTTAAAACGCCTGGGTTGTCTGCTTGTTTTTTTGTGCATTTTCTTCTCCTCAGTTCTGTTCTGGATTGCCCTTGTACTCTGCGCTTCCAAAGCCAAGGATCAGTATGAAAACAGGTCTCAGCAAAAGCAGGCCGATGGTGTAGCCTGCTCCGTGCCCAAAGGCCTTTGACAGCTTATGGGTCTGGATGATCATCAGGACAAAGGATGCTAAAGAGAGCAGGCTGCTGATAGAGACCAGCGCGCCGTTTTCGGAAGCCCCCATAAAGCCGCCCACCACGACACAGGCCAGATAAACCCAGAACATGCTGGTTTTCCAGCTGATCTTATACAGGATATAGCTGCCGTAAATTGGAATCAGTGACTTCCAGCCAGGCTCGCCTGCTTTTTCAAACAGCTTCCAGCCTGCTACCAGGATGAATACATACCAGGCCAGGGCTAAAAGCAGCCCGACCATACCCGTTGTCTCATAGAAATAATTGTAGGTCATTTTTTAACTCTCTTTCTGATTAAAATACATCCGCCTGTGGCCAGAAGCAGGAGCGCCGCGGCTGCCAGAAGGGTTTGTGCCTGTGTACCCGTAATGCCAGTGCCCACATTTTTTCCTGAGCCGGTGGGGTTTGCGCCCTCGGCGTTTTTGTCGGTGATAGTGCCTTCTCCGGTGCCGGCCGGCGCTTCGGTTTTCACCTTATAGCTAAAGGCTGCCACGTCGGAGGTACCGTACGCATCGGCTGTGATGGCCTTGATGGTCATGTCCTGATCCACAGTGATGGGTTCTTCGTAGACCATGCCGGTTTCAGCGGTGGGGGCGGTGCCGTCTGTGGTGTAGCGCAGGGTGACGCCGGTATCTGTTGTGCTCAGAGTTACCGGGGTACCCTTATCCACAGTCATGGCGCCATCAACCGGGCTGTAGCCCTCAGCGGTCACGCCGTCGTAGTTGATGGTAATGCCGAGGTGGCGGATATGTTCGCCCGCTGCCGCCTTATCGACGGTGATACTGCCGTTTTCGATTTTGGTGAAGGTGGCTGCGCCTGCGCCGATCAGCTTCTGTGGTGCGTCTACCGCACTGGTGATGGTTGGTCTGGCTGCCTGAGAAAGGGAAAAGTTCCCCAGATTGTCGCCAAAGCTGTAAATGCCGTCTTTCTGTTGGAAGAAATTAGCTAAAGTATAGTTTCGGATAAGTGCGTCAAAGTCCTTGACCTGTGTGCCCTCGCCCATATAGCCCATTTTGGTCAACGCGTCTGTCACTGCTTCTTTATCGCAGGTTCCAAGACTAATCTGTTCATCGCTTACAGGGCTTTTTCTGGTCTCGCGGTTGGTATTTAGTATGGTTTTATATATTTCATCACCGCCGCCTTCCAAGCCTTCGGTCTGGCTGGCCAGATAACGCCCGAAAAGGTACCAGTTTATATAAGCGCCTGTACCGGCTGTATCCACCCTTCCCTGAGGCACATACAGGCCTGAGAAAACCATGGGAACGGTAGTGTTATAGGCATCGACATAGGTATTGTAGGCCGTCAGCTGTACATTTGGTACATCACCGCTCACGCCGCAGACAGCTACGGCGTTCTGGGCAAAGGTTTCATTCAGCCAGGTTTCACTGTACGTATAGGACTCGTCCGGCGGTGTGAGCAACTCGCCGCCGCCGGTTTGCGCGTAATTGATCAAATGCTGCCACTCATGGGTGGAAATTCCCATTCCCAGGCTTTCTCCATAGGTTTCGCCGTCCATTGTTGCGGCGCTGTTAATGTTGAGCATATCCATTTTATTAGATAGCAGATCGTCTGACGTAAAATGCCCACCTAAATGTGGGTTGGGCATGGGATAAAAAACAAATGCCACCTTGCCGTCACCATCGACGTCAATACTGTCAGAATTTCCAAAAGAAGTGGTGAGGTGTTGATAAATCTCTGTATCAATTTTATCCTTCAGGCCGAGGATAGTGTCCTCGGTCGCGAAGCCACCTTTATTCTCTGTGTCCAGCCAGAAGGTTGTGTGGTCTCCGACGGCGATACACTTTGCTTCAAAAGGAGCACCAGTCACATGGGTGCTTGATGTAAATGTTCTGGTATCGCCCACTTTATAGGGCACTGTTGCTGCCTGGGCCTGCGCTTCCAGCGATGCCTGAGCGGTATCCTCACTGTTTTCTACGAGGGCTTTTGCCTGTGTTATTTCCTCAGCGGCTGTTTCCACCGTATTTGCCGGAATCACCTGGCCGTCATTTCCTGTCGCTCCCGGGATTCCTGTCGCCTCCCAGCTTTCATAAAAATCCTTATCCATATCCAGATCTTCCAGATGATCTGGATCAAAATATTTAAGCGGGTCAAAATCATACCGCATATTCTGTGTCATCAGAATATCGCCGCTGTACACGCCGTCTTTCCCTTCATCAACGGTGATGGTCTGCGCAAAAGCAGGCGATGCTGTGGCCAGGCACAGCAGCAGGGAAATGAATACTGCAAAAATCCGTTTCTTTTTCATATAATTACCTCTCTTTATTTTTATTCCAGCCTTTCGGCCTGAAAGCTAAGCCTGTGCGCTCCGGTCAATGGGTTTTACCAAAAACACAATCGTGATCAAGACAATTGTAGTAAGCGTTGTAAAAATACTGGCCTCCAGTCCAAAGCTGCCGCCGGTCAGTATGGGGTTTCCCTCTGCGATCTGGGCGGAGAGGATGGCAGCGCTCTTTTCGTGACCACTCACTGAAAAGCCGAACAGGTTTCCCTGGGTAAAGTTCCAGGCTGTGTGAAAGCCTGCTGCCATCCAAATGCTGCCCCGCCTCAGAATAACCAACGCCAAAAAGACGCCGACGATGAAAATATTGAACAGAGGCAGAAAGTTAAGCCCCGTTGCTTTGATATGGGCCAGAGAAAAAAACGCAGCACTGATGACTGCGCTGGCCCAGAGAGGCAGCTTTTGAGACAAGGTCACCATCAAATAGCCTCTGGTGATGACTTCCTCGGTCATCCCCTGCACCATGTAGCTGACAAAGAGGAACAGAATACTGCCCCACGCGATGTCGGGCATCAGGCCGTTAATTTTGACCACGCCAGCCAGCATCCCAAAGCCCACGCAGGCCACAAAGCCGATAAAGCCAGCGGCTATTCCCACCAGATATTCACTGCCCAGGCCGGCTTTTACATAGCCCAGCCCGCGGGGAGGCCGCTTTTCGATAAACCAGCAGCAGGCAATGGCGCCGGCGATGCCGATGATATTCAAAAAATTTATGATTGCTTCAGGGCTTCCCACAGGCCACGCCGAGGAGTCCAGCGTTTTAATATAAGCGCCGCCCATTTTTGTCAGCTTGAAATAAACCAGAAAAAACACAATGAATGATGCGATTTCAATGATAAAACGCTGGTTCGTCTCTGCCTTCCGGACCTCTTTCATAAAAGCCGGACGAGAAAACAGCCGATCTATTCTTTTTTCATACATATTGTCGATCTCCTCCTTATTCTCTGTTATGTTTCATAATATCCATCGTAAACGTTATTATTATTATATCACGACTATCCACTAAAAAAAGTGCAACTCATCACGTTTACACGCAGTTCGTCACACTTTAAAGGGCTATTCTAAACACAAACTGATCTTTGTTACATAAAAGTTACCTTCTGGGCCAGCGTTCACCTGGCCGTCGTGGGCCTGGACAATGGCGGCCACACTTTTCATCCCCACTCCGCTGCCGTGTTCTGAAGCTGACACTTTGGGCTTCTGGCTGTTTTCCATGACAATCACGAGGGAAGCGCCAATGCATTCGGCGCGAAGGTCAATAAAGGTTATTCCCTCTGTTACCTGCCTGCAGGCGTTCAGGGCGTTTTCTAAAATATTTGAAAAGAGAACGGTCAAATCCACTGGGCTGATCCCCAGAAGCTCTGGAAGCACAATACGGTGTCTTAGCTCAATGCCATCTTTCTGGCATAAATCCAGGTAGTAGAGCACAATATTATTGACCAGATAATTCTGGCATACCGTAACCTGCGACTGAACATCCATGCGTTCCATATAGGTTTGGGTGTAGGCCTCTGCGCCTTCGCGGTCGCCTTTTTTCAGCATACTGCCAATCTGCCGCATATGATGGCGTACATCATGCCGGGCAGCCCGGGCCTGTTCAATGCTGCTCATCATCTTACGGTAGCTGAGGGCGTCGATTTCGACCTGCTGGGCCAGGCGCTGGGCTTCTTCCTCTGCCTTCATGGTCTGAGCGCTCTGGCGCACAATGGAAAAGAAAAGGGTAAAGGAAAAAAACACGCAGAGTGTCAGGCTGAAAAAGACAATGAGCATCGGCGGGGTATAAAAGGTTCTGGCGCCTGTAACTGTCGCAAAACTGACGCCGTAAATCAGCATGAGCAGGATGATCCCTGCGCCGATTTTACGCGTGATCGCAGGCTCCATATTTTTGAGGGCAGGCCGTACCTGCCTGCGCATAAACACCGCTGCCACCGGCACTAACAGAACATCAAGCGCCATATAAAAATACAGTGATCCATCCTGCAGCAGCACACCGGCTTCCTCGACCTGCCAGGGGTTTACATTACTGTACAGCGTGCCCAGGGCTGTTGTAAAAGCTGCGTAGGTAAAACCCATGGCGTAGACCAGGATTTTTTTCATCGCTGTGCTCCGCACACAGTAAAAATAGAGCGCCAGACAGACGAGCATGGTTACAAAACGGACCAGATTATCCGCTGTCGTAATGGCATTATCTCCTGTAAACAGGGTCTCATTCCTGACCAGCATCGCAGTCTCTGCGAGTGAAAGAAGCGCCATGCTGGCAATCCCCAGTGATACCAGTCTTTTTGGGGGCAGGCGGTAGTCTTCCCTGTCAAAAGGCAGCAGGCAGATAAAAGCAACGGGTACCACCTGAAACCAGAAGCCCAGCAGATAGCGCGCGAACATATTGGCATTGAGAAAAACATTCATAGAGGGCCCTTCTGCACCTGATGATACTGGTAATCGTAATATTTTCCGCGGATTTCCTTAGCGTGCTGACGGCTGAGCATGATTTCTTCGCCGGATTTCATTCTGCAGGTTCCGTTTTTAATTGTCTGGATCGCATCCATATTAACCACTACGCCCCGCCTGAGCATAAGCATTTCTGCACTCAGCTGCTCCTGGATTTTTTTGAGCTGACAGCGTGTTCTGATGACCTCACCACTGTCCATATAAATCAGAAGATAATTACCCTGGGATTCCAATTTTTCAATTTTTTGCTGGTCAATCCGAAGAGTCTCCTGGCGCTGCCGGATCGTGAGCGCTGTCACCATGTCCTGTTGTCTTATGCACTGCCGAAGCGCCTCAACAACCAGCCTCTGTTCCGCAGGCTTAAGAATGTAATCCACAGCTCTGACGCGATAGGATTCTGAAGCAAACTCATTCGACATGGTCAGAAAAATAATCGCTACCTCTGGATTAAGCTTTCGGACAGCCTCTGCCAGCTCGATTCCGTTTTTTTCTTTTAAAAATATATCAATAAACGCAATGTCGGGCGGCTGTTTTCTGATGGCCTTCAGACAGCTTTCTGCGTCCTCAAACACCTGAAAGCAGTGATCAGGAAAAATTCCATTCGCAACCTCTTCAATCAATCGGGCTGCGTTCTCTCTGTCCTCAGCATTGTCTTCACATAAAATAATGAACATAACCCTCTCACCTCTTCAAAAGCCCCGCTCTCATAAAGAAAGCGGGGCTTTATTTTTAATAATAGTAATAATAATTTCCAAAGGCCAGAATCATGGCGACAATGGAGCCAAAAAACATAAAGGAAATGACCACGCCAATGGCCATAATGATTAGCTGTGCCCTCGCGTAATTCTTTTTATTTGGGTCGATGTCGTTGGCTGCGCTCCAATAAATCAGCATAATAAGGTTGACAATTGGAATACAGACGAGAAACAAGGTAAGCAGCCACTCGCCAAGACCCATTATTTTCGGTACCGGGCCGGCCGATGCCGGCTGCAAAGGCTCTGGCCGCTCCGGCTCATTTTCAAAAGCGTTTTTATACTCTGATGCTGCCGGTGTCAGCTCAGCTGTTTCAGGTTCAGCGTCCTCACCGCAGCTGTTATCGTCAATCATGGATGCAACTACCACATCAGCTGCATCGCCAGGGTCTTCTGCCTCACCGCTTTCGGCTGGATTTTCATCCTCCGTCGTATCGCAGCTGGTGTTCTCAATTTTAGCAGCAAATACGTCTGCCGCATCACCCGGGTCTTCTGCCGGGAAGGATTCAGCCATTTTTGTTTCGTCCGGTTTCAGCTCTGCTCCGCAATTGGAACATACCTTATCCTCCGGGTCAATACCGACATAACAATTTGGGCAGTACTTGGTCATAAGATCACTTCCTTTTCGTTTATTTGAACACGGTGTTTACTCTTCGATTACATAAACCCGTTTCATTACCTGGTCTTCATAAGGTTTATCCATATAGTCACGGTCAGCATTGACGATTTCGTCGGCTGCTTCCATGCCTTCTGTCACAGCCCCAAAGGCTGCGTACTGGCCGTCGAGATGCGGTGCGTCCTCGACCATGATAAAGAACTGAGAGCCGGCAGAATCTGGACTCGCTGAGCGTGCCATGGACAGCACGCCTCTTTTGTGCTTCAGGTTATTCTCGACGCCGTTGGCTGCGAACTCACCCTTGATGGTGTGTCCTGGGCCGCCGGTGCCAGTGCCGCTTGGGCAGCCACCCTGAATCATAAAGCCAGGGATCACACGGTGGAAAATCAGGCCGTCATAAAAGCCGTCCTTTACCAAATTTAAAAAGTTTTCGACGCTGATCGGCGCAATATCCGGATACAGCTCTACCTTAATGGTCTTTCCGTTTGCCAGTTCAATGCCGACTACAGGATTTTTTTCACTCATAATTTCCTCCAAATGGTTGATATAAGATTATTACCCTAATGATACACTAAAATATCAAAAAAGAAAAGCGCAGCTTAACGGTCACTCACCAGTTCTTTTACAAAGTCGGTAGCTGGATGTTTGCGAATGTTCTCAGGCGTGTCAATCTGTACCAGTCCGCCATGGTCCATGACAGCCACGCGGCTGCCCAGCTTTAATGCCTCCCGAATATCGTGGGTAATGAACACGATCGTCACGCCCAGCTCACGGTGGATTCGCATGATTTCATCCTGAAGCATCCGCCTGGTAATCTCATCGACCGCCCCGAATGGCTCGTCCATGAGCAGGATCTCCGGTGCTGCGGCCAGTGACCGGGCAATACCCACCCGCTGCTGCTGTCCACCGGACAGCTCACTGGGGTAACGCTCCAGCAGGCTTTCATCAAGCCCCACAATTTTCACCAGGCGTGCCACAGCCGCCTCTGTTTTCTGCCGGTTCTGCTTGTTTAAAAGGCTGGGAACATAGGCGATGTTTTTCCGCACAGTCATGTGTGGAAACAGTCCTACCCCCTGAATGGCGTAGCCAATATTCCTGCGCAGGGCGATAAGATCGGTTTTTGAGATGTCCTGTCCCTGCACAAAGACTGTGCCTGTGTCGGGAATCAGCAGCCCGTTGATCATCTTGAGCAGGGTGGTCTTACCACAGCCGGAGCTGCCGATAATGGTCAGAAACTCTCCCCTGCCGATATCCAGACTGAACCGCTCCAGAATGGCTTCGTCATCGTATGCCTTGGTGACGTCTACAAACCGGATAATAGGCTCACTCATTGATCAGGCCCTTACTCTTAAGGAATTCCATAGCGACGTCGTGCTCGTCTCTGTTGTTGACTTCCAGGTCATAGTTCATTTTTGACATTTCTTCATTGGTGATGATACCGTCCATTTTCTTAAGCACTCCCTCCAGCTCTGGATAGTTTTCCAGCGTATCCTCACGAACAACGGTACCGCAATAGTAATTTTTAAAAAAGCCCTTGTCATCGGTCAGAGAGACCGCGTCCGCGACAGACAGCTGTCCATCGGTGGTATAGGCGTTGATAACGTCTACCTCACCGGAGTTCAGGGCGTTGTATTTGAGGCCGATGTCCATGTCCATATGATCCTTGAAGCTGAAGCCATAGGCATCGCAAAGCGCCTGATAACCATCCTCACGTTCATAAAAGTCCGGGTTAGCGCCAAAGGTGATCTCAGGGGTATATTTCGCCAAGTCTGAGAAGGTTTTGATGTTGTATTTATCTGCGATCTCCTTGCGCAGCGCCAAGGTATAGGTATTGTTAAATCCGTACATTCCCACCCATTTTAGACCGAACTGCGTATCGTACTCATCGGTCAGAGTGTTCCACAAAGTCTCGTCATCTGGGTACTCGGTTTTTTTCAGGATGTTGTTCCAGGCTGTGCCGGTGTACTCAGGATATAAATCAAAATCTCCCTTGATAAGCGCAGGGTGGATATTGCTGGTACCGCCACCTACCCCCTTGGTGATCTCCACATTCAGATCGGTATTTTCCTGAATCAGGATAGACAGCATCTCTCCCAGGATCAACTGCTCGGTCATGGGTTTGGTGGCGATCTTAATCGTGCCGCTTTTCTTTTGCCCGCCTGCGCTGCATCCGGTGATCATGGCCACGCCAAGCACCAGCGCCAGGGCCAGGGCTCCGATCATTTTTGTTTTCTTTTTCATGCAATCAGTCTCCTTTTTCTATTGATTATTTTAACAATCAGCCCAATCCCAAAATCTAAGATCAGGGCCAAAAGCGCGATAAGAATACTTCCAGCCACGGTCATGGCCATGTTGCTAGTAGTAATTCCCCGGTAAATAGCAACTCCCAGCCCTCCGGCGCCAATGAAGGAAGCGATGCCGGTCAGGGCGATGGTCATAACCACCATGTTCCTGAACCCGGTCAGTATGACTGGCAGGGCCAGGGGCAGCTTGATTTTATAAAGAATCTGAAAATCCGTGCTGCCCATGCCCCGGGCCGCCTCGATCACTGCCGGGCTGATACCGGTGATACCAGTCACGGTATTGCGCACCATGGGCAGCAGAGCGTACACGGTCAGGGCGATAATGGCCGTGGTGTTTCCAATGCCGGTAAAGGGAATCAAAAAACCCAGAAGTGCAATGGAAGGGATGGTGTAGATCACGTTAGTGGTGCCCAGAACCACAGGCGACGCCTTGGGATGCTCACTCACAACCACCCCGAGCACCAGACCGATCACTGCTGCGATGGCAATCGCTGTGCCCGAAATACGCAGGTGCTGAAGGGTCAGCTGCAGGAAAAAGGTCCCGCGTTCTGTATATAGACTCAATATTTCCTCTAGCAAAATTTCACTCCTTTATTAATTGCCAAATAATGATACCACTATTATTATAACATAAAGAAAACCAATAAAAAACCGCCGCATTGCCGCGGCGGCTTTACAGTATCTGCCTTAGGCAGACTGTGAATACAAAGCAATATCCAAATGATCAAGTGTAACGTCCTTGGGAAGCTTATCCTTCAGGTAGTCCTTCAGAAGCACTTCCAGGTCATTGTCGAAATAATCTTCAATCTGATTGGTCTTCTTGTTAAAGATGTGAACGTGAAAACCCGTGCGCGCATCAAAACGCATAACTTCGTTATGATCGTGCAGCTTCAAGATCAATCCTTTTTCCTCGAACGTTTCAAGAATGTTATAGATGGTTCCAACAGACATGATGCTACCTTCATTTTTCAGTTTATCCATGAGCATCTCAGCGCTGGGATGTTCATCCGTTTCTGAAAGAACTTTTAATACGCTTATTCTCTGTGGTGTTGCTTTCAAACCCACACTCTTAATCCGTTCTCTGTATTTCTGTAAATCTGCATTCATCTTTAGAACCACTCCTAGATAATAATTGATGATTTAATTATACTGAATCTCCTGAAATTTGTCAACCATTGTTAACTTTTCTTTATAAAGATAAAGGCTTTTTCCGAAAAAACAGACTTCATTCCATAGTCATCGTTTTTTATTCTAACATGTTTTCAGTCATAAAGCATTCGAAATACTGATGTATTTAAAAAAATACATCCTACGAACTACAGCTCCACAACCGTAACGCCAGAACCGCCCTCATTTTGCGCTCCAAGCCGGAAATCTTTAATCAGGCTGTTATCCTTGAGGTAGGCGTGTATGATCTGGCGTAGTTTGCCAGTGCCCTTGCCGTGGACAATCATGAGCTGATGAGTTCCTGAAACCAGCGCATCACTGATCATCTTGTCTACCAGATACAGGGATTCCTCCCCGTTCTTACCCCGAAGGTCAAGCTTAGTGTTCATGGTGTGGCGGTCTGCGCTTTTATAGCTGACCTTCTTTTCCTTTGGCTTGGCAATGGCCTTAGATTTGCTCAGATCTGCCAGCCCTACCTTCAGCTTCATATTGTCAGTCTGAACCATGACGCTACTGTCCTTTGGCATAATCTTAACCACCTCACCATCCTTGTGGAGGCTCTTAACATGCACCTTCATGCCCATTTTAATATCGTCGATATCCAGCTCCTCGTCCTCATCGGGCCGGGCAATTTTATACATATCAAAGATATTTTTTTCCTGATCTTTGATCTTTCTTCTCAGGGATTCCAGCTTTTTATTATCCTTGACGCTCTGGGCAGTCGTTTCCTGGATATAGCGGATTTCCTTATAAATTTCCTCAGTCTCCTGCCGGGTGTCTCTTACAATGGCGCTGGCCTCTTCCTGGGCGCGCTCGATCATCTCGGCACTTTCAGCCCTGGCCTTTTCCCGTTCATCTGCCATTTCAGCCTTCATATTCTCGATCTGGCGTCTCAGGCGCAGGATCTCCTCGTGCTCGGCCTCGGTCTTTTTGCGCTTTTCCTCGATTTTAATCAGGGTCTCCTCAAAGCGGATGGCTTCATTTTCAATGAGCTTTTTGGAAGCTTCAATGATATCCTCACTCAGGCCCAGCCGCCTCGCAATCTCGAAGGCATTGGATTTTCCAGGCACACCGATGAGCAGCTTAAAGGTTGGACGCAATGTAGCCACATCAAACTCGACCGACGCGTTGACAACACCTCGTGTGACCAGAGCGTATTCCTTAAGTTCACTGTAATGTGTAGTGGACACACTGGTCACACCCCGCTCGTGCAGAGTATTCAAAATGGAGATTGCCAGCGCCGCTCCCTCAGTGGGGTCGGTGCCTGCACCCAGCTCATCAAAGAGCACCAGAGCGTCGGCATCTGCATTCTTCATAATGTCCACAATGTTCGTCATGTGGGAGGAGAAGGTGCTGAGACTCTGCTCAATGCTCTGTTCGTCCCCGATGTCGGCGTAGATATTCTTATACACACGGGTAGCACTGCCCTCCCTGACCGGGACAAACAGCCCGGACTGCACCATGAGGTTCAGTAGACCGATGGTTTTCAAAGTAACGGTTTTACCACCCGTATTGGGTCCGGTGATGATCATGGTGTTGATGTCCTCGTCCATGTAAATATCCGAAGCCACCACCACCTTAGGGTCAATGAGGGGATGGCGTCCTTTAATAAAATGGATTTTGCCCTCCTCACTCACATGGGTAAGCACACCGCCGACAGCCAGGCCATATTTGCCCTTCGCAAACTGAAAGTCCAGTTCAACCAACAGGTTATAGTCCTCAATGACCTCCTCTTTGTAGTTCGCGACCTTTTCGGACAGATCCTTGAGGATGCGGATGATTTCCTTTTCCTCCTCAGCAGCCAGCACCTTAAGGTCGTTGTTGAGCTCGACCACAGCCAGTGGCTCAATGTAAAGGGTGGCGCCGCTGGCCGATCGGTCCAGCACAATGCCGGGAATCTGTCCCCGATACTCCTGCTTGACGGGCACCACATATCGGTTGTTGCGGATGGTAATGATGCGTTCCTGCAGATATTTCTCATTCTGTGACGCAGAGATAATGCCGTTCAGCTTGTCGGAAATGCGTGTGTTTTTAAAGTTGATCTCGCGCCGGATGCGTGAAAGCTCTCGTGACGCGTTGTCTGCCATCTCGCCCTCGGATAGAATTTTATGGCTGATCTCCTTTTCCAGCTCCTCACAGGGGGCCAGCAGGGTAAACAGATTTTTCAGCTGGTCCAGGGTTTCAAGCTGAGTATCATTGCAATAATAATTTTCCATGTCCTTGACAATGCGCAGCAAAGACGCAACGGCCAGCAGCTCCTTCATGGAGAGCATGGCTCCGATGGATGCCCGGTGTACATAGTCGCTGGTATTTTTGATTTCGGAAAGCGGCGGACGCCCGTTGCGCAGCATCATATTAAGCGCTTCACTGGTGACACCAAGTGCTCTTTCTACCTCGTAGACAGTCTCGTAGGGAACCAGGGAGGATGCCCGCTCTTTTGCTCCCTCGCTGACACAGTGTCCCTTGAGTATTTCCAATATTTTAGGGTACTCCAGTACCTTCAGACTTCTTTTGTCCATTTGATTGCTATTCAACTCCTCGTTTGAAATTTCCTTTTGTATAACGGACTCCGGCACGGCCGGGCATAGGACCAAAAACACCCTTGTCGAGCGCGTTTCGATAGTAGCTTACCACAGTCTCCAGCTCCTCTGGCCCTTCGTCTGTGGCGTAAATCCGCCATTTATCAATATACTTCTGACGCCTCAGCTCCTCTTTTAAGAGAAGGATATCGCCGTTGTAAATATGAATGATATTATCAACATCTTTGTACAGCGGGAAGGAGGCACCCCGCTCGTCAGTCAGGGCTGCCCAGCCACGGTATCTCTGGCAGCCTCTACATTGCTTGTCCGCACAGTTGTACACACAGTTGGCGCTCACCATGATCTCCTGCCGGCCATACACGGGCAGCACACAGCTGATGGCTGAGCGCTTTGCCAGGGCAGCCACCTCCGTGGCACTCAGTTCCGGCGACAGCACACCGCCGTCCGCCTGCCATTCCTTTAGCTGCTTCATTGCCAGAACGTTAAGCAGATTAAAAGGCTGGTCGGCTTCTCTGTAAACCGGCCTGTCCTGAAACAGGTTCAGCACCTCATAATTTTTTAAAAGGACGCCATCATGATCCAGTCCGCAGAAGTCTTCGAGACGAGCCTTTAGCCGCGCGGACGCTACAGTGTCCATAATCCTCGGAAAGGCCAGCAGCACACGCTTACCGCATACGTGGGCGTGGGCAATGGGTGCCTCACAGTCCTGTGGCCTGCTGAGATCCTGTACCGGAAGCACCAGCTCATCCACAGCCAGACCGCAGAGCGCCTCAAACGCTGCCCTGTCAGCTGGTTCCAACGACAGGAGGGGTTTTTTCACCGCCTGCCTGACTGGGATCTCACGGCTGAGTGAAAAGACCATCGGCGCAGCCTTTTCTTCTTTCTGTTCAGCGTCCAGAGCATCCACGATCTCCCGGCGCAGCGCATTCAGCTCGCCCTTTGTCAGGAAGATTCCCGGCTCGATGTCTGCGTCCAGACCATCAAACTGGTAACCCGTACCTCCCAGCCGTTCAAACTGTCTGGACAGCATCTCACAAGTCAGCGGCAGCTTCTGGGCTGCTGTAGGCATGATGTTTGAGATTCTGGTCACCACTTGTCCTCCCGCCTCCGCAGTAACCTCTGTCTGTTTACCAAGAGCCAGTCTCAGTCTGAAGCGCACAGTCTGCTGCCGGACATGCTTCGCCGCCCGGCTCTCACGTTTCAGCCTTCTGGTCAGTCGGGCGTCGTGGTTACGGTAGACTGGTGTGCCGGCAGGCACCTCAAACCTGCTTGGCACCTTAATCTTTATACCCGGTTTTTCTGAGGATAACGGGTGTCCTTTTAAATCGAAAAGCGCGTCGATCCGCATTCCCTTCTCAGAGTCCTCCCCAAAAGACAGACCGTCGCCCACCGAAAAGGCTGTGTCCGGCAGAGCCTCGATCAAAAGCCTGCCACCCTCACAGCCAATGACATGGCCTGCCAAAATCCCCCGGTTGCGCCCCACCACATCGCCAATAACCTGCGGATCACTAAAAAGGCGACCCTCTGTAAAAGAACGGTTGAACACCTGGGCCAGCTCTTTTTCCGTGATGGACGGTGCCTTTCCTTTTTCGTCCACAGCGTTCAGAGCTTCACGGTAGGCCCGGGTCACAGCGTACACATACTCTGGACTTTTCATCCGCCCCTCAATCTTCAGCGAGTCAATGCCTGCCTGTGCCACTTCATTAAGCCTGTCTTTAGTGTTCAAGTCCTTCATACTGAGCAGATAGCCTTCCTTAATCAGACGGTTATCCGCATCTCTCAGCTGATATTTTTTACGGCAGGGCTGGGCACAAAGCCCCCGGTTGCCACTTCTGCCGCCAATCGTGCTACTCATCAGGCACTGGCCTGAATAGGCATAGCAGAGAGCGCCGTGACAGAAAAGTTTGACCTCTACCCGGGTTTGCTCGGCGATCATGGCTGCTTCCGAAATGGGCATTTCCCTTGGAAGCACTACCCGCATAAAGCCCAGCTTTTCAAAAAACAAGGTTCCCTCAAGGCCGTACACAGATCCCTGTGTACTGGTTTGAAGCCTGAAATCAGGAAAATATTTTTGCAGCAGAAAGATCAGCCCCGGATCCTGAACAATAAGGCCATCAATACCCAGGCCTGCCAGAAAGTTCAGATAATGTACTATATCCTCAAACTCTTCATCCTTGATGAGAATGTTCAGCGTCACATAGACCTTCACGCCATACTGCCTGCATAGCGCTACAGCTTCTGTCATTTCCGTTTCGTCCATATTGCCCGCATTGCGTCTGGCATTAAAAGCCTTGCCCCCAAAATAGACCGCATCTGCCCCGCCGTTTATGGCCGCGCGAATGCTCTCCAAGGTGCCGGCTGGCGCCAGCAGCTCAGGTATTTTGTACATTATTCCTTCCTCCTTTATTTTATCGTATGAACCATTGGTCTATTATAACCTTTTTAACCGCAAAACAAAACAGGTAATCATAAACAGAATCCATAAATCACAAATCTTTCGCACACACAAAGCCCCGGACAGCGCTTGTCCGGGGCTTTGTGTGTATTTATTCAGTTTTTATCGCTTTTTTGTGCCTGTTCGCGGGCCTTGCTGCGGGCGGCTGCCCGACTGCCCAGAGGTTGGGCGTTTTTTCTTTTGTACCGGCCGTGCGGTGGCGTTCCGCTCCACAGGTCTTCCCGGCGAAGCTGAGCCAGAGGACTTTCTCCTTGGCGCGCTGCCAGAAGGGCGTTTCTGCTGGGGCTTGCGCGGGGGCTCACCCGCGGTGGTTTTACGCGAAGGTATCCCTGATCCGGTATAGCTCTGAGATTCATAGAGCTTCCGTTTCGCCATTCTTCGGGCCCGAGCCTGTTTTGCCCGCATAATTTTCCGTTTGCGGTAAACATAAAAGCGGAAAAAGACAAACAGGATCACCAACAGCGGAATGCCGATAAAGGCTGCAATTCTCAGATAATCCCAGAAATTTCTGGGACGAATCTGGTTCTGGGCGTACAGCGGTGTCGATTTTACCGAATCGGTTCCCTCGTAGATGGTCAGTGTCCCGACCTGGACGTCGGGCTCAATGTCACCCACTACCTTCAGCCCCTTATCGGTATCCGCCAGAAGGCTGGTGTCCCAGGAGACCTTGGCAGTATATTTATCTTCCTGTCCCTTTGGAATCATGGAGCTGTAGGCTTCCTTTGTCTTGACCGACAGATTTTTGCCGTCCTTGTAATGGGCATTAATTACCGTAAAATCCTTATAATGTCCAGAATCATCAGTCCAGTCCAACAGACGGTTATCGTCAAAGGCAGCGTTGATAGTATTGCTGGCCTCGGCAAAAATGCCCTTTTCGTCGCCCTTCATAATCACTCCGACAATCTTTGCGTCGCCATCCTCGGCGTTATAGACAAAGCAGCGGCCAGCTTCATCGGTGTTGCCAGTTTTACCGCCCTTTGCCTTAGCGTTATAGTAAGGATTATCGGTTCTTCCCTCCTCAATGGTTCCACCGTAGTCGGCGGCATCCTTGTAGAGAAGCATATCGGTATTTTTCCATTTCTGTGGTTCGCCGCGGTTGGTAGTCATTTCATAAACCTTGGTGCCCTCTACTTTTGAGATGGTCTCATTGGTGAAGGCTGTCTTCCCGATCACCGCCATATCCGCCGGTGTGGTGTAATGGTCGGGGTCATGGAGGCCGTGGGCATTTTTAAAATGTGTATTCTTAAGGCCCATCTGCTGTGCCTTGGCATTCATTTGATCCACAAAAACCGACATGGCCTGATTATAGTCCATCTTTTCATTTCCACTGAGCTTACGCCCGATGTTGGCTGCGATCACGTTGGCTGCGTCGTTGCCCGACGGCAGCAGCAGTGCGTACAGCAGCTGTTCCCAGGTGTAAATTTCTCCAACCTCCAGATGGGCCACGCTGCTCTCGTAGCCGATGAGCTTGACCTCATCGCCCACGGTTACCTTATCATTCAGGCTTGAGCCCACATAGTCTAGAGCTGTTAAAGCGGTCATAAGCTTTGTCGTGCTGGCCGGATAGTAGCGTTCGTCTGCGTTTTGCTCTACCAGAACATCGCCGCTGTTCACCTCAAAGACAACAACTCCCTCGTCGGGGCCAAAGGAAGGCATCGCCGCCCACGCACTGCTGCCAAAGCCCCCAAATACCAACAGCAAAGCCCCTAAAACTGAAATAATTTTCCTCTTCATTGATCCCCGCCACACTATTTAATATATTTTATTTCTTTAAACTCTTCCTCAGCTACGCGCACTGCTTCCTCGCTCCCGATGACACAGAGCACATTTTTGTCCATGGCCTCACGAATCATGGCTGCGGTGCTGCGCAGGCTTTCATTCGTCGTCCCAAGGATTTCATCTCGTTCCTTCTGAAGATCCTCCTGGGTGGTCTTGTTAAAATACATAGTATCTGCCGCGTCTGCTTTCAGGGCTGTCGATAAAGGCACATCCTTGCTGCTGATGGTCCCGATAATATATTTTTCCATTTCCCGCCTGGAGACCTCCAGATTTTCGACGTACTCAAAGGCCTCGTTATAGGCATCCAGTGTTTTGGACAGGTTAGGATCACGGAAAGAGGCAAAATAAAGCTCTCCGGCTCGATTGATGCCGAAATGCGCGCCGTAAGCCCCACCCTGGACACGGATGCGGTTCCAGAGGTAATCCATAGCTAGGATGGATTTAAGCACCAGCATACTGCCATTGTAGCTGTAACCAAGCTCTCGGATATTAAAGCCTTTGGAAACATACTGAATCTTGGCGGCTGTCATAAAGCCCTCATCCTTGACCGCCAGGTCAAAATGGTAGCCATAGGTTTCCAGATCACGGTCCGGCAGGTTTTCTAAAAATCTGCCCACTGCTTCAAGTACTGGCTCCTTCAGCTCCTTGTCACCAGTGATGCTGATGATCAGGCCTTTTTTATTAAAGATCGTATTCGCAACTTCCTTCAGTTTATCGGAAAGATCTTCCCATCGTTCGTCAAAGTGATCGTCGATATCTGCCAAGAACTGGTAAAACTCAACACCGCCAAGCTCTTCAAACATTCTGGCAGACTGGGAATAATAGGACTGGAGACGCTGGACACTTACTGTGTGTCCACCCATCAGGAACTGGTTTTCCTTGTTCATACGGATTTCACTCACAATGTCTTCGATCAGGTGGCGCTCGTCAAAGCGGCTCCGTAAAATCGTGGATTCGATGAGCTCCAGCAGACGCTTGACGTTGGCACCTACCGCTTTGCCCTTAATGGCAAATTTGCTCTCGTAGCACCCGCTCTCCTTGATATTATCATAAGTTTCAACACTGGAGGAGATGCCGCCAGTGCTGATCTCAATTTCCTGGTTCAGCCGTTCATAGTCATAATCCTCAGTGCTGACCCGGCCGATGATTTTATTGACCAAAGACAGATATTTCAGATCCTCCTGTGGGATGGTGTGCGTGTCAAAGTAGAACTTGACATAAGCGATACCTCCGGTATACCCCGGATGATATAGCAACTTATGTCCCTTGAATTCTTCTTCATAAAGGACAACCTTGCGGGCCTTTTTATTGATTTCGTCAAGACTCAGCTTCGGAATACTTTCGAGGGCTTCAGGACTGTCCTCATTGTTCTGGCGTTCTAAAAGCGCCTGTGTATCCGCCACCAGGTCATCCAGTTCTTCTGGTGACAGGGATCTCTTATAGGCTTCCAGCTTATCGCTGAGGGACTTTTCTTTTTTTTCAGCCAGGCTGCTGTCCGGGTGAATGCTCACAAATGCCTGGTGCGGGTTGCCCAGCAGGTAACGCGCGATCAAAGCCTCAAAGCCCCGGTTTTCACTGCTCATACGGAGCTTAGAAATCGCGTCGCGATACTTCAGATGTGACAGCGGGTCGCCGCCGTAAAGCCAGGTATCGAACATTTCCAGTCCGTACATCAATCCCTTGGGGTAGGAGCCATATTCACCCTCAATAAGCATAAATTCGTTGATGTTGATACCAGCTTCCACGCTGCGCTTATCAAGACCGTTTTTCACCAGATCTTCCAGAGTCTTTTCCACTGTCTCGATAAACAGCTCTTTATATTTTTCATCCGTATGCTTGAGCACAATGGAGAAATAAGGCTGCTTCATGGAGCTGGAATAAGCGTAATCCACCTCTTTACAAATGTTAAGGTCTAACAAAGCCTTTTTGAGCGGCGCAGAGTTTGCACCAAGCAGGATGTGGCCCAGCACGTCAAAGGCCAATATATCCTCAAAGGTCGGCTCGTTTTCCAGCACATAGCTCAGAGAAAGATAGTCCTTGTTTTTCTGATCCTCATCCGACGGAATCGGGTAGCTGTCTGAGGCGACAGCCATCTCCTCAAAGGGTACCTGTGTCGGAATCTCACTGTCAATATCTGCACGGTCAAACTGGCTCAGATAGGCCTCGTCCAGATATTTTAAATGAGCGTCCATATCGCCGTCACCGTAAAGGTAAATATAAGAATTGGACGGATGGTACAGTTTTTTATGGAACGCGGCAAAATCCTCAAAGGTAAGGTCCGGAATGTTTTCCGGGTAGCCGCCGGATTCCTCGCCATAAATTGAATCTGGATAAAGGGTCTGGAAAATTTTACGCTGCAGCACTTCCTCAGGGCTTGAGTAAACGCCTTTCATCTCATTGTAAACCACGCCGTTATAGGTAATGGGGTCCTCCTTGTTTTCAAGATGGTAGTGCCACCCCTCCTGATGAAAGATGTGCGGCGTATTGTAAATGTCTGGATAGAACACCGCGTCCAGATAGACGTCCATCAAATTCATAAAATCCTTGTCGTTGGTGCTGGCAATGGGATAGACTGTCTTGTCCGGGTAGGTCATGGCGTTTAAAAAAGTGTTCATGGAACCCTTGGCCAGTTCTACAAAAGGCTCCTTGACCGGGTATTTTCTGGAGCCGCATAAAACGGAGTGCTCCATAATGTGGGCCACACCGGTACTGTTGTCCGAGGGTGTTCTGAACCCAATGTGGAACACCTTGTTATCGTCATCGTTGGATATATAGATGAGGCGGGCCCCGGTTTTATCATGCTCAAAAACCCGGGCAATGCCGTTTACTTCTTCAATATTTTCCTCCCTCAAAAGGGTGAATCCATGTAGGTTGTCGTGTACTTTCAATCTGTTTCTCCTTATTTTGTATTTTGATGCGGTTCATCGCGTATTTTTATCTATACCATTTTTATTTTGTCTTTACTTCCCAGTTTTTCAGATGCTCCAGCCGATCTTTGATCTTTCGCTCATAGCCGTTCTCTGTCGGCTCATAAAACCGTGTTCCGGCCAGATCGTCCGGCAGATACTGTTGGGGGTAGTAGTTGCCCGGATGACTGTGGGGATAAACGTAGTTCAGCCCTCTGCCCAGCTTTTCGCTGCCTGGGTAATGAGAATCTCTCAAATGTCCCGGTACTTCGGAATTGGACTGATACCTCACAGCGGAGGAAGCAGCGTCCAGACCTGCGTAAGAGGCGTTGCTCTTTGGGGCAGAGGCCAGAAAGGTTACCGCCTGGGCCAGGTTGATGCGCGCCTCAGGCAGCCCGATCATCTCGACGGCCCGGGCAGCAGCTGTGGCCACCACCAGCGCCATGGGCTCTGCGTTTCCAATGTCCTCAGATGCGGAAATCACAATCCGTCTTGCGATAAATTTAGGGTCTTCTCCGGCTTCCAGCATCTTGGCCAGCCAGTAAAGGGCCGCGTCAGGGTCTGAGCCCCGGATGCTTTTGATAAAAGCCGAGATGGTGTCATAGTGATTGTCACCCTTTTTATCATACTGTACAGCCTTTTTCTGGATACACTCCTGTGCTGTTTCAAGGTCGATATGGATATAGCCCTGATCGTCCTTCTCCTTGGTCAGTATCCCAAGCTCCAGCGCGTTGAGCGCGCGCCGCACGTCACCGTTAGAAACGGCTGTCAGGTGATCCAGGGCTTCTTCGTCCACCTTGACCTTCATGCTGCCGTAGCCCTTTTTCTTGTCGGTAACGGCCCGTCTCAGTAGTCCCTTGATCTCATCGTCTGTCAGAGTCTTGAATTCAAAGATTGTCGATCGTGACAAAAGCGGAGAATTGATTTCAAAATAAGGGTTCTCTGTTGTCGCGCCGATCAGTATCACCAGTCCGCCTTCCACGCTCGGCAGCAGTGCATCCTGCTGCGCCTTGTTAAAGCGATGGATTTCGTCGATAAAAAGAATCGACTTACGGTTATAGATACCCAAATTATCCTTCGCCTTGTCTAAAATTTCTGTAATTTCTTTTTTACCGGAGGTTACAGCGTTCAGCTCGTAAAAAGCAGCCTGTGTCCGGTGAGCTATAATCTTAGCCAATGTGGTCTTGCCGGTTCCCGGAGGACCGTAAAAAACCACCGACGAAAGCTTGTCCGCCTCAATAAGGCGGTAAAGCAGCTTGCCTTTTCCGATAATATGGGTCTGTCCGACAAACTCATCCAGCGTGGTCGGGCGCATCCTCACCGACAGCGGTGCGTTGTCCTCGATCTGGTTTTCATAGTTCATGTCAAAAAAAGATGCCTGCACGTTGCCTCACCCCGTTTCTATCATTCGTTTTTACTGTTTTTCTATCCAGTTGATTTCTTCTTCATTTATGTCGAAATACCCATAAAGCCAGCGGTCAACCTCCAAAAGTAAGGCCTCCCGATCTTTTTTCTGGGTAGTCTCAGTCAAGTTTATAATTTTATCATAAAAACCCTTAAATTTGTCCGAAATTTCCATGCTCACGTCGGGAATTTTCAACTTTAGCACCGTATTGGGATAATACTCATATAAGTCAACGCCAAGCTTTTTAGCAAAGGACTTAAAATAAAAGTTGTAAAGGCGGCTGTTGAGCAGCAGCACTAAAAACTCCTCATTAACCTGACTGTACAGCCGGTTCTTCAGTGTGAGACCATAAATGTCCGCACTGAAGAAATAGCGATTCTCGTCAATGGCAAAACGGTTGTCCTTTGCCTTATATGGGAAGATGATCTTTTTTTTCATAAAGCACTCAGGATTTCTGCCCCATTGGATGGCGTACCAGGGCAGGCGCCCATTTTTACACTCCCGCCGGCTGGTCAGCTTTTCCCTGAACTGCTTCAGGTAAACTTCCTCATAGGGGTGTTTCTCAATGGCCTCAATCTCATTGGTATACAAAATCTGTTTGACCGGCGGTGTAATCTCAAAGGCGTGTACATTCCGGTTTTTTATCCATGGATGCAGAAACCGCGGGTTAAAGTTATACGCAGCCAGCTCATCATCGTCAAAGATAAAAGCTTTGTCATTGCCTGTGATGATCCCCTGAAAGCTGTCCACCAGATTCTCCAGGGTAAAGGGGGCGCGCTTCTCAATTTTTTCCACGACCGTTTTTGTCCTGGGACCATACAGCCGCCACAGTCCATCATCCATCTGGCTCTGGCTCGTCTCAAAGTCTTCGTGAAGCTTCGGCTGGCTGCTCTCCAAATCCTCGATATAAACCGGCGTTTCCCGCAGCTTACCTTTCTGGACAAAGAACCGGGAAACCCGCGCCGCATGCCGCGTGGGCGCCCTGCCCTTTACCAAAAGGCTCAACGCCGGGTCAATGCCGATGCCGCCTATAACACGCAGGCCATTAAAATCAATGAGACGTTTAATGGTAAAATGCTCACGGATAAACTTCCGAAGGGCCTGCGCGTTGTAGGCTTCCATAAAATACCGGGAGGTCAGGAATAAAAGCCTTCCTTTGTCCTTCAGAAGTTCATATCCACGTTTAAAAAAGCAATAGGACAGATCCCCTTTGTTTTGATAAACATCGCTGTAAAAGGCCTTCAGGTGTTTCATATATTCAGAGTCGATTTCCTTATGCCCAACATATGGCGGGTTGCCGATCACCACATCAAAGGCGCTGTCTTTAAAATCTGCTGAGGCCTTATCCAGACAGTCACCTACCATGATACCGGCCGGATAGCAATATTTTTCCCCTTTTAAAGCCAGCGTGATCCGGGTCACCAGCACTGCCAAAGGATCTTTATCCACACCGCACAATGATTTCTGGAGCAGCCGCTTGTGTACAGTCTCCTTTTCCAAATCCTTAGTGTTCTTCAGGATGTAGTCATAGGCTGCGCTGAGCAGCGACCCGCTGCCACAAGCCGGGTCCAGAATTTTTTCTTTTCTCACAACGCTCACACACAATGAAACCATATACTCTGCCAGAACATCTGGTGTGTAAAAAATTCCCTGGCTCTTTTTATGGCTGCGGTGCAGACACTCCTCATACAGCTCTCCGATGACGCTGGCATTTTTATTTTCAAAGCTGTCCGTATCCTCGATAAAACGCTTCACATCCTCCCAGATCAGCCCGCTCAGGGTCAGTTTTCCCTCATCAGTCCAGTGATGGGCGTTTGAGACGCCGCGGCTCCATACCCGCAGGATGCCGCCAACGGTAAAGTCCATCCTCAGTTTCTGGGCATTTTTCCTGTCTAAAACGACGCGGCCATTATCCACTAAAAATTTCAGCATCAATATTTTAATGAGAAAGAGCAGCATCTCGCCCTTGTTCTCAACATAATCGTAACGTTTATAGACCTCATCGATCTTCTGTATTATTTCCTTCATCCCGGGAATCACTCCTTAGTCATACTCAGACCATTATAACAAAAAAAGATGCTGATGGACAGCATCTTCATAAATTCTCTTTTATTCGTATAAAGGATATTTCTTGGTCAGGTAGGCCACCTTTTCTTTTGCCAGCTCCAGGTCTTTTTTGATCAGTGCTGCCTCAAAGGCGTCTGCGATAACCGACATATCTTCTTCCTTCATACCGCGGGTAGTGACAGCCGGTGTCCCCACACGCACACCGCTTGTCACAGTCGGCTTCTGCTTATCATAGGGGATGGCGTTTTTATTGGCGGTAATATTAACACTGCCCAGGATATCATCAGCCTCTTTACCGGTCAGGCCAACAGCGCTGACGTCCACCAGCATCAGGTGGTTATCTGTCCCGCCGGACACAATGCGGAAGCCCTTATCGGTAAGCGCGTTGCACAGTGCCTTGGCATTCTTAATGATCTGCTTCTGGTATTCTGTGAACTCCGGACTGGCAGCTTCCTTAAAAGCCACTGCCTTTCCGGCAATAATATGCATCAGCGGCCCCCCTTGAATCCCCGGGAACACAGCTTTGTCGATTTTTTCCGCAAATTCCTCCTTACACAGAATAAGGCCGCCCCTTGGACCACGCAGGGTTTTATGGGTCGTGGTGGTGACAAAATCCGCATAAGGTACCGGGTTCTGGTGCAGTCCCGCTGCCACCAGGCCCGCAATATGGGCCATATCGACCATCATCAGCGCATCATTGGCCTTGCAGACCTCTGAGATCCGTTCAAAATCAATGGCTCTCGGATAAGAGCTGGCCCCTACAACCACCAGTTTCGGCTTCTTTTGGACGATCAGTCGTTCCAATTCTTCATAGTCAATGGTCTCAGAGTCCGGGCTGACGCCATAAGATATAAAATTAAAGTATTTTCCTGAAAGGTTTACCTTGCTGCCGTGGGTCAGATGGCCCCCTTGGTCCAAACGCATTCCCAGTACCAGATCTCCCGGCTCCAGCACGGCAAAGTACACTGCTGTATTGGCCTGAGCGCCGGAATGGGGCTGGACATTGGCGTGGTCGGCGCCAAACAGCGCTTTGGCCCGCTCGCGCGCGATCCTTTCTACCTCATCCACAAACACACACCCGCCATAATAACGAGCTCCAGGTACGCCCTCGGCATATTTATTGGTCAGATGGCTGCCCATGGCCTCCATCACAGCTTCTGAAACAAAGTTTTCGGAAGCGATGAGCTCGATATGACTTTGCTGCCTTTTGAGCTCCTTTTCCATAAACTCATAGATCTCCGGGTCTTCTCTTTTCACGTGTTCAAAATTCATTCTTTCTCCTCCACATACGCTCTTTTTCTATTTATTTTAATATTGGTTATCATTTTGCCGGTTAGACAGTTTTTCTAATGAGATGGCGATGCTCTTCACATAGGCCATCATCTCTTCCATCTTTGCTTTAAAGTAAAAAACAAACATAATTCCGGCCATCAAAAACAAAATTAAGATGATCGGAACAATGGTCCAGGCCGTACTGGCCAAGCTATTCATAAAGGTATTCATATTTTCTCCTAAGTTTGTCAATTTGAATTGTCCTCAATATAAAGACTATCGTCTGCAAATTAGTTACATACTATTTTAACACGAAAATACATTATTGCAAGCAGATTTTAAATTTTTCCTGTTCCTTTTTAGCACTTAAATAAAAAAACTATAAAATGTTTAGAAATTCTGCGTAGAGGTATATATATGTATAAATTTACTATAAAGGAGTGACAATTATGTTCCACCTGATTTGGGTTTTAATTATCGGCGGCATCATTGGTGCCATCGCCGGTGCTATAACAAGCAGAAGACTGCCGGCCGGCTGGGTCGGCAATATCGTTGCCGGGATCATCGGTTCTTATCTCGGCGAATTACTTTTAGGCAACTGGGGGCCTCAGATTGCCGGTATGGCGGTTTTCCCGTCCATTATCGGAGCGATCATCCTTGTTGTCATCGTATCGCTTATTCTTGGTCTAGGAAGAAAAGAAAGCTAAACATAGCATAAATAAAGGAGGAATTAACCATGACACGTATATTACGCGCAGCTGCTGCCATCGGGGCGGCTGTTCTGATCTTCAGTCTGCTGAAAAACAAAGGTACTGAAAGATCATCCGACGATAAAAGCCTGAGAGATAAGGCAGAAGAAGCTGTTGAGGAGACGGCCTCAGACATTTCCGAATAATTGACCAAGTCCGGCATAGCCGGACTTTTTTATGTAAAAAACACCCCGGAGTACAGCCGGGATGTTCGTTTGGGGAAAATGCTAAGCGCTCTTATTCACTAAAAAAGAGGCGATGTTCTTGGAAACAAGCTCATTCTACACCACCTCTGCGTTAAGATTCAAGCCAAACAGTATAAAAATTTCGTTAAAATTCTGCAAAACGCTGTTCCTGTGCTTTCACTTGGCTTTTAAACTTTTCGATGACTTCGCCCACTGTCAGGCCAACTACCACCTCACCGGTCTCATTGATAATTCCTTGTATCCGTTCATCACTGTAAATTATATCCATATAGTGCCCCTGGTATTCTTTTGCTAGCTTCATTTCAGGTTCCTCTTTCGTAGATTGATACCATTGTTTCTACCCAATCTGCCTATAAAAAAATCATAAAAGGAGATGTATCTTGCAATACACCTCCTTTTTGGTTCTATTGAATTTTTTCCTTGCCGCCCATATACATGCGCAGAGGTTCCGGAATATTAATGGTACCGTCCTCGTTAATATTGTTTTCAAGGAAAGCGATAAGCATACGTGGTGGTGCAACTACGGTATTGTTCAGCGTATGGGCAAAGTATTTTCCCTTTTCCTTGCTGCGGACACGGATGCCCAGACGACGAGCCTGCGCATCGCCCAGATTGGAGCAGCTGCCCACTTCAAAGTATTTCTGCTGACGCGGCGACCATGCCTCAACATCGATGCTTTTTACCTTCAGGTCTGCCAGGTCCCCTGAGCAGCATTCCAGCGTTCGCACAGGAATATCCAGCGTCCGGAAAAAATCAACCGTGTTGGTATACAGTCTCTCAAACCACATCATGCTGTCCTCCGGCTCACACACCACGATCATTTCTTGTTTTTCAAACTGATGGATACGGTAAACACCGCGCTCCTCAATCCCATGTGAGCCTACTTCTTTTCTGAAACATGGTGAGTAGCTTGTAAGGGTCTGTGGCAGCTGGTTTTCGTCTAAAATGGTGCCAATGAATTTACCGATCATGGAGTGCTCGCTGGTACCGATCAGGTAGAGATCCTCGCCCTCGATTTTATACATCATGTTTTCCATTTCAGAGAAGCTCATAACACCAGTGACCACATCGCTGCGGATCATAAACGGCGGAATGTAGTAGGTAAAGCCCCGGTCAATCATAAAGTCACGGGCATAGGACAAGATACCTGAGTGCAGTCTCGCGATGTCGCCACTCAGATAATAAAAGCCATTACCACTGGTCTTACGGGCACTGTCAAGATCCACACCATTGAATTTTTCCATAATATCAATGTGGTAGGGAACCTCATATTCCGGTACCACGGGTTCGCCAAAGCGTTCAACCTCAACATTTTCACTGTCGTCACGTCCGATGGGAACAGAGGGATCAATGATGTTTGGGATTACCAGCATTCTTTCACGAATATCTCCTTCAAGCTTTGCCTCCAGAGCTTCTAACTCTTCCAGCTGCTTGTTAATTTCCACAACCTGTGCCTTTGCCTTTTCAGCTTCATCCTTCTGCCCCTTGGACATAAAGCCGCCGATTTGCTTGCTGATGGTGTTACGCTGTGCTCTGAGAGTATCTCCCTCGGTTTTGGAGTCACGATACTTTCTGTCCATTTCGACAACTTCATCAACCAGAACCAGCTTTTCATCCTGGAACTTTTTGCGGATGTTTTCCTTCACAAGCTCTGGATTGGTGCGCAGTAATTTAATATCTAACATGTTTCCTCCTTGAATCTATAAGGTGCATCTTTGCTGCCTAACGACAATCAAAAATCCCTCTTGCTCATTATTATTTTACAGATACCACCAATTATAACAAATCTAAAACAAAATAGCCATTCTCTCATGGTCGAAATACCATTAATTCAAAAATTTTTTTGTCTCCACCCAAAAAGCACAAAGCAGCGTATCCTGTGCCGCTTTGTGCTTCATTCGTTTCTTTTATTTCGTTTCGCCTTCAACCTGAGTCAGTACAGATTGGAAAGGCAGGCTGGTACAGCTTTCATCATAAAACTGGTACCCATCCTTTCCTGAACGTTTCAGGTGGTAAAGAGCCTGGTCTGCTTTACAGAAAAGAATACCATAGCAGTTCCCATCCTCTGGATACCGCGCCACACCAATACTTCCAGTGATTTGTCCCTCGGCTGTATAGCGCCTGAAGTTCTCACAAATACCAGCAATTTTTTGTTTCAGCCGCTCCACGGAAGAATAATTTCGAAAAAAAATCATAAACTCATCCCCGCCGATCCGTCCTACCGCATCCCCGGGCAGGGCGCAGCTTTTTAAATTTTCAGCCATCTGCTTCAGCACTTCATCGCCGTACAGATGTCCGAAGCTGTCATTGATGGTCTTAAAGTTATCAACGTCGATGAAGCACAGGGCCCCGCACTGGGTCTCGGGATTGTTCAATATCCCTCCGATCCTATCTTCCATGGCCTTTCGGTTAAAGATTCCCGTCAGAGCGTCATTCTCTGCCTCATTTTTCAGCTTTTTAAATTCCCTTTTATGGATTCCCAGCTCAATAATATTCTCTACTCGTCTCTTTATCACAACAGGATCAAAGGGCCTTGTCAAAATATCCAATGCACCAAGCGCATAGCCCCTGCGCGCTGCTATTCCAGGCTCCTCTGCAGCGATTAGCACCACGGGCAGTGCTTCTGTCAGCGCCTCATCCTGCATATGCTCAAGAACCTCCAAGCCGTCCATCACTGGCATCACCACATCCAACAGCACCGCCGCCAGCACATCCTGGTTTTCACGTATACAGCACATGGCCTCATATCCGTTTTCAGCCTCTAAAATCTCGAAGGTGTCCTGAAACATCATCCCCAAAATCTTCCGGTTTTGTTCCATATCATCAACTATTAATATACTCTGACGCATACTGTCCACCCCTTTACCTGCTCTCCGCTCTGAAGAGTCTTTCTAAAAATACCACCCGGCCGAGCCAACAGCTGACCAGGTGGCCAAAACACAGGAAACATCATAAAAAAAGCCGTGCAGGGACACGACACCCATACACAGCTAAAAGTCATTAAAGCGAAAAAATGCTTACACAAATAAGCCTACCAAAAAATATAGGTCTTCTCTTGTTTTTGGAAGAAAAATAGCCTATAATAATCAGTATGCGGTACGGCCCCCACGGGACGTTGTGTATGGTGGTAGTGTCACCCTGCGCAAGCCGGACAGTGCTCCCAACACTTTCCGGATGCCGCATTTGTTTATTTAGTTTTCCTTATGCATTATTATACGTCTTTATTCCTTTTTAAGCAATCATTTTATATTATTTTTCTTCCAATTTCTCCTGTTTACTGCAATAAAAAAGGGCAGTACGTCTTTTTTCAAAACGTCTGCCACAGGCTGTCTTTACTTGAAATATGCCCTTATTGCTTCCACCACACCGTTTTCATCATTGGATTTTGCCGTATAATTGCAGATTTCCTTAAGCTGTGGATGAGAATTTTCCATAGCATAGCTGTATTTTCCGGTTTTCATCATCTCATAATCATTAAGGTAATCACCAAAAAGCATGGTCTCCTCATAACTGATCCCGTATTTTTCCTGAATTTTGCTGATGGCTGTTCCTTTATTACAGCCCGGGTTTGAAAGATCCACCCAATGTTCACCCGAAACAGCGATCTCCATCTGTTCTCCAAAGGCCTCCAAAAGCGGAACATGGCTGTTTATTTCAGCATTCACATAGTCGTAGACGGCAATTTTACAGATATCATCTTCAGCTGCCAGAATATCGTCCATTATCTCATATCGGCGGTAATACATCTTAATGTTTTCCAAAAGCTCCGGCTCATCGCTTTCAGCGTAAGCTCCCTTCAGTCCACAGATGACAGGGCTGGCTCCGGTTATCTTTCGGATCTCTTTTACAATTTCTTGAACAGTCTCCCTGTCAATCACATTGGCAAAGCTGTTCACATCATTCTCAAAAACCACCGAACCATTTTCAGCGATGAAAATCATCTTATCCTTTACCGGCTCAAAAATATGTTCCAGATTATAATATTGTCTGCCGCTGGCTGCTGCGAAGCGGACACCCTGTTCTGCGAGCGACTCAATCAATGGGAAAAGCTCTGGTGAAAGCTCTTTATTACTGTCTAAAAGCGTACCGTCCATATCTGCCGAAATTAATTTAACCATTTTTAGCAAACCTTTCAATTCAGTATTTCTTTTTTGCATTTTTTATCTTATAATACCTAATAATAACACTAAAAGAACGGTATGACCAGATGGTAAGCCATTGTTTACCATTTCAATTTTTGCTGGTAGCCTTTGTGGTTAAGGGATGAGGGGGGATTGGATTATGCTTAGGAAAAGGACGTCTTCCAATATAATATTGATTGCCATTGTGGTTGTACTCGTTTTATTGTCTGTTGTCAGCTTTGTTCTGTATCAAAACAATACTCGAAATATCCTGGCAGAAAAATCAAAAGCTGACATGAAAAAATCCACTGACCAGAGCATCATACTGACCAACAGCCTGATCGACAACTACTTCAGTGAGCTTGACACCATTGCTATTTTCTGTAGCGTCAACACCGGCATTAATGACCATGAAATATTTGAACTTCTCCAGCAGAAAAATCTGGGAAACACTTATTCTCAAATCGGAGTTGCCGGCCTTGACGGCTTCATTTATACCGGCAGCGGCTCGAAACAAAATGTATCGGGCCAGGATTATTTTCAGCGTGCCATTAAAGGCGAACGCGTAGTCTCAAATGTTATCACTGACGCCAATACAGGGCGGGATATCATTGTCCTCGCCATTCCCATTGAGCGTAACGGTGTCATCACTGGCGCTGCCTGTTCCCAATACGATGTCCAGTCCTTCACCGACCTGCTCAGCAGTTCACAGTTCAAGGGCGCTGGCGCAACCATGATCATGCAGAAAAACGGAAAAATGGTCTCGAGCTATGTCGGTATGGAGGCTTTCGATACGTTTTACGACGCTCTTGAACAACAGATGGAATTCAGAGGAGAAAATACTCTCGAAAGCTTCAAATCCCGTGTAAAAAACGAAGAATCCGGCCTGTTCACCTATTTTCGCAATAATAATGAGCGCTACGTCTATTTTGAGCCCGTCGGCATTAACGACTGGACTATGATCTCACTGGTGATGGCTGAGACCATTGACAAGCAGACTACCGCCATCAACGCCGGAGCTTTTGTTCTGATGATTTTCAACATTCTGCTTTACGGCGTTATCCTGGCCATCGTCATCGCCATTATCAAACGCTTCGGAAAACAGATGGAAGCCAACCAGCGCGATCCACTCACACGTCTTTACAATAAAGACATTGCACATACCATCATTGAACGCCATTTGAAAAAAGAGGGGCAAAAGCAGCGTCATGCCTGTTTTTTCCTTGACATTGATGATTTTAAGCACATCAATGACACTTACGGGCATCAGACCGGCGACGACGTTCTTTTTTCTGTGGCCCAGATACTTCTTCACTGCTTCCGGGAAACAGACATTATCGCCCGCTTTGGCGGCGATGAATTTGTTGTCTGGATCAAGGACCTGCCGAGTGCAGATATTGTAAGACAAAAGGCTGAAATGCTCTGCAACATTACTGCTGCCGGTCCTAATATCCCCATTTCACTAAGCATTGGCATCGCCTGGTATCCCAGTGACGGCACTTCCTACACAGAAGTTATGCAACACGCTGATGAAGCCCTTTACCGAACCAAACATTCCGGAAAAGGCAACTATCAGTTTTACAGTGATCTACAATAAAAAAAGACGGACACGTCCGTCTTTTTTTAATCCTCATATGTCTCGATCAATCGCTCGATATTTGCAATGGTCTCTTTCTCAAACAAAGGGCAGAAGAGCTCTACCTCTGTCCTCAGCCGTACCTCGTCATAAAAGCGGTTCAGCTTGTCCTCCATCACATATTCATCCATTATTTCAGGGTTGATGTCTTTAAAAAAGCCTTCGCCCATTTCCGTGATAAGATCTGCTTCATCTGGCGACATGGGTGCCAGTGTGATGAACTCCAGAGGGTACTCTTCCAGTCCAAGATAGATTGTAATGCGTTTTATTTCTTCCATTCTATTACCTCTCGTCTATGCTTGCTCATCGTTAAAAAAATTCAGAGCATTTTTGGCAGTTCACTCCACCAGTGTACATAAAAGCGCACTCTCTTCATCTGTAAAGTTTTCTGTCAAAATCTTCAATCAGTTTTTTGTATTGTTTTTATTTTCTGATAACAGGCCTTTGCCTTATCTGTGGGATACAGACAGATGGTTCGTTTTTCTCAGCTGTTTGTCTCCTTGGTTACAAATCTTTTTTTGCCCGCTGAGCGATACCTCTGGTAATATAAATCAAAGACTGCAGCATATCCTGAGTGATTCCAGGCTCCCCGCAGATTTTTATCACAAAAAATGCTGGCCTAAGTTGAGGATTCTCTCAGACGATTCCTTATCCAGAGCCATTCCTGTAAAACGATTTGTTACCGACAGCCACTTCACCAGATTTCCTGAAGACTCAAGTTTATCCATAATATCCTCTTTAGTTCCAGACATCCGCAAATAATTCGTTGAGTCTGCGTTTATTATAGCTTACTGTTCCCAGCTTGTCAAAATCAACCTTAGCTTAAATTCCTTTTTGCCCCTTGACAAAATATGTTAGAGCGTTTAAACTATAATTATAAGTTAAACTAAACTTACTTTTGCGAATCCAATTGATAAGGAAGTGACAATATGAATTTGGCAACCTTTATTATTGCCGCCATTGTTTTTATTCCAATGGTGCTGATTATCTATAACCAGGTAAAAAAAGCTCGAAACGGCCAGACAGGTTGTGGTTGCGGCTGTAGCGGATGTTCTCATTCCAGCCAGTGCCATCCGGCTCAGGAAACGGAAATAAAAAAAGACAGGAAATGATTTTCCTGTCTTTTTTTTATTAAAAGCTTGCAAAGGCCTTTCCAAACTCAACACAGGCATGACGGCCGGCATCATCCGGGAATTCCTTGATCATCAGCCCTTCATCAAACAGACGTGCTCCGGTATGCCCGATCCGGTCTTCCCAGTCCCGCATCCATTCACCGTTGCCCCATCCATAGGAGCCAAAAAGCGCTACCTTTTTTCCCTTGAGCTTGGACTCAATTTCCTCAAAAAAAGGTTCAAAGGTATTCTTTTCAAGAGCTTCTCCATCCATGGAAGGGCATCCAAGGGCGACTTTATCATAATCCTCAATCCGCTCAATCGGAAACTGGCTTACATTATAAAGATCTGCTTTCTGGCCAGTCTCATCGATCCCATTGGAAATTTTTTCGGCCATGATCTCTGTATTTTCACTATTGCTCCAATAAATAACAGCAATATTTTTGTTATCTTCATTTTTTCTCATCATCGTTCTCCTTAACGGTTCATAAATCATCGAATATCTTAGTAAGAGGTATACCCCTGCGTTTGGAAATTAATCATATCTCGAACCAATATATCCGTTTTTTTCACTCTTAACCAGTATAAATTGATTTTATCTTTACCGTCCGATCAAACGCTACCACAAGCTCTGCTGTTCCTTTTTCAAAGGAACACACCACTGTAATCTTCAGCTCCTTATCCCAGCTATCGTCCTCAAGGCCAGCTATTTCTCTGAACTCGCCTTTTCCTTCAGACAGTCCCTCCCAGAGTATTTTGAGGTTCTGGGCATCCATTTCTTCTTTCGCTCTGGTGGTATATGGGAAATCGTCAGCCGCTTTTGCATAATCTCCTTCAGCCAGGACCTGCACCAACGAACGGGTGATTTCTTCAGATTTCGTCTTCGTATCCTCGCCATATTTTCCCTTGTTGCAAGCCGTAAAGAGAAGCATAAGTGATACTGCAACTAAAAAAAATGCCAGATATTTTTTCTTTTTCATTAATTCCTCACTTTCCTTAGCGTATTATATCTTCTATTGGGAATAATATCAAGTAAAAGACTTTTTCACAAATTCAAAAAGCTTTTGCTTTTCGTCTCTATTTATATTAAACTAGAGAGTAACCACAAATTCTCAAATAATAAAGGGGTATCTGATGAAACTTAAGATTAACTCGCGGGGAATTGGAAATGTTTTGCTGATTGCCCTTTTGGTTTTACTGATCATTCACATTCTGGTATTATTTGGAGTGGTATCACCCGACATTATCTGGGACACCACCATCACTGATAAGGCGTCAGTCGTAATTTCTGAATGGATTGCCATTTTTTTCATTCTGATGTTTATCTTTGGCATATTGCTCAAGCTAAACTATCTTCCTATGAAAAGCTTACGAAAAAGTGCGGACAGCATTCTCTGGATTATGAGCCTCTATTATCTGCTGAATATCATCGGCAACTTCATGTCTGACAATCCCATTGAAAAGCTTTTGTATGCTCCTTTAACGCTGATAATGATCCTTATGGCACTTCGCCTGATCTTTGCAAAGGATCTTGACCCAAAACACAGACGCAGAGCCCAGAAACGGCCTCAAAAAATACGAAGAGCTTCCTGAAACAGGAAGCTCTTCTTTTTTATTTGCGTGTTACCTTTTTAATTTCACCAGTGATTTCATTCATCAGGAAGTCCGTATATGGTATTTCCTCAAATAGGAAACCGTCCCTTTTCATCGGTACCAGACGGGCTGAGCCTTCACATCTGCCGCCTCGTATCTGGCCGCCAATCTCAACATCTAACAGCTCAGGTATCGCTGTCTGCAGTTCTCTGCGAATCAGGCCAGTACAGGTAGAACCAAGCTCTTCACCCAGAATTTTTCCAATTTCCACCACCATACCAATGTTGGTATAGGGCAGTGCGCGGGGGACAACTGGTGTGACACGCTGCATTCTGCCTTCGGTATTGATAAAGGTTCCTGCAACTTCTGGGAACGCCAGTGCCGGAAGAACAATGTCTGCCTTCTGGGCAGCCAAAGTCAGATGTGTATCCTGAACCATGATGAAATCATAGCCGGATAAATCTGCGTTGGGGTCTTCGCCAAAAATCATAATCCCTTTTGCATTGTCCAGTACTTCAGGTGTCTGAGTAACGCCCAGCAGGCCAAGTGCTTTGCTGTTATTTTTCTGTTCAACTCTGAAAACGCCGCGTCTCGGTCCATCACTCTTTCCTAAGAGAACCGCAATATCTGCTGCCAGAGCAGAAGCTTCTTCCGTGATATATTTGCCGCCAAGAACCACCATCGGGTGTTTTGCGTTCACCAGTGCATTCCCGATCATTTCAGATTCTTCGCTGATCTCAAGCGCTGCCAGAGAATCCCTTAAGGCTTCTAAACCATCAGGTATGTCCACTGCTTTACGATTCTCAAGAACATATTTTGTAATTTCACCCAGGAAATCCAGGTCGTCACATTCGGTGGTGAATTCATCCCCAATGCGGTTCATCCCATCTTCAACAGCATTGATGAAGAAGATTGAAGCACCGCGTTTAGATGTCTGGCTGAGCTTATAGCGCAGTACAGGATTGTTTATACGCAGACATCCCAGCACCAGTATAGCGTCTGCTGAAAGGACTTCATCCATACTGTGGACTTCACCGCTGCATGGCAGCACGGCATCTTCGCCGTGGACAGTGTTGCTGAAGGAGAAGGTTTCTGCTCTCAAACTGTCTGCCAGCTTTTTAACCATGGCAATCTCTTCAGTAGTATATTTGGGTGAAACAGCAACTTTTAAAGCTTCCGCTCCATTTCTTGCAGAAATGGTCTGTGCTTTTTTGGCAATCGCGACAAAAGCGTCATACCAGTCTGTTTCCTCCAGCTGTCCCTTCGCATTTCGGATTAACGGTTTGGTCAGGCGGCCACCCAGCTGAACCTGGTTCGTTCCAAAACGTCCGCGTCCACACATCACGCCTTCATTATGCGCAGCGCTAATATTTGTTGGCACTGCTTTCACGATGGTGTTGCCCATGGTTTCAACTACCATCTGGCAGCCGGCGCCGCAGTATCCACAGGTTGTCAGTGTCTTTTTCGTATCGGTCGGTACGTTTTTGAAGCCTCTCGCCCGCTCTCCCAGTGCTCCGGTAGGACATACAGAGATACAGGTCCCACAGGAAATACAGCCGGAATCAGCCAGTTTTCCGCCAAGGGCCGGTACTACGACAGTATCAAAACCACGATTCATCAGGCCAAGAGCTGTCACACCAACTACCTCATCACAGGCGCGTACACAGCGCCCACAGAGAATACACTTATTGGGGTTACGTACAATAAACGGGTGGTCGTCTTCAAAAATCAGCTCTTCATTTTCACCGCTAAAGCGTTCTGGAGCCACATCATACTGATTGGCATAATCCACCAGCTTACATTCAAAGTAATCGTGACAGCCGCATTCCAGACAGCGTGACGCTTCTTCTCTGGCCTGCTCAGGCGTATAACCCTTAACGATTTCTTCAAAGGTATTCTTACGTTCCTCTGGTGACAGATGCGCCATCGGAGGCCGTTTATATTTCTTTTTGCCTTCCAGATAATCTGCGTCGATATCATCTCTGGTGACATAATAAGGTTTGCGATAATGGATTTCACGTCCCTGCAGATATTGGTTAATAAAACCGACCGCCTTTTTAGCTTCTCCAATGGCACGGATCGCAATAGAAGCTCCGTCATTTGCACAGTCACCACCTGCAAAGACACCTTCAAGGTTCGTTGTAAAGGTTTCTTCATCTGCGACAACTGTATTAAACTTTGTCAGTTCAATTCCGTCCATACCTTCCGGGTCAATCCCCTGGCCAATGGCCAGAATAACAGTATCCACATCAATAAGTTCAGTTTCACCTTCAATTGGAACAGGACGGCGGCGGCCGCTGGCATCCGGTTCACCCAGCTCCATTTTCTGAAGCAGCATCTGCTTGACATGACCATCTTTATCTTTGATAATTTCAATCGGATTGCACAGGTTTTTAAAGATAACGCCCTCTTCCTGCGCTTCCTTGATCTCTTCCTGTTCAGCAGGCATTTCCGCTACCGTACGGCGATACACATTGTAAACTTCCTTTGCACCTAAGCGCACTGCGCTTCTGCAGGCATCCATAGCAGTATTCCCGCCGCCAACAATGGCGACTTTGTCACCCAAGTTTGCCGGTTCATTATTGACAATCTGCCTGAGCAGTTCAATCCCGCCAATGACACCATCAGCGTCAACGCCTTCACAGCGCAGCCCGCTGCTGGTCCAGGCGCCAATAGCAACATACATGGCGTCATGCTGTTTTCTCAGACTCTCAAAGGGCATATCTGCGCCGATACGCACCCTTGTCTTAATGGTGACGCCCATATCCTCAATCAGCTTGATTTCCTCATCCAGAACTGTTTTAGGCAGGCGGTATTCAGGAATCCCATAGCGCAGCATTCCACCGGCTTTGGGCATGGCTTCATAAATGGTGACCGCATGACCTGCTTTTCTCAGAAAGTAAGCTGCGGTCAGGCCGCCAGGGCCGCCACCGATAACACCAATACTTTTGTGGGTATCTGGCGCGATTTCAGGCATAAACATTCCCTTGTCGATATCCAGATCCGCCGCAAAGCGCTTGAGCCATAAAATCGAAACAGGCTCGTCTACTAAACCCCGGCGGCAGGCCTTTTCGCAGGGATGCGGACAGACGCGTCCGATGGATGCCGGTAAAGGCAGGCGATCCTTGATCAGCTTGATAGCTTCCTCATATTCCCCATTGGCGATAAGCCCAACGTAACCCTGGCAGTCTGTCTGTCCCGGACATTCCAGCTGGCAGGGCGCCACACAATCGCCGATATGCTTGGATAACAGGAGTTCCAGATTTGTTTTTCTGGATTCCAGTACTCTGTCGGAATTGGTTGTGATGACCATACCCTCCGCGATGGGCGTTGCGCAGGCCTTCAATAGCTTTGGATTGCCCTCAACCTCTACCATGCAGAGTCCACAGGAGCCATAAACCTCGGTGCGTTCGTCATAGCAAAGAGTCGGGATGTCAATGCCGTTTTCACGGGCAACGTCTAAAATGGTCTGTTCTGCAAAACCCGTTACTTCTTTTCCATTAATATTAATTCTTAATTTCTTCATGTCCCTCACTCCTCCTAATCCACGGTTACCGCATCGAACTTACAAACGCTGGCACATTTGCCGCACTTGATACATTTTTCCTGATCGATAACATGAACTTTCTTAGGTGCGCCCGATATAGCCTCAACAGGGCAGTTTTTAGCGCAACGGGTACAGCCAACGCATTTTTCTTCATCAATGCTGTAGGTAATCAGGGCCTTACAGCTGTGAGCTGTACATTTATGTTTGTAAATATGATCTTCATACTCATTTCTGAAATAACGCAATGTGGTAAGAACTGGATTCGGTGCGGTCTGACCAAGTCCGCACATAGAGCCCTCTTTAACCTTGAGACAGAGCTCTTCGAGAAGCTCGATGTCACCGTCACGTCCTTCGCCTTCTGTGATGCGTGTCAGAATTTCCAGCATACGCATGGTCCCAATACGGCAGTAGTTGCATTTACCGCATGATTCTTTCCGGGTAAAATCCAGGAAAAACCGAGCCATATCAACCATACATGTAGTTTCATCCATAACAACCATCCCGCCGGAGCCCATGATCGCACCGGTTTTGGTAATGGAAGGGTAGTCGATAACCGTGTCCACCAGCTCAGCCGGAACACATCCACCAGATGGCCCACCCATCTGAACAGCCTTGAAGGCCTTGTCGTTTTTGATACCGCCGCCAATATCATAAATGACATCGCGGAGGGTTAGTCCCATTGGAATTTCAACCAGACCACCTTTTTTGATTTTACCGGTTAATGCAAACACTTTGGTGCCCTTGGAATTTTCATTTCCGAGCTGTCCATAGGTCTCGCCTGAATTTCTGAATATCCATGGCACGTTCGCATAGGTTTCAACATTATTAATATTGGTTGGTTTTGCCCAGTAGCCCTTCTGTGCCGGAAACGGCGGCTTGAGACGGGGCATTCCGCGCTCGCCTTCAAGTGATGCGATTAAGGCAGTTTCTTCACCGCAGACAAAAGCGCCGGCACCTGCTTTGATTCTCAGATCAAAGCTGAAGGCTGAGCCAAAAATATTTTCGCCCAAATACCCTTTTTCCCGAGCCTGTCCGATGGCATTTTCAAGACGCTTGATGGCCAGTGGATACTCGGCACGGACATAGACAACACCCTGTGCGGCGCCTATGGCCTTAGCGGCAATGATCATGCCTTCAATGAGGGCGTGGGGATCACTTTCGAGGACAGACCTGTCCATGAAAGCGCCAGGATCCCCTTCATCGGCGTTACAGACTAAATACTTAACATCCCCTTTTGCCTTATGAGCTTCGTTCCATTTAAACCATGTAGGGAAACCTGCTCCGCCTCGGCCAGCCAGACCAGCTACCTTAACGGTGTTGATTATGTCCTCCGGGGACATTTCCTTAATCGCTTTTTCAGCGGCTTTATAACCGTCTACGGCCAGATAATCCTCAATGCGTTCTGGATCGATAATACCACAATTCTGGAGCACCACGCGCTTTTGTTTAGCGATCATTTCCTTGTCCTTCGCGGCCATTTCCAGATCTGTAATATTTTTCTGCCCAAGGATATGTTCATCTACAATGCGTTCGACATCAGAGGTATCTACATTGACATAGGTAATCTTATTGCCGGAAGGATCAACCACATCCACAATGGGTTCCAGATAACAGGTACCAATACAGCCGGTTTTTTCAAGATCGATGCTCAGATTCTTTGCGGTAATCTGGTCTTTAAAAGATTCTTCTACCTTTGCGGCGCCAGCAGCGATACCACAGCTTCCCTGTCCAATGATTACTTTATATTTTTCCATCGCCTACGCCTCCTGTTCCTTCAGTTCTGTTAAAATGTTAACCACCTTATCCTTTGTGAGCTGCCCGTAGGTTTCTCCGTCGATCATCATAACCGGCGATAAAGAGCAGCAGCCCAGGCATGCGACATTCTCTAAAGTGAAAAGGCCATCCTCAGTGGTTTCCCCCTCCTTGATACCAAGATGCTCTACAACAGCTTCCTCAATCATCGAAGACCCATTAACATGGCATGCTGTTCCCTGGCAGAGCATGATCAAATGTTTACCGACAGGATTCATACGGAATTGGGCATAAAAAGTTGCGACACCGTATATTTTCGCTACGGGAATATCTGTTTCACGAGAAATATACAACATTAAATCCGGAGACAGATAGCCGTAGGTTTCCTGAGCCTTCTGCAGGATGGTAATCAGGCTTCCTGCTACATCGGCGTATGCGTCCAGAACTGCATCTAATTCTGGAAATTTGGGTTCATCCTGACAGCCGCAGCCACAGTGATGATCATGATGGTGTTCGTGATTCATAATTACTCCTTACTTTCTTCTTCCTGATTTAACAGGATTCCTCATTTTCTTCCACTTGCACAATGTATCCAATTTTTCAAAAGAAATTTTCCCGTTTTAAGACTAAAACGGGAACGTTTTGCAGTAATATTTTCTTATTCTATAATATAAATCCTTATTGTTTTTATTATACTACTATTTTTAAAATTTGCAAGCTTTTCTTGCGAATTTTTTCACCTTTATTCTAATAATTTTTTCTTTCACTTTTCATCTCAATGTTTTCTCCCAGCTGTGTTGCCGAAACTGCTTTTTTATTTGGAATAAGCGTCAGTATAATCCCACATAAAATAGCTGCAAACCCGCACATTGTATAAAAACTCGGAACCTCTCCAACAAAGAAAAAGACAAAAACAGGGTTAAGTATTGGCTCCAGTAACGAGAGAATCGACGCTTCAAAAGCCGATACCAGACGGACCCCTTTTAGGAAAAACAGGTAAGAGATACCAATTTGGAATACACCGAGCAATATAAGGTACAGCCAGTTTACCGCGGGGATGCCCGAAAAAGCTATCTGGCTGTGCATAAACAAAAGCATTACCCCAGCCATGATAAAATTGATAAATCCGATAATAGTGATGTCATCCATCGGATACTTTTTCTCCATAAAATACTGTTCAAGTGCATAGGCAATACCTGCCGATAAAGCTAAAAGATTTCCGGCAATAGCGGCCACATTCCCAGAGGCGTTCAGCGGGTCACAAAAAATAATGATAATTCCAGCCAAGATCGTAACCCTTGGAATAAACTCCCGTGCAACCAGCTTTTTTTTACCTCCGATAAGATAAGCCATATAGAGCCACAAGGGGGCCGTGCACTGCAGTATAATCGCGTTGGCGGCAGTTGTCAGCTTAGTGGCAATGACAAAACTGATGGTTAAATAAGTATAAGAAATAATAAGCCCGATATAATTTTTGCTGAACTTAATTTTTTTCCATTTTATAAACGGTAGAAAAACGCAGCCTGCAATTAAACTTCTCGCAAAAGCAATGCTGATCGCACTCGCTTCAATGCTTTTAATCAAAAGGCCGCCTGTGCTCATTAGCGTGACGGCCAGTAAAATGAAGCATGCTCCTCTATTTTTTGAATTCATTCCCCGCAGCACCTAAATCATCCGATGCCCTCTCTGAAGGCCAGTATCTCCAGAGCGCACAAATTCCAAAATTCCATAGGGCTCAATCATATTAAAAAATGCGTCGACCTTATCCCGGGTACCGGTAATCTCCAACACCAGGCTTTCGCGCGCCACATCTACAACATTGGCTCTGAATAAGTTGGAGATTTCTACAATGTTGGAGCGGGTTTCATCATTGGCTTTGACTTTAATAAACACGAGCTCCCTGCGAATGGAATCCTCAGGCTTTAGCTCAATGACCTTGATGACATCGATAAGCTTATTCAGCTGTTTTTTTATTTGGGCGAGGATATGTTCATCACCTGTAACTGTAATGGTGATACGTGAGACTTTGGCATCCTCTGTTGTGCCGACAGTCAGGCTGTCAATATTATAGCCGCGCCTTGCAAAAAGCCCTGCAATACGGCTCAAAACCCCAAAGTTATTTTCAACCAAGAGGGATAAACAATAGTTTTCCATGGCTTCTCTCCTAAATTTTTATAAAGTCTTCATGAACCTGACATTCAATCAGAGTCGGCCCGTTATGAGCGATGGCATCGTTCAGGGCCGCTTCGGCTTCTGCATTTGCGCTCGCCCGATACCCTTTAATGCCATATGCCTCAGCCAGCTTCATAAAATCAATGCTGAAATTAATGTCTGTGCCGCTGTAATGGTTCTTGCCATAAATATCATGCTGAAGCTGACGGACCATTCCAAGCTTATGATTGTTGATCATAATAATGTTGATATTCAGGTTGTGCTCTGCAATAACCCCCAGCTCGCCCATGGACATCTGGAAGCTACCGTCGCCGCAAATCGCGAAAATCTGCTTCGTATTTTCCCGTGTCGCAAAAGCAACGCCACCGGCTGCCGGGATACTATAGCCCATCGTTCCCAAGCCGCCTGAAGTAAAGTAATGCCGATCTTTACAAACCTTAAAATAAAGCGCAGACCAAATCTGATTCAACCCGACATCCGCAACGACAGTTGCGTTATCCGAAGCGATCTCCCCTAACTTCTCAAACAAAAGCTTGGGATTCACCAGTCCTAAATCCAGATGAGTGTCGTACAGAAGAGGGTGGTTTTCCTTGATGATCTCAATGGTTTTCAGCCAGTCTCTTGTATCCTTTTTTAAATCCTTCTGGATCAGGTCAAGTAAAACCGTACGTGCATCGCCTACGATGGGCACATTGGTATCGTCAATGTTTTTCCCAATTTCTGCAGGGTCAATGTCAATATGGATGAGTTCCATATCATTGATCATATCCATCAGGTTGTTGGTTCCTCTGTCAGACATCCGGGCGCCTACACAGATGCAAAGATCCGCTGCCTCTAAAATTTTATTCGAATACTCGAAGCCATGGCTGCCGGCAATACCGCAGTACAGCGGATTGTCTTCCGGAAAACATCCAACCCCCATCAGTGTCGTGATAACTGGGATACCGTTTTGTTCTGAAAATGTAAGAAGTTCTTTTTCGGCATAGCTTAAAACCACTCCGCCGCCGGCATAAATAATCGGACGCTTGGCAGCTTTCATCTTTCTGATCGCTCTCCGTATCTGACCTGTATGTCCCTCGTAGGTTGGCTTGTAGCCCCGTATCTCTACCTTCTCACAGTATTTGACACTTTTAAGATTTGTATTCTGCACATCTCTTGGAATGTCGATCAAAACAGGACCCGGGCGACCTGTGGAAGCAATGTGAAATGCTTCTCTTATAATCCGCGGAATATCTGCCGCATCTTGAACCAGATAAGAATGCTTGGTAAATGGCTCGGTGGCACCAGTAATATCCGCTTCCTGAAAAGCATCCGTTCCAATGAGATCTCTGTTAACCTGTCCTGTAATGGCGACAAGTGGAATAGAATCCAAATAAGCGGTAGCGATTCCAGTGACCATATTGGTTGCTCCCGGGCCAGAAGTTGCCAGGCAGACGCCTACCTTGCCGGACTCTCTTGAATAACCGCTGGCGTAATGCGGTCCAGCCTGTTCATTCCGGACCAGCACATGCTGGATGGGGGATTCACGAAACGCTTCATACAAGGGCAGCAGCGCACCGCCCGGATAACCGAAGACGACCTCCACATTCTCTTTCTCCAAACACTTTAAAATCAATTTTGCTGCTAACAGTGGAATCACTCCCTTTACTTTAGTATAATTTAGTAATTCAGTCTATGATATTATTTTTAAAATAAACTGTCAAGACTATTTTAAAAGATAAAAATTTAACGATATATCAGTAATTTGCCTAAAAGCGGTGTTTTAACTGTAATGGCCTTTTTAGGACACATTTCCTGGCAACAGTAGCATCGAATACATTTATGGTAATTGTAATGCGGTACACGGCCATTGCGTGTCTCTTTCCAGGTCAACGCTTTATCTTCCAGAGGACAGGAGGCTACGCAGATACCGCAGCGCACACAGCGCTCTTCAATGATAACGGGCTTTCTGGTAATCAGTCCTCTGATTTTAGACAACTGGCCAATAGTACTGTTTACCTCGGACCGAACCGGAATCCGTTCAACATTAAAGTTGCGGTTGACGTGATCCTCCAGCTTTTCGCCAAGGATCTCAATTTTATTAGCATCACCAGTGCCAAGTCCCATTTCTTCACCAGACGCAATGGTTGGCACATAAGACGGCTCCAGATCCACCAGACGGGCAAAGGTGGCGTCCAGCGCGACAGGATCATCTGAGATCAGGAGCAGGTTCATGGCGACAGGTGTGCCTGACGCCGGACCGTTCCCCTCCATCGCGATGATCCCATCCATGACAAAAAGACGTGGTCTTATGCACAGGTTCAGATCGACCAGCATTTTTCCAAATTGCAGACTGTCTGGGTAGCGCGCGTGGCACGCTCCCTTATTAAATCCATAAACACAGCCCAGCTGGTTTTTCACCGCCCCGGTGATCCGCGTGAGCCCGTGGGTTTTCATCTTACAGATGCTGATAATGGCATCGCTTTCCAAAACACCCTCAGCCAATTCAAATTTTTTAGTTGTCACCCCTTCAGGATAGGCAACCGTTTTTCCCTTTGAGAACTCCAACAGTGAGATACCATGTCGGTCAGCCACTTCCTTGATTCCCGCTTCCTCTGCGACCTTTTCAGGGTTTCCGATCCCCGGGGAATCACCATAGCACAGATTCTTACACGCCGCTTCTTTTAAAATACGAACCATCGCTTCAAACACTGCCGGATGTGTCGTTACAGCGCTTTCCTTTTTCTTCCCGCGAAGCAGATTAGGCTTCAACAAAATTTTTTCCGTCGGGCAGAAAAAACGCTCGATTCCTCCAAGCGCTGTAACCCCCTGCTTTAAAGCTTTGTAGACCATTTCCGCGTCATAGGAATCGCATTGAATTAAAGCTACCTGAGACATTTTTTACCTCTTTATTTACCAATCAGCTCGATGCCATTGGCTGTTTGTTTTATTTTCTTTTCCTTCATCAGCTTGCCCAACGCGCGTTTAAAGGAGCTCTTGCTCATTTTAAACTCCTTACTGATGATTGAAGGATTGGTTTTATCATTATATGGCAACATTCCACCGTTTTTCTTCAGCTTATCCAGAATTAAAAGCGCGTCCTTTGGTATTTCTTTATAAGCTTTTTTATTAGGGCTTAAAACCAGCTTGCCATCCTTACGAATCTCCGTGACCCTGGCTTTAATCTTATCGCCACAGTGAAAATCAGTTGTCATTTCCTTTTTCAGAATCATACCGTGATAAGCGTTATCTACGGCGACAAATCCCCCGAGCTCTGGATTAATCTGATATATGTAACCCTCGACCCAGTCGCCGTCCTTATAGGGTGATTGGGATTTAAGCAGTGGATAAACCTTCATGGTGGCACAGAGACGGTTGCTCTTATCAATGTAAAGATTCACAAGGTACTCGCGTCCCTTCTGTACCTTTGTAATCTGCTCATGGTAGGGCAGCAAGAGGTCTTTCTCCAGACCCCAGTCCAAAAAGGCGCCGACCTTAGTAATGTCTACTACCCTTAAGGGCGCAAACTCGCCCAGCATAATCTTGGGCTTTCTTGTCGTCGCAATGAGCCGGTCCTGGGAATCCCGGTAAACAAACACCTCAACTTCATCGCCAACCTTACAGTTTTTGGGGACTTCTTTCTGTGGCAGCAACACACTGTCCTTTTTTTTATCTTCACTATCGCCGGCTGTTAAATATAAACCTACTGATGTCTGACGGTCAATTGTCAGATGCTGCATTTTTCCTATTTCAATCACTTTACTTTTCCACTTATTCCTTTTTAAAATTTTGTATACAAATTTATCTTATTGCAAAAAATAGGACTTAAAAAGTCCTATTCAACCATTACTTAATTTCTTTAATTTCTTTCCGGTTCGCTTCGATTTTATCGTTCAGTTCTTTTAGCTGTACCTGGAGATTATAGAGTATTTTATCCGAATAATGCTGTGTCCCTATGCGCAGCTCCTTAGCGCTTGCCTGGGCATTTTTAATGATCGTTTCCGCCTGAGCAGTCGCAGTTCTGGTGATTTCATTGGTATCGATCATTTCCTTCAGCTTTTTCTCGGCTTCATTCTTGATCCGCTCTGCATCTCCTTCTGCTTCAACCATTATTTTTTTCTTTTGCTCTACTATTTCCCGGGCTTGTACCAGCTCTGCCGGCAGCTCTTCCCGTATTTCATCGATAATTTCCATTATTTCTTCAGGACTGACCAAAGCCTTTGACGAAAATGGCAAGGTATTTCCCTTTTCCACAAGTTCTTCCAATTCAGTTAGCAGTTCTAAAACCTTCATTCTCTAGCATCCTTCCCATATTTTATCCGTATCGCTTTTTCAACATGTGGAGGTATGAAATCTGACACATCCCCATCGAATTCCATAAGCTCCCGCACAACGCTTGAGCTTAAATAGGAATACTGATTGTTTGTCACCATAAAAAAAGTTTCAACATCATTGTCCAGTTTTTTATTTGTCAGAGCCATCTGCAGTTCAAATTCAAAGTCCTGTACTGTCCGGAGTCCTTTCAGGATCACCTGGGCTCCTTTTAATTTTGCATAATCCACAAGCAGCGAGGACGAGACATCAACCTCTACATTTTCCAAATGCGCCACACTCTCTCGGATCATCGCGCACCTTTCTTCACTGGAAAACAGGTAATTCTTTTTATAATTTACCATCACGCACACAATGACCCTGTCAAAATGCTTTGAGGCTCTTTCTATAATGTCCAAATGACCAAAGGTAACCGGGTCAAAGCTTCCGGGATACACAGCACTTCTCATTGATCAAAATTCTCCCAACTATAAAAACTGACTAATGTCGTTCCATACTTTTTTTCTTTATATTTTGCAAATGATTTAATCGCTATTGGCATTATAACAGATTTTTCGTGTTCCATCATTATAATTCCATCAGAATTCAAGATTTTTTTCTCACAGATTTTTTCCACGATCGAAATCATACTAATCCCATCCTTATACGGTGGATCCATGTATATCATATCACATTTTACTGAATTTTTGCATAAAAAACCAATTCCTTCTTCTGCTGAACAATTTTTTACAATTGCTTTGCTTTCGAAACCAGTCAATTTTAAATTTTTCTTAATAATACCGATGCTGTTTCTGGAAATATCAAAAAAATAGGCCTGCGGAATCCCACGACTGAGAGCTTCTATCCCCATAGCGCCGCTCCCGCCAAAAAGATCAACAAAAACCTGGGCTTCCCTCAACTCGACCTGAACACTGTTAAAGACAGCCCCTTTAACCTTATCTGTTGTCGGTCTTATAAAGTCGCCATCGATGGATACAAGCTTTGTTCCTCTTTTTTCTCCTGCTATTACACGCATTTCATTCTCCCTCTAATTCATAGAAATTTCCGATAAATTTTTGTAGAATGTTTCAATAATCCGAGCCCGATAGGCCATTGTTTCTTTATCGCCTGAATGATAGATCTCCTTCGCCACCTTTTTTGTTTCGCTAATGAGATCAAAATCCTCGTAGGGGTTCAAGGCTTTGAACTCAGGAAACCCGTGCTGCTTCATCCCAAAATAATCACCTGGCCCGCGCAGGCGGTAATCTTCATCAGCAATTTTTTTACCGCTGTGATTGTTGACGATCACGCGCATACGTTCAATGGTCTGGTCATTTCTGGAATTAGAAACTAAAAAGCAATAGGACTGATGCATACCGCGTCCCACACGCCCCCGAAGCTGATGAAGCTGAGACAGGCCAAAACGGTCTGCACTGAGAATCGTAATCACTGAAACATTGGGTACATCAATCCCAACTTCAATAATACCGGTCGCTACCAGCAGATCAATCTCACAGCGGTTAAAAGCATCAATAATCTGCTTTTTGTCTTCACCAGACATCCGGCTGTAAAGGCAGGCAATGCGGTATCGGCTTCCGTAAAACTGCTTTACCTCCGCAAATACGCTTTGAATATCTTTAACCTCGCTCATTTCCTCTGACTCTTCAATAAACGGACAGATAACAAAAGCCTGCCGTCCCTTGTCCATTTCGTTCGCCATAAAACTCAAAATCTTCGGATACGATTTCTCATTGTAAAAGTAAGTCTTGATTTTTTTCCGTCCCTTTGGCAACTCGTCAATATAGGAAACATCCAAATCTCCATAAAGGATCAAAGCCAGCGTTCTGGGAATTGGGGTAGCGCTCATAACCAGTGTGTGGGGCATTTCTCCCTTCAAACCGAGCTTTCCGCGCTGCTTAACCCCAAAGCGGTGCTGCTCATCGGTGATCACCAGGCCTAGATTATAATAGTCCACGCTGTCCTGTATAAGCGCATGTGTCCCGATGATCACCTGCGCCTCGCCGCTGGCAATGGTCTTCGTCACCGCGTTTCGCTCTTTGGTTTTCTGTGAGCCTGTCAGCAGTTCAACACATATGCCATAAGGTTCAAGATACTGCCTAAAATTTGCGGCGTGCTGGCCAGCCAATATTTCTGTCGGCGCCATATAAGCGGTCTGGTAACCATTGAGCGCCATGAGATAAGCGCACGCAACCGCGATAATCGTCTTACCGGAGCCCACATCCCCCTGAACCAGACGGTTCATAACGATTCCCTTTTTCATATCGCCTGCGATGTCATCAAGCACACTTAGCTGGCTGGCTGTCAGTTCAAAGGGCAGGCCTTTTGTGAAACGCCTGAGTGCCTCAAAATTGTCGAGACTGATCTTTGACACACCGTTTAAAGCCCGGCTGTTCATAATACCGATATTAATCTTCAACGCTTCCTCGAATTTTATCCGCCCTTTTCCCTCAACTACATCCTGGGGCGTATCCGGAAAATGTATTTTTTCAAGGGCTGCCTCCTTTGGCAACAGATGATACCTTTCCCGGTAGCATGCTGGCAAATCATCCCTTATGAGCAGGTGCTGCCTGAAAACAGAGGCCATGTATTTTTTTAGCGATTCCCTCGGAATCCCCTCAATCTTGGGGTAAACAGGGGTAAGAATAAAGAAATCCTCTAGCTTGCTCTCATGAGCAAACTGGGGATTATACATTTGACGCCGATTATTCTTTATGACAACCCTCCCGAAAAAATAATAGGTTTCATTTTCGGAAAAAACATCCCTGAGATAAGGCTGGTTAAACCAAACGATCTCACCCTTTACCGATTCACCATTTTCAAGTGTTTCCACAACCGGCAGCACAAAAAGAGACATATTTCTGCGGATACGCCGCAGTGCTCCTCTTTTTGCTGCAACGGCCTTTACGGTTACAGCCTCCTCCGTTTCTGTTTGAAGCGATCCCATTATTTTTCGATTAAGATATTTTCGGGGATAAAAATCAAGCAGCTCTTCAATTGTTGTAATACCGTGTTCTCCAAAAGCCTCGGCTCTTTTGGGACCGATACCCGATATGTTTCTAATTGAATCCGACAATTTCATTTTATCCCCTCTGATTTATTCTACTGACACAATGTAATAATACAATGGCTGTCCGCCTTCGTTGATTTCAACATCGCAGTCCTCAAATTTTTCTTCCAGATTTTCAACAAGTGCTTCCGCATCGTCCTCTGCAACATCCGAACCGTAGTAAACAGAAACCAGCTCGCTGTCCTCGTCGACCATTTTGTCCAGAAGCTCCTTGGTCACCTCGGCTACATCATCACCCTTCACAACGATTTCGCCGCCAAAGATACCAATAATATCATTTTTAGCAATCTTCAGGCCATTGATTTTGGTGTCACGAACTGCAAAGGTAATCTCTCCCGTTTTAACAGTTGGAATGACTTCCAGCATGTTTTTTTCATTTTCTTCCCAGTCAACCTCGGGCTGGAAGGTCAGCATCGCTGTGACGCACTGCGGAATTGTCTTGGTTGGAATAACATGCACATGCTTTTCTGAAATGGCCTGTGCCTGATTGGCGGCCATGATAATATTACTGTTATTCGGGAAAAGGAAAATTTCTTCCGCATTGGTCTTTTCAATTTCATCCAGAAAATCTTGGGTGCTTGGATTCATGGTCTGTCCGCCAGAGATCACTCGGGTAATCCCAAGATCCTTAAATAAATTGGTAAGACCTGCCCCCGGAGATACAGCCACAAAGCCATAGGGCTTAGGCGGTTCATTGTCCTCAGCTTCCTCTTCAGGTGCGCCCAGCATTTCACGCATATTGTCAACCTTCATGCGGATCAAAGCGCCATAGGTCAGCCCCTTTTCAAAAGCCTTGCCGGGGTGGTCCGTATGCACATGCACCTTAATGATGTCGTCATCTTTGATAACAAGCACACAGTCCCCAATCGTATTCAGGTATTCACGCAGCTCATTATCATCCGCCTTGGCAGCGTCCTTGACGATAAATTCTGTACAGTAGCCAAAGGTAATATCCTCGGGCCGCATGTTTGAATCGTCCACAAAGCGCTCGCGGTCACTGATATTCAGGTTTACCTCCTGACTCAGCTCCTGATTGGTCATTCCCTTATAGGCACCCTCCATAATAAAAATCAAGCCCTGTCCGCCGGCATCTACCACACCGGCTTCTTTTAGCACTGGCAACAATTCCGGTGTCTTTGCCAATGATTTTTTGCCGTAGGAAATGATGTTTTCAAGATAATCGTCAAGATTGTCATAACGGTCATAATTATCCATGGCAAATTCAGCCATTTCACGTGCAACTGTCAAAATTGTACCCTCGGTAGGCTTCATAACTGCTTTGTACGCAGCATCTGCGGCGGCGCGAATCGCCAACCCGAGACCCTTAATATCCAATTCTTCCTTGTCCTTACAGCCTTCGGCCAAGCCGCGGAGAAGCTGGGAAAGGATAACGCCAGAGTTCCCGCGCGCACCGATCAAAGCGCCGCTGGAGGCGGTTTTTGCCACACTGTAAAGGCTGACGCCCGTCATTTTTTCCAGCTCACTTACCGAATGTGAGAAAGTTAAAGACATGTTGGTTCCCGTATCACCATCCGGTACCGGAAACACATTAAGCTCATCCACTGTTTTTTTATAAATTTCGAGATTTTTTGCACCATACTCGAACATTTTTTTTAGTAAATTTCCATCAATAATTTGGGTCTTCATTCCTTCCTCCACCTACACTCTTACGCTTACGACATTAACACTGATGCGTTTTACCTTCAGTGAAGTTTGTTTTTCAACGCTATATTTTACGGCTGAAATAATATTTTCAGCAACAACGGAAATCTTTATAGCCTGCTCTACGATCACGTACAGATCGATAATCAGTTTTCCATCGTCGTCGATTTTGACGCCGACGCCTTTGCTGGCCTGCTCTCCGGACATTATTTCAATCAGACCGTCCTTACCGCGCTGATGTGCCATACCGACTAAGCCGTAGCATCCCATAGCAGCGTTTCCGGCAATATCCGCAATCGCTTTACGCGAGATATCAATATATCCTAATTCGTTTTTTATTTTCATTGGTAAATACTCCTTTATCTTCTTTACTCAACTATATCATATCTATTTTACATAAATATTTCAAGAAAGTCAAAATTCTTATTGCATTATTTTTAAATTTTGTGATATAATAACCTCTGTTTTAGTAGAAGAATAGCGCAAGGGAGGTTGGACAAATGGCTAAAGAATGTTTTGTATGTAAAAAAAGCGTTGTGTCTGGCAACAATGTCACTCACTCTAATAAACATAATAAAAGAGTATGGAAACCTAATTTACAAAAAGTTAAAATTGTACTTGATGGTACTCCACAAAGAGTTAATGTTTGCACCAGATGCTTACGTTCCGGTAAAGTTGAAAGAGCATAGTTCTCGCTTCAACTTATAAAAACGTGCAGGTATAATACTTGCACGTTTTTATTTTACTCATTTACAATGTCAACCATCAAAATCCCCTGCTCAACCGATATTTCAGGGCACTTCTCTACCGTTACGTTACTGATGCCGTACCCCGGAAAAAAATGCGCCATTACACCGTTTTTTACCGGATATTCAAACCCTTCAATATTAATTCCGCTGGCCTGATCAGTAAATGCCAGAATTGAAACAGTGGTTCCCACTGGCACATCCAGAACAGCCCGGTCCTTTACCAGAAAAACCCGATTATTTTCATTGACAATCTCGCCCCGAACCCCTTCTTTTAGAAGGCGATTAAGCAAATAAAGGTTCCCGAAGCTGTGGTCAAATCGGCTTCCCAGGGCGCCGAAGATGACCACCTCATCAAAGCCATTCTTTATGCAATACTCGATGGCCAGCTCCGTATCCGTTTCGTCCTTATGAGTCGAATGATGGTCAATGGTCACACCTTCTTCTGAATAATCCGCAAGCAACTCTGCATGGATCGAATCCATATCTCCAACTAACAGCTGCGGCGTTACGCCCAGAGCATGGGCGGCATTTGCACCGCCATCGGCACAGATCACCTGAAAAGCCTCCTGGCCCTCCAGATAATTTTTATAAAAACTTAGATTTTCGTATTGTCCATTTGTAAAGACGACTGCTTTCATTCTAATAGTCACTTCGCTTATTTTTTATTTCATCCAAAAGATAGCTGTAATGCTCATAGCGCACCTGGCTGATTTCACCCTTTTCAAGCTGTTGCTTCACTACACAACCAGGCTCACTCTGATGCAGGCAGCTCGCGAATCGGCAGGAGCCTTCCTCAAATTCCGGGAAATAAAATCGAAGGTCTTCCTTCTCAATTTCGCTGTCGAGCTTAAGGGATGAAAAGCCTGGGGTATCCAGCAGATACCCGCCAACCTTTAAATCCAGCAGTTCAACATGACGTGTGGTGTGCTTGCCACGGTTAAGCTTCTGGCTGAGCTCCCCGGTTTCCATGGCACCCGCCTCACACAGCCTGTTGGCCAGTGTGGACTTGCCTACCCCTGAGGGGCCTGCGAGAAAGGCTGTTTTTCCCGCTATTTCTCTTTCAATTTTCTGCAGGGCAATGTTGTCCGTCTGATCAAAAGCAAAGCATTTATAGGGTGTTTTAGCGTAAATATCCATAATCCTCTGCAGTTCATCTGCTTCCACGAGGTCTGTTTTTGTAATACAGATGACAGGCTCAACCGCTTTCATTTCCGATGCAATCAAAAGCTTATCCAAAAGCAACAGGTTTGGGCTCGGGTTTTCTCCGGCAAACACAATTAACGCCACGTCTACATTGGAAACAGGCGGGCGCACAAATTCGTTTTTTCTTGGTTTTATTTTATCAATTGCCAGTTCATCGCTGTCATTTTCGACTACCTCTACAAAATCACCGACCATGGGTTTGATTTTCTGATGTCTGAAAACACCCCGGGCTTTACATTCTAATAAAGAAGTGGAACCATCGGGTCTTACATAGTAAAACCCTCCGATTCCTTTTATAATTCTTCCTGAGATTCTATTTTGTTTCATACATAATCCAATTTTATTCATTCGTTTGTGGGTGGTGTTGGTGTTGGCGTTGGCGTCGGTGTCGGCGTTGGGCTTGGCGTCGGCTTACCGCTGCTGACTACAAAATTGATTGACGTGCCCCGCTCAGTTTGAGTTCCCTCTGTAGGAGACTGGCTGATAACAAGACCGGCGCTCACCGTGTCGCTTTCGCTGGTCGTTACCCGGCCAACACTCAGTCCACTGCTTTCAATCTGCGCCTCTGCGGCCGATTCGCTCAAACCCACAATTCCAGGAACAGTTACAAGATCCTGCCCCTTGCTGACATAAAGGGTAATGCTGGTGCCCTCAGCAACACTGACACCTTCGCCAGGATCAACCGAATAGACAATGCCCGTGGCAACATCGCTGTTGTATTCACGTTTGACATTTTTGACCAGCTTCAGCTTATCGATGGCCGCAGTCGCTTCTGCCTCACTCAACCCGATAACCTTTGGTACTGTGACATTCTGAGTTCCCTTGCTCACGGTTACCTTGACAGTCTGTCCTTTTTTCATTTCTCTTCCTTCTTCAGGATTTTGAGAAACGATTTTGCCAGATTCTACGTCTGAGCTGTACACCTGATTTTCAACTTCCAGCTTTAATCCGGCCTTTTCCAGCTCCTGGGTTGCCTGTTCCTGGGTCATATTTTTAATGTTCGGAACCATGACCGCCTTTGCCGTCAATGTATTCATCAGAATAACGATCAGAATAATGGCCAAGATACCGCCTGCGATAGAAAAAGCAATGATTTTTTTCTTTTTCTTCCGCTGGGCCTGCGCCAGATCATCTCCTTCTTCCTCATCATCGTCGTGATAACCGCTTTCGATCGGTCCTGTAACAGGCTCAATTTTGAATAATCCTTCATCACCGATAATCTGTGTTTCATCACTGACCACAGAGCCATTATCGCCCACTGCCGCATTGGCATCCACCATGACCTTTTCAAGATCATCGATCAGTTCATCCATATTCTGGTAACGGTCTTCAGGCTTTTTATGGGTCAGCTTGACCACAACATCATTAACACTGGCCGGTATATCCGGCATGATTTCCTTTGGAGGCACCAAATCCTCCTGGATATGCTTAATGGCAATGGTAACCGTATTTTCCTCATCAAAAGGAAGCTGTCCAGTCAGCAGCTCATAATACATGATGCCAAGGGAATAAAGGTCGGAACGCTCATCCACAAAGCCGCCTCTCGCCTGTTCAGGTGAAATATAGTGAACAGAGCCCATGGTCTGGTTGGTCATGGTTACCGTAGAGCTGGTAATAGCTCTCGCAATACCAAAATCCGCAACTTTTGGCACCAAATCGCGGGTTAAAAGAATATTGTGAGGTTTTATATCCCTGTGGATAATCTTATGCTCATGGGCGCATTTAAGCGCAGCTGCCACGTCAATGATAAAACGGGTAGCTTCCTTGTAATCCAGATGCCCTTTTTTATTCAAGTATTGCTTCAGGGTAATACCATCCACATACTCCATAATGATATAATAAATATCCCCTTCCACACCCACATCGTAAACTGAAACGATATTCGGATGGGAAAGTCCCGCAGCAGCCTGGGACTCACGGTCAAATTTCTTAATGAATTGTTCGTTTTCTGTGTACTCTTCACGCAAAACCTTAACCGCTACATAACGGTTAAGCTTACGGTCCTTTGCTTTGTAAACATAGGCCATGCCTCCGCGCCCGATCAATTCAATTATCTCGTAGCGATTGTTCAAGACCTTACTAATCATTGGCAGTTACCTCTTCCTTTGGGTTAAACAGTACAACGGTAATGTTATCATTGCCACCGTTGTGGTTTGCTAAGTTAATCAATTCCTTGGTCGCGTCTTCCAGAGAATGCGTTAATACAATTTCCCGAATAGCCCCTTCATCAACCATATTGTAAAGACCGTCGGAGCAAATCAAAATGACATCCTCCGAGGTTACCTGGTAATCATACAGATCCGGCTGAACAATATCGTCTGTCCCGAGAGCTCGGGTAATGACGTTTTTCTGAGGATGGACACTAGCTTCCACCGAAGTGATTTTCCCCTCATCCACCAGCACTTGAACCAATGAGTGGTCCTTTGTTAACTGCTCCATTCCATCTTTGTTAATGCGGTAAGCCCTGCTGTCGCCCACATGAATAACGCCTAAACGGCTGCCGTCAAGTATGCACATGGTGAGAGTGGTCGCCATACCAAGACACTCTTCACAATTGCGGCTTACATCAATAATCTCATGATTGATTGCATTGACAAAATGGTACATCTCGTCATAGTCAAAATAATTTTCGACATCTGACAGCTTTTCTTTTATATAATCAACAGCCATCTGACTGGCAATTTCACCGGAACGGTGACCGCCTAAACCATCGGCTACTGCGAAGACATAGTATTTTCTTCCACTGTTTTCAATGGTAGCTGCCAGGCAGGCGTCCTGATTCACTTTCCGCTTGGCACCTATGTTTGAAGAATACGCGCACTTCATCTCATCACCTCTTCATTCCGTCTGCTTTCTGGCGCAGCTGTCCACAGGCCGCGTCGATATTATCGCCTATTTTCCTTCTAATTGTACAAGTAATACCGCGCTTTTTCAACTCATTGCTAAAAAAATTTACATTTCGGCTTCCCTTGTACGCACTTTCCGTAACCGGATTCAGGCCAATCAAGTTGATATGACAAGGCATTTTCCCCAGTATTTCAGCAAGCTCAGCTACATCTTCGGGGCGATCATTAAATCCATCGATCAATGCATATTCAAAAGTGATTCTTCTCTTTGTTTTTGTAAAATAATTGTTACAAACCTTAAGAAGTTCTTCAATCCGATATTTTTTTGCCACTGGCATCAATGTTTCCCGGCGCTCCTGAAAGGGGGAATGCAGTGAAATGGCGAGGTTAATCTGAAGGTCCAGTTCTGCCAACGCTTCAATTTGTGGAACAAGGCCGCAGGTAGACAGGGTGATTTTGCGCTGTCCGATTCCCCAGCCCTCGTTTGCAATATTTAAAAATTTCAGTATATTATCGTAATTGTCCAGCGGTTCACCGATCCCCATAATCACGACATTGGAAATCCGGATTCCTGCTTCCTGCTCTACCAGATAAATCTGATCCAGAATCTCGCCTGCTTCAAGGTCTCGGATTTTCCCACCTTTTGTAGATGCGCAGAACGCACAGCCCATCCTGCAGCCCACCTGGCTGGAAACACACAGAGAATAGCCATGATGGTAGGACATCAGTACGGTTTCAATACTGTTGCCATCCGGCAGACGGATCAGGTATTTTCTTGTCCCATCCTCTGGGTCTTCCTGTGTTTTTTCAATGCTTCCATGTTCGATATTGTAGTGGCTTTTCAGTTTTTCACGAAGGTTTTTCGAAAGATTCGTGCAATCGTCAAGTTGCGCCGCTTTCTTTTCATACAGCCATTGATAAAGCTGTTTTCCCCTGAAGGATGGCTCTCCGGCCTCTTCCATCAGCATTCTACACTCAGTTAATGTTTTTCCAAATATATTTTCCATCAGAAAATGGATTACCTTTCTATCCAATTAAAAATCCGGCATAAAGCCGGATCCTCATTGAGTCAATACACTTTTAATTATTATAACATAAATTCTAACAAAGTTAACAATCTTTTTTCAATTTTGCCATAAAAAAGCAGTCGCAGCCATCATCAAGGGGGCTTGTATGAATGCTGTTTTCCCCTTCAGAGACGGCTTCTATGCGCATAAAGGGATAGTCTTTCTGCACCCGCTCAATCTGCCTTTCATTTTCGTCGCTGTTGACCGTGCAGGTACAATAGACAAGGGTACCGCCTGGCTTCAGGTATTGAACCGCATGATCCAGAAGCTGCCTCTGAATCCGGACCAGCTCCTTTCGGGCTTTCTTTGTGATGGTGTAGCGTATCTCAGGCTTTCTGCGGATGATGCCAAGGCCTGAGCACGGCGCATCCAGCAGTATCCTGTCAAAGGCTTCACGATCCTCCGGCCTGAAAATACAGCCGTCTGTTTTCTCCGTTTCAATATTACAGATGCCAAGGCGCGCGGCTGTCTCCTCAATGAGCTTAAGCCGGCTGTCAAAAATATCTCGGGCAATAATCGTGCCTTCGTTTTCCATTATCTGGCTTAAATGGGTCGTTTTTCCACCCGGCGCAGCACACATATCCAGCACGCGGTCCGTCTTTTCTGGCCCTAGAAGCCGGGCGGCTTTCATTGCCCCCTGATCCTGAATCATAAAACAACCAGCTGTGAACAGCGGGTCACACTGCACCTGATTTTCAAAGCCCCCCAGGTGGCTTAAATGGAGTGCATCACAGTCCAGTGCTCCTTTTTCACAATAAATCCCCTTATCCGAAAGTTTTTCTTCCAAAGTGTTTCTGTCGACCTTAAGGGTGTTTGCTCTTATAGTAAAGGGAGGCTTTTCATTAAGAAGAGGAATGATTTTCTCTGCCTTTTCAGCGCCAAAGGTTTCATAATATTTATGGATGATCCAGACCGGTATAGAGTATCGAACGGACAGCGCTTCTTTCTCATTGCTGAAGGAAGAAAAATCAAAAGCCTCATCCGTCTCCTTACTCCGGAGTATATTTCTGAGCACTCCGTTGACAAAACCTCTGGCCTTTGGCTTGATCCTTCCGGTGATCTCAACCGATTCATTCACCGCTGCATAGGATGGGATTTTGTCCAAAAAATAAATCTGATAAACCGCAATCCTGAGTATTTCCAACACCTCGGGGTCAAGCTTATTCAGATCTTTTGAAATATGCTTTTTTAAAAGGTAATCCAGATACAGTTTATTTTGGAGAGTCCCGTAGACAATATTGAGATAAAGTCCACGGTCCTCTTCTTTGTAATGATTTTCTCCAAGCACTTTTTTAGTTTCCAGATTGGAATAAGCGCCTTCTCTGCTGACTCTGAGAAGCGTTTTAACGGCTTGTTCGCGAATCTTCATAGGCGGTTAGTTCCTGTTCCGAAGCGCCAGCAAACGCAGCAGGTTCAAAAATGCCATAAGGGTACTGGCGACATAGGTCAATGCGGCCGCCCGAAGCACTTTCTTAACACCCTGTTCTTCACCCGGAGCAATGAGCTGATACTCTTCCAGGGCCGCTACAGCCCGTCGGCTCGCATTAAATTCCACCGGCAGTGTGATAATATAGAACACCAGGGAAACACAGAATAAAATAATCCCGATGTTCATTAACGTTACGCCAAACCCGGTGCTGCCTCTGCCAAAGATCAGGCCAATGAAAAACAGCGGCCACGCAGCATTGGAGGCAAAATTGCAGACTGGTACAATGGCATTGCGGAAACGCAGAGGAAAGTAGCCCTCTTTGTCCTGAATGGCATGACCGGTTTCATGTGCCGCGACACCGACAGCCGCGATGCTGTCCTGACTGCCAACGCCGCCAGACAAGCGCATGACCTTGTGCCTGGGGTCATAATGGTCGGTCAGGTTCCCGCCAATGCTCTCGATGCCAATATTGCTTAATCCATTGATATCCAGCAGCTTTCGGGCTGCCTGAGCCCCGGTCAGACCGTTTCTGGTCCGCACACGGCTATAGGTTTTATAGGCACTGCTGACCTGATACTGTGCATAGGCGGCTAATATAAGCCCTGGTATCAATATCAGCATTGAGCTATAGTAACTTAAAAACATTTTATTTTCCTCACATTTTTAATTATTTGTGACCTATTATACAAAAGCACTCTAAAATCAAGCTTAATCTATTCAAACCGTGAGCCAAGGGCGATGCTGTTTCCGTTGAAATAAACCTTTGACAGCATTCTTTTCTTGCCCGGCATCTGGATTTCTCCAACCGCCAGCGCGCCATCACCGGTTTTTACCACTAAGCCATGCTTTGTATCTGCCTGCAGGACAGTTCCAGGAAGTTCTTCCCCAGAATAGTCCAAACTTTCCGGCGCAAAACATTTTATCTTTTCACCGTTTAATTCAGTATATGCACCTGGGAAGGGATCCGTTCCGTTAATACGCCGTAAGATTTTAAAGCTTGTTTGATTCCAGTCAAGCTTTCCAGTGGTCTTTTCAACCTTATCCGCGTAAGTTGCCATATTTTCATCCTGCTTTTCAGGAATAGCTGAACCATTGCTGAGGGACTCCAGCGTATCAAGCAGCAGCTCCGCTCCCTTTTCTGCCAAAAGATCATGAAGGTAGCCTACGGTTGTTTTCGCATCGATGGGCACACTCACCTTTGAAAGCATATCTCCTGTATCCATGCCAATATCCATTTTCATGATTGTAACGCCCGACTCTGTTTCTCCGTCGATAATGGCATGGTGCACCGGAGCTGCGCCCCGGTATTTGGGCAGCAATGAACCGTGAATATTCACAGAACCCAGAGGCGGCATGAACAAAATCTCTTCAGACAGAATCTGACCATAGGCTGCTACCACAAAAACGTCTGCTTTCAGCGCACGCAGCTCTTCAACCACTTCCGGTACCTTAATTCTCTCAGGCTGCAGAACCGGTATTCCCAGCTCCAGCGCACGCTGCTTTACAGGCAGAAATTTTATTTTTTTCCCCCGCTGGTTTGGTCGGTCGGGCTGGGCGACCACAGCCGCCACATCATGCCCGGCTTCCACCAGCTTATTGAGGGCGGGAACCGCAAAATCGGTGGTTCCCATCAATACAATACGTAATTTTGTCATTTAATTACCCTGTCCAAAAACACAATGCCGTTCAGATGATCAACCTCATGGCATACCGCTCGGGCCATCAGCCCCTGGCATTCCATTTCATAGCGGTCACCGTTTAAATCGGTGTATTCAACCGTGACAAATTCTGGGCGTTCCACCTTACCGGAGCGGTCTGGAAAGCTCAAACAGGCTTCTTCCTCAACGACTGAGCCTTCCTGCTTTGTGATCTCCGGGTTAATCAGGGTCACCGGACCCTCACCAATATCAATGACGATCAGCTGTTTCAGCACCCCAACCTGCGGCGCTGCCAAACCGACACCTTCCTCAGCATACATTGTATCCAGCATATCTTTTTGCAGTTCAATGATCCGATCATTTATTTCAGTAATCTCGCGGGTCTTTTTTCTGAGAATCGGATCGTCGTTTACCCGCATTTTTCTTATGGCCATTCTATTCTCCTTTCTACAAGGTGGCAGGGGGATCAATTTCGATTGACACCTTTGAGGCCAACCGCTCTATTTCCCCCGCCGCCGTTACTTCTTCAATAATATGTTTAAAGGCATCCAAATCCTTTGTTTTCAACAAAATTTTCCAGCGAATCTGTCCGTTTCCACGGATGACGCCAGATAAAAAGGGCTCAAAAATTTCCACAGATGTTCCAGATCCGGAGACTTTCTTTAACGAATGGAAAAACGCACGGCTGTCATTTGCCACCTGTGCTTCATTCGCATGAAACAAACTGAACAATACAAGATGCTTTTCCGGCGGATAGCCCATGAGACGCCGATATTCAAATTCCTGTCTGTAAAAATCTGCCGGATTTTCTGAAGTCAGCGCCGCATTCGTGATGTTATCTGGTTCGTAGGTCTGAATCAGACAGGGTGTAGCCTCCGTCATACGGTTAAAAAAACGCTTGTAAAGCTGGTAAGCGTTCTCCGATGAGCTGTAGTCCCCATGGTTTAAATCGCCATCAATGAGCAGCGCAGCAGCTAACCCGATATTTTGAAAATCAAAATTTCTCAGCAGCATCCGTGTCCCCAAAATAATATCCCAGTGTTTCTCCGAGAGCTCTCGATTGACTTTTTTAAAATCTTCATAGGAGGTGATGGTTTCACCGTCCAGTTTTAAAATTCGACTGTCGGGGTAGCGCTTTTTCAGCAGCTCATAGACCTGGTCAATCCCCAGCCCCAGCGCCTTGATTTTTTTCTCTCCGCATTCGGGACAGATCGTGTTTCTTTTTTTAGTATACCCGCAGTAATGACATTTTAAAACATCACCTCCTGCATAGTATTTCAGACTGACGCCGCAGGCAGGGCATTTTTCCACATAACCGCAGCTCCTGCAAAAGACATAAGAGGCATAGCCGCGTTTATTGATCAGCAGCATGGCTGTCTTTTTTTCCGCCAGTGTTTTTTCAAGACACTCTTTGAGGCGGTAGCTCATAAAGTCAAAATTCCCTGACTTCATTTCACTCTGCATATCCACAATGGCCGGCACAGGCTTCTTTCTTGCAAAACAGGGCGCGTTGTAAATTCCTGTCCATTCCCCGGTTTCCGTCTTTTTTACCGCCGCGACAGATGGAATCTCATCACTGATGATCATATCCGCATCGCAGAGGGACGCGTATTTCTGAGCAATGGTAATGGTATTATACCGGGGCATTGCAGACGCATAATAGGATGGATCGCGTTCTTCATCCACAATGATGAGCCCAAGCTTTCTGAAGGGCATGAATAATGCCGCCCTCGACCCTACTAATACCTTTATCTCGCCACAGCTTACCCGTTTAAAAATCTGATACCGCTCCTTTTGGCTGAGCTTTCCATGACAAACCGCCACAGCGTTTCCAAAATATTGGTATAGCAAGGTCCGCGTCTCAAGGGAAAGCCCAATTTCCGGGAACAGCATCAATGCTGTCTTTCCCCTGCTCAGACACTCCTCCACCGCCTTACAGTAGAGCATAAGTCTGGTTTCTAAATTTTCCTCAAAAATAAAGCACGGAGTTCCCTTTTGTCGTTTCTCTGAAAATTGGCGATATAAAAAATCGCCGCTCTCCGAGATCACAATATCTTCTGGCTCTACTTTTTCACCTATCGCCTTACAGCTTGTATCCCGTTCATAGGCAGAAACCAGTCCCTTCTTCTCAAGGGAGCGAAGGCTGCTGCCAACATCTCCCAGCAGCTCACAGATCTCTCTTCTGGTGAAATCCCTTGTCTCAAGCAGCTCGAGAATTTGTTTCTGTACCGGTCCGCTCACCCTTTCTTTTTGTTCAAGCCGATAGACTTTTTCAGTGGATTCGTAGGGCTCAAAGGCGATCCGGTTCTCATGGGGGTTTTCCTCAGAGATCACCAGCCGCCTGACAACCTTCACAGGGCTTGTAAAATGATAAAGGCCCTCATAAAACAAAGAGCAGTAGGTGCTTTTCATCCAGAGACATAAAGCGATCTGTTCCTTTGTTAAAATCGGGCTTTCATCAATAACTGCTTCAAGTTCTTTGATTTTATCCGGATAAGCAGTTTCCTTTTTCACACGGACCACAAAGCCCTCAAGCTGACGGTTTCCGTTCCCGAAGGTTACGCCGACGCGCACTCCGGGAACAACGACCGGCTCAAACCTTTCCGGTATTTTATAATCGTAAGGATGATCAATTCGCTTATTCGTCTGATTTAAATAAATCTCAGCAAATTTCACAACTGTTCCTATAAATCTTCAGCCATATCAGCGGTTGTTTCAGCTTCGCTACAAAGTTCATCTTCCGGGAAAACAGCATCTTCAAAAACATCGTCAACCTCTGAGGCTTCTGCAGGCTGTACGGGGCGTACAAGGTCCTGCGCGATTTCCGCAGTCGCAATGGAAACCGGATTATCAATGGTAATTTTCACCAATGGTTCGTCACCATCAATGATTTCTCTTGCTCTTTTAGCGGTTGCCAGCACCAGCTCATATTTATTGCTCGCCTTGGAAATTAAATCGTTGATGGCTGGATAGCGCATCCCTTTACTTGTATAATTATCTGTAATATTTGGTTTCATTTCTACCTCCCTAGAATATCATTTACTTTGTTTTTCAAACGTTCGGTTCTGCATTTTTCAGCAGTGATAATGGATTCGACCTGGTGTGCCGCCACATTTTTATCCTGATTAATGACAATATAGCTGTAATCATCCGCATTTGTCATCTCATCATAAGCACAGCTCAGACGCATTTCCATCTGCTCTGCACTTTCTGTACCACGCATCTCAATTCTTCTGCGCAGCTCCTTCATAGACGGGGGCGCTATAAAAATATAAATACCTTCCTTGTAGTTCTCACGAACCTTTGCGGCACCCTGAATATCAATTTCCAGTATAACATCATACCCTTCTTCGAGCAGATTTTCAACATAATCCTTTGGAGTTCCATAATAATTATCATAAACCGTTGCGTATTCCAGGTACTTTCCCTGCTCAATGCGCTGTTTAAACTCTTCTTTGGTGACAAAGAAGTAATCCTTCCCCGGCACTTCATAATTTCTTGGTGAACGGGTGGTCTCAGAAATGGAAAGCCGTATCTCCGGGCGGTTTTCACGCACAATTCTGCACACTGTGCCCTTACCGGCACAGGAAGGCCCTGAGATGACAATCAGAATCCCTTTTTCCCGTTCAAAAAATTTTTCTTCACTACTCATATTTGCTTAAACTCCTCCAATTGCTGACGTTTTTTTATATCATTCGATATTCTGTATCTGTTCGCGGATTTTTTCAATTTCACTTTTGACATCTACTACAAGATTGGCAATGCCGATGTCGTTGGACTTTGAACCGATGGTATTGATCTCACGGTTTAATTCCTGTACCAGAAAATCCAGCTTACGGCCAACCGGTTCATCCTCTTCTCCCAGAATCTCTTTTAAACGGCCGGTATGGCTTTTAAGCCGTGTCAGCTCCTCGCTGATGTCCAGCTTGTCCGCCATAATGGCCACCTCGGTTAAAACACGCTTTTCATCCACTTCCATAGAATCTGTGTAGGCTTCCACTTTTGTGCGGAGCTCTTCCTGATATTTTTTCAGCATTTCAGGACTTTTAGCCTCTATGGCTGAAACAGCCTCTTCAATAACAGCGCAGCGGGCCGCAACATCCCTTTTGAGGGCTTCTCCCTCACGGCTTCGGCTGGTGTCCACCTGTTCCAGGGCTTCCTCCAGCACCGGGGCCATTTTACACCAGACCTCGTCATAATCCACGCTTTCATCCTCAAGACTTACAACATCTGGAAATTTGGCAATCAGTCCCGGGCTCAGATCATCATCAATCATGGAGTCCAGGGTTTTAATTTCATTCAGAACATGGATGTATGCCTTAGCAAGATCACGGTTAAACACAATCCGTTTATTCTGAGCGTCCAGCTCGTTATATTTGATAAAAATCTCAATGCGTCCACGGGCGATTTTTTCACTGATGGCCTTGCGGATATTTTCCTCAATGGGATTCAATGACCGCGGCAGCTTCAGAAAAAAATCTCTGAAACGATGATTAATCGTTTTTATTTCAATTGATATCTCCAGTGCTTCATCTCTGTAATCCTTACGGCCAAAACCTGTCATACTTTTCATTTTTGTTGCCTCCGTTCTTTTCAGGCTTACAATCCTCTTAAAGCTGCAAATAACGCTTCTTCTTCATTTGGAACCTGCATTTCATAGGTCCCCCTAAAAACAACCTTTGCCGGTCCTGTCATAAAGACAGCGCTCCCGTCGAGCTCAATCACCAGATCTCCGCCGGATAAACAGGCGTGGACCTTATTGCCAACCAAGCCCATGCGGTGCAGCACCGCAACCGTCACACAGGTACCAGTACCACAAGCCAGCGTACGGCCGACACCGCGTTCCCATGTATCCATGGCAATACTGTCATGGCTGATGACCTCCGCAAAGCTGATATTACATTTATTTGGGAACATAGGGTGCTTTTCAAAATAAGGGCCAACCTCCTCTATGGGGAAGCTGTCCACATTTTCGACTAAAACAGCCATATGCGGATTGCCCATAGACGCGCAGCCATAGGTAAGCTCCCGATCTTTGTAAGTGATCTTTTCACCGAGGAGTGTCGTTTTATCCGAAATGACCGGAATGTCCTGTGTCTGAAAACTGACACTGCCCATGCTTACTCTGATGGTTGATACCCCCCGGTAGGATTCTAAAACCTGGACGCCGATTTTACCGGCTCTGGTCTCAACCTCAAAGGGTTTTGACGCGTCCACAATACCAGCATCGGCTGCATATTTGGCAAGACAGCGGACGCCGTTGCCGCACATTTCAGCAATGGAACCGTCCTGGTTGTAATAATTCATTCGCACATCACAGGACTCCGAAGGCTCGACCAGAATCAAACCGTCTGCGCCGATGCCAAAATGCGGCCTGCACATTGCCTCTATTAACGGCGCCGGCAGCTCGATGGACTGATCCATATTGTCAATGACGATAAAGTCATTTCCGGCACCCTGCATTTTTGTAAAATTCATTCTTAAGCCTATCTTTCCATTTTGAATTATTTACCTTCTATCATATCCAAAAAACTTCCAAAAAACAACAGGAAATGCTAGAATTATTTGAAAAGATTAAATAAAGAAATAAAAATCTTTAAAATAGATGAAGGGAATTGAACCAATGGCATTTGACGGCATTACTACCAAACATTTAATAAAAGAATTACAGGCGACCATCATGGGTGGCCGTATCCGCAAAATATACCAGCCCGAAAACGATGAAATCCGCATGACGATTAACAGAGAAAAGGAAAATTATAACCTCCTGATCTCAGCCAACGCCAACAATCCGCGCGTCTACCTGAGTGAAAAGCTCAAGGAAAACCCCAACACGCCCCCCAGCTTCTGCATGGTGCTGAGAAAACACCTTCTCAACGGCATCATTGTGGACATTGTGCAGCACGAAACAGACCGGGTGATCGAGTTCAGCATCTCCGGTAAAAATGAATTCAACGATGTGGTGATCAAAAAGCTGATGGTCGAGATCATGGGCCGAAACAGCAATGTTATTTTAATCGATGATAAGACAAACGCCTCCGGCGAAACCCAGGATAGTGAGGACATCATTCTGGACGCCATGAAAAAAGTGGGCTCCGGCTCCAACCGCTACCGCCAGATTCTGCCTGGCAAGGCCTATATTTACCCGCCTGAAAGCGGCCGGCAGAATTTTTTATCTCTGACAGAGGCCCGGTATCATGAAATGGTGGCGGAAAACGCCGAAACCGTTACCGAACGCTTCTGGGTGCAGTGCTTTCTGGGCTTAAGCCCCATTATCGCCCGGGAATTCTGTTTCAGAGCCGGTCTTAACCCTGAGCTCAAGCTCAGAGAATTTTCAAAAAAGCAGCTTGGCTATTTATATCAGGCTTTCAGAGAGGTTATGGATGAAATTGAAAAGGGGCCCGACTGCGGCATTTATTACTTTCGGCGTGAAATCATTGATTTTTCAACGGTCAGCCTCCACCATATGACCGATAACGAACGCAGTGCCTACACAAGCGTCTCAAAAATGCTGGAAGCATTTTACTATATCAAGGATAAAAAAATCCGTTTCAAGGCAAAGAGCGCCAATCTGCGGCATCAGCTGGACACTCTGTTGAAAAAAAACTACAAAAAGCTCCAGAACCTGCATCAGGATATGGACAACTCCAAAAAAAACGAAAAAAACAAGCTCTACGGCGACCTGATTACCGCCAATATCTACAGGATTGAAAAGGGTATGGAGACCATTGAGCTGGTGGACTATACCGACCCGGAAATGAAAACCGTCAAGGTTCATCTCAAGGTCAATGAAACGCCCTCCCAAAATGCCCAGCGCTTTTATAAAAAATACAACAAGGGCAAACGGGCCCAGATACAGCTGGCCGAACAGATCAAAACCACCGAGGAACAGGTCTACTACCTGGAGAGCCTCACAGGCGGTCTGGACCAATCCACAGAGCTCAACGAGCTGGACGAAATCCGCCACGAATTCATGCATTCTGAATTTAACAAAAAGGGCCTGACCCCTAAGGAAGCCAAGAAAAAGGTTGCAGCTTCCAAACCTCTGCACTTCATCTCATCCGAGGGCTTTGACATTTTTGTTGGGAAAAACAATTACCAGAACGATTATATTTCCACACGCCTGGGCGTAGACGAGGACTGCTGGCTTCACGTCAAGGATATTCCCGGCTCACACGTCCTGGTGGTGGCAAAGGGGCGTTTCATCACAGAGGATACCCTTCTGGAGGCGGGAATGCTGGCAGCCTGGCACAGCAAGGCCAAAAACTCCGAAAATGTCCCGGTGGACTACGTTGAGTTCAAGTATTTAAAAAAGCCTAAAAAATCCAAACCAGGCATGGTTATTTTCACCAACCAAAACACCATGTACGTGACACCCAGCAAAGATAAAATCACCGCGATCCGGCAGGTTTTCGACAGCGACGAGCAAATGTAGTCTAAACATAGCGTTAGAAGCATCTTAAATCCTCCGGCTTTCATATGACACATATGGCAAAGCGCAGCGTCATGTGACATAAAAAAACAAGGGGTCTGGTAAGCATTTTTTAACTCAGTTTATTTATTTTACTATTTAATTGTATTATAATAAACAAAAGCGGTCTGCTTAAAAATAAAACAGACCGCTTATACTGCCTGCGCCTTGTCATATGTGTCGTATGAAAACGCGCAGCTTTATTTTTTTAAATGCTACGTTTGATTAAAATCCAAAGTTTTTACTCAATTTCCTTCAGCCCGTCCAGAATCGCCTGAAAGGCTTCGGGCAGGGGCGCAGAGAACTCCATGTACTCGCCGGTGCGGGGGTGCTTGAAGCCCAGCAGCTCAGCGTGAAGGCACTGCCCCTCCGTCTTAAAGGGATTTTTTTTATCTCCTTTATATAAGGGATCGCCCGCGATGGGGTAGCCAATGGCCTGCATGTGCACCCTGATCTGATGCGTTCTGCCGGTTTCAAGGCGAAACTGCATCAGCGTATAGCCCTCTGCATAGCGCTTAAGGGTCTCGAAATGCGTAACTGCCTCTTTTGAATTTTCCTTAACCACCGCCATACGGACACGATCCTTTGGATGCCTGCCGATGGGCATATCGATGGTGCCGCGGTTATTCTCCATGATGCCCTTCACCAGCGCCTTATACTGGCGGGTGATGGTGTGCGCCTTAAGCTGCTCCGTCAAATTCTGATGGGCGGCATTATTTTTCGCCACCATCAAAAGCCCAGAGGTATCCTTATCGATCCGGTGAATGATCCCCGGCCTGTAAACACCATTGATGTTTGACAGTGCGCCGGTATGGTGCATCAGGGCATTGACCAGCGTGCCGGACGGGCTGCCCGGGGCCGGGTGCACCACCATTCCCTTTGGCTTATTGACCACAATCACATCCTCATCCTCATAGATGATCTCTAAGGGGATATTCTCTGGCTCAATCGTGCTCTCCGCCGGCTCAGGAATCTCCATAGTAATGATCTCTTTGCCCTTCAGCTTATAGCTGGCTTTTTTCTGGCCGCCATCCACCTTCACGGCGCCTTCGTTCAGTAAATTCTTAATATAGCCTCTGGAAAAATCCGGCTCCTGCTCAGCGCAGTAAGCGTCAAGACGCACACCAGCCTTTTCTTCCGAGACATGGTATTCTTTTATTTCCATTGATTCATTCCTCAATTTCTTCTAAATATATTTATCAACAATCAGACGAAGGTTTCCCTTTTTGGTGACACCGCCAAGCTCTGTGATCACTGCTTTTCCCTTGCCTCTGAACGAAATAACATCGCCATTCTTGATCCGATAATCATTTTTAGTGACCGCTTCATAGTTGACACGGACACGGCGCTGTTTAATATAAGTAATGCTGTCCTGTCTTGAAAAGCCCCATATTTTATTGATCACACCATCCAGACGGTCCGATGCAGCTACCAGCTCCAGACGCTTAAACCGCAGCTCAAAGGTTTTAATCAGGTCAGGCTCCAGTATTTCAGGCTTAATGGTCCTGCCCTTCACCTTTGTAAAATTCAAGGTGATAAAATCTCTCAGGCGTTCTGCAAAAACCACCTGGACTTCTTCATCGTTCATATTAATATCGCCTACACATTCCCGCGTGATGCCCAAATGCATCAGCTCTCCGAGCACATTTCGGTGATCCATTGGAAATTCCTTGGGGAAAGCGACTGCCAGCATCGGCCATTCGAGTGTATCGGCTTCTAAATAATCCGGGTAGATACACAGCATTCGCCTTCCGGCATTTTCCGTTCCTCCCCAGAAAAGATAGGGCTCTCCAGAATGTTTTAAAATCTTTTCCATTTTCATCTGCATGGCCTCATCCTGAAAATCGAAAAACTGGGGGGCATAATTATTCTGGCAGGCTTCCTCTACCCTGGCCAGCAAAAATTCATCTTTTTTATCCATTTCCATACCTCATACCACGGGGGTTTTCCAACGCCCCAGTCTTAAATAAATGATCTCTGCCACAACAGAAACCAGAGTGGCTGCCGGCGCCGCCAGACCAATGGCCATTAGACTGCCAGACAGTGTCACACTTAAAATCCATGCCAGCGGCAGGCGGACAAGCAGGGACGCCGCCACACCGTTAACCATTGAAAAAGCTGTTCGTCCACAGCCGTTAAAAAAACCAAGAAAGCAGAAACCAAAGGCAACAAGCATAAAATCAATACTGAAGGTTCTCAGATAGGCTGTTCCGGCCGAAATAACTGCCGGTTCCGCTCTAAAAATCTGTAAAACAGACGCTGGAAAAACCTGGGCCCAGATAAAAAAAGGGATTGAACAGAGCAGTGACATCACAATACTGGCGAAAAGAGATTTCTTCGCGCGGTCAGGCTGCCCTGCTCCAATATTCTGAGCTGCAATGGCCGCGATAGCCCCCGAAAAGGCGCTGGCCGGAAGCATGGCAAAAGCGTCAAATTTTCCCGCAATACCAACCGCGGCGGCTGCAACAACTCCCATCGTATTGATGATAGCTGTAATAAACAAAAAGGAAATCTGCAGTAAAGTCTCCTGCAAAGATACCGGAATCCCTACCTTCAGAAGCCGTTCAGCCTTGTCTCTGTAAATCCTGAAGTTGTCTTTTTTAAATTTAAAAATAAAACTTTTCCGGTTCAGATAAACAATGGCCAGGATCATACTGACTCCCTGTGAACCGGCTGTTGCCAGGGCAGCCCCCGCCGCGCCCATTTTCAGGCCGCCTACCAGCAGTAAGTCAAAAACGATGTTAAACACACAGGCTGCCGCAATAAAATACAATGGGCTTTTAGAGTCGCCCAGACCTCTGAGCATTGCCGCCAAAGCATTATAACCAAAGATAAAAAAGATTCCGCAGGCACAAATCCGAACATAATCCATGGCCGAGGCAAAGGATTCCGCCGGTGTCTTCAGCAAACCCAAAAACGGCGCGGCCAGCAGAAACAATGCCAATGTCATTAGAAGCGCAGCGATGGCAAAAAGCGTCAGCATGGTACTGATGGTCTCAACGGTATCTTTTTCTCTGCCACCGCCATAATACTGGGCAATAATGATGGTGCCGCCCATGGTCAGCCCGGCTACAAAGCTTATGACAATCTGCATCATCTGTGTTCCGATGGAAACTGCCGCGACCACAGCTGCGTCATTAAACCAGCCAACGACCATCATATCCACCGCGCCATAGAGGGCCTGGATAAAATTGGCCATGAGGTAGGGCAGCGCAAACACTGCCAGTGTTTTATAGATATTGCCTTTTGTCAGATTTTGTACTCGCTGTTCCAAATGCCTGTCCCCCAAACGATTCATAAACAATCTTTTCTATTATAGCTAAAAACGCAAATGTTCTCAAGCTAAAACATACGACAAAAAAACCGGTGTTCCATCACCGGCTTTTCACATTAAACCTTTTTCCTTTAGCTCACTCCATATATTCGAGGATCTCATAGGATTCTGACTTTGACAACTCAAAAACGAACTCTCCCCTTCCGTTCTCTGTCATCCCCAAACGAAAACCAATGCGTTTATCTGCCGTTGTGACGATAAGCTTTTCCTCATCTTCATCCAGCAGCGTCAGATTTTCATTCCGATAGACGACCATTGTCTTAATCTGCATGACCTTTTCCAAATCTTCATAACGGACCATTTTGGTAAAATTACCATAGCTGCTTTGCCTGAAACCCGGCGGCGCCTTATTACCATCTACGATTAATTTAAATGTATCCGGCATAATCTCCTGACACTTAAAGGTTTCACCATGATACAAAGCATATTGCCCTGAGCGCATATTTTGTTCACCTCCTTTCATGTATAATAGAAGATTTTTATGTATTCGTTTTCTTTCAAGCTTTAAATGAAACCGTCTGTCCATGGCGGCAGACGGTTATATGCTAAAAAATCGCTTTAATCAGCATTTGATATAAAGGATAAATGATAAACTGAAGCAACACCACGGCCGCAATCCCAGAAAAATCAATGGGACCAATGACTGCAAAACGGCGCAGCGGTGACAAGATTGGCTCGGTTAAGCCATAAATCAGTTTCACGATCGGATTATCCGGGCTGGGATTAAACCAGCTCATCAGAATATTCGCTACAATCAGGAGCGTGATCAACTCAACAAGATAACGACCGGCAACAATTAAAATACTTTCGATCATTCCTATTTATCATCATCCCAGTTTAAAATAGGGGTAATTGTATCACTCTCGTCTTTTTCCATGCTTGTGGAAACAGAAACCTGTTTTGGCGCAAGGATAAAAACATTATCGGCTATACGGTTGATAGAACCTTCCAGAGCAAAAACCGCTCCGTTAAGGAAATCAAAAATTTTCTGTCCATCTTCGTATTCTGTATTTTTGAGATTGACAACAACCGTCTTATCTGCCTTGATTTTATTGACGATCCCTGGCGCGTCTTCAAAACGTTCGGGGTCTAAAACCAAAACCTCCGGACCATCGCCAATACCGACAAGACCTGTACGTTTCGGGGCAGGTGTTGTTTTCTTTGGCTGAGGTGCATAGGTGTTTCTCGGTTCTTCGACAACTTCTTCTACTTCATCATCATAGTATTCATCATCGTAATATTGATCGTCGTCATCCATTTCCATACCGAAAACCTTTATGATTTTATCTTTGAATTTTTCGTTTGCCATGCTGTTTCTCCTAACGATTAAATATTTTTCTTCCGATCCTTACAATCGTAGCCCCTTCTTCTATAGCGATGGGGTAATCATCCGTCATTCCCATAGACAGATATTGCATTTTAATATTCTCTCCATGGTATTCTTTTTCTATTGTATCATATAATTCTTTTAAATGCTTAAAAACTTTATGAATTTCATCAGATTTTTTTGTCATAGGCCCTATACACATAAGCCCCTGGACCTCAAGATGCGGGCAGTTCCCGACTTCTTTCATAACCATTTCGTATTCCTCAGCCATAAAACCCGATTTGCTGTCCTCTTTCGCAAGGTTAAACTGGATTAAAACATTTGTTTTAACACCGTGCTTGGCGCTTTCTTTTTCAATGGTTTTTAACAAAGGGACAGAGTGAACTGAATGGATCAGACTGACCTTTCCCATCAGGTATTTAACCTTATTGCGCTGCAGATGACCAATAAAATGCCAGCGCACCGGTCCTTTGACCTCATCAACCTTGGCCAGAAATTCCTGAACCTTATTTTCGCCGAGATCATAAACACCGGCGTCGACAACCGCTTGTGTTTCTTCCACACTGCGGTGCTTGGTCACACCCACCAGCGTTACATTTTCCGGAATATCTTTTTTAATTGCCGCAATGTTTTCTGCAATGACATTCTCTGTCATTCTGTTTCACTTCTTTCTCTGAAAATTTATGGATAAACCTTAATGGTCGTGCCGGAGGACAGTTTCTTATTATTTTCATCGTCCAGCTTTAAAATAGCCATACCCTTATCATATTTATATACTGTTACGGGTGTCAGCTCCTCAAAATAGCCCTTTTCAAGCGTTTTTACATAGGTAGCGCCGTCTTTTTTGATAATAGCACTCTGCGGCACCTGAAAACAGCTGAACCGCTCGATATTAACGTCGGTATTTATCATGATTTCATTGGCAAAAACATTGACATAATCCTTGACAAGCATGACGATTATTTTATTATCACCGTCATCAATAACATCGACCAGATAGCCCTTGTAGGTATTCTGTCCATTTTCAAAGGAAAGGGTAGGATAGTAACGGAGCTGATCAACCCGCTTGACCAGAAATTTATAATATTCTGTGTTTTTTTCTGAGCCACGGGTCCCCATATATTCTTCCTTATTGTCCAGCGCTTCCTCTTCGCCTTCCACCGCTTCACTTTTGGGAATCGAAAAAGCAGTGAAGATATGGTCGTTATTAATAATTTTCAGGGCCGTCTGATTCTCTTTATCAATTTTGCTGGCCGTCTTCAGAAAATTCGTATTGATATAGGGCAGTGCGCTTTCACTGACAACTTTTTCCATGGCGTTAAGAGTAGTATAAACATACCCTGAGCCCATCATCTGTAAACCACTTAATGTAATATCTCTTGGCTGACCATCATTTAAACTCTCGTATACAGCCTTTTGCTGGTTAAGTTCATCCTGGTTTTCTCCCATAAACTGGACAGAATCCACCAGAAATTCCTTTCGCTGCCGGTCGGCCTGACCAAATTGTGTGGTAATCTTTGCCATTCCCACATAGTTTGCTGTAATTTCATTAATGACTGAAGGCCAGTCATTATAGTATTTATCCGCCATAATCTGATCAATGGTATCTGTCTGGTACTTCAGAAAATTCTGATTAACTACCTTTGGAGACTGTGTCAGCGTTTTGTAACCATTGGTTTTTTCTCCTTCGGGCAGTGTTAAATCTGCCGCGGAAAAATTATCCAATTCAATATAATCAATGTCTTTAAAAAAGAAAAAATTGGTTTTATAGGCATTGGTATATTCAGAGGTTTCCAACAGCATCCGCTGGTTATTCCGGTAAATACCTGCAACGATTATGACGGCAATTAAAAAAAAACGACGCCAATAATCAATTTTCTCCGTTTATTGACCCGTCTCTTCCATTCCCGTGTAGCTTGACTCATCTTATTCACCTGTTAGTTTACTTATTTTATATAAATCTCTGATTTTGAATAAAAAAAATGGTCTGAGTGAGAGGATTCGAACCTCCGGCCTCGTGAACCCCATTCACGCGCGCTACCAAACTGTGCTACACCCAGACATCGAAGATTATTATAGCGGTTTTTATGAAAAATTTCAAGAGGAAATCTCAATATTTAATAAAATAATAAGAAAAGTATCAAAAAAAGATGGATAATGTGGCTTCGAGCTGCTTCTGAGCCTTTGCCCCACTTTTTATCGAACAAAATAAAGCGCTACTTATTTAGAGCAAAACTTCCATTTTTATCAATTGACTTATTTTCTTTGTCCGTTAACTCGCTTTCCATCTGGGTATTTAACTATTAGCACTCCAAAAGATAAGGAATGGTACCTGTTTAAAATGAAAAATCAACTACTTAACAATACATCAAAAACTTCAAAGCTGACGCTTTTCAGTTTTTTCGCAATGACAGCGTCAATGGTTATGACAGCGGATAAATACGCGACCTTTGCCTCCTCGGGCTTCTCACTGGCTTTTTTTCTGGTTGCAGGCGGCTTTTTATGGTTCATACCCGTCTCGCTCTGCGCTGCAGAAATGGCTACCGTTGAAGGATGGGAGGAAGGCGGCGTGTTTACCTGGGTCGGAAAGACCATTGGTGAACGCTTTGGCTTTGCAGCCATATTTTTTCAGTGGTTCCAGATTACCATCGGATTCATATCAATGATTTACTTTATCCTTGGCTCATTCTCCTATGTCTTTAACATACCTGCTTTGGAACAAAATCCTTTCATTAAATTCATTGGTGTTCTGGTGGTTTTCTGGGCCCTGAGCTTATCACAGCTTGGCGGCACAAAATACACTGCCATGATCTCAAAAGTCGGCTTTATCGCTGGTATCCTTTTTCCAGTGCTGCTGCTTTTTGGATTAACCGGTGCTTATGTTTCCTCTGGCGGGCCCTTACATCTGGAAATGAATGTACATACCCTGATCCCCGATTTTAAGGATGTGGATGATCTGGTGATTTTCGCTTCGTTTATTCTGTCCTTTATGGGCATTGAGGTTTCAGCCACTCACGTTAACCAGTTAAAAAACCCCAGCCGGAATTACCCTCTGACCATGATTATCTTGGTTGTACTGGCTATTATTTTAAACACCGTAGGCGGCATTTCCGTCGCAATGGTTGTTCCTGCCCAGAACCTGAGCTACAGCTCGGGGGTCGTACAGACCTTTGAAAATCTGTTCCGCTACTTTAATCCAAATATGCTCTGGATGGTCCGTATTCTCGGCGCTATGATTGCCATTGGCGTTATGGCCGAGGTCAGCTCGTGGGTGGTCGGCCCATCGCGTGGTCTTTATGTTGCAGCCAAGGATAACCTGCTGCCAAAAATTTTTAAAAAGACCAACAGCCGCGGCATTCCCACAAACCTGATTTTAGGTCAGGGGATCATCGTAACGATCTGGGCTGCTGTCCTGACCTTTGGCGGCGGTGGAAACAACCTTTCATTTTTAACCGCCATTTCACTGTCTGTTGTGATTTATCTAATCACCTACTTTTTATTCTTCGGTGCTTATTTTATTCTACTCTACAAACATCCAGAATATAAACGCGCCTATCAGATACCCGGCGGACGCCTTGTCAAAACCATTATAGCCAGTGTTGGGCTATTGATGTCCATTTTCACCTTTGTGGTGACTTTTTTCCCGCCAGACCAGCTGGCGCCTGTCAATTATATCCGGTACGATATGATCCTGATTATCAGCTTTTTAATCGTACTGGCCCTCCCCTTTCTGCTCTATCATATTGAACGGAAAAAACATAAAAACTAAAGAAAGAAGGCACTTAAATGAAAATTGCTTTTTATGATACAAGACCCTACGATAAACTCTGGTTTGACCCTCTTCTGAAGGACGCAGGCCACGAACCGCGCTATATTGAAAACCGTTTGGATATCCATACTCTGGAGTATGCCCAGGGCGCTGACGCTATCTGTGTCTTTGTCAACGACAAGGTCACAAAGGAAATCGTAGACCGGCTGTCAGAAATGAACATACACCTCATTCTTCTGCGAAGCGCCGGCTATAATAACGTTGACATGAAGGAAGCCTATGAAAAACATATTCGGATTCTCAGGGTGCCGGCCTACTCCCCGGCTGCCGTTGCAGAATACGCTGCCTCACTGCTGCTGGCGGTTAACCGTAAAACCCATAAAGCCTATGCCCGAACCCGTGACTTCAATTTTAATATTGACGGTCTGACCGGCATGGATCTCTACGGCAAAACTGCCGGTGTCATTGGCACTGGGCGTATCGGTCAAATGATGATTGATATTTTAAAGGGCTTCCATATGAACATCATCGCTTACGATGTTTTCCCGAATTCCAAACTGGACATCCAGTACGTACCACTGGAAGAACTGATGGAAAAATCCGATATCATCTCACTCCACTGCCCTCTGACAGAAGAGACACGGCATATTATCAATGACCAGACCATTGGCATGATGAAGGATGGCGTCATTTTAATCAACACCTCACGCGGGGCGCTGATTGATACTCAGGCCTTGATTAAAGGGATTAACGCCCATAAAATTGGCGGAGTCGGCATGGATGTCTATGAGGAAGAGGACAGCTATTTCTTTGAAGATTGGTCTGATAAAATCATGGATGACCGCGATCTCGCAAGGATCATCACCTTCCCCAATGTCTTACTGACCAGCCATCAGGCCTTTTTAACAACAGAAGCGCTGCACCAGATTGCAGCTACTACCCTTGAAAACATAAAAGCGTATGAAGACGATGTATTCACCCCCAATGAAATCTGTTATCAGTGTGAAGAAAAAGGGGACTGCCACCGCCGGGAAAACCATCAAAAATGTTTCTAAACCTGTTAATTACACAAGCTCCGAAGGACAGATGACCCTATCGTCCTTCGGCTTGTTGCGTTTTAGATAATCTGTGTTATAATGGGTGCAACCTTCATCAAGGAGATTTTATATGGACAACACAAACAGGGAGCTATCCATCCCTTTTAAAATAATGATTGCCCTGATCATGGCCTTTGTCTACGCGGCTCTTAACATTCTTCTGGCAGATTTCAGCCTGGTCGAAGTGCCTTATGTATCCATCCGGCCCCAGCTCATTCTTCCCTTGCTTTCAGGGTATCTTCTGGGGCCTTTTTATGGCTTTACTGTCGGCTTTCTCGGCAACGCCATGAGTGACATGGTTACCGGTTACGGCATTGAGTTTTTGCTGAACTGGAGCATCGCCAATGGCCTGTACGGCTTAATCATGGGCTTTTTCCCTAAAAACGAGGACAAAATCCGGACCAACCGGTCCTTTACCATCTTTTTTTTATATATTCTGCTGGTCAACATTGTCCCCGCAGCCTATGCCCTGCTGACGCGGGTCGTGGAACCTGGAGTCGATGCCCTGCAAAAATTCATTGGCCTGGGGCTACCCATTGTTGTCTCAAATACGCTTGTCTGCACGCTGCTTTTCCCGATAGTACTGATGTTTTTGAAAAAGATTGAGCTGAATTTTGAGATCAAAATCACTCTTTTAGTGTATTATTTTTCCCTGATCTCTGTAATGGCGGTTTTTGCAGCGACCATTGGTATCCTGTACAGCATGAACCTGCTCAACACCGATAACCAAACCTTTGCTCTGATTATTTATGACTTATCCATTATACCGCTGGTCGCCATCAACCTGATCGGTTTCGGCATTTCAAACGCCATCAGTCAAAAGCTTTTAAACCCTTTGCTGATCATGACAGAAGACATAAAACAGATGGATGGGAAAAGCTGGGATAAAAAACTGGATATCCATACAGGTGATGAGCTGGAGGTTCTCGCCACTGCTTTTAATGAAATGATTGATAAAATCAATGACACTATGCACAAGCTCTGGGATAATATTGCAGAAAAAGAACGTCTGGCGGCCGAAAAGGAAAGAACCTCTACCGAATTGAACATCGCTCAGCAGATTCAAACGGCCATGCTGCCCGATCCTTTTCCAACCTTCCCGGACCGGACAGAATTCAGCATCAGTGGCCGCATGACTCCAGCCAAGGAAATCGGCGGCGACTTTTATGATTTCTTTTTAATGGATGATGACAAGCTCGTTTTTATCATCGCAGATGTATCGGGCAAGGGCGTTCCTGCCGCTCTTTTCATGATGAGCTCAAAGGAACATATTATCGACCAGGTGCTAACCGGTCTGGATGTTGATGAAATCTTCACAAGAGCCAACCATCATTTATATAAAAACACAGCCGAAGGTGTTTTCCTGACCACCTTCCTTGGTATACTAAACCTGAAAACTGGTATCCTGTCCTTTGTCAACGCAGGGCACAATCCCCCGCTTTTAAGACGTCAAAATGAAAAGTTTGAGCCTCTTAATATGGATTCGGGTTTTGTCATGTCCATTCTTCCCGATGTGCACTACAAGCGCCAAACGCTTAAGCTTAATCCTGGCGACACACTCTTTTTATATACGGACGGTGTCACCGAAGCAGTGGATAAAAGCGGTGTCTTTTTTCAGGAATACCGCCTAAAAAAAGCGTTGAATGAACTCCCCCATTACGATGATCACTCTTCAGAGTATATTCTTCATCAAATTCGCGATTTTCTGTCCGAATTCACACAGGATGCCGAGCAGCACGATGACATTACCATGCTCTGCCTCAAATTCCGTCATCCAATGGTCTGTACAAATTAAAAAACCGGACTCTGTACAGGGGGCCGGTTTTTTAAAAACTACTGATGTTTTTTTCGACAAAGGCCAGAAACACCTTGGCCTCTGCCTGACCAGCGCTCAGCCGGCGCATGATGTAGCTTCCATCTGTTTTTACAATTATATCTTCCGGTTCCTGACCGGACGTATCCTCTCTTTTCAGACACTGCTGTATCTTTTTAAACCAGACTCCCAACCGTTCAACGGCTTCCCTGACAAACCATTCTTCCTTTATTTCAACTCCTTGCAGCGCAATCAGATAATAGACATCAATCAAAGCCGTCATAAGCTGACGGTTCTCCGCTAAAAAGCCTTCCACAAGCCGGCCACAAGAACCAAAGGCCGACGCCTGATAATTCATCTCAATCTGGTCGCTGATAAGATAGGATTTAAGGATAATTTCCCGAACAATGTCTCGGTGCGTCTCTCCATCCAGCAGCTCCTCTATACATCTAACCATCGCCTGGTCCAGCAGGACCAGACGATCCATATCTATTTTGAACTGATCATAATACCGCATAGGCAATATAAATTTACTGGCGAGTATGGACACAAGGACCGCACCTGTGGTAAAAAGCAGCCGCAGTTCCAAAGCGTAGGTGGACTGCATGGACAATGTTGTCTGTGAAAGCGCAAAGCAGGTGGCAAAAACCACAAGGGTTGAATAATCATCCGCCGCGTAAATGCAGAAAGCGGCAATGACCGCCAAAACCATATGTTCAGGATATGTGGTGAAAATCGAAAAAAGAAAAAAAGCGGCTATCAGCCCAATAACGGTTCCTTTTATTCGGTCCAGGCTTTTACTCACACTCTCATCATAAAAAGGACGTGTGAGTAAATAAGCGGCCAATGGCAGCCAGTATCCATGTGTTACTGGTAAAAGCCTGGATACTAAAAATGTAAACGTCAAAACCAACGATAGCCTGACGCCAAAACGAAATTTAAAAGACGATCTTGAAAGATGGGCATAGAGACGCCACAACATTCTCGATTTTCTTGGCACCACCCATTCCCTGTAAATACCCTTTCCGGCTGTTTCCGAAATGCCCTCCAAAGCGTTGATCAAAAGATTAATATCCAGCAGCATACTGTCATTAATATCCGCCTGATCCATAAAACAGTGGTCAGAAAAATCAATTAACTCGTGGATAACTTCGTTGTATTCACGGCTGTCAAAAACCCCGTTCAGGTGTTCCAGAACCTTTATAAGTTTCTCAAGATAAAGCCTGTTGGCATCAGTCATCAGTTCTGGCTTTCTGAAAAATGTCAGTATTAAATTTTCCATTCGCTGGAAAATCATCACCAGCCGAAAATAGCAGGCGCCCTCAATGGTTGTAAAATATCGAAACCGCCTTGTTTTATAAATCCGGCCGCACAGGTTCTGGTTGATATTTAAAAGGGCGCGCTGCGCCTCCTGGGCCGCTTTATGGTTGCCCTGAATCAGAGCCGAAAAAGACTCTGTGATCTTGATAAAAGCATTTTTTGAAATATCATGAATAGCTGGTACTGGCCTAAAATGCTTCCATATCCTCAAGCCAATATAGACCAGAAGAAAAGAGTAGACCAGCGCCAAAAGACGCATGGGAATATCGGTCAGCTGAATGGGGATCAGCTGCATAAAAACAAAACTCATTCCAAAAGGAAAGTAGCTGCCAGGTGTATACTCATCCGTCATAAAATAAACGAGTAAAAACGGAACCGCTAAATTAACGATAAGCGTCATCGCAAGGTTAAGCCCTGCCGCAAAGGCGCAAAAGGCGAGAAGTATGTTAATGCTCAGGGCTCTCAGGATATGCCACTCCACCCCATTCTCATCACGTGTTCTGAGAAAAAGAACGGTTACCGGTGACGCCAGCATAGCGTTAGCCACACCGAAAAAAAACTGATTGGAAAAGAAAATAGATAAAAGGATCAGCGCAGGCGGAAATGCCTTGATGAAATGCTCTTTAATTTTCAGGGCTTTTATAGACTCTCGCATACTGCTCTCACCTCTTTATCCCCTGTTTTTAAAACTTTGACACGAAAAATGAAGACCCACTTCCTGGCTAAACGCCTGTGTCCGTAAACCAAAAGAACATAACAGAAGGTCTTCAAATTTTAGAATATCATAAAATCCTTTAAATATTATTATTTTATAAACTTGTCGATGGCATCATTTAATTCCGCTAAAACCTCCAGATCATTTTCCTCCACAGCATCAACAACACAATGGCTGATATGATCTTTTAAAATCAACTTACCAATATTATTGATAGCAGATTTCACTGCAGATACCTGTATTAGAATTTCACTGCAATCTCTTCCTTCCTCCACCATCCTTTTTACAGACTCCATATGGCCGATGGCCCGTGACATCCGGTTGATAACCGCCCTGCGGTTTTCATGCTCATGTTCATGCTTAGCTGCCATTTTATTTCTCCTGTTCACCTTATTCTTTTATCTGTATTATATAGCAACCATCTGCCATTTGCCACCATTAAAACGCCGAAGCAGTAAAAAGCCCCGCACTGAGATATCAATAATATAGGCTGTCCATACCCCTATCAGACCAAAGCCGCAGATAATGCCAAGAAAATAACCAATGCAGACCCTTATCCCCCAGATACCAAACAGCGTTAAAAACATGGGATACCGCGTATCGCCAGCTCCCTGCAGAGCACTCTCGATGACTTGTGTGATCGCGCTGCAAGGCTGAAAAAAGGCAATCATCCGCAGAACTCCCACTGTAAGCATCTGCACCTCCGGTGTTGAGCTGAAGGCAGCTGCAAAGAACGGCGCAAAAATGAAAATTATGATCCCCATTGATACCATAAAGATTGTTGAAAGCGCGTTCGCAGCCAGCGCCATCCGGTGTGCCTTCTCCGGATTGTTCTCTCCCAGGCCAATGCCCACCAATGTTGCCGCTGCCACACCAAACCCCATGGAAGGGATATAGGTATAGTTTTCAATGGTTCCTGCAATGTTATGGGCCACATAGGCGTATGACCCGATGGATAAAATCATGGCACCGTATACCAGCTGGCCTGCACGCATAATAAGCTTTTCCCCGCCAGCAGGGACGCCAATACGCAAAATTGACCGGATCATTTCCACATCAACACCCCAGCCCCTGAGCGGCAGTCTCAAAAATCCGGTTCCCTTTGTCAGCCAGATAAACAGAATACCGACGCCAAAAGCACGGGACAACGTTGTCGCAAGAGCCAGTCCCATAATACCAAGTCCAAGCTTTATAAAAAAAATATTAAATAAAATGTTCAGTACATTGGCGATCCCTGTGGCGACCATTGGCGTAACATTGTCCTTAGTAGCTCTCAGACAGCTGGATAAAACCAACGAAAGACATAAGAACACAATGGGAACGACCACGACCATATAATATGGTATGGCATAAACCAAAATGTCCTCACCGGCACCAGAAATTTCAAGAATTGGCCTGTAAAACAATAAGTTCAGCGCTCCGACAATAATACCGATAAAAAAGCTAAGCAAAAAAGATTGCTGGAGTGCCCTGTTCCCCCTTTCCGCATCACTACGGCCAACATATCTACCAATAACTGCCAATGTGCCAACACTGACGGCTGTAAAAAAAGCAATAAAGATATTGACAATCAGGTTCGTTACGCCAACTGCTGCAATGGCATCATCTGAGATCTGTCCTGCAAAAAAGGTATCAACCGTCCCCAAAAGTGTCTGTAGAACAGTCTCCACCATTACCGGCAACGCTAACAAACCAATGACCTTCAAATCGTTTCTATTCATTTTCAAATGAAACATGATGCACCTCCATAACCCCTATGGGGGGTTATGTTCAGTATAGCATCCTTTATGCGGTTTTACAAGCAAATTAAAAACCCCCTTAGGGGGTTAAGTAAAATTATTTTTTCAATTGATACAAATGATTCAACGGTCCGTTTCCCTTTCCAAGATCAAGGCCATCCAATATTGCGCCATACACATAGGCTTTCGCATTTTTAACAGCATCCATCATAGCAACACCCTGTGCCAGATTTGCGGCAATCGCAGAGGACAGCGTACAGCCGGTACCATGCGTGTTGGGATTGTCGACCTTTTCTTCGGGGAGCCAGTAGCCAAACCCCTCATAATAAAACAAGTCATCTGCCCGGTCCTCTAAATGTCCACCTTTTACCAATATCGCACCTTTATAATAGCCAGCAATATCACGGGCAGCGCGGATCATATCATTTTTAGATTTAATGGGAATACCTGACAAAATCTCAGCCTCCGAAATGTTCGGAGTGATCAAATCCGCCAATGGCATGAGTTCGTTAATTAAAACTGACTGGGCTGTCCTGTCAAAAAGCGCGTCACCACTTGTGGCAACCATGACCGGGTCCAGCACAATATTCTTGGGGGCATATTCCTTTAACTTTTTCGCAATGGCATGGATAATCGCTTCTGAAGAAACCATACCTATTTTCACCGCATCTGGCACAATGTCTGTAAAGACTGCATCCATCTGGGCTTCCACCATCTTTTCAGAAATATTTTCTACAGTGAATACACCAGTTGTATTCTGTGCTGTTATGGCCGTAATGACGCTCATACCATAAACACCGTAAACCGTAAAAGTTTTGAGATCTGCCTGTATACCTGCACCTCCGCTGCAATCGGAGCCTGCAATTGTCAATGCCTTAATCATTTGATTTCACCATCTTTTCAGATAATTTTCGAATTTTCTGTGCCGCCGCTCGTGTATCTGGCTGAGCAAACACCGCAGAGATAACTGCGACGCCGTCAACCTTTGAGCCAGAGAGCTCTAAAAGATTTTCTTCACTGATACCACCAATGGCAACCACAGGGATTTTCACACTGCTGCAGATGCTCTTAAGTGTCTCAAAAGAAACCGCTTTGGCATCCGTCTTTGTAGAAGTTGAGAAAACTGCCCCCACACCGAGATAATCCGCGCCTTCTTTCTCTGCTGCCAAAGCCTGTTCCAGTGTCTGCGCAGATACACCCAGAATTTTATTTGGGCCGATCTTCTTACGGGTTTCCGCAACAGCGCCATCGCTTTGCCCAATGTGTACTCCGTCTGCGTCCACCTCTAAAGCAATTTCTACCTCATCATTGATGACATAGGGGATCCCTGCGGCCCTTGCCAGTTCCTTCAGGTTTCGTGCTTCGTGTAGAAAATCCTGATGCGCCATGTCCTTTTCCCTGATCTGAAGAAAGGTAGCACCGCCATCTATCGCAGCACAAACCTCTTCCTCAAGGGTACTTTCGCCAAGCCAGGAACGGTCTGTAACGATATAGAGCAGCATATCTTCTTTTTTCACATTGTTTTTCATAATTCTCCTAATTTGACAGTCAAATTTCAACTTTCACTTTTCCTGTTTATTTTATACCCGATTGAAATATTTTATAACATTATTTTAGCTTTTTCACCTCATGGAATCAAGGTAATTTTTGCATAAGTTTCAATGGTTTTTCCTGTCATCGTACTGATATTATCAATGATAAAAGTCCTTAGACTTCCTGTCCCCAGCTGATTATTTGTAACCTGACGCGAAGCCAGCTCACCGGCAATTCCCATGCTGGCCACCGCGCATACCACCGCTTCCAAAGCCTTCTCAGGATTGGCTGCCACATAGGCTGCCGTCATGGCACTGAGCATGCAGCCCGTACCAGTAATCTTAGACATATCGTGATGTCCGTTTTTGACCACATAAGCTTTCCCGGCATCTGCAATAAGGTCCATTGCTCCTGTGACCGCAATGACCGCACCTGCTCTTTCAGCCAGCTCTTTAGCTAAAGTGACGGTAGTGTCCAGTGTCTCATCAGTCACTTCATCATTAACATCGGCATCTACCCCCTTTGTGGTACCTGCTCCAGCATAAACTGTCTTAATCTCAGAGATATTACCACGGATAACAGCAAACTTCACTTCTTTCAATAGCTGATAAGTTGTTTCTGTCCTGAACTTTGAAGCGCCGGCCCCCACAGGGTCCAGTATCACAGGATGCCCCAGTTCATTGGCTTTTTTCCCCGCGGCAATCATAGATTCTACAGTCCGACTGTTCAGTGTCCCGATATTGAGTACCAAAGCACTGCAAATGGTGGTAATCTCCTCTACCTCTTCAATATCATCTGCCATGATCGGGGATGACCCCATGGCCAAAAGTATATTTGCACAGTCATTGACTGTGACATAATTTGTAATATTATGAACCAGCTGTGGCTTTATCTGGGTGTTTTCAAAAATATCGACAAAATTTTTGTTTAATTGGATCATCTTTTCTCCTTTAAAGTGAAAGCGCAGGTGACTGCCGGCCTTTTAAGCCGCACCATTCACCTGCGCACCTGGTTTATTTATCAGAAGGACACTCCTTTGTGTCTTCCATAATGTCCACATGCTCTCCGTTTAAAACCTTGTTCATGTTTCTAACTGAGCACATCTTTCCGCACATGGTACAGGTATCCTGGTTCTCTGGGGTCGACTCCGCGCGGTAACGCTTTGCTTTTTCGGGATCAATAGCAAGGCCAAACATTTTTTCCCAGTCCAGCTCGCGTCTGGCAACTCCCATCTGATAATCCCAATCAGCCGCCCCTGGCAGTCCTTTGGCAATATCCGCTGCGTGGGCTGCAATTTTTGACGCGATAATACCCTCCTTAACGTCATCGACATCCGGTAGTCTCAAATGCTCAGCTGGTGTGACATAGCACAGGAAGGACGCCCCGTAGGTCGCCGCGATAGCACCGCCAATGGCCGAAGTAATATGGTCATAGCCTGGCGCGATGTCTGTTACGAGTGGGCCAAGCACATAGAAGGGGGCGCCTTTGCAGATTGTCTGCTGAATTTCCATATTAGCCTGAATCTGGTTAAGCGGCATATGACCAGGCCCTTCAACAATGATCTGGACATTCTTATCCCATGCACGCTGTGTCAGTTCTCCAAGAACCACCAGCTCAGAAATCTGTGAAATATCACCGGCATCCGCAATACATCCAGGTCTGCAGGCGTCACCAAGGCTAATGGTAACATCATACTCCTGACAGATTTCCAGAATCTCATCATAAAACTCAAAGAATGGGTTTTCATTGCCGGTCATTTCCATCCATGCAAAAATAAGCGAACCTCCGCGGGATACAATATTCATCAAACGTCCGTTATTCTTGAAGCGGTCTGCAGTTGAACGGTTGATCCCACAATGCAGCGTCAGAAAATCAACACCATCCTCTGCATGCATGCGCACAACATCGATCCACTCCTGAGAAGTAATCTCCTGAAGCGGCTTATTGTAATAAACCACAGCATCGTAGATTGGTACAGTGCCGAGCATGGCCGGGCAGCTCTCTGTCAGTTTGCGTCTGAATTTGCGTGTATCTCCAAAAGAGCTCAGGTCCATGATGGCTTCTGCGCCCATGTCAACAGCACGCTTCACCTTTTCCATTTCTACATCCAGGTTCAAACAGTCTCTGGATGTTCCAAGATTGACGTTGATCTTTGTCTTCAACGCACTGCCGACCCCATAGGGTGTCAGGCAACGGTGATTCTTGTTGGCAGGTATAGCAACCTGCCCTTTTGCCACCAGGCCCATTAAATTACTTAAAGGCATATTTTCATATTCCGCGACGCGCTTCATCGCTTCCGTTTCAATGCCACGGCGCGCGGCATCCATTTGAGTTGTGTACAGCTCCATATTTTCTCCTTAACTTTTTCAGTTTTTCAACAAAAAAAGCGCACCCACGGGTACGCGCTTAGCTCAACTTGTCCTCCCTACGACGGCGTTACACCGCATCAGGTAAAACGGGTTTAGGATTCAATCCAATCTCAGCAAAAGCTCCCCGGGCATCAACTCATTTGTCTTTTTAATTCTATCCTAAGTGCACCAAAATAACAAGAAGTTTCTTCATATTTACCAAAACATTTCAATTAAACCTAAGATAACCAATAATACACCAGAAACGGCCGGCGCATAATCCCCCAAAAGAGGGCCGACCACCTGTCCTCCAAGCCGGAAGCCAGACCATAAAGCAACAAGGCTTATAATAAACGTACACACAGCAGTCAGGCCAATACTGACGCCTGTGATACTGGCGGCTATCCCTGTTCCCAGATTATTAAAGGTCAGACCAAGGGCAACTGTTACAATTTCACGGTAGCGAATATGGTCCTTATCCTGAACCGATGCATCCACCACATCTGCCATTTCACCTGTATTTTTCATAGCGTAGCTGCCTGATTTTTTCTCCTTTAAAAGCTTGATGATTCCCTGTATGGCAAAATAAACACCCAGCAGTATAATAATCCCAGCGCCAAGATCATTTCCTATCCTGTCTGGAATATAACCAGACAGCCATTTGCCAAAGAGCATGGCGATGACCGTTCCTGTTGTTGTAATAACAGCCACAGTCAGGTTCGAAACCGCGTTAAGATGAATTTTTTTAATTCCGAAGGCCAGACCAACCACAATGTTATCAAGATTGGACGAAAGGCTGAATAGCAAAGCGGATACAATGAAAATAAGCATTTTACCATGCTCCCTGTTTATTTTATACGTTCTTTTTTATATTATACCTTTTTATCCATGTGAATTATCGCTGTCCTCTGGTAAATTTTATCAAAAAACAAAGATACCTGGCACCCCCTTGCACCAGGTATCTAACTCCCCTTCATTTTCCCCATTAAGAAAACGTTCATCCAGATATCATTTTCGAAGATGGTATCCCCCTTGATTCCACCTTATATCTTACGTTTCAAAAACGTTTTCATTAACTGTCAATAATGATAACATTTCCATCAGTAATTGTCAAGTTATTTTATTAACAAATCGGCTACAGAAACCCTAAACCCCAATTAAATGCAGAGAGAGGCGCCACATTTTCGCAGCACCTCCCTGTTTTACTCTTTGGTGTTTATCCCAGAATTTCTCGAATTTTCAAAAGTATCCGTTTCCGCATTTTCTTCCAACTGTTTCTTCTTGAGCTTTGGCATAAAACGCTTGACGAAGGTCCCTTTTCCACGGCCCTTAATGTAAAACAAACCAAAAACCGAGAAGACCACTGCGCCGATAAAATTAACGAATAAATCGGACATTGTATCCACCAGTCCAATATCAATATAACCGCCATAGTTCCAGGTCTGCCCATTAACCACAATACTCTCGATTGGGATGGTTACCGCAACATTTTTGCCTTCAGGGTTAAATATAACCGAGCTGATACTGTGAATGATCGTATCTTTTTGCATATCGGTTTGGAAAAACCAATCGGCTCCAAACTCAAAAAACTCCCAAAGCACACCAATGGTCATTGAAAAACAAAATGCAAAAACAGCTACAAAAACCGGTGAAAGGCTCATGCTGAAATTTTCATTTTGATTTAAAATATCAATCAATGAAAAGCCAATGGCCGCCATTAAAAAACCGTTTATGGTGTGCAGCATCGCATCCCAATGGTCAAAAATCAGATAATATTCCTGAATCTCGCCTAAAATTTCTGCTGAAAAAATAAATAATATAATAATAATTTCAAGAGTTGTTGGCATTTCAATGTGAAGCTGCTTGTCCACAAAGCTTGGAATCATAAATAAAATCAATGTCAGCACACATAGAAAAACGTTGTTCCAATTTTGATTCCAGATCTGTGCGATCATAACTGCAACAACCAAGACACGAAGCAGTATATACAAAAAAACCTTGCCACTGCTTTTTCCTGCTGATTCACCTGTATTCTTTTCTCTCTTTTCCTTTTTCAAAAACTATCTCCCTTCTAAAAATTTTCACTGTTTTTCTGAACCATTATAACACACATGCAGAAAAATCGTTTTTTATTTAAGAATTTTGGGTAATTGTTATTATATCTTATGTAAAATGAAGGAGTAGCTAAAATGAAAAATAAATGTTTGAAAATAAGCTTTACTGTGATTCTCTCCATTCTGCTGTTGAGCAGCTTCAGCCCAATTTTGGCTGAAACACCAGCCGGAGACCCTGCTCTCAACGAGGGGGCGGTTGGCAGTCCTCTCACCTTAACCTCCAGCGTCCCACAGGACGGCGCCACAAATGTACAGCCCTTCACGGAAATTTCCGTATCCTTTAACCAGAATGTGGTCAACACAGCCGTAAGGGCGACAAACGAGAAGGCTGTAAGCCTTTGGAGTAAAGGCAAACAGGTGGATGCCGACATTGTCTTATCCGATGATCTGATTGATCCTGAAGACTGGGGGACCATCCGCATTAATCCAAAGAATAATTTGAAAAGCAATCAAGAATACATCATAAAAGTGGATAAAATTTTGACTTCAACAACAGGAGAACACTTGCAGGCCCCTGTGGAAATTCATTTTACCACTGTAAAATCCGCTTCTTCCATTACCGGAACTTCAATTGCAGTGGTTGCTGCCATTGTCATCATCGCCGCTATTATTATTGGTATTCTCTACAAAAGGCGCAAACGTTAATTTAAAAAGACGCATCCGATAATGGATGCGTCTTTTATTATGCCTTATTTTTCGCTGCCTCCACAAAGGCTTTAAATAAATCATATTCGTATGAACGCTTAGGCCACAGAAACTCAGGATGCCACTGGATTGCCAGACCATAAGTCATATCTGGTATCTCAACAGCTTCCACCAGTCCATCCTTTGCGCGCGCTGTCGCCTCCAGTTCTGGGGAAAGCTCCGCGATTCCCTGGTGGTGCATACTGTTGACACGAATTGTTTTTTCACCGATAATTTCAAACAGCTTACTGCCTTCTTTAATCTCAATATCGTGCACCGGAAAAACAAACTCTGTTTTCTGGGAATGCTGTACAGGATCTGGATCCTTTTTTTGTGCGATCAGATCCTGATAAAGCGTACCGCCCAGAGCCACATTAAAAAACTGAAGGCCGCGGCAGACACCAAAAAGGGCTTTGTCCTGTTTCCGGACTTCATCAAACAAAATCACTTCCATATAATCCCGTTCCGGCGAAACCTCATTGCAATATTCGGTCATTTCCTGATTGTAGAGCGCCGGGTCCACATCCTGTCCGCCAGTAAATAAAAAGCCGTCAAACTCATTTACCAACGCACGTATATCCGCTTCATTTTTTAAGAGCGGCAAAAGAAAAGGCATGCCGGAGACCTCCAGAATACCATTTAAATATCCCGGAAAAATCCAGATGCTGTTCCATTTACTTGCCTGTTTTGTATCATAAAGGGGCAGTACCCCTATTTTAGGTTTTCTTTCCATTCTGTTTTCCTCCAACAAAATATAAAAAAAGTATTTCCTCAAGCTTTTGCCATTGAAATACTTTAAAATAATATTACCCCAAATTCTTTGAAATAACAAGCCTTTTCTTTATCAGTCAATCCCAAAATCGGCCATGCGCTTGTCCAGTTCGGCCATGGCATCGTCATCCAGATCATAACGATCCAGCAGGTTCAAAAGATCCTCGCATTTTTCACGGATAGCTCCTGCGGTGGCTTCATCGCCCTCTTCCTTGAAAATCTTGCTGTCCTCTTTTAACAGGTCCACAAGTGTCAGCACCTTTTTAGGTTCGACCTCCCCAAAATTTACCAAAAGATCAAAGACAGTTTCTGATGGCAGGCTGAGAATCATATCAAGCGACATGCCCAGAAGGCTTTGATACTGATCATTGGCCAGTGAGTGACACTCTGCATATTCCTTTTTTGACCGCTTGAAAATTATTTCGCTGACTGCCCGGCACATTGCTCCGATCATTTCCATCAAATAGTCATTTTTCAGCATGGTTTTCTCCTGTCTGTTTATACCTGAAAAAATCCCGGCGAACCGGGACCTTTTTTATTCGGTTGTTGTATCCTCTACTACCTGGACCTCACCGTTTTCCATGTCAACGGTTATACTGACAAACTGCGTTTCATTCTTTTCGTCACCGGCTGTCAAAATCTCATCGGCGTTCACATCATCCATTTTCCAGGTAATTTTAAAAATATTTCCTATCGTTTCAGAGCTGGAAGTCATGTTCTTCGTGTTCTGACGAAGAAACTCCTGTCCTATATGCTCTATAAACTTTCTTGTCGCAATTTTCTCTGCTGCGTAAGCATCCATCCTTTTTCCACCTCATTCTATATCATTCAATACATTTATAGACTTATTTTACCACTTTAGCCGTTCTTTATCAATAAAAAGACTGGCATCTCTCCAAAAATATTTATCTACAAGCACCTCAAATACGTTTCAGATAAATAAAATTATTGATTTTTATCCTTTTTGCCTTTATTGGTTTTATAACAAATAAATTTTTGATTTATCCCTTGACTTGCCCGGTCCATTTCGCTATACTATGATTCGATTCTAGTTCAACGGATCTTGATGTTCAATAACGGAGAGGTCTGACCGACCTTCACTTGATATAGCTTTTGTTCAGGGCATAAAACTACATTCAAGTGAAGCGCCGTTTTCTTTCAGCCAGCTTCTGGATTTTTCTTTTTGCTCAAAACTGGCATCTCTTATCTGTAAAACAGCTTTATGAATGCTTTCTAAAAAAAGCGTCATCATTATCTGAAATAAACAACCCAAATTTTATACAATAAACCTTAATCTGGTTCATATCCAAAGACAGAAGCGCAGTGTTTCTTTCCTTTTCCGAGTGTTCAAGCAACTGTAAATAATTCATTTTTAAACTCCTTTTCCATTTTTTCACTTTATTTCTTAAGCATATACCCATGCATTACCGCCAAATTCACTTTTTTAAAAAGCATCGCAGAGATTAAAAATAAAGGATTGCCAAAACATCTTCATTGTGTTATTATATGAGAGCTGAAATCTTAAGCTGAAGTGGCACAGATGGTAGCGCAATTGATTCGTAATCAATAGGTCAGGGGTTCGATTCCCCTCTTCAGCTCCATTAAAAAACAGGGCGGGTTTACCAGACTGGTAGATCCGCTTTTTTTAGTGGTTGTGCTGTTTATTATCCCGACAGGTCTACAATCTTTTTACTGCCTGTCTGAAAGCCTTATAAACAGCCGTCTTCTCTCCATCGTAAATGTTTAAATAATACCCTTAAAAATCATTGCACAATATATAAACCTGTGCTATGATGGGGCTAATCAATACAAAGAGTAGACAAGGTGCGTAAAGTGTTAAAGGATGGGAAGTTGCCTTTAAACGAAAATAGGTCATTGCGGTACCTTGTCGCTTCCGCTTGTACAAATCAACAACCCTGTCCGCAGGGAGCCTGGCTGTCCTACAGATGCAGGCAAGTCTTATCCTCCGGGATACAATAGTTGTAGGCGTGCGGAAGCATTACTTTCAGAAATTGAAGGAGGTTCTCATGAAAAGTAATGCTTTATCCCGTGGCACCACCCGTACGAAACTGGTCGTCAATTGTGGTTTGCTCATTGCCATCAGTATTGTGCTGAAAATTTTATTCGAGATGTATATTCCGCTGGGTGGTTTTCCATCCCTCAGAATCAATCTGACATCTCTCCCAATTATGCTTTCTGGCATTTTATTGGGGCCACTCGCCGGTTTTATCGTTGGCTTTATTTCCGATTTGCTGTGCTTTTTCATTAAGCCCGGCGGTCCATTTTTTCTCGGTTTCACGGTTGCCAGCGGCCTGACAGGGCTGATTCCTGGTCTTTTGTGGATGCTGTTAAGAAAAAAGGAAATTAAGCATCTGGAATGGTTTAATCTTGGTTTTATCGTGTTGTCTGTTGGTGTTTTAGTATTAACCGGATTGTTCAGCTTTGAAAATGGCACAATCTACTATGCCGGTGAACCGCTAAATCCATTTGTTTTAGTGTTATTTATTGCTCTAATGGTCGGCTTTGTGATCTTCCCCATCATCACGGTCAGGCGTTCCGAGGTGCTCGGCGAATATCGAAGCGACTATATTCTGTTCATCGTCAGTGTGACCCAACTGATAACTTCCATTATTTTGAACACCTGGTTTTTAACCATTCTGTATGGTCAGGCAGTATCTGTGCTTTTACCCGCACGGATTATTACCAATATTTTCCTAATACCACTTTACACAATCGCTTTGGTGGGATTACTGAAGGTATTGCCAAAATTTGTAAAAAAATAGGTTTCAGGAGCTGTGTAAAAACAGCTCTTTTTATATTTCTAAATCTTATCATTGAAAACCTATTGCAATAGTGGTAAGATAGACACAATTAATGATAAACAGAGTAGATAAGACGCGTGAAGTGTTAAAGGATGGGAAGTTGCCTTTAAACGAAAATAGGTCATTGCGGTGTCTTATCGCTTCCGCTGTGCCCTACGATGGGGATTGTAGGTTGCGGAAGCACTGCTCTTTTTACCGGGCAGTGCTTTTTGTGTTTATTTTTAATAATCTTATAGCGTTCAATATTGGAGGAATACAAATGAACAAAGAAAAAATTATGGAAGCTGTTACCATGCTGATTGAAGCCATCGGCGAAGATCCCCAGCGTGAGGGCCTTGTAGACACACCCGACCGCATTGCGAGAATGTATGAAGAAATCTTTGCCGGTATCGGGCAGACGGCCGAAGAACACCTGTCAAAATCCTTTACCATTGAGTCCAATGATCTTGTCATTGAGCGGGACATCCCGTTTTATTCCATGTGTGAACATCATTTTCTGCCCTTCTACGGAAAAGCGCATATTGCCTATGTACCAAACGGAAAGGTTGCCGGCCTCTCTAAACTGGTAAGGACTGTGGATGTTTACGCAAGGAAACCCCAGCTTCAGGAAAAGCTGACCTCAGAAATCGGCAGCGCCATCATGGAATATCTGGACGCCCAGGGCGTAATGGTCATCATTGAGGCCGAGCACCTCTGCATGAACATGCGCGGTGTCAAGCGCCCTGGTACAAAAACCGTCACTGCTATGAGCGATGGTATCTTAAAGACAGACGCCAGCCTTAAAAATGATGTCTATAATCTTTTAGGAATAAGAGCATGATCTCAAAACTCAGCCAGACTAACAGACTGTTGAATCTTCCAGAATACCAGGATTATCTACACCGAATCGAGACCCATGAAAGAGATCGCCGTCTCTGCCGCCATAACCTGGCCCACTTTTTGGACGTTGCCAGAATCGCTGCCATCCTTGCAGATGAAGAAGGGCTGAGTCTGAACCGTGATCTCATTTATACTACCGCACTGCTACATGATATCGGACGTTTTATCCAATATGAAAACGGCACACCCCATGAGCAGGCTTCTCACGATCTGGCCACCGGACTTCTCAGACATCTGGATTTTTCACAAGAAGATCAGTCTGTTATTCTGGACGCGATCCTTTCCCACCGCACTGCCGGCAGCCGGGGCTTTAACGCTGTTTTTTATCAGGCTGATAAGAAATCACGGGCCTGTTATGGCTGTGCTGCCCAGGCAGAGTGTAACTGGAACGATGAAAAGAAAAATTCAGAAATCACTTATTAATTTCAAGGAGACAAAATGAAAATTGGCAATAAAGATTTTGATTTAAAGAACCAAGTATATATAATGGGGATTTTAAACGTTACGCCTGATTCTTTTTCAGACGGCGGACGTTTTGATTCTCAGGATGAGGCTCTGCGCCATGCCGAGGAAATGATTGAAGCCGGTGCCGATATAATCGACATTGGCGGTGAATCCACAAGACCTTCCCACACCCCCCTTGGCGAAGAAAATGAATTGAAACGCGTCATTCCTATGATCGAAGTCATCAGGAAACACTTTGACATTCCCATATCAATCGACACTTACAAAGCAAAAGTCGGTGAAGCCGCTATTGAAGCTGGCGCAGACCTCATCAATGACGTCTGGGGCTTTAAACGGGAACCACGTCTGGCTGAAGTAGCGGCAAAGCACCAGGTTCCCTGCTGTCTGATGCACAACCGTACAAATATGGACTACACAGATCTGATGGCTGATATACTCAGTGATCTTCAGGAATCCATCGCCATTGCCCTGGATGCCGGTGTCTCAAAAGATGCCATCATACTGGATCCCGGAATTGGTTTTGCCAAAACCAGCGACGACAATCTGACCGTCATGCACCATCTGGAAACGCTTCAAAAGCTGGGCTATCCTGTACTTCTCGGCACTTCACGAAAGAGCTTTATCGGCAATACCCTTGATCTTCCGGTGGATGAACGTCTGGAAGGAACCATGGCCACCACTGTTGTTGGAGTGATGAAGGGATGCTCCATTATTCGTGTGCACGACGTCCTTGAAAACAGACGCGCTGCTTTGATGACCGCAGCCATCATGAGAGGGTAATCATGGACAAGCTTTATATTAAAGACCTGGAGGTTTTTGCCAACCATGGTGTCTTTGAAGAAGAAAAAAGACTGGGGCAAAAATTCGTTATCTCTGTCACTCTGGATCTGGATATGCATGCCGCCGCAGTAACCGGCGATCTGTCCAAATCTGTAAACTATGGTGAGCTCTGCGCGGAAATCGAAACGGAATTTCAACGGGAAAGCTACGACCTCATCGAAACTGCTGGTGAAAAACTGACAGATTATATTTTAAGCCGCTATAATCAGATAAAGGGCGTAAGCGTTCTGGTAAAAAAGCCATGGGCGCCGATTCATAAACCCCTTGACTACGCTGCCATCGAAATCAACCGAAGCTGGCACCGTGCTTTCATTGCCTTTGGCTCAAACCTCGGTGACCGTGAAAAGAATATTCAAACCGCCATTGATTCGCTATCCGCCCGAAGCGATATCCGCCTGCTTAATCAATCCAGCATCATCGAAACTGAGCCATGGGGATATGCCGAACAGGACACCTTTTTAAATGGCGTGATGGAAATAGAAACCACCCTGTCCCCCGCTGATCTGATGACCCTGCTGCTGGACACTGAAAAACTTCTGAAACGCGAACGCGTGATTCATTGGGGACCGCGCACACTGGATCTCGACATCCTGTTTTATGACAGACTGGTATATGACCACCCGCACATTACCCTTCCACACCCCAGAGTGCAGGACCGGCTTTTTGTCCTGGAGCCCATGGTGGAAATCGCTCCCTGGTACATTCATCCTGTGCTTGGTAAAAGCATGACTGAGCTTGTGGAGCAATTAAAAAAGTCTGAAGTATAGGAATCTTATGCGCTCTTTCAATCCCGCTGCGGACAAAAATGTTCCCGGTAAAAACAGTCCTTTTTTCCTGTTTTTACCGGGATTTTTATTAAAATTTCATTAATTCAAAAGTTTTGTATTGTTAAAATGACCCAACAAGAGTATACTAGTAAGTGAAATAAATCAAACAAATTTAAACGAGCTACGACTCAGGAGGTTTGAAATGGGACTAGTAACTTCTACTGAAATGTTTAAGAAAGCATATGAAGGCAAGTACGCGATAGGCGCTTTTAATGTAAACGATATGGAGATCATCCAGGGGATCGTTGAAGCAGCGCAGGAAGAGCAGGCCCCTTTGATTTTACAGGTATCCGCCGGTGCCCGAAAATACGCCAATCCAGTTTATCTAAAAAAGCTGGTTGAAGCAGCGGTTGAAACCACAGATCTGGATATCTGCCTGCATCTGGACCACGGCGCAGATTTTGAAATCTGTAAATCCTGTGTTGATGGAGGCTTTACCTCTGTCATGATCGACGGCTCTAAATATCCCTTTGAAGAAAATATCGCATTGACTAAAAAAGTAGCCGCCTATGCCCATGATCACGGTGTAGTCGTGGAAGCCGAGCTTGGAAAACTGGCAGGCATTGAAGATGCCGTAAATGTAGGTGACCATGAAGCCTCCTTTACTGATCCGGATGAAGCTGTCGAGTTTGTCGAAAGAACAGGATGTGATTCCTTAGCCATTACCATTGGCACCAGCCACGGTGCTTTTAAATTCAAAGGCACTCCAAAGCTGGATTTTCCAAGACTGGAAAAAATCTCCGGCCTGCTGCCAGGCTACCCGTTGGTACTCCACGGATCTTCCAGTGTTCCCAAAGAATTTGTCGATTTGTGTAACCAGTACGGCGGCGCCATTCCAGGCGCACAGGGTGTCCCAGAAGATATGCTGCGTGAAGCTGCCAAATGGGGCGTCTGCAAGATCAATATCGACACAGATCTGAGACTGGCCATGACTGCCTCTATCCGTAAAGTCTTTGTAGAACAGCCGCAGGTCTTTGACCCAAGAGAGTACCTTGGACCAGGCCGCACCGCCATTAAAGCCATGGTTGCCCATAAGCTGAAGGATGTCCTGGGCTGCGCAGGCAAGCTTTAAACAAAACTAAATATCCATCCGGAATGCGCGGCATTCCGGATTTTTTTATGGTATAATCATTCTATAATCTATAAAAAATAAGGAAGTTTAATGAAACAATATACCATTGATGAAAACTCAGGAAACCAGCGTCTTGACCGATACCTGTCCAAGCTCATGCCCCTGGCGGACAGAAATTTTTTGCAAAAGATGCTGCGCAAAAAAAGAATCAAGCTTAACGGCGTCCGGGCCGAGCCCAAAGACATGATCCATAGCGGTGACACCGTCCAAGTCTATTTTTCCGAAGAAACCATCGCAGGCTTTCAGGAAAAAAAAGTACAGCGGCATTTTGACCTGAAACCGGAAATCAAAAAAATATTTGAACCTCCGGTCTATGAGGATGACCATCTGCTGGTCGTCAACAAGCCCGCCGGCCTTTTAAGCCAGGCAGATTCCTCCGGCAATATTTCATTGATCGACGCGGCGCGGACCTACCTGAAAAAAAATGCGACTGATACTAAAGCTTTTGAAGTCGTCATTTCCAACCGGCTGGACCGCAATACCAGCGGTATTATCCTCATGCCAAAGGACTACCCAACCCTACAGACCGTGAATGCTGCTATCCGGGAGCGTCAGGCTTTAAAAGAATATCATACTATTGTGTTGGGTGTACTAAAAAAGCCCGGTACTCTTACCGGCTTTTTAACCAAGGACACCATTGAAAACAAATCAGCAATCCAGAGTCAGTCTGAGAAAGGAGCCAAGGAGGTCCGTCTGGACTACTGTCCTCTCATGAATAACGGCAAGTTCACACTTCTGGAAATAACCCTTCACACCGGGCGTTCACACCAGATTCGCTCACAGCTTGCCGACTACGGCTTTCCCATCATCGGCGACTACAAGTATGGCGACGCTTCCATCAACCGGCATTTTAGCCAGAAATACGGCTTAAAGCACCATCTGCTGCACAGCCGCCACTATGCCATAAAAGACCTGGAATATGACTTCACAGCCCCTTATCCATTGCTCTTTAAGCAGCTTTTAAAGGAATTAAATCTGGATAGGGAGGCACTTTAATATGGGATACTGGCACAGCCGCGGCCTGCGCGGCAGTTATCTTGAGGAATGCATTAACCAGACTAACAAAATTTATCTTGAGCAGGGGCTGGCCGTTGTCCAAAAACTTCCAACCGCCATTAAGCCCATAGAGCTGGACCCGGGCAAAGGAACTATTAAGCTGGCTTATTTTGAAGAAAAGAGCACCGTCGACTATATGGGCAATGTCCAGGGTATTCCCATCTGTTTTGACGCCAAGGAAACCAACCAGAAACGGCTCCCTATCGCCAATATTCACGAGCATCAGATCGAGTTCATGGACGCCTTTAACCGACAGGAGGGCTTGTCTTTTCTCATCGTTTGGTTTAAACTATTTGATGAACACTACTTATTGCCCTATGAGACTTTAAAGGCTTACTGGGACGCAGCCAAAAAGGATGGCCGCAAGTCCATTCCCTACGCCGCCTTTGATAAAAAATATCAGATTCATTCCTGCGGCAATATTCTGGTACATTATCTTGAGACGCTTAACGTCTATTTAAATGATAAAGGAGAAACATCATGAAAAAAATCGCAAGCTTTACTGTTAACCATATTGATTTATTGCGTGGAATCTATGTTTCACGTAAGGATTACTGCGGAGATGACTGCATCACCACCTTTGATATCCGCATGAAGGAGCCAAACCGCGAGCCGGTTATCAATACCGCCGAGCTTCACACCATCGAACATCTCGGTGCTACTTATCTGCGCAATGACCTTGAACTCAGTGAAAAAATCGTCTATTTTGGGCCCATGGGCTGCCGCACCGGCTATTACCTGCTGATGAAAGGTGACCTGACCTCAAATGACGTGGTGCCTCTGGTAACAGACCTCTTTAAGTTTATGGCTGATTTTGAGGGGGATGTCCCCGGCGCTGCCCCGAGAGACTGCGGTAATTATCTTGATATGAATCTGGGTATGGCAAAGTATGAATCTAAAAAATTTCTTGATGAAGTTTTAATGAATCTGACTGACGACAATCTGATTTACCCCGAATAAACTTATGGTTCTGCGGGCTTCCGACTACATCGGCAGCCCGTTTTTTAGTTGTTCCTTGACAAAAAGAATCTTTGTATTAATTTACTTAGCAAGCTAAATATATTGTTTAAAGTTATATTTCGGGATGGATTAGGCAAATGCAGGAAGATAATTTTTATTATACAGTATTTTTTAATCCCCAACAGGCAAAAGGTTCTGCTGAACCTTGAAACCTCTGAATATTGTGTAACCTATACCCAGTCTATGGTAATTCTTTTTCTTTTTGAGACGCAAAAATTTTATGGTAACAACCAAGGTAACCCACAGAAAAATTCTTGTTCTGGCAATCGTCATCGCCGGCGCTTTTATTATGGGTACAGCTTGACTGGCGGCGCGCCAAACTTTGGAGCGTTGATCATCGGCCAGATTTTTCAGCTCATCGGTGAGGTGGCCAAGGTGCTCGCGAGCAAAAAAATCAAAAAAGTGCCGGTTGTCACCGCCAAAGGAGTATTGGCATGCGTCGTGTGGCGTTTCACTATTATGCATTATATCTTCAAACTGTTTTTCAGTGGCATAGATAAATGAAAATTTTCATTAAAGTGTGCCAAAAAAAGTAAAATTTTGTTCTTAAATTAAAAAATATTGCGACCAACTAAAAACTGTGCTATAGTAAATTCATACTAGCAGATCGGCTGTCCGAGAGGCTTCGTGCCAATCCTAAGCAAGGCTGCCAGTTTTACAAAAGTATCGTGCTGAAGGTAAGGGATTTCCCAAACCGCGAAGGCGGGCAAATAACCACGGGTTGCCAATGTGTTCATTTTTAATGAAATTGGGCAAGCCTTATTTTGTTATGATCGCTCCCTGAGCCTTTTTCGGCACAGGGAGCTTTTGCATTTTGATACTTTTACATTACTAAGAAAGGAAGATGCTATGGAAACACGAATCGCATTAATTGGAATTATTGTTGAAACCCCCGATTCGGTAGAAAGTCTCAACGCCATTTTACATGACTACTCCGAATTTATAATCGGCAGAATGGGCATTCCCTACAAACAACGTAATGTGTCCGTCATCAGTGTCATTGTCGATGCCCCCACGGATGTGATCAGCGCATTATCCGGGAAGCTGGGCATGCTGCCAAATGTTAATGCCAAAACCGTTTATTCAAAATTGCCATCACAGTAAACAATGAAAGAACTAATCTGTAAGCTGGAACAAAATGAGTCGCTAGAAAAGGACGAATGGATTCAACTGATTACCGAACAGACACCGGAGCTCTCGGCCTTTCTCTTTGAGAAGGCCCGTAGCCAGGCTCAAAAATATTATGGCAACCGGATTTACACCCGAGGACTCATTGAATTCTCTAACTACTGTAAAAACGACTGTTACTACTGCGGTATCCGCAGAGGTAATGGCTGTGTAAAACGCTACCGGCTTTCCGAGGATAACATCATGGACTGCTGTGCCACTGGCTACAAACTGGGTTTCAGAACTTTCGTTCTCCAGGGCGGTGAGGACCCCTGGTTTAACGATGATCGGATGTGCCGCATCGTCGGACGTATCCGCCACACCTATCCTGACTGCGCCATTACCCTGTCATTGGGCGAACGCAGCGCCGAATCCTATAAACGTCTTTACGCTGCCGGTGCGAACCGTTATCTTTTAAGGCATGAAACAGCAAATTTTTCACATTATCATACTCTGCATCCCAAAGCGCTTTCTCCCGAAAGACGCCAGAGATGTCTGTATAATCTTAAATCCATCGGCTATCAGGTAGGCACAGGCATGATGGTCGGTTCACCCGGACAGACGGCTGAGCATCTGGCCGAGGATCTTTTATTCATGAAAGCACTGGAACCATCCATGGTGGGCATAGGGCCTTTTATTCCCCAAAAGGATACCCCTTTTGGCAAAAAAAGGGCAGGTACTCTGGAGCAAACCCTTTTCTTAATTGGTCTGATCCGCCTCATGCTGCCAAATGCCCTGATACCGGCAACTACTGCCCTGGGAACCATTGACCCCAGCGGCCGTGAAAAAGGTGTGCTGGCAGGTGCCAATGTGGTCATGCCAAATCTGTCACCCCTTACAGTACGAAAAAAATATGCCTTGTATGACAACAAAATCTGTACCAGAGACGAGGCGGCCGAGTGCCGTTCCTGCCTTCAGAAGCGTATGCGCCGGATCGGCTATAATCTGGCTGTAGACCGCGGTGACGCGGTCAAAAAATAAGTTTAGCTAAGGAAGTATCAAAATGTACAATAAGGAATCATCAACCGCAACTGAATTCATCAACCACGAAGAAATTTTAGAAACTCTTGAATACGCAGAGGCCAACAAAAATAACAGAGAGCTCATCGACAGCCTCATTGAGCGCGCAAAAGACTGCAAAGGCCTGACCCATCGGGAAGCCGCTGTGCTGCTGGAATGTGAGCTTGAGGATGAAAATGAAAAAATGTATTCCCTCGCCAAGAAAATTAAACAGAAATTTTATGGCAACCGGATCGTCATGTTTGCCCCGCTCTACCTGTCAAACTACTGTATCAATGGCTGTGTCTATTGCCCTTATCACCGTCAGAACAAGCATATCCGGCGAAAAAAACTGACCCAGGAAGAAATACGCGATGAGGTAATTGCCCTCCAGGATATGGGACATAAGCGTCTGGCTCTGGAAACCGGCGAAGATCCAGCCAACAATCCCATTGAGTACGTGCTGGAGAGCATCAAGACTATTTACGGCATCAAACATAAAAACGGCGCCATCCGCCGTGTCAATGTCAACATTGCTGCCACCACAGTAGAAAACTATAAAAAGCTTAAAGATGCCGGTATTGGCACTTATATTTTATTCCAGGAAACCTACCATAAAGAAAACTATGAAAAACTGCACCCTACAGGGCCAAAGCATGACTACGCTTACCATACTGAAGCCATGGACCGCGCCATGGATGGCGGTATTGATGATGTGGGCATCGGCGTTCTATTCGGGCTCAATATGTACCGTTACGACTTCATAGGGCTTTTAATGCACGCCGAACACCTGGAAACCGCAAAGGGCGTCGGGCCGCACACCATCTCTGTACCGCGTATCCGCTCTGCGGACGATATTAACCCCGATTCCTTCTCCGATGCCATCTCTGATGAAATCTTCCAGAAAATCGTCGCGGTTCTCCGCATTGCTGTGCCTTACACAGGGATGATCATCTCAACCCGGGAATCCCAGAAAACCCGTGAAAAGGTTCTGGATCTGGGTATTTCCCAAATCAGCGGAGGCTCCAGCACCTCTGTCGGCGGCTATGTCGAGCCCGAAAAGAAAGAGGATAACTCTGCCCAGTTTGATGTCAGTGATACTCGTACCCTTGATGAAGTAGTCAACTGGCTGTTACAACTTGGCTATATTCCAAGCTTCTGCACGGCCTGTTACCGCGAGGGACGTACTGGCGACCGGTTTATGAGTCTGGTAAAGGCTGGACAGATTGCCAACTGCTGTCAGCCCAACGCACTGATCACACTGAAAGAATACCTTGAGGACTACGCCAGCCCCGATACCAAAGCCAAAGGGGACTTTGTCATTAACGAGGAATTAAAGGACATTCCAAAGGATAAAGTGCGAAATATCGCCATTGAAAACCTCAAGGCTATCTCCCAGGGCCAGCGGGATTTCCGCTTCTGATTGTTTGGCAGACATTAAAAAGGAGTATTTATGAGTTTAACATCTACCCCTCGTTCGAACCGGCTCCATATTGGGATTTACGGAAAACGCAACAGCGGCAAATCCTCATTGATCAATGCTTTGACCGGTCAGAAAATCGCACTGGTATCAGACGTGGCCGGCACCACCGCCGACCCTGTTTACAAATATATGGAAATCCATGGCATCGGGCCCTGTATGTTTATCGACACTGCCGGATTTGATGACATCGGTGAGCTTGGCGAAATGCGTGTTGGACAGACCCGCAAGGCCATGGATAAAACCGATATTGCCCTTATAGTCTGGGGCGATACCCATACTGAAGAAGAATACAACTGGATTGATGCCTTTAAAAAACGAAATACACCCGTTATCCCCATCATCAATAAATCCGATATTCTGACAGATATTGAGCTGTTGGCCTCTGAAATCAAAGCCCGGCTTGGAGTGCCTCCTTTGATTGTCAGCGCAAAAACAAAAGAGGGCATGGACCGTATACGAGAAGCATTAATCCGATCCCTACCCAAAGACCACGAGGCTGAGAGTATTACCGGTAACCTTTGCGCAGACGGCGATCTGGTCATGCTGGTCATGCCACAGGATACTCAGGCGCCTAAGGGACGGCTTATCCTGCCGCAGGTACAGACTATCCGCGAACTTTTGGATAAAAAGTGTATTGTCCACAGCGCTACTGCTGATCGTTTTGACGAAGCCCTTGCTTGCCTGGCTTCCCCACCAAGGCTCATCATCACCGATTCCCAGGTCTTTAAAACCATCTATGATAAAAAACCTCCTGAAAGCAAGCTCACTTCCTTTTCGGTATTGTTTGCTGCCTATAAGGGAGACCTGGATTACTTTGTTGCAGGTGCCAGAGCTCTTGACTGTTTGACAGAAAGCTCCCGGATTCTCATTGCAGAGGCCTGTACCCATGCGCCTCTTGAGGAGGACATCGGCCGCGAAAAAATCCCGAGTATGCTCAGAAAGCGTGTCGGAAAGGGGCTGGGCGTAGACATCGTAGCCGGTAATGATTTTCCTCAGGACCTGACGCCTTATAACCTGGTGATTCACTGCGGCGGTTGCATGTTTAACCGCAAGCATGTGCTCTCCAGAGTCGAACAAGCCCGGAGCCAGGGCGTGCCAATGTGTAACTACGGCGTTACCATTGCGCATCTGTCCGGCATTCTGGATAAAATCGATTTAGCATAAAATAAAGGAGGCACCGCGAAATGCGATGCCCCCTTTATTTTTGCTTAGCTTTTCTTTTTAACCAGTTCCCAAAAATCATTTTCTTCAAGAGGCTTGGAATAGTAATATCCCTGTACATAATCTGCCCCACAGCGAATCATCCAGTTCAGGTCTTCTTTTGTTTCAACCCTCTCTGCGACGACCTTTACCTCTTTAATCTTGATCATCTCGACCATTTTTTGAACAAACTCAAACTGTTCCTGATTCTGCTGTACCTGCTGCACTAGACGATGGTCCAGCTTAACAAAAGCAAAAGGAACCTGAGAAAAATATGAAATACTGACTTCACCTGATCCAAAATTGTCCAAAACAATGCGAATTCCGGCTGCGTGCATCTGGTTCAGGACATCAATGGCCGCCGGGAAAGACTGCAAGAGCAGGGCTTCTGTGATTTCCACACAAATCCGGTCTGGCGTAATACCAGATTCACGGATAATATTCAACGTTTTCTTCCCATAATTCTGATCTACCAGCTGCTGCACCGACAGATTCACCGTAATATTTTCAATACTCGTTTTCTGGTCAGACAAAAACTTCATGGTTTGGCAGGCTTTTGTCAATACCAGTTCTCCGACCTCTGTTACAAGATTATTCTTTTCGGCCACCCGTATAGCCTCATAAGGTGGAATGTACTGTCCATTTTCATCCTGAAGCCGCATCAGGGCTTCAGCCGTTGTATAGCATTTCTTCTTGTAGTCATAAACCGGCTGATACCAGACATCAAAATCCTGAAGCTCGATTTGTCTGTTTAACAGTTCAAGAATTTTACTTTCACGTTCCACATCGTTAAGCACTGTCTGATTATAAATGACGACCCCTTCCTCGCTGTATTTTTTGCAAATCTCAGTGTCTGCCAGAGCTTCCTCACCAATTCACTGGCATTGTCACCATGTTCAGGATAACGGCAGACACCAACCTTATATTTAAGCTGAAAGCTTGCCGCACCAACGGTTATCTCTGAGTCCATCAACTTTTGCAGTTCCAGCTGAATTCCATCATCGCAATCCTGCATAGCATTTATTCCCATAAACCGGTCACCGTAGACGTGATATATCTGCTCACCAAAAATCTTTTGAAGTCCACTGCTGATGCTTAAAAGAATCTTATTTCCAGTTTCAATTGAGAAAATACGGTTGTACTTTCCAAAATTTGCCACATCGAGCATATAGACTGTAAAAGGTTCGCCTTTTCGAATAAAACGAAGAATATCCTGGTAACCTTTTGAAAAATTTGCTAAGTTCAAATGAAAGTCTATGAAAGCAGACTTTTCAAGTTTTTTACAATAGCTTAACAGAGTATCGGACAAGGCATTTAAGTCATCATCGTTATAATGGCCAAAGTCAATCTCTTCCTCACCCTCAGACCTGCGCTGACATCGTTCCTTCATTTCAAGAACCGGGCGCTTCATCCGGCTGTAAAAATAATAAAGAACGAAACCAAAAATACTCATCAAGATAATGGTCAAAATAATTTGATAGGCCGAATATTTCAAAATCGTCTGAAAGATCACCCGACTGCTTACAGAGGTCATAAGTGCCATAGGGTACTGTGCGTCCCTGGCCACAAATCCCATCATCTTTTGCCCATCCGAATTAACATAGGTGAAAGATTCATACGTGTTTTCGGTTTCAATCATTCCTTCCAGAAGTCCAGAGCAATTGACCACCTCTTCATTAGCATCACTGAGACTGAGATCCCCTTTTGTTGCCACTGGCATCCAGCTGTTGCTGTCAAACAGGATCGTGCTCCGCCCATTTTCGTTATCGGGCAGACTGATAAAATCATTATCATAATACAAGCTAATACAGCCAAGATACTCGCTGCCTGCAGACCAGACCGGAGCGCATACCTCTACCACCGCTTCATCTTTATACGTGGTAAAGTCTACCCGATATGGAGTGTCTTTAAAATAATCCGGCGAATTATTCATTGCACTGTTATCCAGCTCATCAATGATCTGAAGCGCAGTATTTTTAAGATAAATCTGATTATCTTTTCCCAAAATACGCATACCAACATAATTCGGCATCAGCTTTACAGCCTCTTCGACCACATAGATTGCTTCTTTTTCGTTACCATCACCATCAGCGATACCATCCCCACCTTCCAGCAGTGTAATAATACTGGTGCTGGTGCTGAGATAAAGGGTTTCATCACCCAGATGATCAATAGTGTCTGCAAGCATCGCTTCTGCGGTTTCTGTTTGGTGCCTGAGGTTATTTTGATAGGTATCCAAGTTGAAAAAATACGTTAAAATCATGGATCCAACCAGCATCGCTGCAAACACCAAAATTAAGATTCGCAGAAGTGTATAATAAAAAAGGTTGTTTTTCTCCTCTTTTGGGGAGCTTTTCTGTAAAATTTGACGCTTCATTTTATATCCTTAAAACCTTCTACTTTGGGGGTATGGTTTATTATACCATACGGATATATCTCTGTCTACCATAGAGAACGGTATAAAATATTTTCATTCAACAAAATTTGCATATTAAAGGCTTTTCAAACACAAAAAAACATTCCGGAAAAATTACCGGAATGTTTAAGATTTTTTGTCAGATGTCTTTTTTCTTGCTTTTTTTATCATCCTTGGCGCCATCAGAACGGCCAAGCATTTTATCAAAAAGACGTTCCAGGATATCTTTCTTTTTGCCTTTACCTTCAAACTCCTTGGTACGTCGATTTATTTTATTGGCCATCCCCTTGGCAATCTGAATTGTTTCAGAATTTTCATTGGGCATCAAAGCGTTCCATTCTCTAAAAAGTTTACCATTGACCGTCATGGCTTCATAGTTGATGGCCAGCACTCGGTAAACATGTTGTCCATTGTCATGCTCCTTTACCTTCGCTCTGGCACGGTTCCAGGAATGGTAACGGCCCATCATGTAGGCCTGATCCACACCGATAATGGAACAATAGGGTTTATTGGTCGCTCTCAAGCGGAAAGAGTTTGGCGCAATTAGCACAAATACTATCGCTGTGACCGCAAAGAACATTCCGAAGGCTACAGCCAGCATTTTACTTTCTTCACCCAACATAAAAAACAGGATAACAGATAAAACAACAATAATCGCCAGCAGAATAAAAAATTTCTTTTTACTGGCCTTTTTCTGGATTGCATTGAGCTCGCCAATAAAGCTTTCATATAAAGCATCATCATATTCCCAACAGATTTTTTCTTCGTCGCTTTTCATAAAGCTTTCAAACGCTTTGTAGCGCTTGAAATAAAACAGAGCGAAGAGAATACCGCCGGCGATCAGGATAATTCCAAAATAATTGCAATAGAACTGGTATGGACCGATATCCGCCACCATGCCAGGTACAAAGACCACCAGGATGCCCAAAATAGATGCGACCAGTGATAAAATAATGTTCAGCTTTAATGGATTTTGAATGTCATTCATACTTTTTCCAACCTTTTTTAATTTTTATGCACACCTGTCCTTATAAAGCTTTAAAGGTTTCTCGAACTTCATTGATCTTGCCACAGCTCATTACGCCTTCAGGACAAGGGCCTTCCACACAGCGTGGACCGGCATTTTTAAATAAGATCGGTGCAACCTTGCGGCATTCTACCAGCATGGCAATGGCACATGCGCGGATTTCCCACTGGGCGCGCATGCAGCAACGCTGATTAAAAAAATGCAGCAGCTCACGGACATTCATAGTGACCACAATTTTTGTTTCACAGGCATTTGGCAGTACAAAACGGGCATCCTCGATCCCCTGCTTTTCTGCCATATTTGCAGCCTGCTTTTCAGATTTTCCTTCTGCCATTAATTCGTGCTTATGCTTTTCGATGAGCTTTTCAGCAATCACGTCATAGGAATGCTGGGCGTTTTCCATGGCGCGGATATACTCCTCCTTCGCCTCTGGAATATTGGCGATTTCATAAGGTACAATGTAATTAAACTGACCCTCCGTAACATAACGCTGAGATTTCTGGCTAAAGCTCGCCATCCGGTGTCGTACCAGTTGGTGAGTCAGAGCACGGCTTACACCTTCAATCGCAAAAGTAAAACTGGCATGTTCAATAGGAGAAGCGTGCCCCATATCCATCAGGCGGTTTAAAAATTTATCTACATTTTCCGGGGTCAGATCCTCCATAATTTCCGCAGCACCAGCGTGGGAATAACAGAGTTTAGCAGCAGCAGCCACAAGCTTTTCTGGTTCGGGGGTATGCTCGATTAACGTAACACTGAGTTTGGTTTCCATTGTTTTCTCTCCTTTGTTATGAGCGTAATGATTTTGTCCTAAACAGACAATGTTATTATTATACCATTTATAAGAGTTCCCGCAAATCGAAATATGAATATAAATTTCATAAGTTAAGATAAATTTTTATATCCACAAATTATTCCCTTTTCCCGCCAACTATTTATTAACCCCAGGCTGCTGAAAACGTGTATAATTAAAAAAGATTTGGAGGTAGCATCATGTTTAAAGGACAAAAAATTACGCCGGAACACAATAAAGTATACCGCTACGAAACCGGCGAACGACATAAATACCTGGGGCATTTCTATACCCTCTCTGTCATGCAGACAACTGCAGAACCCAGTGTACGTATACAGGGCGAAAATATGATCATGGAGGTCAACGATCCGGGTAACCGCAAGCAAAAAGAGCTGGCCTTGGATATGTGGTACCGTGAACAGGCCCGAGAGGTTTTTGTTCCCATTCTGGCCGAAGCCATCGTAAAGGCGGCAAAATACTGCCTCCAGATGCCGCAGCTCAGAATCTACCGTATGTTGGACCGCTGGGGTTCCTGTTCTCCTAAAAGCAAAATTTTGATCTTGAATCTGGAGCTCATCAAAGTTCCTGTTCCCTGTATTGAGTATATTGCACTGCATGAGATGATTCATTTTAAATATCCCAGCCATGACTTTGGTTTTAACTCTGCCCTCGGCAACCTGATGCCGGATTGGAAGCAGCGTGAAGATTTTTTGAATACCTATTATCCAATTTAAGAAGACCGCGAAGGCGGTCTTCTTTATTGCTTAAGATTTTTTTAAGATTTATTAAAACTCACTTCATTTTGACTGCTTTGGCACTTTATCGTATCATTTCAAATTATTCCAATAAATGCAATTTTTGGCATTCGTTTTGAAAGAATTATTTTTAAATTAAATTCCATTTTAAATGCTCAAAAGACTTCTAATAAAAGCATTTTTGCAAGTTTTTTATCTTTCGTTTCATTCACTTTATGTATACAGTATTTTTAAATCAAAGTGAATTTTAAGGTTTATTTTTGATTTGAAAAGTGCTACACTGTAGGCACAGGAAGCCGAAAGGAAGTATTATTATGAGTATCAAGGAAAAATCAGAAAAAAAATCTGTTATCAGTAGAGATGTTTTAGCGGCAATGTTTAACACCAGTGAGTTTAAACAATATTCCCATGACTGTCGTCAGGAAGTTGTGGAGTCCCTCGAAGGGCACGAATTTAAAACGTTGCTCGACCTTGACTGCGGAGGCGGAAAAATGCTTGAACAGCTTTTTGAAACATTTCCAGACATGGAAGCCTGCGGTTTTGACTATTCTCTGGATCGTCTGAATGGCGCTAAAGAACGCCTGGAAGGCAAAAACGTATCTTTCAAATTTGGGAACGCACAGTGTCTCCCTTATGAAGATAATCAGTTCGACGTTGTGGTCAGCACTTCAACCTTTCATCACTATCCCTACCCAGATAATGTTTTGAAGGAAGTACACCGCGTACTTAAGCCAAAGGGAATTCTGGTTATCTGCGACACCTATCTTGGCGCTACACTGCGCTATCTCAACAATTTCTGTAAGCCAATCAATGAGGTTACAGAAATCCGCATGTATTCTGAAAAAGAAATCTGGCAAATGCTTGGCGGAGCTGGATTTAATGGCATCACCTGGCGCCGTCTCAATAAACACGCTTACCTGGCTAAAGCTGTTGCTTCCGGAATTCCACTCATTGCTTAAACAGATTTTATTTAATCCTGAGTTAACATATCCCCCCTTCGGTTTTTCCGAAGGGGCTTTTTTATTCGATCATTCCCTTTATCCCACGTGAAATAAAACGGCTGATTATCCGAGCCGTCTCCTCGGCATTCAAAGGAATACCACGTATAATCTTTTCCATCCCCCCTTCCACGACCGCACCGACGATACAGGCATCCACAACGGATAAGGTGACATTGTTTGTAATTGAATGGGAACTTCTGAAAAGTCCTTCTTTCAAAATCACCTTGTATTTGGTAATGAACGCTCCATTCTGATTTCCCTGGGACAGACTCCGAATGGTTTCAGCATGTTCCACCAAAAACTGTATACATCTCAAAACCTGTGGATAAGGATCATCGATAATATTGTCAATGCTATTTTCTCCAATAACCTGTATGCAGTGGTCCATCAAGTCATTTTCAACCTGCTCCTGGACATCGTAAATATCCAGAAAGTGCGCATAAAAGGTTCCCCGACTCACATCTGCAAGTGTCAGAATATCCTTAACTGTTATTTTTCGAATATCCTGGTTGATAATGAGCTGAATAAAAGCATTCTTAATTGCCTCTTTAGATTTTCGCACATCTCGTCTTTCCCCGACCATACTTTTCCCTTTCTAAATAATGTAAATAATTCTGGGATAATTAATTCAAATTCATACATTTTTTTAAATTTTATTTAACTTCATACAAAGCATCCAAACTTTATACATTGTGTATAGATTCAAATAAAAGTATAATATTGTTGTCATAAAAATTCAAGAAAAACTGATCAAAATATTATGAAAGGCGGATAAAATAATGTCAAGTTTAAAAAAAGAAATTAAGAATATTATTCAATCTGGAAAAAACATCGGAAATGCCTATAAGGAAACCGGGATCGCTGTTGGTGAAAGTTATGCAAAGGCTGGAATAAAAGCAGCGGAAATTTTCAAAAATCTTTATGATTCTGAAAGCGAAGAAGCTGAAGTCAAACATCCCACAAAAAAATAGAACACTTTATTTCTTAGGACAGGAGGAAGATTCCTGTCCTTTTTATGTACTTTTTTCCATCCATTGACCCTATTAAGGTTTTCTGATATAATTCAAAAGTTGGACTTATTTAAAAAGAAAACTTTTGCAAAGGAGGTATGTAATATGCAAAAAAGAGAAACCTTCTCATCCCGCCTGGGCTTTCTGCTGATTTCGGCAGGTTGTGCCATCGGTTTGGGAAATGTCTGGCGCTTTCCATATATTGTTGGAAAATACGGCGGCGCTGCTTTTGTTTTACTGTATTTATTGTTTTTAATTATCATGGGCCTGCCGATCATGGTCATGGAGTTTTCTGTCGGTCGTGCCAGTCAGAAAAGTATTGCCCGTTCCTTTGACGAATTAGAACCTAAAGGGACAAAATGGCATCTATACAGCTTTTTCGGTATCGCAGGAAATTACCTGCTGATGATGTTTTATACCACCATCGCCGGCTGGCTGCTGCTTTACTTCTTTAAAATGGCCAAGGGGGATTTTGTCGGCTTAAATGCCGATGGTGTTTCCGCAGAATTCGGGAACCTGATGGGACAGCCTGTCCTGATGACTGTTTTTATGGTCATCGTAGTATTGATCTGTATGGGGGTTTGTTCCCGCGGGCTTCAAAACGGAGTCGAGAAGATCACAAAGGTTATGATGATTTGTCTGCTGGCAGTCATGATTATTCTGGTCGGACGCGCGATCACACTGGAAGGTGCTGCGGAAGGTCTGAAATTTTATTTAATGCCGGATTTCAATAACCTGATGTATGATTCTCAGGGAAACATGATTTTAGGCGAGGCGATCTTCGCGGCCATGGGCCAGGCGTTTTTTACCCTGTCGCTTGGAATCGGCGCACTGGCGATATTTGGAAGCTATATCGGAAAAGACCACACACTTGGCGGCGAAGCTCTTCGTGTCACACTGCTTGATACTGCTGTTGCTATTATGTCTGGGTTAATTATTTTTCCAGCCTGTTTTGCTTTCAACGTCGCGCCTAACGAAGGGCCTGCCCTTATTTTTGTGACACTTCCCAACATTTTTAACGAAATGCCCATGGGACAGGTCTGGGGCGCTCTTTTCTTTGTGTTCATGAGCTTTGCTGCGCTGTCAACGGTTATTGCTGTGTTTGAAAACATTATTTCATTTGCCATTGACCGCTGGGGCTTCAGCCGAAAAAAATCTGTCCTGATTAATCTGGCTGCCATAATTCTTTTATCCATGCCTTGTATTCTCGGTTTTAATGTGCTTTCAGACTTTCAGCCACTGGGCTCAGGCACTGGTATTCTCGACCTTGAAGATTTTATCGTCAGCAATAACCTGCTGCCGCTCGGCTCTCTTATTTATCTGCTGTTCTGTGTATCTAAAAAAGGCTGGGGCTGGGATGCTTTTATTAAAGAGGCCAATACTGGCAACGGCTTAAAATTTCCAAAAGGTATCCGTTTTTATGTAACCTGGATTTTACCTTTTGTGATTCTCTTTATCTTTATTATGGGCTACTTAAATAAATTTGGCATCGGGCTGTAAAAAAACAAGGCCACTCTTTATCACGAAAGAGTGGCCTTTTATTTACTTATTCAGATTTTTGATCCGTCCATCTTTCCAACACTTCTGGCAGAGTCATTGTTATTAACCACCGCTGACAATTCTGAGGACACGAATTATACTTTTATCCTGCACTTCTGTTTCAAAAGGCGGGAGGATAATCTTTTTCTGATCCATTAAGACAATATCCAGTCTGTTCAAAACCACCTGTGCTTTCTCTAACACCTGATTGATGGTCATGCCAGACTGAAAATCAATTTGAATCTGATTTCCAAAAGGATCAATAACGGTTACCATTAGAATTCAAAGATTGCGTCCAGCTCTTCATCAATTAAGTCAAACTGAGAACCGGTGGCTCTGGAGCGCTCTTCATAAAAAAATGAAGGCAGTCTGTCATCCGCAGTAGTCATTCCAGCCAGCATATTGAATTTCTTTTCTGTCATCAGGCATTTGATGCCCAGTCCCAGAAGATCTGCGGGCTTCCAGCTTCCTCCATAAAGCCCTTCCATCATTTCTGCAAGATGAGGCACCCCTGGAATACAATTGGAAAAAGCAAAGAGACACATCATACTGTCCGCAAAGCACAGTACAGACTGCAGCTTATTTGAGGCATAGGCCTGCCCTGCGCGTCCAGCGTCATCAAAGGCCCGGCCCATGGTCAGACCAGCAGTATGGTCGGCCCCCTGTGGGCTTGTGGAATAGGTAACGCCTGTTCCCTTTGTATTTCTCGGATCATATCCTGCCAATGCTTGATGTTTAACAACCGGTATGCGCTCACAGCCAAGGTGTTTTCCGGCACTTTCGCAACCGTTCCCCAGCACCCTACCGAATTCTGTGCCATCACGTACTTCCTCAAGCAGTGCATAGGCAGCTGCCGTATCGCCCCATTCCAGTTTATCCGCCTCCATACAAACCGCGATCCCTGTTCCCATTTCGATGGTGTCAATTCCCATATCATCACAAAGATGATCCATGCGGGCAATCACATCCAGGTCAGTAATCATGCAGTTTGGTCCAAAGAGGGCCACTGTCTCATACTCAAATCCAGAGGTCAGATAATCGCCTTTTTCATCATTATAAACATTGGAGCACTGTACCACACAGCCAGGCTGGCAGGGCTTTTTATTGCAGCCGCCCCGCTTTGCCAGATTCGTCAAAAAAGTCTGCGCGCTAACGCCGCTGCAGTCAGCCATCAGACGGCCTGAAAAATTTTGAACTGGCAATATTCCTGTTTTACTGGTTGCCTCAATGGTTGAGATGGTTCCAATATTATGAAAAGGATCCTTCGATGCGCCAGAAGCAATCATTTTATTAATTTTCCCACAGGCTTTTTTAAAAAGTGCTTCATCAGCGTATTCTGGTTTATAGGTCTCTGTGGCCTTTGCAATAACAATCCCCTTCAATCCTTTACTCCCCATAACTGCACCAACGCCTCCGCGCCCTGCAGCACGTGACGGGTAACCCTCGCCAAATTCAGTCACCTGAATAGATGCAGCCTTGTACTGGCGTTCTCCAGCCTGTCCGATAGACATGACCGCGGTTTTCTCACCATATTTTTGACGCATCGCTGCACTAAAAGCATAATTACCCATTAATTGATAATCGGAGGCATCCTCCAATGACACCTGCCCTTCGGGGTCAATATATAAATAATACAGACCATCAGACTGACCCAGAACCTCGATCAGCTTTATTCCCTGTCCTGCCATCAGCGTTGCTGCCCAGCCACCAACGCTGCTTTCTTTGATTCCTCCAGTCAACGGACTTTTTGTCCCTACCGAAAGCCGTCCGGCAGTCGTCATTGGTGTGCCGGCAAACAAGGTCGTACAAAAAATAATTCTGTTTTCCGGCCCTAGGGCATTGCAGGTTGGCTGAACATTTCGGATTAAATACTCTGCTACCAGCGACCGCGCTCCCAGCAGACGGTATTCTTCGTCCAAGGGCAGTTTGTTAACTGAAAGTGTATCCATTTCCAATGTTATTTTTTTCCACATTGCTTCATTCTCCTCTCTCTTATGCGTCATAAGCATGCAGAAGCAGCTCGTGTACTTTTGAAGCGCTGATACGATAAGGGATAATGGCATACCCAATATCCTGAGTCACTGCTTTTGCGATATCGCCCAGGGGTTCTTTGGGAATATCCAGCGCTTTCATATTCGGCATTCCAGCTTTTTTCAAAAATCCTCGAATCGCTTCGCGGGCTATTTCTCCCACAGCCATATTATCCGCGTCCGCGGACACTTCTACACCCATACAGTCGCAGATTTCACGGACCTTATGTGCCTCCGTTTTTGCTGTATAGCAAATAACCTCCGGCAGCGCCAGAGAACAGGCGATGCCATGCGGAAGGTGAAAAAGGGCGCCAAACGTATGCCCAATGGAATGCCCCATGTGTACCAGCGCATTGGTAAAGGCCATCCCGGCAAAGGTGGAAGCTAAAATCATATGCTCACGCGCCTCCAGGTTTTTTCCATCCTCAATGGCGATTGGGAGCCATTTAACGATCATCCGGATCGCTTCCCGCGCAAGCGCGTCTGCCATCGGGTTGGCCTGTCCGCCGGTCAGTGATTCCACCGCGTGAGCAAAGGCATCGACTCCTGTTGCGGCAGTCATCTTAGGGGGAAGCCCCAGCGTGAGGTCCGGGTCCACAATCGCTAAATCAGCCAGACATACTGGTGAAACGACACTGTCCTTTTTCTTCTGTGCCACAAGAGAGATGACACACATGTTTGTCACTTCGCTGCCGGTACCGCTGGTTGTTGGGATAAATACCATTTTCAGACCAGGCTTCAACCCATTCTGCACACCGCCGCAATAATTGCTGAGTGGAGGCGGATTATTGATAAGCACATTGACGCCTTTAGCCGTATCAATGGCACTTCCTCCGCCAACTGCCACAATACTGTCGACCCCGGCTTTCCTTGCTTCTTCCGCTGCCGCCTCCACCATTGTATCCGGTGGATCTGGCACCACGCCGTCAAAAATCACGGTTTCCAGCCCCGCTTCATGCAAGCTGTCAAGAATGCGGTCCGCGATGCCAGTATCCTTCATTCCTTTGTCATAAATGACCAAAGTTTTTAAACATCCCATTTCCCGCACCTTCATGCCAGTGCGCATTGATGAACCGCTTCCCATAATAACCGGTACAAAAATCTCATATGATGTAATCATTCTCTTCACTCCTTTTCCTGTTTTATCCGATTGTTTTTCTTATATATTTATGATATCATCATGACTGAATAATGTATATCGGTTACAAACCCGAAAAAACGTTGATAATTTATGCATAATGCACAAATCATTAAAACCCAGGTGTCAAATCTGTATTTTTCTATAAGGAGGATTTTTCTTGTTGGCAAATGAACTCTGTGCACCCGCGGCTCCTTTTATCCAGGAGGATTTACTTAAACTTATCGATTTGTCCAGTAACGCTTCGGATATGGAACGCATTCTAAACACGGCAGCGCGTTATATCGGAAACGCGCTCATTCTTATTGATATTTTTGGCGCTGTGCTGTGCCATTCCAGCAACTTTGAAATCATGGATCCCCTGTGGTCCGAAAATATCCGTCAAGGCTCGTACACCGGCGACTTTTCTCGAAAGGTCTGTGCCAATGACGCCATGCAGGACTGGAGCCGCGCTGGTCTGCCTGTGCAGGAGATTACCCTGGAGGGCGACATACAGCCCAAGCTCGTCGCGCGAATTGAAGAGGACCGGCATGTAATGGCTGCCCTGGTGATGGTTGCCCATCACACGCCTATCTGCGCCATGCATCAGCAGACGCTTCCCATACTGGCCAAGCTTATCTACACCGCCTACATTCGTAATCATCCACAGGCGCCGGTATCTCTACAGGATATGCCTTACGCCACCGCGCTTTTTTCCCTGCTTGACGGCGACGCAGACAACAGTCCTGCCAGCCTGAAGGGCCTTGTTTTTCCCTCAGAAATGCAGGCTGTAACCGCGCGCCTGGTTGACCGGTATGATAACCGGTATATTAAACGGGCCTTTTCACAGGAAATGCACAGCATTTTTCCAGAGGGTCATCTCGTGCAGAAAAAGGGCTATATCTGTACACTCACCTCAGGCGTTGATTCCCTCCAGCGTGAAGCCCTGGAAAGGCTGGCGCTGCAGGACAACGCCCGTGTTGGAATCAGCTGGCGTTTTTCAGACATTATGGATTTTCATCACTATTTTAACCAATCTGTCAGCGTAATTAAGCTTGCGGAAAAGCATAAGGATAAAAATCGAGTGGTGAATTTTACAAGCTATGCCTTTTATGCTCTTCTTGAAAACTATACGGGTAAATATCCACTGGACTGGTACTGCCATCCTGCCCTGAAACAGCTAAAGCTTCACGATCAAAATCATCATACCGAATATTATGAAACACTGCGTACCTTTATTGTCACAAGGTGTAATCAGAAGCAATCGGCTGAACAGCTCTTTATCCACCGCAACACGCTTCAATACCGACTGACCCGGATTACTGCGCTCACCGGTCTGGATTTATCCGAAAGCATGACCAATTGGGTTTTACTCATGTCTTTTGCCATTGAAAAATGTAAAGACTAAGGCTTTTTCTTTCTGAAAATAAAACTTCATTGGCAATAAACACAACACACAAAGAGCCGGAAGTTCAAACAGGAACTTCCGGCTCTCAAAGCTGCTTATTTTATCATTTTTCTATTTTTCTTTTTATCAGGTCATATCGTCCCGAAGGGCGTCGATGATATTTTCTTTTTTTATACTTCGTGTCGCATACAGCATTGTGATGAACACCAGAAAAAACACGCCGAGTGCACTGATAATGAGACTGGCCCATGGGAATATAAAGCCAATCTCTGCGCCGCCTGCGACCATGCCCTTATCGATCAGCCACGAGAACAGTACCGCTATCGGTACACCAAACAGCAGTGTCTTCATGCCGAAAAAGGCACACTCGAAATTCATCATTTTATTGAAATCGCGATCAGACATTCCCACAGAACGCAGCATGGCAAATTCCCGTCTGCGAAGCTTAATATTTGTAGAGATCGTGTTGAACACATTGGCTGTGGCGATCAGCGAAATCATAAAGACAAAAACATAGGTGAACACATCCACAACAAATACGATATTGCGGTTTTGCTCAAATATTTCGTTCGCATTGTAGAGGTTATAATTTGAGGTAATCCCCTCACTCTGGATCATTTTTTTCATCTCAGCCACCGACTGCGCGGAGTTTTCTGACCGGAAGGTCAGGCCTGTTACGGCATCACCCCCAGGCTCAAAACTACTTTTCAGCTGATAAGGCGCGACAATCATAAAGGTAGCATCCTTTACACTGGAGGATTGTCTTGGGAGTGTGTCAACCGGTATGGTATCGACAAAGGTCAGGCTCACAGCCTTGCCTGGCTCTTCCGCTGTTCCATTACCTGATCCGGGCATGACAGTGAAATTCATGGATGAGTGGTCAAATAGATTGTACAGCGAGCTCTTACCCGCTTGTTCGCTCTCACCCTTTGCCTTGGCAACAGCGGTCATTTTTGCGTTCTGTCCAGTATATTCCTCTGCAGGCAATCCCAGGTCTTTGATAAATTCCAGATAAACGCGATCCTCAACAAACTGGATATCCAGCGGCAAATCGACTGTTTCGTCTGGGGAAGTCAGACCAAGAGCTTCGCGGTAGCGTTCCGAAAAATCACTGGCTCTGGCGGCGCAGGAGTAGGTTGATACTGCCTGATATGAGCTTTCATATACCCCGTCCACCGCTTTCAATTTGTCATAGAGCCGGAACAGGTCGCTTTCATCCATATTCTGCGTGGTAAAACAGATGTCATAATCCGAATCGACAACAGACTGCCTGGCGGCCTGCTTGAGGGTTTCTCCAAAGGCATTTGCTGACACAAACAGCACCACACTCAGGGTAAGAGACAGCACAATACTGCGATAGCGCTTTTTATTTCTCTTGAAATTTTTCAGGGCAAGCATTCCCTCCAGACCGTAAGCACGCTGCGCAAAGCCGGAGGTTTTCACAGCCTTAGATTCAATTCTGACCTCGTTTGTTTGGCGTATGCTCTCCAGCACAGGTCTTCTTGCGGCCTTCCGCGCTGGAATATAAGCCGAAATTAAAATCGTGATCATGCTGATCACCGCTGAGGCGATAAGGGCCGGTACTGATATTGTCAGGAGTAGGGGCACATCGGTTGAGAGAATATTTTTGAAATTGCCGGCGATGAGGGAAATCACAAGGGTGATGCTTCCAATGCCGACAGCCAAGCCGATGGGTATTCCAACCGCACCGATACAGACCCCCTCAAACAGCACAGAATTCCGCAGCTGCTTTGATGTGGCTCCCACAGATGCGAGTATGCCAAACTGGCGTGTACGCTCATTCAGCGAGATGTTAAAGGCGTTGTAGATCAGAAAAACCGAGCCCAGCATAATCAGAACAACCAGAATACTGCCAACGGAATACAATAATGTGTTAAACAGCGTATCATCCGATAGCCCCATAAAACGCAGCACATAGTCGTTAAAAATGGTGCTGTAGCCGCCGGCTTTATCCTTTGCGTAGCGCTGAACCTCCCGCGGGTTATCAAGGGTGACAAAGACGTTAAAACTGTCCGCCTGATCGGCAGGGTCCGCCGCCGTGATCAAGGTATATCCTGGCGACGCGGCTTCCTCAAAGCTGGGCCTTTCACAGATTCCAACAACTGTGTAGGTTTTCTCTGCCTTTGGCACCAATGTTTCTTCGGCTTCTGCATTGTACGGAATGTGCTGCGTGAGCTTTCCGTTTCCGTCCACACGGTCTCCGATTGAAAGGGAAATCGTATCTCCCACAGCGTAGTTGATACCGCCATTGGCCGAGAGATGTGCTGGGATAAGAACCTCGCTGCTGTTTTGCGGCAGCCTGCCGGAAATCATGTTGATGGGCAGATCTTCAAAGGCTTTTTCATTAAAGCCTGTTACAAAGAGATAAGGCTTATCTGGATTTTCACCATCACTTAACACTGCGTAGCCAATGTTTTCAATGGCCGCGGTGTTTTTAACCCCCTTATCCTGGCTTCGCTCCTGAACAAATGCGGAGTCCACATCCAGAAACTCGACATGCCAGCTGCCGTATTTCACTGCTGAGCTGTTTACCAGATAATTTTGCAGAGAAACAGCAAAGGTCGCGACTGCCGTGATCATGGCAGCAGATAAAACCACTCCGATAATCGTTACAATTGTCCGCGTGCGGCTCTTTTTCAGGCTCTGCAGTGTGACTTTGTTAAAAATGTTCATGGCCGCACCCTTTCATCCCGCACAACCCTGCCATCAGATATGCCGATAATACGGTCTGCCTGAAGGGCGATATTTTCATCATGGGTGACGAGGATAAGGGTCTGCCCATATTTTTTATTGCTCAGCTTTAACAAATTGACAATTTCATGGCCATTCCGGCTGTCCAGACTGCCTGTAGGCTCATCGGCCAGCATGACCGCCGGGGCGTTCATCAGAGCACGGCCAATGGAAACACGCTGCTGCTGGCCGCCTGAAAGCTGATTGGGCAAATGTGTCTGGCGGTCTTTCAGGCCAAGCAGTGACAGCAGGTTGTTCAATCTTTTCTGGTTAACCTTCCGCTTGTCCATCAAAACCGGCAGGGTGATGTTTTCCACCACATTGAGTGTGGGAATAAGGTTGTGGAACTGATAGATGAGCCCGACCTGTCGTCTTCTAAAGATTGCCAGCTTATCATTGCTCTGGGCGTATACATCCTGCCCGTCCAGGAATACCTTTCCGCTGGTGGGCACGTCCACACCGCCAATCATATGAAGCAGGGTGGATTTACCTGAACCGGATGACCCGATAATTGCGGTAAAGTCTCCCTTTTCGATTGTAAGTGAAACATGGTCGAGGGCTGTAACCTGATTTTCTGCTGTACCGTAGACCTTGCATAGATTTTCAATTCTTAGTAGCTCCATTATGTGAGCCTCCTTTCTCTTGGTATACCCATATAATAAAGCCTCTCTCTGACATCCCCGTGACTTTCAGGTGAGAGATCTGTCACTTTGGAAAACGAAGGGTAAAGACCGCACCGCCTGCAGGGTGATTTCTGGCTGTGATGGACCCTCCCTGCCCTGTTATAATCATCTTACAGAGTGCCAGACCAATGCCATAGCCCGACGCTTTTGTGCTTTTTCCCCGGTAAAACCGATCAAACAGGCACGGTATATCCTCTTTTTTAAATCCTGGACCGCTGTCATGGACGGCGATCTCGGTAAACAGCGGATTATCGGTGCATACAATCTCAATACTCCCATTTTCACCCACGCTTTCCATACAGTTTTTGAGAATGTTTTGAATGGCCTCTGAAAGCCAGCCGGCATCGCCTCGAATCCTCACGCCCTTTGGCACATCAAGCTGTACTGCGACAGCGTGCAGTTCCATTGGAATTTGAAGTGGGCGCAGCGCAGTGTATACCAGACTTTCTGCGTCAATCGGCTCGCTCTGGAATACCACGACGCCCGCATCCAGACGGGATAATTTTAAAAGGGATGTGATCAGCCAGTCCATGCGCATGAGCAGTTCCTCAGCCTCCCGCACATAGACTTTCCGTTCATTTTCATCCGAAGTGTTTGAAAGCAGTGACAAAAGAAGGTTCACGGATGTGAGCGGCGTGCGGAGCTGATGGGCAATATCTGCCAGCGAGTCGGCCAAATGTGTTTTTTCCCTTTTCAGCGCATCGTTTTGCTCACGAATACGCAGTGTCATTTTTTTTACTTCACTGTACAGAATAGAGAGCTCACCCTCATCCAATTCGTCAATATCCAGACGATCATAATTGTGAAGCACAAGATCAATTTGATCGGAAATTTTCGCAATGCTTCTATATCGGGCTCTGGTGTGCGTGTAAAAGGCAGTGCCAAAAACGGCGGCAGACACAAATGCCAGTACTCCAGCCGCACGGTCGATGGCAAATCCCAGGACGGTAAAAACAGCGGCCATCAGCAAAAACAAAACCGCAAACTGCTTAAATTCTTTATTCCGGAGCATGGCCGTCCCCCAGACGATAGCCTGTCCCACGGACAGTCCGGATAATTTTCGGTTTCCCAGGATCATCCTCTATCTTTTCCCGCAGACGTTTGATATATACAGTTAAAGTATTGTCATTGACAAACTCACCCGCCGCATCCCACAGTTCATCCAGCAGCCGGTCTCTTGTAATAATGCTTTTAGGATTGTTCACAAACATCAACAGCAGCCGATACTCTAAAGCTGAAAGAAAAACTTCGCTGCCATCTTTCTTCACCACACCACTCGCTGTATCGACCTGGAGTCCACACACTTCAAAGGTCGCTGCAGAACGCCCGCTTTTTCGCAGAGCAGTCCCGATCCGCGCAATCAGCTCACGGGGGCGGAAGGGCTTTGTAATATAGTCGTCCGCACCCATATTCAGCCCGGTGACAACACTCGCCTCATCACCGGAGGCTGTCAGAAAAATCACAGGAATGTTCTGAACTTCTTTGACCTCTGTACAAACGGTAAAGCCGTTCCCATCCGGCAGGGATATGTCAATGAGCGCCAAATCAAATTTATTGTCGACGAGCGTATCGGTGGCTTCCTTCCGGGTGGCGGCATGAGTGACAATAAACCCCTCCGATTGGAGTAAAAGCATCAGATTTTTCGCGATGGCCTGATCGTCCTCAATCAAAAAAATTCGTTTCATCTGTTTTCATTCTCCTTTGCTGCTTCTTTTGTCATAAGATTATTTTATTGTACAACATCTGTCTGTAGCCCTATTGTATTTCTTTTGAATGAAACATGCAAGAGGGCTGTCTTTCGGATGTCATATTGAAGTCATTAACTGTCAGAAAGTTTGTGAACTTATCAAGATTTTATCAAACTTTTAATATTTCCTTGCCCATCAATAACTGATGATGATAAAATGTCTTTAAGAATATCTACATTTGAAACGGAGGCTTTATAATGACCATAACAACCACTGCAAAAGAAAACACCTTATACGTAGCCCTTGAAGGGAGAATTGACACCATCAGCGGCCCACAACTGGAACGGGAACTTTCAGGAGCTATTGACAATATAGATACTTTAATTTTAAATTTAGAAAAAATTGACTATGTTTCCAGTGCAGGTATCCGGGCTATGCTGAGCCTTCACAAAAAAATGGCTGCAAAAAAGGGAAGCATGAAACTTCAAAATTTAAACAATAGCGTCCTGTCTGTACTAAAAATGACAAAACTCGACAGCATTTTTTGTGTGGATTAAAACAATGGACCGCTGTAATGTCACTGCTACATCTTCGGGACTGCAAACGCTTTTATCTTTTACTGAAACTTGGCTTTCAAAGACCGACATCAGTCCAGAAAAACAATATGATATTTTGATTATTGTGGAGGAGCTTACGGTTAATATTGTCAATTACGCTTATGATGAGATACCGGGGAAGATTACTCTGTCCCTCGAATTACTTGATGACGGCGCTATTCTGAGGCTTAACCTTTCGGATACCGGCAGGCCATTTAACCCTCTTGACTGCGATGACCCTAAACTTTCGGAATCCATTGAAGAACGGCCTGTTGGCGGGCTTGGCATTTTTATAATCAAATCCCTGGCAGACAAATTGAAATATGAATATAACAATAAACAAAACCAGATTATCATAGAAAAGAGGCTAACATGACAAAACAATACACCATCACACACCCACAAAAACGTATTTTATATACCGAGCTAATCAATAATGTCCCAGGCTGCTACAACTTTGTAGGAACCATGCTCTTTCCAGAGGGGGATACAGAGCGCATTAAAGCTGCTGTACAATCTGCCATGGCTGAAACACCTAATTTTTTCCTCCGATTCCATATGGAGGATAACGGTGAACTGAGCTTTTACCGGGAGGTCACTGACGTTGAAATCGAAGACTGCGGAGACTGCGATATTTCTATTCATCATTTTAGCAGTCTGGAGAATACTGCGCTTTATCATTTTCTTATTGCACATACACAGGCAGGCATCTCTTTGCGTATGTCCTTTCATCACGCGTTATGCGACGGTACCGGTCTAGATCTGTTCGCTCAAAAGGTCTGGAGCCAGTATCACAGCGGCAGCAGTAAGGGACTAAATGACCGTCCTTATGAGGAATATGCGGTCTGCGAAGCGGATTACCTGAAATCCAAAGCCTTTGAAGCAGATAAAAGCTATTGGTTATCCATGCTCAAAAATACTGCTGATTTTGACTGTGAGCCACAAAGCAGCTCTGACTTTACGTTAGGTTACAAACGCTTCAATCTTCCCGAGATCCTTAAAAATAAAATACAGGCCTTTTCCTCGTCTCAAGACGAGCATATCTCACCATTTCTTTTTGCCCTGACCGCCGCAAGCCTTTTTCTCGCTAAGCGAAACCATAAGAACGGCATTCTGATAAACCTCGGCGAAAGCGGCCGCCGACATCTTGAAAGTTTCTCTGAAACCACGGGTATGTTTGTGAGCCTTGTCCCCTTGAAGCTAACCTTTGAAGCAGAGGATACCTTTACATCTTTGCTTAAAAAGACCAAAAATACCTTTAAAGAAGCGTTGTCCCACAGCAAATACCCATATGATCTTCTAGTACAGGATATGGCAGCTTCAGGTATTGATTTAGAAAGCGTTTCCTCTGTCTCGATTGTGGCAAACTCCAATAATCCAGACAGTCACCTCACAAAAACCATTGCCGCAGAATACTGTGACCGCGCCCTTACCATCCGTATCAACCCAGATGTCTTGGGACACGATACCTTTAAATGTTTTGCCTTAGAGTATCAAACCGCTTGCTATACTGAAGAAGACATCACAAAAATGGGCGAAGCCCTGACGTCTTTAATCGAAAACCTGGCAGATCATACCGACTGGCCATTTAAGGATATTGCCATCGACACCAACGCTCTTTTACCGATAGAAGATAGCTCCATTATTGCCGATGCCGATGAAATTGCCCGCCTCGACAGCTTTAACAACACTGAAGTCACATATGACATCACAAAAACCCTGGTAGATCTTTTTAGAGCGCAAGCTCAGAAGACTCCCGAATCCACGTGCGTCGTCTTTAAAGACCGATATTACACCTATGGCGAGGTCGACCGCCTTTCTGACAACCTTGCCCGTGTCATCGCGGCCAAAAACCTTGGTGCCGGAGACATAGTGTCCATCCTCATCCCCCGGTGTGAGTATATGTCCATCGCTTCATTGGGAGTATTAAAGGCTGGCTGTGCCTACCAGCCCCTTGATCCTGACTATCCTGAGGAAAGACTTTCATTTATGATGGCTGACGCCAGCGTAAAGCTTCTTATTGCAGATGTCAATCTTCTCAAAAAGGTACCGAATTACCAAGGAGATACGCTGTTTATCCAGGATATTCCTAAACTGTCCGCGGATTCCCCCCTGCCCAAAGGACCAACGCCTGAGGATCTGTTTATACTCCTATATACCTCTGGCTCCACCGGCACTCCCAAAGGGTGTATGCTCACCCAAAAAAACATTGTCAATTTCTGTCACTGGTACCACCGTTATTATAATCTCACAGAAAAGGATCGGGTAGCCGCCTATGCCAGCTTTGGCTTTGACGCATCTATGATGGACACCTGGCCAGCCCTTACACGTGGTGCCTCCATGTATATCATCCCTGAAGAAATTCGACTCGACTTGCTGGCCCTTAATGACTATTTTGTAGAGAATAGCATTACCAATGTGTTCATAACTACACAGGTCGGCCGCCAGTTTGTCACCTGTATTGAAGAAACCAGCCTGCGCAATCTAAGTGTTGGCGGTGAAGCTCTGGTTCCTTGTAAGCCACCAGAGGCCTATTCTCTCCACAATGTCTATGGTCCCACCGAGTGCACCATTCTGTCAACCGCAAGCCTTGTTGACCACCTTTATGAAAAGTCTGTTCCCATTGGTGGTCCTATAGACAACACCAAGCTTTATGTTGTGGACGCTGAACTCCGCAGGGTGCCCATTGGTGTGCCGGGTGAGCTATGCATCGCCGGAGCACCTGTCTCCAGAGGTTATCTGGGCCGCAAAGAACTGTCAGAGGAAAAGTTTATTCAAAATCCCTTTGATGATGACCCCGCTTACAGTCGTATGTATCGTACCGGAGATGTGGTCAAATGGCTCGAGGATGGCCGTATTCTCTTTGTTGGCCGGGAGGATGGTCAGGTTAAAATCCGTGGTTTTCGAATTGAGCTGACTGAAATCGAACAGAGAATAAGGGAATACCCGGGTATCAAAGATGCCACACTCACTACCTGTGACGAAGAAAATGGCGGAAAATATGTGGTTGCCTACATCGTCTCTGACGAATCCATCGACATTGAGGATCTCAACGCCTTTATCTCAGCTGAAAAGCCAGCCTATATGATCCCCGCAGTAACCATGCAGATTGACGCTATCCCTTTGAACCCGAATTTAAAGGTTGATAAAAAAGCCTTGCCCAAGCCAGTTCGTACCTTTGACGATATCGTCCAGCCTCAGACCCCCATGCAGGAAAAAATTCACTCCATTTTGGCAGAGGTCATCGGCGATTCTGGATTTGGGATTAACACAGATATTTACGATGCAGGCCTCACCTCCATCGGCGCAGTCAAGCTTGGCGTTTTGTTCTCCAATACCTTTGGTCTTAAAATGAACACCCAGGATTTTAAAAAATACAATACAGTCACAAAACTGGAAACCTATATTGACATCGCCAAAAACATACAGTCCAGTCAAAAGGCTCATAAAGAGCTTGAAGCCTATCCTCTCACCCAAACGCAGATGGGTATTTATCTGGAATGCTTGAAAAATCCAGATTCCTGTGTCTACAACATCCCGCTGTTCTGCACCTTCTCAAGGGCAATTGACGCAGATCGGTTAGGTGAGGCGCTAACCCATGCCATCAACGCGCATCCTTATCTTAAAACCCGTCTTCAGATTACGGGTGAAGATATTTTACTGAAGCGCCGGGACCGCGACCCTGCCTTGGTAAAACGTACTCGGATGAAGGCTTCAGAACTTGATGATTACAGCAGGCATCTGGTAAAACCCTTTAATTTTGAACGCGGTCTCTACCGTTCGGAGATTATCGAAACCGAAGAAAATATCAGCCTTTTCATTGATGTACACCATCTGATCTTTGACGGAACCTCCGCCATGGTGCTGCTTCAGGAAATCAATCGGGTTTACACTGGACAAAACCCAACTGGCGAATCGTACAGCTCCTTTGATTTAGCTCTGGATGAAAAACAGGAACGGGAAAGTTCTTCCTATACCGAGGCCCGGGACTTTTATCACAGCATTTTCGGCGCCATGGAAACAAACGCGCGCTTGGATTATGACAAACCGGAAAACAGTACACCGGAGACCGCTGCCTTCGATATTGATATGAGCACCCTTTTAAGGACAGAAGTTCAAGCTTACTGCGCTAAACATCAAATTACTCCAAATGTCTTTTTTACCGGTGCCTTTGGCTTCATCCTAGCTCAATTTAAAAACCAGACAGAGTCTGCCTTTTGCACCATCTACAATGGCCGCAGTGACTCCCGCACCACAGAACTAGTCGGTATGCTGGTCAAAACTATGCCGGTTTATTGTAATCTGGAAGCGTCCAATACTGTTGACGGTTACCTCAACACTGTTAAGAAACATCTGTTCGAACTCATGGAGCATGATATTTATTCCTTTGGAGAAATCAGTCGGGAGCTTGGTGTTTCAGCAGATATTCTTTTTGCCTATCAGGGTAGTGACTTCAACATCTTTACTCTGGATTCCGAAAGTGTTCCCATTGTTCCATTGGCTCTTTCTGAAACCAAAGCGCCTCTTTCAGTGGATATCTATGACACCGATACAGGATATACTGTAAAAGCAGAGTACCGCCATGATCTGTATGACGGTATAACAATATCCCGCTTTTTGAAGACCTATGAAGAAGTTTGTAAAAGCTTGCTGACTGCCGAAACCTTCAATGATATTTGTCTGATCAGCGATGAGGATAGAAAAAAAATCGCGGTGTTTAATGACACTAAAATACCCATCGATACCCCTCTTATTCCAGAACAGCTGCAAGCTGTGGCCGATGCCAATCCAGATAAAACAGCCCTCATCAGCTGTGGTGAACACTTAACTTTCAAAGAACTGAATGATGCCACCAACCGCATTGCCAACGCCCTTATTAAGCTAGGCATCCAGCCAGAAGACATTGTAGCTATTCTTCTCACCCGCACCAAATATGCTTACATGGCGCGACAGGGTATCTTAAAATCTGGCGGAGCTTTTCTGTGTACAGATCCTGAATATCCTGATGACCGTATCCGTTTTACCCTTGAGGACAGCCATGCTAAATTCCTCATTACCACAAAAGCTCTTGCCGAAAAACGACAGGCAGTCTGTGAAAATACCGCCTGTACCTTACTCTGTATTGAGGAATTGCTTGAGGAAGATGACACCCGTTTTCCACAGGTTGACATTAAGCCCTCAAATTTATGCTACTGCATTTATACCTCTGGTTCCACAGGCACGCCCAAAGGCGTCATGATTGAGCACCGCAATCTGCGCCACTACTGTCACGCTAATCCTAAAAATCCAGAGATTATGTCCTACATTAATCATAGCACAGTTTCTCTGTCTTTTGCTGCTCTGACTTTTGATGTATCAATTCTTGAGGAGTATGTTCCACTAACCCAGGGGATCACGGTGTGCATGGCCAATGAAAATGAAATTCATAATCCGCTGGCCATGCGTGATTTGCTTATTGAAAACAAAGTAGATACCTTCACAGCAACGCCATCCTACCTTAGCAACATTGTAGATATTCCAGCAATGGCGGAAGCGTTGTCCCAGATCCGTAGCTTTAACGTAGGTGCGGAAAACTTCCCATTGTCTCTTTACGACAAACTGAGGACTGCCAGTCCGGAAGCCCACATTTATAACGGTTACGGCCCGTCTGAAACCACAATCGGCTGTACTTTTATTGAAATGACTGGTGAAAATGTGACGATCGGCCGCCCTATGAGCAATATCAAATGCTATATTTATAATCGTTATGGTCAGGAAATGCCCATAGGTGTTCCCGGCGAACTGATTATTGCCGGTGATGGTGTTGGTCGCGGTTACGTAGGGCGCCCAGATCTCACAGAAAAAAGCTTTTTCCGCATTGACAGCCTGAAGGCCTATCACTCCGGCGATTTAGCCGCATGGGATACCGATGGCAAACTTCCCTTCTTTGGGCGTCTCGACAATCAAGTCAAACTGAGGGGGCTCCGGGTTGAACTGGATGAGGTTGAAGCTGCCATCAACAGCTACGAAGGGATTAAATCCAGTATTGTTCAGGTTCGCGGAAAGGATGACAGCCAATTTCTTTGCGGGTTTTTTACTGCAGATCACGCCGTTAACATTAATAATCTTACTACCCATTTAAAGAGTACCCTGACCCATTACATGGTGCCTGGCGTTCTTGTACAGCTGGATGAAATGCCTTTGACTTCTAACGGTAAAATCAACAAGAAGGCTTTGCCTGAGATTACTTATAGCGCCGCTGAGCATGAATACATTGCACCGAAAAATGAAACGGAGGCGACCATCTGCAGTATGATGGCCGAAATTCTTAAATGTGACAAGGTTGGCGCCACAGATGATTTTTTCGAAATTGGCGGCACCTCTCTCAGCGCCTCCCGGCTTGCCATGCTGGCCGCCAATCGCGGGATTAACTTTGTTTATCAGGATATATTTAAACATTCCACCCCTCGGGCTCTGGCTGCCTTCTCAGAAAACGGAAATAATGCAGCCACTGCCGTTGTCGAAACTGACCCTATTACTGATTATGACTACCACGCTATCGGCAATCTTTTAGAAAAGAATACCATTGCCAATCTTTCGTTGCTTAACAGAGAACCTTTAGGTGATATTCTCATTACTGGTGCAACAGGCTTTTTGGGCATCCATGTACTCCAAGCTTTTCTGACAGAATATACCGGCAAAGTATGGTGCCTCATTCGCAAGGGAGAAGCTGACAGTTTAGAAGAGCGCATGCGTACCATGCTTATGTACTACTTTGATGATACCTTTGATGAAGTATTCGGTACACGACTGTTCCTTATTGAAGGAGACATCACCGACGCTGACCAAGTTAATGCTCTTAGCAACGTTCCCTTTTCTGTCCTGATTAACTGCGCGGCCAGCGTTAAGCATTTCGCTGCAGACGACAGCTTAAAACGCATTAACACTGAAGGTGTCAAACACCTCATCAATCTCTGTGAAAAAACAAGGCGCAAGCTCATCCAAATTTCAACGGTCAGTATTGCCGGCGACAGCCTGAACAACAGTATTCCCAGTGATCGAAAAATCATGGAAAATGATCTTTATTTTGGTCAGACCATCACCAATCAATACATCGAAAGCAAGTTTTTAGCTGAACAGGCTGTTCTTGAGGCTTCAACGAAAGGTCTTCGAGCCAAAATAATGAGGGTAGGGAATCTCATGAGTCGCGCAGCTGATGGCGAGTTCCAGATAAATTTTATTACCAATGGTTTCATGCGCCAGCTTAAGGGCTACGCCACCCTGCACCAATACCCGGTTGAGAGCATGAATCTGCCGGTGGAATTTTCACCCATTGATATCACCGCCCAAACCATTTTGGCCCTTGCCGAAACCGGTGATGTTTTTACGGTTTTTCACCCTTACAACAACCACACAGTCTTTATGTCCGATGTGGTGGAGGTCATGAACCAGTGCGGCTTTGACATTAAAGTCACAGATGCCGCTACCTATGAAGCTGCTCTTCGCCAGGCCATGGCCGATCCTGATAAAGCCGATAAGGTGGCTGGTCTCATTGCCTATCTGAGCAGTGACACAGAAAATGTCCAGATTCCCATTGACTGTAACAATTGCTTTACCTCTGAGGTGCTGTGCCGTCTTTACCAAAAATGGCCTATCACCGATAATGATTATATCAAACGGGCGATTCAGGAGCTTGAAGCCCTAGGCTTCTTTGAAGTATGAAACTTTATACCATAAATACCGAACCTTTAAGGGATTTGGATATTTTTGAAACACGCATTAAGGAGCTGCCGGAGTCTCGGGCAAAAAAAGCGCGAAGCTACCGCCTCGCCAAAGACCGAGCTTTGAGTCTTGGAGCAGGACTTCTGCTCAATCAGGCGCTTCGGGAAAGTGGGATTAACCCTGTCACTGTGGAATTTGATACCTCTGAATGTAAGAAGCCCAGGCTCATAGAACATCCTGACTTTCATTTTAACATCGCCCACTCTGAGGCTTTCGCAATCCTGGGCGTGGGTGACACACCGCTTGGTGTAGACATTGAAAAAATCAGCCCCGTTCCGCTTGACATCGCCCGGCAATACTTTTTCAAGAGTGAATACGCCTACCTTATGGCTTTGCCCGAAGCCCAGCGTACACTGGGCTTTTACCGGCTCTGGACCTTAAAAGAAAGCTTTATGAAGGCTGTGGGGCTGGGATTTCAGCTTCCTCTTAATCATTTTGAAATAACGCTGACCGTACCCATTCAGATAAAACAGCAGGTTGATCGCCATGATTACACCTTTACCGAATACCAAGCCCTTCCAGATTACTGTATCAGCAGCTGCGAACAGCTTTAAAAATATCGAAAGGATCAAAATTTTGAAGAAAAATTTGGAAATGCGTATCCTCGCGATCATGCTGGCTTTATCTGCTCTCTTGTGTACCCTGATCGTATGGATTGCCTTTAGAACATATAAAAAACAAGTGGAATCGAATTACCTCACCATTGTCCAGAGCATTTCATTAAAAGCCCTGGACGATGTTGACGCTGCCTCACTGGCTCTGCCAGAAAGCAACCCCGATTACCAAAATGAAATTCAAAAGCTAACTAATCTAACTCATGTCATCGGTGTGCCTGACAGCGCTGTTTTTACTTTTGTCGAGGGACAGCTGCACTGGCTTCAGGACTCTGATTTCTCAGTCTCAAAAGAAGCTTTAGCTGACTACCTGACTGCCATACCCAAGGCCAATTTTGAAAGCGAGACTTATATCGCAGACGAAGCCGAATCACTATCTCTTGGACCAGAAGCCACCCTCGAATCTGGCGCAAAATACCCCAGCCTTTGCATTCCTCTTACCGACCACACAGGTAACGCTGTGGGCCTTGTAGGCTTGGTGATCCAAGGAAGCGGCTACCGCTACCAGCGGCTTGCTTTCGTGGGCTCTATCCTCATTGTTGCCTTGCCACTGATGCTTGTAACTACTTTGCTTTTCTTTTTCTATATGCGAAAAAGCGTTACTCGTCCCCTTTTAAAGATGACCAATGCTGCCGAACAGTTTAAAAAAACGGATTTATTTTCCGCCTCGCCCCAAAAACACGCGCTGTCTAATCTAAATATTCATACCGGTGATGAAATTGAAGGCTTGTCCAAACAGCTGGACAAAATGGGGAGCAGCTTGATCGCCACGATTCAACAACAAGTAGAGACCGAAAAACAAAAACAGTGGCTTTTAAGCGAAATGCAAACTGCAGAAAATGTCCAGCGTAGTATGCTGCCAACAGATTTTCCAAAAGATCTGGATCTTTTTGCCACCATGAATCCAGCCATTCAAATTGGTGGTGATTATTACGATTTTTACTACCTTGACGACCACCACCTGGCGATGACCATCGCCGATGTTTCTGGAAAAGGTATTCCCGCGGCGCTCTTTATGGCTTTATCTAAAACTGTGCTCAAGTTCATCATTACCAGCGGCGTTTCCCTCGCAAAGGCTTTGGAAATGTCTAATGACTACTTCTGTCAAAATGACTACGGCGGTATGTTCGTAACTGTTTTCACCGGTATTTTGGATCTGAACACCCATAAACTATGCTATGTAAACGCAGGCCATAACCCACCGCTTATACGCCCTGCCGCTGATTCTGATTACATCTGGCTCGACACACCTCCAGATTTAGTGCTAGCTGTTATGGGAAATCAAAGCTATAGCGAATATTCCTGCCAGTTAGCACCTGGAGCCAGTTTGTTTTTGTACACAGACGGTGTTACCGAAGCCCAAAATTCTGAAGGCAACTTTTACGGCGAGGCCCGCCTAACCCAAACGATCAATGCAGCCAAAAGCCTTACTTCAAAATCCCTGCTGGCTGCTATCAAGGCCGATATTGACGCCTTTGCCGCATCCGCTCCTCAGGCGGATGATATTACAATGTTAAGCATTAAACTTTAAGGAGAAACACATGAATTTTATATACCGCCCCGCACAAATGAAGGATCTGGAGGAACTGGGCCATCTGTTTATTGAGACCTTTATTCACCGCGATCCTATGACCGCTCATCTACAGTTAACGGAAAATGAAGCCATGGATTACTGCCGGGTTATTTTTCCTGAATCCATCAAGGACGCGCTTACCTGTCTGGCGGTTGATAAAAACACAAACAAAATTGCCGGTTTTGCCAGTTCTTTCCGGGAAGATATCACAAATGACCCATCGGTGGTGTCCAGGCTGAACCCACGTCTTCTCGACGCTATGGCCGATACCAGTCATGTATTTGATATTCTTTTAAAACCACTGGAAAACCTTGAAGGCTATAATCCTCAAAAATGTTTTACCGTCATGTACGCTGGTGTTCATTCTAATTATACAGGGCACAGTCTGTCCATCTCTTTGACCCAAAACCTTCTGAATCGTGCTGTTGCCATTGGTTTTGAAACTGCTATTTCCGAATGTACCAGCAGCCGCTCCCTCAAACAGATTTTGCGACTCGGTTTCAAGGAAATCAATGCGGTAGCTTACAAAGATTTTGGTATTGATACCTTTAAGGATGTTCCTGGCGCTCTGACCCTTTGTTTTAAAGTTCTTTGAACTTTAAAATCTGTTTTTACTACAATATGAGGAATACTCTCTATGTTTTGACCTTTTTATGATTTTTTATTACCATTAAATTACAAAGATAAAACACTGTCTGATCAGTGCCAGACTTAATGATAAAAGCCTTGGAACAAGATGTTTCAGGGCTTTTGTCATTATTTTCCAATTTCAAAACCATTTCATCATTTAAATAATACAAAGACGATGTATACTTCATTTCTTTGATTTTTGGCAAACATAATTGCGCCGCCGACAAAACGAATACTGTACAAGGTAGTCTTCATCTACTTTCTTCATATTTTTTATCAACCCAGCCAAACTACCAACTAATCCCAGTTCTTCTCTTAAAACACTCCCCATTACCAACAAATTGTTTGGCGACTGAAAAGTCCACTGCCGAACGCAAGTATAGCGAGATACATAACAATTATCACGATCGGTGTGGCGCCCCCAAGCATTGCCATACAAGTAAGTCCACCAGCAAAAGTCCAGCCATACCAGGGGTAAAGTCTCTCACATTCTGAAGATAGAAAGGCATAATAATACTACTGCCAACAATGGCAATAAAAGCTGTCAACATAGCAAAAAGATTTAACGTAAATAAGTGGTGAATAAACCTCTGCTGATTATCGCAAATTTTTGAACAAAGCAGAACTACTCGTAAAACTCGCAAAAATTATGTTATAAAAATGTTTTAGAGTTTATGTTTTCACTATACGCTCTTAACGCATCATTCCAACCGTGTTTATCAAGTATGTTTATAAAGGCCAATGGCAGTTCATTGGAATAACGAGGTAAATGGCAGTTTGCCACTATTCTAAATAAGATACAAACCAAGCATATAATCTATATCAAAGACAAAATTTTCACCGCCGCAATATTAAAAATGAACAGCCCATTGGAAGTCTCCAAGGGCTGTAAGATTTTCTCCTCTTGTTTTTAAGCTTACTTTGTTTTCGGTAAATGTTTTTCTCCTATCCACATAGTTTGCTTAAATAAGGATCCTGCTGTTAGTTTACAAATTATTGTTATTTTCTGACTTTGATAGCAAGAACCACCCCAGAAGCTATGATAACAAGAACAATAACCCACATAGAAGTTTCTGAAAAAATACCTGTAGCAGGAGAGCCGGTAAGCTTGTTCTCCATTTCCATCTTTTCATTTACATCTTCATTTGAATTATTCGTTGAATCAGCAATCCATTTTGCATATAGGGTCATATTTCTATTGACTCGGTCTGCATCAAAATTCCAGGCTACCAATGCTTCTGCCTCAAGAAACCATCCGCCAAATTTATACCCGGTTCGTACAGGTTCTGCCGGCATGTTAATTGTCGCACCAACTGGAATACCTTTAATTGTTTCGACATTCGATCCCCCCTGCGAATCGAAGATTACTGTATAAGTTTCTGGAATCGAAATCGCATACCATTTTGCATACAGAGTGGTGTTTTCATTTACGGTATGACTATCAAAATCCCAGGGATTTATGCATTCGGGCTCTTTGTGCCATCCATTAAACACGAATCCTTCCATCTTTGGCGCTTCAGGTTCAAGAATGGTCGATCCAGCATTAACATTTTGAATAGGGTCAACGGAGGACCCCCCCTGCGAATCAAAAGTTACTGTATATAGGTTTAGAACAACGGGCTGCCAATTTGCATATAGGGTGATATTATTATTGACTGTATCTTGGTTAAAATCCCACGGAGTCAAGCATTCCGCCTCCTTATACCAACCTTTAAATATAAAGTTTTCATAAATTGGATTTTCTGGCTCAGTAATAGCACTACCCGGCCCAATACCAGTAATTGGAGGCACTGGTGAACCTCCCTGGGAATCAAAGGTCACTGTATAACTCAAAATCTTTGACCATTTGGCGTACAGCGTCACATTCCCGGTCACCGTATCGGCCGCAAAATTCCACGGCGTTGTCGTTTCAGCCTCTTTATACCAGCCTTCAAAAAACCATCCCTCGTAATTCGGCTCTTCTGGTTCACTTATCCGCGTGCCGGAAGCGACATTGGTAAGCGGGGCCACTGCTGAGCCGCCCTGCGAGTCAAAGGTCACCGTGTAACGGGGTACCGGAGTCCATTTGGCGTACAGCGTCACATTCCCGGTCACCGT
>NZ_FRBP01000002.1:332151-363166 GCF_900142645.1 Eubacterium callanderi
AGCCTCTTTATACCAGCCGCCAAAAATCTGGCCTTCCCAGGTTGGCTCTTCCGGTTCGGTTATCCGCGCGCCGGAAGCGACATTGGTAAGCGGGGCCACCGCTGAGCCGCCCTGCGAGTCAAAGGTCACCGTATATTCAACAGGCGTCCATTGCGCTTCAAAGGTTATATTGTCATCTAATACAAAAGGCCACTCCTTCTGCATCATTCCAGTCTCTTGATTTTTCCATCCTTCAAAAATATAATTATCTCTAACCGGATTTTCAGGTGGTGTGACGGTTCCAGCTTTATAGCGTATCATAAAATAATTTTCGACGGCACCTTTACTATCCTTTTCATAATATTCAGCTCCCTGATAGACCATATCCGGCAAATTTTTCCATTCTCCGCCATTTGCGTTATATTTTGCCCAGGACATTTCCACAGCGCCGTTATCCTTATACCGATCAAAGTTTCGTTGATCTTCAATCGGTAAATCTGAACTCGTATTGGTATTATCCGCAATCCCTTCTGGCTTAATTGGTATGGTTTTTATGACTTCTCCATCTACACCTGCCACTATTTGAGATAAATTATCTGTCAAGAGAGGTGTATCAACACCAAGAATCATTTTTGTTGTATACTTTGGCTCCGCACCTTTATCCGCATTCAATACATTGGATGCGCCTTCTTGAAGCGTGCTGGTGCTTGAAACATCTTTATAATTACTGGCACTGTTTATTTTCCCTGTACCGTCATATACTTTGTTTTCAAAAAACAAACAGTCCTTGTTCGTTACAGCAGCTGTTGCAAATAATCCTGCACCTGAAAGGCCAATTGCTCCACCTCTTTGTTCTACTGTAGTCTTTTCGTTTCCTGACTGATTTCCCACAAAAGTACAGCCAGTAACCGTATTAGTCATTTTACTGGAACCGCCATTTTTAAAAAACTGAATCGCTCCGCCGCTTCGATTACCCCCGTTTAAACCATAGGCTCTATTATTGTAAAATGTAGAATTCGTAATTGCCGTCGTCAAACCAGGATTGCCTGTCCCCTGGATAAGCAAAGCACCACCGTCATCATAAGCTAAATTGCTATCAAAAGTAGATTGATCGATTGTAAAGGTTGCGCCGTCCCGCCCATCAAAAATATAAATGGCGCCGCCGTCATAAGTACTTGCTGCTGACGCTTCAGTACCATTGGTTTTATTCCCTTGGAAATAGGATTCATCAATCGATATGTTTCCACGAAGATAGTGAAAAGACATGGCTCCGCCGCCTCCGCCTGTAACGCCTGAATTCGCACAGTTATTAACATTATTCCTAAAAACCGTATTGCTTATTCGAAGATCACCACTGTAAAATTTTCCGGCGATTGCACCACATTCATACCCAGCTCCATTGCCAATATTATTTTCGATTGTTGCATTGTTTATTTCAATCGGCGTAGTGTTATTTCCACTTACATTAATCGCTGCACCAATATTATTTGATTCATTATTATAAATTTTAGTATACGAAATAACCGTTTTTGCATTTCCTGTTGCAGCGATGCCTATAGCTCCTGTTGACGCATTAAAAATTTCTGTATGATTGATTAACAGGGTTCCATCTCCTGCTTTGTTCGTTAAACAGGTGCCTGTAATATTACTTCCATCAAATTTAAAATCCTTTATCGTCAAACTTCCACTCCCGTTCCCGGAAACAGTAAAAGTACCCATATTCCAGATTAACCCTCTGCCATCAATAACCACATTTTTATCAGGCATATTAATGACAGTATCCGCAAACACAAAGTCATCCGAAAGTACAATCGTTTGGTTATCCTCCGCTTGCCCTACAGCCTGCTGCAGAGCACCCACTGTAGATACTGAAATATTGTCTTCTGCCAAAACAGTTACAGGCGCTATTATACTTATAAATAACAGGCCTATGGCAGCCAATGCTGACAGCATTGCCTTTGCTTTCATGGATTTGCTTCTCATTTCTTTCTCCTTCACCATCTATAAAAGTATTCTTATGTCATAATTATAATGATTTAGGAATTCTAAAAATAGAAGCGCTATGATTATTCACGCTGACAATGTGACACAAACGTGACACGATGACAAATTGTCACGGTATGGTTCCCTCTGCCCTTTAGTTGTTGTTTAATTTTTGCCGATAAGCTCCGGCATCTTTACTTTCGGATAGAATCTCCACAACATCAGTAATTGAAAATACCGATTTTCTTTATCCCATGCGATGCGGATTACCCTATTCTCAAATAGCTACAGATTTTCCATACCTCTTTCTTAAATCGTAGATATTTTTTTAGCAGTTGCCCATTTCAGACTCATGAGTCTAAAGTTTTACTTCTGTTTCTTTCTTGACGCTGTTAACTCATAGCTCTGATTCCTCTTAAGTACTACAACAGTTTTATTCTTTTTCATGTCCTTATGCCTTTTTACGTTTATGTTCCCTCTCAATTCAATGTTTTACCCAGATAATTTTCATTTAGTTTTCAAAGACCAAGAAAGCAATTGCTTTCAAGTCAGGGAGTTAGGAAAAAGAATATCTTAAATCTCCCTCTATCTATATAAGGGAAAAAATCTCATTTTTTAGCCTGATTTATTTCAAAAAAACAGCAGAAATTTTTCCTGCTGTTTTTGATAAGCACAAAACATTGGTATTATGCGTTTTTCTATTTTTTTACTCCCAAAAATAAGTTGTATTATTTCTATGAACCATCAAATTACATAATTGTTCGTCATAAATTGCCCCATTAAAATTTTTATCTGCCCTAAAATTAAACTGTATCCAGCTATTCCGTTTAAAACAGCGAAGACAACAAAATTTTTATATGAAAATTGAATTTATTCCTGACAAAGTCATTCCATAAACCACAATAGAGATCTTCTATAATCTCTTTAATATGTCATAAAGATTTCTATTGTTAGTCAGAGAACTTTTGACTCCTATATTAGCTAAAAAAGGGGCAATGATTTCTTGCCCCTAAATTTATTATAAACTGAACGGATGGTACTTATCGTAAAAATTCTCTATTAGTAACTTTAAAAAAACATTTTTACTCAAATACCGCTGTAATACTTACTTCCTTAGTAACCGTAAACTCATAACGTGCATCTGTAGATATAGGCTCATCACCTTGATACCAACCGATAAAACGTTTCCCTTCAAAAGGCAGTGCTACCATTTGAACTGTTGCTCCTTCACAGTACGTTCCAGTTCCAAAGGCAATACCCTTGTCCTCCATATTACTTGTGACGGTAACCTTATAGAGAGCTTCACCGGCGTCGCCTGTTACTTCCAATGATGGTGTCAGTGTACTCTGATTTTTCGCCCCCTGTTCATTGACGTCTTTAATCCTTCTTACTTTATTACTTTAGGTTTAGGTGTTACTTTAACGCATTAAACATCTCGAGTGTAAGATAAGGCCTATTGTAGATGCCATCATTCGCGATGAAGAGTATGTGTGTACTAATATTTTCAAAATTAGTCCTTTCCTCTTTCATCAGCGCATTCAACTCCTTCAAAGAGCAATCAACGGAAATATTTAAATATGGAAAAGTAGCAAAGCTAAAAGACTTTCTACTAATATACATAATGTTGGATGAAAAAGGATCTTCTATATCCAAAAATAACCGATTGTAAGCACTTCTGGCATCAATATCGGGGTTACTATAAACAGGCATAAGTTCTTTTACACCATAAAGTGGTAAATTTTTTCCTAAATAAAGATGGACACTGGTTCCCTTATAGCGCTTTCCAAAAACCTCTTTTGCGTATGACTTGGCTTTTTCAAATTTTCCAATTTCTTCTACTTCTTCTCCTAAGGTTATGTTATAGGTGCTGGGGGCCTCGCTGTCGCTACTGTGAAACACATAAAAGTTCAGGTCAAACTTAGGCGAATAGCCCAGATAGCAGGTCTCGGTCCGTGCCGGAACGTCCCCATAGATGCAGGACCCATCAATGCAGAACAGCGCCTCTTCATAAGGTTCAACATGGTTCTCTTTTAAAAATTCTATTTCATAATAATCTTCACCGTAGTTGCTCTTCAGATGGGCTAAAGCGCCCTCGACGCTGGCAGGCTCTACTTGCTTTTGTTTTTTGCATCCGGATGAAAACACCATTGCCAGACTGATTAGAATACAGATTAAAAGCCAGCTTCTTTTTTTATTTGTTTTTTCATGGCCCATTCCCCCTGTTTTTACTTTGCTCTTAATCGTTTGCTAAATAATATCTACATCTGAATTATATAAAGCAAAATGCGATAATTCCAAAAAATAATAGATTAAATCGGACGGCTACGGTAGGATGACAAAGAAAAACCTCATCATTAAAACTGAGTGCTGAAGGTGGTAAATTTTTGAAAGGAGTTTCCTGATCTAACTAGCCCAACTAATGAAAGAGATACGCAGGAATGAATAGACCACCAAAGGCCTGCTTCCTCTGTCATAAATGTATCTGTATTGTCATCTACTTTTCTCTTTTTCATCATCATCAATACCATAATGACGGCCACTGCTCCTGTGCTTTAATTGATTGACACACAATCACTGTGAAACGAATTGTACTCAATATTATAACTGCGCAGGACTAGAGAAATACCAATTATGAGAGTACTCTCCTTCATTGATTGATTGCTTGGCTCATGCTTGCAAGGTCTTATCTTTTCCAGTCTGTTTTTCTTAGAGCATAACAAAAAAATATAAAAATCAAAAGAACCGCTGCACCACATCCATAAATAATTAGTATATTCTGAATAACTGGGAGTGTACTAACCTCAGTCATAACACACCAGTTTGTCCCCTCTGCCGGAGAATAGTCAGCGTAATGTATATGACTCCTAAACTCCCGCTTCTCTGTCTGTTGAAAACTACGAGAAGATTTTTCACCGGGCGGGTCGTTTTCCGCTCATTCTTCAGTACACGTGCCACAGCCAGGCCAAATTGATTTTCAGGGATAGCTCTCATATAGTGCTGCTGACTTCCAAATCAAGAATACACAGTATCATATATCCATAATTCTCATTCTAGTTTTTTCGGTCAGGAAGGCCGCTTTTTCTTGATAACTGTTCTCTTGAGAATATATATGGATCCGCGCTTAGATTTTCAAACAGGGAAACGGTTTCCTGTATCCGCTCCTGCACCAATAAGACTTTTTCTTAATTTTTCTGCTGCGAAAAGTCGTTCACCGTAGTTGCATCATACTTTCTGGCAGCCGTGTACCAGCCGCAAGCAAGACCGCCAATATCAAAATCGCTTTGTACTACTCTTCATGTATCCACCTTCTAATACAGGCGCACACTTTTTCAATGTCGATGGGTTTATACATACGGCTTTTGTTGCTTCGATACCGTTCATTTTGAGCATCTGGATATCCACCACAATCATCTGATAGATTCCCAGAGCAACCTCTTGAAATACTTTTACCGCCTCGTCGCCATCCTTGACAAGGGTCAGTTCTCCAGAAGCACAATCGCAATCTCTGCATTGATCTCATTGTTCTCTGCCAGAAATGTAGGGATATCCTTTAAATTAGCTCTCTCATCCTTAGAAGAATTTCCTGGCGGGTCCGCCACAGGCAGCGGTAAGATGACCGCAAATGTACTGCCCTTATCTAACTCGCTTTCAACTCCAATCCCACACCGCCTTTATGTCAGCTGTCTGCCTGTTCAAATGGTTTAAATATCTTTTCTCTCTGTTCCAGTGCTATGCCTTCGCCGTTGCCCTCTACACGGGAAAAAACCTGCGGGCTTAATTCATCTACAAATTCGAGAATTTCCAGCTAAATCCGGTCTCTTGACTGCGTGTACTTGACCGCATTCGTGGTAAGTTTTATGAGAATCTACTTCATTCACAGGTAATCGTCCTTAAAGTAGCGGTGCCGCAATGTGAAGGGCTTATTTCTGTGGAAAGAATCTTTTTCTGAGAGCTGGCCTCCAAGTATGTCTGGATCTCACCCCAAAAGATATCTATAGTGCCACGAGTACCACGTTTTGATGTGTCACTTTTCCAGCTCTCGGATCAGTTCCCGGAGCTTAGACTTAATCTTCGTTCGGTGAGTACCCTTGTATCCCACTTTCTCCGCCAGACGAAGCAGGTACTCCCGGTATATGGCCACGATCTCAGGTTGAGAGATCTCAAAGACAGTAAAGGGCTCCGATGCATGCACCAGAAGAGCTCTATGATTTTCCTTGACCATAAGGGAGCTCTCCTGTTCAACAGGCCCCTCCAGAGGGATGAAGTGATAATTTTCATGAGTGTCCAAAATGTGCAAAATCTTCTTCAGGTGCAGAGTATAGGTCTCCGGGGTGTAGTAAAGGGCGCCGACCGACCAACAGGTGGCGGTGATGGGCACTGTGCCGGCACGGACCTGGTCAGCGCTGGCTAAGTGAACAATATCAATCAGATTGTATTGGTCCTGCTCCTGTTCCAGCCGCTTCATCTCCTGGAGATAAAGTTCGCCCAGGCGTTTCTGCTCAGGGTCTTCTCTTTTTCCGATGGAGTCTGCGACAAGTTCAAAAGGCGCGGTCACTGCTGACAAAGAGATCAGCTTTTGAATGCGGAAGCCTTGGGGCGATAGGAATTTCATAAAGCACTGGAACAGCTTTTGGGGTTCCGAGTAAGTATTCAGCATAGGCCGGCATAGGGCGAGGTAGGCCTGAAACTCCGATTCCGTCGCACGGAGCACCCCAGGGTCTGTGGTCAGCATTGTGGCGTAGCTGGTGGGCTCGCCCGCCATGGAGTGGGAGGCAATCGCGATTTGTCCGGGCTGCATAATGATGGTGTGCCGGTAAAGGCGATCGCGAATATGAGGATAAAAATAGGCTTTTACCTTGCCAGTCATGTAGAGTGGGATCCAGCGAGCCAGAGATTCCAGAATCTGATCACCCGAGTAGATCGGCGGTATGATATGACAAATTTGAAAGCCCCGCCGGATACAGTCCAGCAGCCATGCCTGCATTTGGGAGGTAAAATCATAATCTTCCATCAGCCAATCGTCGGTCTCATCGGCAAGAATGCAAATTGTGCCCGGCTCTTGCCGGGCCAGCAGGTGTTGGTACATAGACCGCACCGCGGCACGCTTTCCCTCATTTCCAAAATGAATAGAATTCCCTTTACGGCTGATCGTTGCGGTCTCCAAGGTGGAGTTGGACGCCCCCTCCTTAATGGTCAGCGATTCAAAGCTGCGCATGAAGCGCTCCACACCGTCCGTGTCACCGCACAGCCAACAAAATAAAAATTCCGCCAGCTGATCCTTCTTGTCCATGATGATCCGTCTAACTCCCGCCATCTCCGACAGAGCTCTTCTCTGATATTCGCCGGTACAGCGTTCTGCAAGGAAATCCGCCATGCTGCGCAGCGGCTCCAGATTGCGTGGGATCCCTCTCTTTCCACTGCGGAAACGGCTGATGATGGAAGGGTCTACCTGCGCTGCCAGAGCCAGCTCCCGGTTCGTCGTTTGAGTCAAATTCATGACAAAAATTAGCTTTTCATAGAACTGCACAGTCTCATCCCCCTTTTTTATACCAGTATACCCTAAATTGATTAAGTTTGCAACAAAATTCACACCGTTTGTCATTTAAAATGACACTTAAACGTCATTGTCAATTATGGATATACCCTTGATTTTTACCGAAAAAAGATGTATTCTATAATTTAAGAGTATTAAAATTTGTTATTTGTCATTTAAAATGACAAATATGTGTCATTTACAATAGGAATTATATCCATGAATAATCTGAAGAATTGAGTGTGAGCAATGCTATTTGAGAGAAAAATTTTAGTGGTTGAAGACAATGAAATCAACCGGGCGGCACTGTGTGTCATCTTGTCTTCTCAATATACGGTTCTGGAGGCGGAAAACGGGGCGCAGGCCCTGTCGCTGCTGGAGAAATACAGAGAGGGAATTTCTCTGATCCTGTTGGATATTGTTATGCCGGTCATGGATGGCTACACCTTTCTGAAACATCTGAAAGCAGATCACAGGCTGAATTCGATCCCGGTCATTGTCACAACATCTAACAACAGTGAGGTGGATGAGGTGGCCGCGCTTTCCAACGGGGCCACAGACTTCATCACAAAGCCCTACCGCGCACAGGTCATTTTACAACGGGCTGCCGGCATCATCCACCTGCGGGAGACCTCTGTCCTCATCCATCAGATCCAGTATGATCGGGTCACCGGGGTGTACAGCAAGGAATATTTCTGTCAACAAGTCAGGGATATCCTATTTCGGAATCCGGATGTGAAATATGATATCCTCTGTTCCGACATTGAGGACTTCAAACTGATCAACGACACCTTCGGTATGGACGCAGGTGACCGCCTGCTAAGGCAGGTGGCGGAGCTCTGCACCCAGCGGCTAGGGGATCATGGCATTTGCGGCCGCCTGAACGCGGACCAGTTCGCCTGTCTTCTGGAGCACCGTGAGGACTATGCAGACGAGATGTTCACACAGTCTGATAGCAGGATCAATAGCGGCTTCGGCGATCTGAACGTGATAATAAAATACGGCATCTACACGGTGGAAGATCGGGAGGTTTCCGTTGAGCAGATGTGTGACCGAGCGCTGCTGGCAGCGAACAACATCAAGGGAAAATATGGCAAGCACTTTGCCCTTTACGACGATAAGCTACGGGGGGCGCTACTGCGCCGGCAGGCCATCACGGACGGCATGGAGACAGCCCTGGCCACGGGGCAATTCGAGGTCTACCTGCAGCCCAAGTACCAGATCCGGGACGGCAGACTGACGGGGGCCGAGGCGCTGGTGCGCTGGAATCACCCGAAATGGGGTCTGCAGCCGCCTGCGGAGTTCATCCCTATCTTTGAGCGCAACGGTTTTATCACCAAGCTGGACCAATATGTCTGGGAGCGGGTCTGCTCCCTAATGCAGGAGTGGGATAAAAGTGGCTATCCCAGCATTAACATTTCCGTCAACGTCTCCCGAATAGATATCTACAATACAAACCTGGTGGATTTTCTCACGGGGCTCATGCAGCGATACGGACTCTCTCCCTCCCGTCTACATCTGGAGATCACGGAGAGTGCGTACACGGATACCTCGAGACAACTCATCGAGACCATGGGGGCTCTGCGCAGGCAGGGTTTCATGATTGAGATGGATGATTTTGGCAGCGGCTACTCTTCGCTGAATATGCTCACGGAAATGCCCATCGACGTGCTGAAGTTGGATATGAAGTTTATCCAGACTGAGATTACGAGGCCAACGGGCCAGGGCATCCTGCGCTTTATCTTGGACTTGGCCCGTTGGATGAAATTGAGCGTAGTGGCGGAGGGCGTCGAGACCCAGGAACAGCTGGAGAGGCTTCAAAACGCTGGGTGTGACTACGCCCAAGGCTATTACTTTGCCAAGCCTATGCCTGTGGAGAATTTTGTTTCGATCTTGACAGCACAAGCCCTTGCCGCAAACATAGAAAACAGCAGGTCTGCCTGCTCTGCGGGCCGCCTGGACAGAGCTCTACTGGTGGCCGATGAGGACGAGGAATACCGTGCCCATGTGCATAGGACCTTTACCGACTGCTTCAAGGTACTGGAGGCGGCCAGCTGTGAGGAGGCAGTTGGAATCCTGGGAAGACATCCGTATCAGATATCGGCCGTGATTCTTAGCTTGACAATCCAAGGCGGCGCTGATATCCTGACTGCGATTCAAAAGGAACGGAGCGCTTGGAAGACGCCGTGCGTCGCCACGGGACCGCTGGACATGGAACTGGAGCGCAACGCGATGGAGCTGGGCGCCACTGACTATGCGACTAAACCCCATGATCAGGAGTCGCTACGCAGGCGGGTCCTGCGAGCGATGAGCACCCACACTCTTCAGGTCCGGATGCGGTCTCTGCAAGATGAAGCCTGTAGAGACACCATGACCGGCCTGCTCAACTGCCGGGGGCTGTACACCATAACCGAATCACTGTGGCATGAGTCTTCCTCTGTTGTTTGTCTATTTGAACTGGACGATTTGAAAAAGTTTAACGAGAAGTATGGCTATGTGGAGGGCGATCATTTAATCCTCCACTTCGCCTCCCTTCTGCGTGCCCACACTCAGGTGGACGATGTGCTGGTCCGACTGGGCGGGGATGAATTTCTAGCTGTGATGTACAACATAAGATCCATGGAAGTTGCCCATATGAAAGAAATGGCTATTCTCCGGGCTTATAATGAGAGTCGTTACGTAGATCCAGATTCGGTGTCCTGCTTTGCCGGCACAGTGCTCTGGAATGCAGAGGAACCTTTGGATGAAATAATAGGCCGGGCTCGCGAGATCCTGTATGCCGCAAAGGCCAGCGGTAAGGAAGAGTACTTTTTACAGAAGGGGTGAATGTGTGATGTGTCAATATACGAATTTAGAAGTAATATATATATCTCCGTCTAGCAAGCTGCTGCGCGGTAAGGACAGCAACACTGGCAACCGGGTGGTCCTTAAGACCGGAGGTCAGGAACATATGACTCAGGAGGCCATAGCACGGCTGCGACGAGAATATCAGATCATGCAGCGGATACACAGTCCCCATGTGGTAAAGCCCCTTGGCGAGGTCACGCTGGACGGGCGCTGCTATCTGGTGGAGGAATTCTGTCCGGGGATCACGCTGAGCAGGCTTCTGAAACAGGGCGCCCTGGAGATGTCGGATTTCTACAGGATCGCAGAACAGCTGGTGATGGGACTGCGGGATATCCACAAGGCAGGTGTCGTCCACAAAGATGTGAACCCCGCCAATATCATGTATGATGCAGAGTCCGGCCGGGTGGTACTGCTGGACTTTGGTATCTCCTCCATGTTTATGCATGAACAGATGTCAGGGATCAGACTTGAAAATATTGAGGGAACCCTCCGCTACATCGCCCCTGAACAGACCGGTCGAATGAACACGGAGCTGGATTATCGCGCGGATTTTTATTCCCTGGGCATAACACTGTATCAGATGCTGACGGGACGTTATCCATTTGACGCGGAGACCCCCACAGAGCTGGTTTTTTCTCATATTGCAAAGACGCCTTCGCGTACTTTTGCCAAATGTGCCACCTATGCTTGCGGCCGTCGTAGACAAGCTCCTGTCCAAGATGGCAAAAGACCGCTATTTAAGTAGCGAGGGTCTTCTTTATGATCTGACGCGCTGTCAAAAGGAAAAGGCGTTTGTCCTTGGCAAAAAGGATTTCAGTCGGCGTTTTGAATTCACCAGCCGACTGTATGGGCGAGAAGAAGAAATCGCCCAGCTGAAAAGTGACTTTAAGGAGGTGGCGGCCGGTTCCAGGATTCTTGTCTCTATCAGCGGCTATTCTGGAATTGGAAAGACCTCGCTGGTCAATCAGCTTCAGGGGGAGGCTCTGCGGACAAACGGCATGTTTCTGCAGGGGAAATTCGACCAGTATCACGCCAACGTACCGTATTTTGCCTTTTTCGAGGCTATCAAACAATTTTGTAACATGGTCTTTTTGGAACCAGAGGAGGTCATCCATAAGTGGAAGGAGATACTGTCGAAACATTTGGGAAACGACGCGGCTCTGCTGACTGGTAAGGTGGCGGAGCTGTCCCTGCTGACCGGCAATCATCCAATCTCTGAGGACATGGGGCCGCTGGAGGAGCGGACCCGATTCAAATCCGTGCTGGAAAAGCTCCTGTCCCTACTGGCTGCGCCGGAACATCCACTGGTTTTGTTTTTGGACGACGTACACCGTGCGGACATGGGCTCCCTGGAAATGCTGGAAGAGCTGTTCAAAAATGAGGATATCCACGATTTAATGATCATCGTGTGCTATCGCGACAATGAGGTAAGCAGAGAACATCCGCTCACCCTGAGCCTGAATAAAATCATACAGCGGGGCGGCCGGGTCACACAACTCAACCTGAAAGGACTGGACCCGGAGAGCACCGTACAGATGCTGGGAGACATATTCAAAACGGAAGCGGACACGACTTTCGCGCTGGCGGATATCCTTTATAGAAAGACCAAGGGAAATCCATTTTACATCAAGCAGTTTCTGCGGCTGTGCCATTCAAAAGGCTATCTGAAGCTGGATATGGACACCGGAAACTGGAGCTGGAAGGAGGCTGAGATTCGGGCCTGTCCCGCCCAGGAGAATGTAGTGGAATTCCTGACGGAAAATCTGAACCAGTTTTCGGAGGAAACAATATCCCTGCTGTCCTTTGGCGCCTGCATTGGACAGAGCTTTTCTGTGGAAGATCTCTCCGCTGTCTGTGGCCTGTCGGAGCGTGAAATCAACCGTAGGCTGATTACGGCGGTGGAGCAGGAGGCGGTGTATCCCATGGAGAAGCATGGGAAAACCGGCCTACAGACCATGTATCAGTTCACCCACGACCGGTTCCAGCAAGTGTTTTATACAGTCCTGTCTGAGAAGACGCGGGCAAGTGTCCATTACTTGCTTGGAAAGCGATATGAAGAACACTCTCTCGCCGCGGGCGATCTTGACGAATGGGTGTTCGAAATCGCGGACCACTACGCAATGGGGCTTGTGGAGGCGGAAGATCAGGAAGAACGGCGCCGGATTCAGGAGTTCCTGCTGAGTACGGCGCACCGGTGCGGGCTGGTATCCGCCTTCGATACGGCGGAGAGGTACCTTAACCTCCTGCTCTCCCAGCCGGAGTTGAAGCTCCTGGAAAACCGCCCATTTCTCACCAAAATCTACATGGAATATCATGCGGCGCTGTGTAATCTGGTTAAAGAGGAAGAATGCGACCGGATCTACGAGATGCTCTGCAATCTGGTGGTGGAGGCTACCGAGCTGATAGATAACTGCTGCCTGCAGATTTCAAGCTTCTCCAACCGGGGCCGGTATGAGGACGCTTTTGAGATCGGACTCGCTCTGCTTGGGCAACTGAAAGTCACCTTCCCCGGCGAAAATATTAAGCTGACTCTGGAACGGGAGATTATATCTTTTTATCAGGAGCGGGATGCCCTTGGAGCAGAAGATATCCTGAATCTTAAAGAAGCCGAAGACCCGGTGGAGGCAGGGATCAGTAAATTGCTCTGTCGCCTGTGCGGCCCGACCTTTTTCTTTAATCCCGATTATTCCTACTGGACAGTTTTTACAGCTGTGCGACGCATGTTCAGGCATGGCTATACTCCCCATACCCTGCAGATGTATTCCAATCTGATGATGCCTCTGGGAGAACTACGCAGGGATTACCAGACGTCTTACGTGGCCGGCAGGTCGGCTATGCGTCTGGCCGAAAAGCACCAGTATAGGGAGGTAATCTACTCCATCTACTGTATGTTTGCCCTCCATACTGGCCATTGGTTCGAAGATGTGGTCAATGAGATCCCTTATGCAAAGGAGTCCATCAAGGGCAACGCCCAGATGGGAGACTTTGAGTACGCCTGCTATGGCTATTATGGACTCATGATGGCGGTCATGGAAAGCGCGACCCATGTAGATGAACTGTGGAACGAGGTACAGGCCGGAGTAAAATTTGCGGAGAAGACTGGCAGCGACCATGCTTTGGGCAGCTTTTTGAGCTTTCAACAGTTGTGCAGGAGTATCCGCGGGGAACTCTCCCTCACCGGAAGCTTTGATGGGGACGGATTTTCCGAACAGACCCATCTGGAGCGGTTTTCCCATAACCTGCAGGCAATCAGCTATTACCATGTCATTCGGGCCCTGTCGGCAGTCATTTACCGGGATTATTCTACGGCCTTCCGGCTGTGCAGAGACGCTGTGCCTCTGCTCCCCTATGTCTCCAGCTTTTACAACGTGGCGCTTCACAATTTCCTGTATTCCTTGTCCATCTGCCAAATTCTGGAGACCAGGGATTATGATCCGGAGACAAGGCCAATGCTTCTGCGTGTCCTGAAGGAAAATCAGGATTGGCTGAAAGAACGCAGCAGCGACGCACTCTGCAATTACGGTCACCTTTATCTTTTGATCGAGGCGGAGCGGAAAGCGGCGGAGGGCCGTACCGGAGAGGCCCTGCGGCTTTACGAAGAGGCCTTGGGAGCTGCGAAAAATCATGACCGTAGCCTTCATCATGCCATCCTCTGCGATGTTGCCGCGCTGCGTTATGAGAGGCTGGGGATCAAGTCATCGTCCAGTCATTATCTGACGGATACCTACCGGCTGTACGGCCATTGGGGGGCAGAGGGCAAGTGCGCCCGGATGCGCCAAGACTATCCAGAGCTGGGGGGCCTATGGAAAAACGATAGTCGGCAGGGTACCCTGTCTGAAGATTCCATCCGCACTACCGCTTCGCTGGATATGAGTTCTGTGCTGAAGGCGTCCCAAGCCATTTCGGAGGAATTGGAGCTAGAAGGCATCCTGGAAAAACTGATACACAGTCTCCTGGAATGTGCGGGAGCGCAGCATATCTACTATCTAAGCCAGACGGATTCCGGGTATGAGATTCAGTCGGAAGGCCATTCCGGAGCCAAGGACGTATGCATTGTATCAAAGCGGCCGGCAAAGGACAATGATATTCCGCTGAGCATCGTATCGTATGTGGAGAGAACACTGGAAGCCGTGATTCTGGATGACGGAGAGAACTCCAGAGTCTTCGGGAAGGACATCCATATCAAAGAGAACCGGTGCAAGTCGGTCCTGTGCATGCCCATCCTCAGTAAAGGAGAGCTGAAGGGCATCCTCTACCTGGAAAACAATCTGGCCACAGGCGTCTTTGACCAGCGAAGAAAGGAAAACCTGATACCCATTGCGGCACAGCTTGCCATCTCTCTCGAAAACGCCTATTTATATGAGCATCTGCGCTTTCTGGTAGACGAACGGACGAAGGCATTGCAGGAGGAGATCAAGGTGCGCAAGCGGGCTGAGGAAAAGCTGGCCCGTATGGCAAACTACGACGCACTCACCGGACTTCCCAACCGCAGACTGTTTCATAAAATCTTGTCCCGACTGCTTCTGGAGGCGGATACAAGCGGATATCTGCTTGCTGTCCTTTATATGGATTTAGATGGATTTAAAGAGATCAACGATACCTTTGGCCACGATAAAGGTGATCTGGTATTGGAGGAGACAGCCAGGCGGCTGATCCGTGCCGTGCGCGGCAGCGACATCGTGTCCCGCATAGGCGGCGACGAATTCGTTCTTCTGCTGGACCGAATCACAACGGACGAGGAAATCCGGCACGTCTGCGAACGGATCCTCTCTGAGATCAGGCAGCCTTTCCAGATCTCAGAGAACCTGGTTGTTGAATTGACCGCAAGTATTGGAGTCAGCGTCTATCCAAAAGATGCTCAGGACGAGAAGGAGCTTCTCTCCCGCGCTGACCAGGCCATGTACAGAATCAAAAAAAGTGACAAAAACTATTACTCGTTTACAGAGCCACTTTCTGAAGCACAGGAGATCCCTTAAAAAACCGTATCCAGCAGCGGCCGGCACGAGCAAGACCGTTGCTGGTCAAAGAAAGGATAAAAAATAATGGAAAAATTAATGACAGCCTGGGAGACGTTTCAGGCTTTTTGCAGTTCCTGGTTCGAGCGGCGAAACGCTGAGGAGGTCTATACCTTTTTAAGCGATGAGTTCTGCTTTGTGGGCACCGGGGAGGATGAATTTGCCCATAGCCCCCAGGAAATGAGAGACTACCTGATCCGGGACATTCAGGAGATCCCCGAGCCATTCACCGTGGAACTTACGCTCTTTCAGGAGCAGGAGATCGATGCGGATATCCGAAACCTGTCCGTGGGAATGGTCCTCAAGAACAGTCAGTACCGCTGGCGGCTACGGGGATTCTTTACGCTGGTCCGGCGGCAAACGTCCTGGCGGCTGCGCACCTTGTGGTTTTCCGAGCCCAGCAGCAGCCAACGGGGCGAAGAACACTATCCCGGAACTCTGGTAATGGAAAACATGGCCAAACAGCGACAGGACCTGTTAAATGACTCCCTACCCGGAGGCATGATGGGCGGGTATATTGAAGAGGGTTTCCCCTTTTATTTCGTCAACAATCGGATGCTGGAGCATCTGGGGTACGCGGACGAAGCGGATTTTGTTGCCGACATCAGGGGGATGGTCTCCAACTGCATGCATCCAGACGACCGGGCCATGGTGGACGCTGAGGTAGACAGCCAGATGTCCGATGGCGGCCAATACGTGGTCGAATACCGCATGAAGAAGCGGAACGGCTCCTACATCTGGGTCCATGACATAGGGCGCAAGGTTACGGCGGAAAACGGCATGCCCGCCATTATTTCGGTGTGCATTGACATCACTGCACAGAAAATGGCCCAGGCAGAGGTCATGCATCTGTACAACAACGTCCCTGGCGCGGTGTTCCGCTGCCGGTATGACGAAGGTTTTTCCGTTGTCAACGCCAACGACGGCCTTTACAAGTTCCTGGGCTATACCAGGGAGGAATTCGCCGCTCTGGGAAACCAAATGTCAAAGGTAGTCCATCCGGAGGACCGTGGGTCTGTGCAGGCTAAGCTGGAGCAGGATCGGGATCTCGGCGGCACAATTCAGGACGAGCACCGGCTGGTCTGCAGGGACGGAAGCGTCAAATGGGTGTCTCTGAAGGCCCAACGGCTCACAGAAGACGACGGAAATCAGTATTTCTATGGCGTCTTTGTGGATATTACTGAGGAAAAGCAAGTACAGACGCGGGTCAGGGAGCTTTACGAGAAGGAGATGGCCTATTTTGTCCAGTCTGCCTCGGCGGAGGGGAGTAACCAAGGACGGCTCAACATCACCCTGGACTATGTGGAGAGCTACCAGTCCACCGCAGGCCTGGCACTGTTCCGACGGGGGGAATCCTATGGAGCGGCTGTGGAACAGCTGGCTGAATCCGCTGTGGACCCCGAATATGGCCATTACATTCGCACAGTGCTTAACCGAACTTGTGTATTAAACGATTTTTCAAATGGAAAAGCCGATTACCGCTTTGATTTTCTCCGTAAAAAGAAGAACGGCTCGGTCTTTTTATGCAGCACCAGCTTTCGTCTGCACACCAACCCGGAAAGCGGCGACGTCATCGCCTTTTTCTACACCCTCGATGTGACGGAACAGAGGATGCTGGAACGGATGCTGGAGCGGGTTTCCAGTCTGGATTACGACGTCATTACGGAGATTGATCTGACAAGCGGCACCTACCGTCTGGCGGTCTGTGGCAGAGAGTGGAACCCCACCATTCCTCTGGAGGGGAATTTTCAGGAGGAAATCCGCCGGGTGGCTGAACGCTGTATGGATGAGGCGGAGCAGCGGGAGTTTTTGGAGAAGCTGGATCCTGCGTACATGCGACGGGAGCTTGCCCGGCAAAGCTCCTACACCTTCGTGCTGGAGCTGCAGCAGAACGGCGGAAGACGGGTCAAACGATTCCAGATATTCTACATCGGCGAGGAGCTGGGACGGGTGTGCATGACCCGGGCCGATGTAACGAACATCGTCCGGCAGGAACAGCAGCAAAAGGAGGCTCTGGCTGCCGCCCTCGCCGCAGCGGAGCAGGCCAATGCCGCGAAAACGGACTTCCTTTCCCGCATGAGCCATGAGATCCGAACTCCCATGAACGCTATCATCGGAATGAGCGCCATTGCCGCCCAAGCCCTCGGAGACGATGAGCGGGTGGCCGAGTGCATCTCAAAGATCGGTATCTCTTCCCGATTTCTTCTCTCCCTCATCAACGATATCCTAGACATGAGCCGGATCGAGAGCAGAAAAATGCTGCTCAAAAACGAAAAAATCCCGACCGAAGATTTTATAAACGGTCTCAACGCCATTTGTTACAGCCAAGCGGCGACAAAGGGCGTGGAATACGAGTGTATCGTGGACCCAACTCTAGACGATTTTTATATCGGGGACGCCATGAAGCTACAGCAGGTGCTGCTCAATATTCTGTCCAACGCCATTAAATTTACCGGTGAGGGCGGCAAGGTCACCTTCTCGGCAGCGCTGCACAGGAAAAGCAAGAACGGCGCAACGCTGCGCTTTATTGTCAACGATACCGGCGTGGGCATCAGTGACAGCTTCCTCATTCACCTGTTTGAGCCCTTCTCCCAGGAATCCATCGGTACCACTGCCCAGTACGGCGGCAGCGGTCTTGGCCTGTCCATCTCGAAAAACATTATCGATATGATGGGCGGCAAAATCACAGTACGCTCCATCAAGGGCATTGGTTCTGAGTTTACGGTAGACGTACAGTTGGGCATCACGGAGGAGGAACTGCTCCGCCACAACAGGAAAAAGGCGCTCCCCAATTTTTCCGCTCTGAAGACTCTGGTGGTGGACGATGATGTGGCAGTATGCGAAAGCGCTGTGGCCACCCTCAAGGAAATGGGAATCACTGCCAAATGGGTAGACAGCGGACGTAAGGCCATCGAAGGGGTACAATCGATGTGGGACACAGGAAAGCATTACGATATGATCCTCATCGACTGGAAGATGCCGGATATCGACGGCATCGAAACTGCCCGGCGCATCAGGGCCATCGTTGGACCGGAGGTTACCATCATTATTATGACGGCCTATGACTGGGCTTCAATCGAGCACGAAGCAACGTTGGCGGGCGTCAATCTGCTGATGAGCAAGCCCATGTTCAAGTCTTCCCTAATCTCTGCCTTCTCCAAGGCACTGGGCGAAAAAGAGGAAATCAGTGCAAAGAATAAGCCCGCAGTCTATGTTTTTACCGGACACCGGGTTCTTTTGGTAGAGGATAACGCCATCAACACCGAAGTGGCTGTGGCTCTACTTGAAAGCAAGGGTATTACCGTGGATACGGCGGAAAACGGACTTCGAGCAATCGAGCTGTTCAGCAAAACTGAGGCTGGCTTTTATGACGCCATTTTGATGGACATCCGGATGCCGCAGATGGATGGGCTGACTGCCGCCAATAATATACGCCACATGAGCAACGCCGACGCCAAAACCATCCCCATCATCGCCATGACCGCCAACGCGTTTGACGACGACATTGAAAAGAGTAAAGCGGCCGGCATGAACGCGCATTTGGCCAAACCCATTGAACCGGAGAGGCTGTATCAGGTTCTCCACGACTTTATTTTAAGCCAGGAGGAGGAATAGAAAATGGCAGATTTAAAAGAAGTCTTTCAGCAATACGGGGCGGACTATGAAACCACAATGGCCCGATTTATAGGCAATGAACAAATGTATTTGAAGATACTCTCCATGCTGCCACGGGATAAAAATCTACATAGACTGGATCAGGCACTACAGGCCGGCGACTACCCCGCCGCTTTTGACGCGGCTCATACATTAAAAGGTATGGCCGGCAACCTCGGTCTGACGCCGCTTTATCAGGCGGTTTGCGCCATCGTAGAGCCTCTGCGCGCCGGAGAAAAGTTGGATTACTCTCCTCTTTATCTGTTTGTTCAGAAAGAATATGAACAGGCCGCAGCTTTGTTGGAGCTGCTGAAATAAATGCAGGAAGGAAGTCTGAACGGAGCGTGAATTTGCTGCTTCTGCTGAGGAGGGTTGATGAAAATAGTGATAACCAATGCGATTAAGGATGTTCTGGAGCATCTTTCGGTTTTTCGACGACCATTGAGATGGCCCCTTTTGCACAAGGCCAGACCAAGCATGTAAAGAGCTTTTTTGTCCAACTTTCCAATGTGGATACCGGCCACTATGTTACAGCCAACAAATAAACTAAAAAAATGGTATGCTAAAAAGGCCTGAGAAAACCAGTCAAAAAAAGAAATAAAAAGCGAAATGGTTAATTCCAAGCATCAAAAGTCATCAGTTGCTCCCAAACCTTTCCATAATAAATGCGTAGAAACTTATTAGTACCAGTGGTCACGTAAACATAGTAGCGCTTTCTCTTCGTTAATTTTTTGTCCATGAATTGTAAAACGGGATACTCGAGAGGCGATTTTTGAATCAAGGCTCCATAATTAAGAAAAAGGGGTAGTCTTTTTGCGTTTAACTGTGCCTGTATGTCGCGTATCTGCTCGGACAGGTGGTCTTTTGTCACCGAACCGGCAATGCCGTCAGCCTCAATGCCATAGCCTTCCTTATTAGGCCCGCCTCACAGCATCCTGGGTTTCGGGACCGTCGAAGCCGTCGACCGTCCCCGGCACATAGTTGCAGAGCTTAAGGACTTCTAGAACCTGCGTTAAGGTCATCTCCATTATTTTTCACCCTCCTCTTACTTTCTAAATAAAAAAAGCGCAAATAGTATTTTTAAAACCATTTGCGCAAAATATTATCAAATAAAAAATATCTTATAAAACACAATTTGACACCATTCTACAACAATCATAATAATAACCTATAACTTTTACTGATTTAAAAATCAATAAAAACAATTTGACGATTTATCCTATCTCCGTTATCATTAAATCACAAAGATAAAAACACAGTCCGGTTGGTAGTCCGGGCGCGGCGACGCCGTCAGTAACCTGCCTCCTTGGTTGTCCGTTCTTTAGTGATTTTACTTAAAGGAGGACATCAGTATGGTCACTATTTCAAGCAGCTTAACGGTATTTTTTGAGGAACCCTTTTGGGTGGGTGTGTATGAGCGCCAGTCTGGAAACCGGCTGGAGGTTTGCAAAATCACCTTTGGCGCGGAGCCGAAGGACTATGAGGTCTATGACTTTTTGCTCAGGAATGACCACCGGCTGCGGTTCAGCCCTCCTGTCGCTCAGACGGCGCAGAGCCGGAAGCAGAACCCAAAGCGGATGCAGCGCGCCATTAAAAAGCAGCTTCAAAGCCAAGGGGTGGGCACCAAGGCCCAGCAGGCTCTCAAAGCCCAGCATGAACAGCAAAAGGTCCTGCACAAAAGCCGAAGCCGCGAAGAAAAAGAACGCCAGAAGCTTGAGCGTTTTGAGCAAAAGCAGCTGAAGAAAAAAGAAAAACACCGGGGGCACTAGCTTCCGGTGTTTGGCCCCGGCCGGAAAGCTTTTCCGCGCCGGGTTTTTTTATCTTTAAAGGCTTTTCTGTTTTTCTCTCTGGCTTTCTTCCCAGAGGGTCTGGGCTGTTTCTCTCCAGTTGTCGGCATAGGGGCCGCATTTATCACATAAATGGTCAACGGCTTCAGGCGACTGCAAATCGGTCGATTTAGCGCCGGTCTGTTTGACCATCACCCGCAGTTTTTCGGGATTTTCGAGCATGGGACAGGGCCTCAGCATATTTTCATTGAAGGGTTGTTCATCATGATAGGCCATGAAAATAGGGCTCTTGAGGGCGTCGAGCAGAGACGTGTCGTGGATATTGGCATTGGAATAATGAATGAATACACATGGCTCCACATCGCCCGCTGCGTTGATGTGCAGGTAGTTCCTTCCCCCTGCGATACACCCGCCCACAAACTCGCCGTCATTTTGAAAATCCATGCCAAAAATAGGCTTTGTTTCTCTGAAATGACGGATGCGGCGATACATTTCCTCCCGCTGCCCGGGATTTGGCAGAAGCTCTGACACAGCGCCGTTGCCGACGGGCATATAGTGGAAAAACCAGATAAAGAGTGCGCCGGCCTCAATGATCATATCGTAAAATTCCTCACTGCTGATATCCTCAAAATTGGCGCTGGTATAACAGGTGGAAATGCCAAAGGGCAGATGATGCTCCTTCAACAGTCTCATGGCTGTCCTGACTTTTTCATAAACTCCCTCACCTCTTCGGCTGTCATTGGCCTTCTCGAAGCCCTCAAGGCTGATGGCCGGGACAAAGTTCCTGACCCGCAGCATATCCTGACAAAACGCCTCGTCGATGAGGGTGCCATTGGTAAAGGATAAAAATTCACAATCCGGGTGACGTTCACAAAGGGTGATCAGGTCCTTTTTACGCACTAGGGGCTCGCCGCCTGTATATATGTACATGTAGGTTCCCAGCGCCTTCCCCTCACGGACAATGCGGTCAATGGTCTCAAGGTCCAGGCTCTGCTTGTGCCCGTACTCCGCGGCCCAGCAGCCTGTGCAGTGAAGATTGCAGGCTGAGGTGGGGTCAAGCAGAATGGCCCAGGGGACATTGCAGTCTTCCTTTTCCTTTGTCTCATCCTGGAGGGCGCTTCCCTTCAAGCTGGCGTTTACAACAAAATTGTTGAAAAAGGCTTTTCTGACGCCTGGGTCCAGCTCATAAAACCGCAAGATCAGCTGATACCAGTTGTTCTTTTCATCAATGGCGGTCCGAAAGGCTGACCGCTGGCCCTCATACCAGCCCTCTGGCGTAAACCGGTCCATCAGCTCCATCACTCTTGGAATATTGGTTTCGGGATCCTTTTCCAGATAATGAAGCGCCGCCCCGGCGGCAGTGGTGAAGGTCTTGTTCTTAATTTTACTGACAATGTTCATTTTGTTTTACCTCCTGTTGTATGGATAGCAACGTTCTCTTTCTTTGTACCCACCACCGCTCAGCATACACATCAGAACAACCCAAAATAATCGAAAAAAGGTGACGAAAATCATCCGTCACCTTTCCTTTTAAAATATAAGCATATGTTTTTAGAAGTTTAAAATCTCCGCAAAATTGTCTTTTAACTGTGGGTAAAGCTTGTCAAAGGCTGTGTAGACCGTGTCATATTTATCACGCAGGGCCGGATTTGGCGCATAGTTTTCTGCGCGCATGGCGATGATTTTATCACAGGCATCCTGAACGGTTGGGTACATACCGGTTCCAACAGCGGCCAGAATGGCGGCGCCGAGGGCAGCTGCGTTTTCAGAGTTCATATCCGGCAGGCAGACAGGCATACCGTAAATGTCGGCCATGAGCTGGCGCCAGAACGGGCTCTTGGAACCGCCGCCGCACATACGCATGATGTCTGGTTCAATGCCAGATTCTCGGATGGCGGTAAGAACGTCACGCAGGGCATAGGTGATGCCTTCCATGACGGCACGGGTAATGTCCGCTTTGGTGTGGGTTGCTGACAGCCCCACAAAGCCGGCGCGGCACTGCAGATCAAAATGCGGTGACTGTTCGCCTGTGAGGTAAGGCATATAGATGAGATTATTGGCCCCTGGATTGGAGGACATGGCGTCCCGGTTGATTTTATCATATTCCAGATCGTCAGAATAAAACAGGTTGCGGTACCATTTTAAAGAGTTACCGGCAGAGTTGACCGAGCCCATGAAATGCCAGGCGTCTGGAACAGCCATACAGAAGGTGTAAACACGGGCTTTTTTATCCATCATGGGTTCATCGGCGTAAGCAAAAACCGTTCCGGAGGTCCCGATGGTGGTCATGGCGCGGCCGGTAGCCACAACGCCTGTCCCGACAGCGCCGGCTGCGTTATCCCCTGCGCCGCCGACCACAACGGTTTTTTCTGAAAGCCCCAGAAGTCCGGCGACTTCTTTGGTCAGGGTACCGGTAACATCCGGTGATTCGTAGACCTTACCCAGAACGGATTCTTTGATTTCGAGGGCATCCAGAATATACTGTGACCAGCAGCGGTTGCGCACATCCAGCAGCTGCATGGCGGAAGCGTCTGAAACCTCGGTGGCGTACTCGCCGGTCAGGCGGTAGCGCAGATAATCCTTCGGCAAAAGGATATGGGCGGTTTTGGCATAGATTTCTGGCTCGTTTTCCTTAACCCACTGGATCTTGGCGGCTGTCAGGCCTGGACGAACAGGATTGCAGTTGATTTCCATCATCTTTTCATCGGTAACAATTCTGCGGACAGACTCGCAGGATTCTGTGGTACGGGCATCGTTCCAAAGAATCGCGCGGCGCAGCGGCTTTCCTGCCGCGTCCAGCATGACCGCGCCCATCATCTGGCCAGACATCCCGATTCCCTTGATGGCGTCTCTCGGGACACCGGATTCGTCAATGACATAGCGCATGGTGGCGATGGCAGCTGTGTACCAGTCCTCCGGGTCCTGTTCGGACCAGCCGTTATTCGGCTGGTAAACCGGGTATTCCTGCGCCATCTGCGCGATTTCCTTCCCGTTCTGATCAAACAATACGGTTTTGACACTGCCGGTCCCCAAATCCAATCCAATTAAATATTCCATCATATTACCTCCCTCAGTGTAATGATATACATGATATTTTGAATACGATCGTCAAAAGATTAACGATTACAAGGCCTCTATAATAAATGGAGAATCTTAAAATTCTCCATTATTTAAAATTTTATTTTGTCTGTCCCCCAGATGTCCTGAATCGCTTTTTATTTTAATCAATGCCACTATGCTTCGATTGTCTCAAATTCCTTCCACGGAATATTGACTTTTTCCCCTTCGTTGAGTAGCTTGTCCACATGCATTAACAGTGGGAACTGTGCGATATCAATCTTGCCGGCCTTTGCCAGGGCTTTGACCGCCTTTGCCGTACGCGTGGCAATGACAACAGCTTCCAGCGTCTGTCCTGCCAGCTTTTCATTGATTTCTTCCATGGACAGGCCTTCGCCCAGGTACTGGCCCACGCTGCGGCTTCTGCCGCCGGCCACGGTAACGTCCAGGTCTCCGGCCGCGAACATGATCATGCGGTGGCTCCCGCCGACCAGCTCAAGTAAATCGTCCATTTCCTTTACACTCTGCTGGAACAGGGCGGCTTTGGAGTTTACGTGCGCAACACCGTCATCCCCACAGATGTTTTTTAGCCCGATGGCCAGCGCAGTACCGAGTGCATAGCCGTTTTTCAATGCAACAGCCGCTTCCAGGCCAACCACATCGGTGGTGAGGCTGATGTGATAGTAGCTGGTTGAGAAAATATCCCGCAGCATTTCCTGGGTTTCGATGTCGCGTCCGCAGAAACCTACAAAGGAATGGTCGTGGTCGGCCAGGTCGCGGGCGGTACATGGCCCGCCGATGGCGTAAATTTTAAGCTTGGAGCCTTCCGGCAGGTGTTCTTCCCAGTATTCGGGATAAACCTGAAGGCGGCCGTCCTCAAAATTCAGCATTCCCTTGGTGACTGAGATCATCGGCACACCTTCGGGAATCATTGGAATAATTTCGTTCAGGAACCAGTCAACGCCAAAGCTGGACACACCGCAGACAACAACGTCCGCACCTTCCAGAGCTTCCTTGACCTGGTCTACTTTATAATAATGAATACCATCATGCAGGGTGCGCAATAAATTAAAATGGTAATTGTCTTCTCTCAGGCGGTCGATAATCTCGTTATCGAGGGGAGAACCGACTAAACGGACCTCGTGGCCGTTTTCGTAAAGGGGAAAGGTTAGGGCTGAAGCCATCTGGCCAGAGCCAATCAAAGTTACAGTGCTCATTGATTTCACTCCTTGTAAATGTTTTATAGGTGTATTCTATACCCTGTGGTGCAAATTTGTCAATAGAAAAATGGGCATAATTCCAAATTTAAGAAAATAATTTTTTAGTCTTTGGGAAAAATTTCAACGTCTTTTTTCATTATATTTTCATAAGTTTGAATAATTAACGCTTTTTTCCTTGACATTCCTTTTCAATCTTTTTATAATGAAACCATAAGAGGCATTTAACTTTTTGTTTTTATGGGAAAAATTTCACATCATTGGAGGAGCTATGGATCTCAAAAAAATAAATCAAATTCTTCGTATATCAAAAATGTATTACGAAATGGATATGGGCCAAATTGAAATTGCTAAAAAGGAAGGGATCAGTAAATCCAGTGTCAGTCGGCTGCTAAAAAGCGGCAAGGAAATGGGCCTGATCGAGGTGCACATCAAGGAGCCAGTGCTTTCCTTCGGTGAGCTGGAAACACAGCTCATCGCCCATTTCCCGCTGAAACGGGCGGTCATTGTGCCTGACCTGGTAGGCGACAAACGGATTCTGGTCCATGATGTCTGTCTGGCGCTGGCCCAGGAGCTCCCGCGCTATGTGGATGACGACTCCATCCTGGGCATTGCCTGGGGCAGTACTCTGGAGGTTTTGTCAAACCTGCTGCAGCCCATCAAGCGGCGGGGCGTGTCGGTGATCCAGCTTAACGGCGGCTACTCACGCGCGGTCTATGAATCCAGCGCCCTGAATATCCTCAAAAATTTTGTGACCTGCGTGGACGGCGCGGGCTACCAGATTCCGGCGCCCGCCGTGGTGGACGCACCCTTTATCGCCGATGCCATCAAGCAGGACTCCCAGGTGGCGCAGATTCTCTCCATGGCCGAGCGATGCCAGACCGCAGTCTTTTCTGTGGGCAACCTGGCGCGGCCGTCCATCATCTATGAGATGGGTCTGCTGTCCGACGCCCAGTACTGGGAAATGGAATCCAAGGGCTGTATCGGCGATATGTGCTCTCATTTTATAAACGCCAGGGGTGAAATCTTCGACGAAGCCCTGGACCGCCGGGTCATCGCTGCCTCGCTGCCCGTGATCAAGGCGATCCGGAACAAGCTGCTGGTGGCCAGCGGCATCGAAAAGGCCGACATCATCGGCGCTACCCTGAGGGGCGGCCTGGCCGACGTGCTGTATATCGACGCCCCCACCGCGGCGGAGGTTTTGAAAAGAAGCTATGAAAATACTGAAATTGACTGAGGGAGGTTTTAATGGACTTTATTTTACGCACCTGGCACAAAAGCGACATCGACAGTGTGGCAAAGTACGCCAACAATAAGAAAATCGCGGATAATCTGCGCAACGCTTTTCCCTGGCCCTACACCTATGAGGACGCCCGCGGCTATGTGACGAGCTGCATCGAGGCTGGTGAAACGCGCCAGTGCACCCGGGCCATTGATGTGGACGGCGAGGCCGTTGGCAGCATTGGCATCTTTCTGGAAGAGGATGTCTACTGTAAAAACGCTGAGATCGGCTACTGGCTGGCAGAGCCCTTCTGGGGCCGCGGCATCATGTCTGCCGCCATCCGCCAGCTCACAGAGGATGCTTTTGAGCATTATGACCTGGCGCGTATCCACGCCGAGCCCTTTGCCCACAACCAGGGGTCCCGCAGAGCGCTGGAGAAGGCTGGCTACACACTGGAGGGGATCCTTAAAAACCGCGTCTTTAAAAATACTGAAATTTTTGACAGCTGCCTCTACGCTTTTACACGCTGATCTTGCCATATGCCTTTTAACAGGCGTATAATAGAAGTATAAAATCAAAGGAGTGATGATTGTGAAAATTGTAGGAATCCACGGAAGCCCCCGCCCGCAGGGCAACAGCACCGTGCTGGTGGACGCTGTGCTTGAAGGCGCAAAAGAAAAGGGCGCAGAGGTTCGGTCCTTTAACCTGAACGCGCTTGACATCAAAGGCTGTCAGGCCTGCGGCGCCTGCCACAAAAACAAGGATATCTTCTGTGTTCAAAAGGATGACATGCAGGGCATCTATGAAGCCATTGCCGACGCCGACGCGGTGGTCATCGGCTCACCCATCTACATGGCTCAGATGAGCGCCCAGACCATGCTGTTTTTAAACCGTCTCTACGCTTTTATGTATACCACCCAGGATGGAAAATCCCATTTTAAGATTGGGCCCAAACGCGTGGTCACGGTTTATTCCCAGGGAGCGCCAATGGCCGGCCACTACGTTCCCTATTTTGACATGTCCGACGCTTCCTTTGGCATGATGCTCCAGGGCAAGGTGGAAGGCCGCATTGTCTGCGCCAACGCTTACACCGACGAACTCATCGCCGATGCCCGGGAGGCCGGTAAAAAGCTCGCTGAATAGTATAATTAAAAAGCTTATTCACCGCAGGGTGGATAAGCTTTTTTTGTCAGTTTTTTGCCTTGGCAGTCGGCATGTTAATGTTCAGTGTATCGGATTCTTTATAGGGACGTGCCATCAGGTAAATGATACCCGCCAGGAGCGCGATGGCAATAACAGTCCAGACCGAGAAGCCACCGCCTGTAAAGAGCAGGCCCAGACGGTAGATAATCAATGAGATCACATAGGCAAAGCCTGTCTGGTAGCCAACGGCAAACCAGAACCATTTCGCGTTGTTCATTTCACGCTTGATGGCACCCATGGCTGCGAAGCACGGTGCGCACAGCAGGTTGAATACCATGAAGGAGAAAGCGGAAAGCGCGGTATAATGGGCGGCCACAGCTGTCCACAGGGTCGCGTCGGTTTCTGCAACCTCGCTGCCCACCTTGAACAGGATACCAAAGGTTCCCACCACATTTTCCTTAGCCACAAGGCCGGTAACTGTCGCAACGGTTGACTGCCAGTCGCCAAAGCCATTGGGGATAAAGATCCAGGCCAGGGCGGAGCCGATGGCGGCCAGAATACTGTCGCTCATATCCTCTACCATGCCAAAGCTGCCGTCTGCCACGCCAAAGTTTGCGGTAAACCAGATAAAGACCGTGGACAGCAGGATAATGGTACCGGCTTTTTTAATGAAGGACCAGCCGCGTTCCCACATGCTACGCAGGACATTGACGACAGTGGGCACATGATAGGCTGGAAGTTCGATGACAAAGGGCGCGGGGTCGCCGGCAAACATCTTGGTCTTTTTAAGCATAATACCAGAGATGACAATGGCTGCGATTCCGATAAAGTAAGCGCTTGGCGCTACCCACCACGCGCCGCCGAAAATCGCGCCGGCGAACATGGCGATGATTGGCATCTTCGCGCTGCAGGGCACAAAGGTGGTCGTCATAATCGTCATACGGCGGTCGCGCTCATTTTCAATGGTACGTGAGGCCATGATCCCCGGTACACCACAGCCGCTGCCGATAAGCATCGGAATAAAGGATTTACCGGATAAACCAAAGCGGCGGAAAATACGATCCATAATAAAGGCAACACGCGCCATATAACCGCAGCCTTCCAAAATCGCCAGGAAGATAAACAGCACTAAAATCTGGGGTACAAAGCCAAGAACCGCGCCAACACCAGCGACAATCCCGTCTAAGATCAGGCTCTGGAGCCAGTCGGCACAGCCTGCCGCTTCCAGACCGTCTCCGATAAGCACCGGAATGCCCGGTACCCAGACTCCGTAGTTTGCCGGGTCCGGCTCTTCTGCAGCTGCCGCTTCCTTAAAGTCATTGACCGTTACAGGAAGGGTTTCTATTACTTCGCCTTCCTCATCGGTGATTTCAGCTTCTGTGGTCACACCTGCTGCGGCCTGTTCAAAGGCGGTAACAGCGCTCTCATCCGCTTCACCTTCCTCTGCTCCCAGGGCTTCTGTCACTGCGTCAGTGTTGATTTCCTCGGTCTGGGCGGCTTCTAAAAAGGCGTCCATCTTCTGCGCCTGAACATCGTACTCACCGGCGGCTTCTTCATACTGGGAAGTGCCGATGCCAAACAGATGCCAGCCGTCGCCGAAGACACCGTCATTGGCCCAGTCTGTGGCCCAGGAGCCCACGGTGGTGACGGAAACATAGTAAACCAGAATCATGACCAGCGCAAAAATCGGAAGTGCCAGGAAACGGTTGGTGACAACTTTATCAATTTTATCTGAGATGGAAAGCTGTCCTTTGTTTTTCTTCTTACAGCAGTCACCGATAATATTAGAAATATAATTATAGCGTTCGCCTGTGATAATGCTTTCAGAATCGTCGTCCATGGAGTCCTCAACCGCTGTGATAATAGCTTCCACATTCGGCACGCTCTTCATCAGTCCGGAAATCTTATCATCCCGTTCAAAAAGCTTGATGGCAAAGAACCGCTTCTGTTCCTGCGGGATATCGTCCCCCAGCCTGGCTTCTATCTTATCAAGCGCTTCCTCTACTTCTGGATCAAATCGGTGCACCGGCGCGCTGATGGTATTTTTGCCCGCAATTTTAACGGCTTTTTCAACGGCTTCCTTCAGTCCCTTGCCCTTAAGGGCTGAAATTTCCACAACCTCACAGCCAAGATCCTTTGACAGACGCCTGACATCAATCTTATCCCCGTTCTTTTCCACGAGGTCCATCATATTCACAGCGATGACTACCGGAATGCCCAGCTCTGTGATCTGTGTGGTCAGGTAAAGGTTACGTTCAATATTGGTCCCGTCGATAATATTAATGATGGCGTCGGGCCGTTCATTAATCAGGTAATTTCTGGCGACCACCTCTTCAAGTGTGTAAGGTGAAAGCGAGTAAATACCTGGTAAGTCCATGATAATGACGTCTTTGTTTCCTTTCAGCTTACCTTCTTTTTTCTCAACCGTAACACCAGGCCAGTTGCCGACATACTGGTTAGAGCCTGTGAGCGCGTTAAAAAGTGTCGTCTTGCCGCAATTGGGATTTCCTGCCAGCGCTATCTTTGTTGACATGATATTTCCTCCTTAATTTTATATTCTTAGCTAAGCCTTACTTTAACCATCAAAACCACAAGTGCTGTTAATCCGGTAATTCCTTGGTTCTGTTTCACAACAAGTTTCGGGTAACTTATTTCACACAACCTAAAAAAGTTAGGTTAAGCTAATCACAATAATAGATTAGCATTGCCTAACTTTATTGTCAATAGTTTTTTTAAAAATACCTGTGAGATAATCTTTATCGCTTTTTAATTTATATTCATTCTAATTTAATTTTTTCCATCAGCTCAGGGGCAGCTCTACATGAATATAGCCTGAGCTGTAATAAGGTAAAATATTTAACCCGGTTTCCTGTGCCTGTGCGGCCAGATCGCCTATCCCCATACCCGGACAATACAGATCGGCGGCCATCCCCTTTTTGTGGAAGGACCAGGCTACTCCGCCCACCTCCTCATTGCGCGCCGCACACCGGACTCCAGAGGTGATGATCACCGGCTGCCCACAGGCCATGCGCAGGGCTTCAATGCGCTCCAGCAGCTCCGGGTCCATTTGTGCGGGCCAGCCGTCACAGTCGCCGGCGCAGTCGCAGGCATACTCGTCCATAAGGAAATGCGCCGAGGCCCAGGGGCCGTCGGTGACGTCCCCGTCGGGCGGGGGTTCCGTCTCCGGCGCTGATACGGTTGGTTCGGACGCCTGTGTCGCTGTTTCCGATACTGTGGGCGGTGGCGCTTTATCCGCTGCCTCCTCCGGTCCAAAACTCATACCGATGAAAAAGACGCAGGACACGAGGAGCATGATTGAGAGGATTAATCTTCGACTGATGGTTTTGTAGATGTTTTTCATTGGGTTCTCCCTTCTTGATCAGGTGGAAGGTGGAAAGTGGAAGGTTACAGATTTGTACCAACACTTTCCACCTTCCACCTTCCACTTAAAAAAGGGGGCTTTCGCCCCTTTTTTTACTCCACGGCCACGTCGGTCTTGGTGGTGTCCACCCGCACGGCGGCCACGACCTTGGCGAGGGCGAAGCCCTCGGGCTCAAAGGCGCCCTGGTCCACGATGG
>NZ_FRBP01000015.1 GCF_900142645.1 Eubacterium callanderi
TTTGCTATGCACATTTTTAAGTTTTGTGACTTAAAAATTTTTTAAAAAATTTTTAAAAATAACTATTGACTTCCTTAGTTGGTCTACAAAAGAATAATTAAGATAGCAAGCATTAAGCGTGTATTGAATTTGTTAAAATTATTATAGCATAAATCGGCTGTTTTGGATAGAGGGTACTTGACAAATATTGAATTAAGGTTTATTATTAAATATAAATTCAATATTGAATAGAAAGAGGTGCATTATGGCACAAGTATTAAAAGAAGAGGTTAGAAATAGGATACTCGTTGCGGCGGAAAAAGTGTTTTATGAAAAGGATTACAGAGGAGCAAAATTGACAGATATAGCAGATGAAGCAAATATTCCTGTTGCTCTAATCTATACATATTTTAAAAATAAGGAGGTTTTGTTTGATGCGGTAATTGGCTCGGTATACATTAATTTTGAGTCTGCTTTTAATGATGAAGAATCCTTAGAAAAAGGGTCTGCTTCTGAGAGATTTGATGAAGTGGGCGAGAACTATATCCATGAACTGTTAAAGGAGCGTAAGAAGCTGATTATTTTAATGGATAAAAGTTCAGGCACAAAACACGAAAAAGCGAAACAGAAACTTATTTCACAAATGCAGGTTCATATTGAAGTGAGCTTGAAAAGACAATCGGAAAGGCAATATGATCCGATGCTTGCCCATATTTTAGCAAATAATTTTACAGAGGGTCTGCTCGAGATAGCGAGACATTATCAAAATGAAAAATGGGCGAAAGAAATGCTGAAACTGATAGCGAAATGTTATTACAAAGGAGTAGAATCCTTATAACATAATGAGAGAATCCATTCTATAACTTATAGATAGTTGACTCAAAAAATAGACTTTGCGTAATAGCGAAGTCTTACTTTAAACTTTAATAATGAATTAAAATTCATTATTATTCAATTTTGAAAGGAGCGTTGTTTATGACAGAAAAAGAGTTAAGGGGAAAAGCGGTAGGTAATAATTTGAAGTCAAATATATTACTTACTTTGAAAATACTGTTTGATTTAATACCGCAGGTATTGCTTGTTTATTTAATCAGTTCCTTGATTACACAGGATATAGAAACGGGAAAACTGAAGTATATTTTTCTCGCCATGCTTACATCATTTGTTCTAAAGGGAGTGTTCTATTATTTTTCTACCAAGATTGCTCATGAAAAGGCTTATGAAAAACTGACAGAACTCAGACTCTCTATCGTAGAACACCTAAAAAAATTAAGTTTAGGTTTTTTCAAAGAACACAATACAGGAGAACTTACCAATATTATGCAGCATGATGTAGAGCAAGTGGAGGTATATCTTGCTCATGGCTTGCCTGAAATAATGGCGGTTACACTTCTTCCGACTATCATTTTGATTGCAATGTTTTTTGTAGATTGGCGTCTTGCACTTGGAATGATTGCAGGTGTTCCGCTTATGTATTTGGTAAAAGTTCTTTCTCAAAAAACGATGAATAAAAACTTTGCTATTTATTTTAACCATGAAAGCAGGATGAGAGAAGAACTGATGGAGTATGTAAAAAATATTTCTGTTGTTAAGGCTTTTGCGAAAGAAGAGGAGATTAGTGAAAGAACATTAAAGACAGCAAGAGAATATATTTATTGGGTGAAAAAAAGCATGGGAGCAATCACTATTCCAATGGGACTGATTGATATATTCATGGAAATAGGTGTAGTCATTGTTATGATTTTAGGAAGTGTATTCCTCTATCAAGGAAATATTACAGCACCTAATTTTATTCTTGCTATTATTTTGTCCTCCGCATTTACTGCATCCATCAGCAAGACAGCAACCTTGCAACATTTTTCTATTGTGTTTAAGGAAGCCTTAAAGGGAATAGGAAAAGTTCTAACCGTTCCGCTTTCGACTAAGAAAACAGAACAAGGGTTAGAATTTGGAGATATAGAATTTACAAATGTAAACTTTGCGTACGGGAAAGACAGTTTCAGATTAAAAGACATCAATCTTACTTTCAAACAAAACAGTTTGAATGCCTTTGTCGGAGCAAGCGGCTGCGGAAAGAGTACGGTATCTAATCTGCTTATGGGATTTTGGGATACAGACAGCGGACAAATAAAAATAAAAGGAAAAGACATAAAAGAATATAGTCAGGAAAATATTTCGGAGCTTATCGGCAGCGTTCAGCAAGAAGTTATCCTTTTTGATTTAAGTATTTTTGAAAATATAGCCATCGGTAAGGTCGGTGCAACCAAAGAAGAAGTGATAGAAGCTGCAAAGAAAGCAAGGTGTCATGACTTTATTTCCGCTTTGCCGAATGGATACGATACAAGAGTCGGTGAAATGGGTGTCAAACTGTCAGGTGGCGAGAAACAGCGAATTTCCATTGCGAGAATGATACTGAAAAATGCACCGATTTTGATATTGGATGAAGCGATGGCGGCGGTTGACAGTGAGAATGAAAAGCTCATCAGTGAAGCGATAGATGATTTAAGTAAGGACAAGACAGTTATTACAATCGCCCATCACTTAAATACAATTAGAAATTCGGATCAAATTATTGTTATGGATAAGGGGCTTGTTCTTGATACAGGAAGCCATGAAGAACTGATGAACAGATGTGATTTTTATCGTGATATGGTGGAAGCACAGAACAAGGTTGACAGATGGAATTTGAAAGAGGTGGTAACAGAAAATGTTTAGGGAAATGTTAAAACTGCTCACAAAAACCGGCAAAAGAGATTTAGCTATATCAAGTACATTCTTTGCTCTTTATGGACTAAGTTCCATAGCTATGATTGTTATTGTCTTTTCTATACTGTTTCAGATATTTGACGGAACAAGTATAGAGAGTCTATATAAATATTTTATTGCGATTGCACTCCTTGTTGTATTCAAAGGCATCTGTAATATGGTTGCAGATATGAAAAAACATAGTGCAGGTTTTGATATTGTTCAGCAAATCAGAGAGCGAATGATTATTAAGTTGAAAAAATTCAGTTTAGGGTTTTATACCGATGAAAGACTTGGTGAGATAAACACAATACTTCATAAGGATGTTGATAATATGTCCCTTGTTGTAGGGCATATGTGGTCGAGGATGTTTGGTGATTTTTTAATAGCAACAGTGGTATTTATCGGTCTTGCGAGCATTGATATAAAGTTGGCACTGGTAATGGCGGTATCCGTTCCTATTGCACTTGTATTCTTGGTTATGACTATTAAAAGGTCGAAGACCATTGAAAATCAGAACAACTCCGCTCTTTTAGATATGGTCAGTTTATTTGTTGAATATGTCAGAGGCATACCGGTATTAAAGAGCTTTTCCAATAATAAAAGTTTGGATAGTGAACTGACAGCAAGGACAAAGAAATTTGGAGAAACAAGTAAGGCTGCTTCAAGATTTAAGGCAAAACAATTATCCGTATTCGCATTTTTACTTGATATAGGGTATTTACTACTTCTTATATCAGGAGTTGTACTTGTAATAAACGGCAATTTGAAAGTATTTGATTTTATTATCTTTGCCGTTATCTCAAAGGAGTTCTATAAGCCGTTTGCCTCTATGGAACAACATTATATGTATTATGTTTCGGCGGTGGACAGCTATGAAAGACTTTCAAGAATTTTATATGCAGATGTAATACCAGATAAGGTAGACGGCATTGTTCCGAAACAAAATAATATTGCCTTTGAAAATATTGAATTCTCTTATCAGCAAGATGAGTTCAAAATGGAAAATTTAAGTTTTGATATTGATGAAAAAACAATGACTGCACTGGTTGGCGAATCCGGTTCCGGTAAGACTACTATAACTAACCTGCTTTTAAGATTTTATGATGTGCATAAAGGGAAAATTACACTTGGCGGTGTGGATATTAGAGAGATTCCTTATGATGAACTTTTGGATCGTATCAGCATCGTTATGCAAAATGTTCAGCTATTTGATAATACCATTGAAGAAAACATCAAGGTAGGCAAAAAAGGAGCGACAAAAGAAGAAATCATCGAAGCGGCAAAGAAGGCAAGAATCCATGATTTTATTATGAGTTTGCCCAATGGTTATGAAACGGATATTGGTGAAAACGGCGGAATATTGTCAGGTGGACAAAGACAGAGAATATCTATTGCAAGAGCGTTTTTGAAAGATGCACCGATTTTAATTCTTGATGAGATGACAAGTAATGTTGACCCTGTCAATGAGTCGCTGATACAAGATGCCATTACAGAGCTTGCAAAGAACAGAACTGTACTTGTAGTGGCTCATCATTTAAAAACAATTCAAAAAGCAGACCAAATTCTTGTATTCCAAAAAGGAACACTGCTTGAAAAAGGAAGGCACAGAGAACTTCTTGATAAAAATGGTTACTACACAAAATTATGGAAAGCTCAGTATGGGGTGTAGTGATGATAACACTTAAGAATATTTCGTATACTACAAATTCCAATGAAAAAATTCTTGATGACATAAACTTAAACATAAAAAAGGGGGAGTTTGTTGTCATTACAGGAAAAAGCGGAAGCGGTAAAACTACACTTGCTTCTGTAATCAATGGGCTTATCTCACATACCTATGAGGGAACTTTAACAGGTGAAGCGTATATCAACGGAGAGAACATCAATGATTTGGAGCTTTCTCAGATAAGTAATAAGGTAGGAACTGTATTTCAAGATCCAAGAAGTCAGTTTTTTATGACGGATCCATTTAATGAAGTTGCCTTTGGTTTAAGTAATATGCGATTGAATAAAGATGAGATAAAAAGGCGTGTTGAAAACAGTCTAAAAGTATTTGGGATTGAACACTTAAAAGAAAAAAGTATTTTTAAGCTGTCCAGTGGAGAAAAACAAAAAGTGGCAATAGCATCGTGTTACGCTATGGAACCGGATATTTATTTGTTTGATGAACCAACAGCTAATTTAGACATTCAATCTATCTTTGATTTAAGAGATATTTTGAAAGAATTAAAAAAATTCGGAAAAACAATAGTGGTTTTAGAGCATAGATTATTTTATCTTCCGAATTTGTTAGACCGCATGATAGTAATTCGTGATGGAAAAATAGAAAGAGAATTTTCAAAGAAAACTCTCCTTGATGTACAGAATAACTGTCAGGATATTAGAAGTTTATACTTGAATGATTTGACGGCAGTTAATTATACCAAGCCTAATGTAAAAGAAAATCCCATATTGGAAGTAAAAAAAATATCGTATTCTCATTCAAAAGAAGAAAAAAATGATGTCTTGAAAGATATATCAATTACAGCTTTTGGAAATGAAATTATAGGTATTATAGGGGAAAACGGAGTCGGTAAAACAACCTTTGCAAGAGTTTGTTCAGGATTATTAAAAGAAAAAGATGGAAATATTTTTGTAGAGGGTAAAAAGTACACTCATAAAAAGAGGTTGGGGAAAGTATATTTCGTTATGCAGGATTCCGATTTTCAACTTTTTACAGGTAGTGTAGAGGAAGAACTCAGCATTGGGAAATCCGGTGCAATGCTTACAGATGAAGAAAAAAACACCATTATGTCGAGGTTTGAAATTCTTAATTTTAAGGATAGGCATCCTATGACATTATCGAGAGGTCAGAAGCAAAGATTGACAATTGCAGTTGCAACTACGAGTGAAAGCAAAATTATATTTTTTGATGAGCCGACAAGCGGATTGGATAAAAATTCAATGGATTTAGTATCTCAAAGTATATTAGAGATTTCCGATAAGAACAAAGTCTTATTTGTAATATCCCATGATTATGAATTTTTACTTTCTGTTTGCAATCGAATAATTTATTTGAAGAATGGTAGCGTGAATCTTGATTTCAAATTAAACAGTGATACCGAAAGTAAACTTTGGGAACTTCTAAGCAAAGGCAGGTGATGGAAATGAATGTGAAAAAAGAGTTGGATCCAAGAACGGTTCTTGGAATTGTATTTATTTTCGTCATGCTGGGACTTGCTGTAAACAAACCTTTTCCATCACATATTTTACTGGTTATTTGCAATATATATTTGCTGACTGTAAAAGCCTATCGTGAAAGCATTTTGTATAGCATGATTTATATATTGGTTGCCGGATTGATGTTCTGTATCCGATATATTCCAAATAATACAGTAGCTTTGACGATTGTTTCACTCAGTTATTTTGTGCAGAAATTTTCAATTGCAATGATGATGATTGTATTTTTGCAGAGGAAAACTTCAATGTCATATATTATATCAGCAATGCAAACAATGAGGTTTCCAAATGCTGTTGCAATCCCGTTTATTGTTATATTGAGATATATGCCGACTTTAAGAGAGGATTATGGTTACTTAAAGGATAGTTTGAAAATCAGAGGGATTAGAACTTCCGGAATTCAATTTTTTGTTCATCCTATTCAATCGTTAGAATTTATGATTGTTCCTATTTTGTTTAGAAGTGTTCGAGTGGCGGAAGAATTATCAACTTCGGTACTCTTAAGAGGAATGGAAAACTATAAAGATAGAACAAATATTTATCCATTAAAATTCACAAAGATTGATGCGGTATACACTTTATTTACGGTTATTGCTGTTGGTACATTGTGGTACTTACAGTTTCAATAATGAATGATTTTTAGGAGGAAAATTATGGAAACAAACAAAAAGACAAACAAACTGAATGCCAAAGATTTTATTTTTATCGGAATTTTTGGTGCAGTGGCACTTCTCATCTTCTTTGTTACAGGAGCATTAGCGGCACTAACTCTTTTCGGGACAGTTGCTAACATACCGATTACATTATTTTTCGTTTCGATAGCATTTATGCTTTTAGTATCGAAAGTAAGAAAAACCGGTGTGTTTCTTATCATGGGAACAATTATTGTCTTACCGGGGTTTATGGCAGCCAACGGAATTGGTGTAGGACTTTCAATTTTAGGATGGCTTATTGCGGAAATAGTAGCTTCAAAGATGAAGTATAAGAATAAAAAGGCGATTGTCATACCGTATGTAATCGGTTCAACACTACAATCTGCTCTATTTACACTACCGATGTATATTTCTCATGGAGAATACTTTATACAAAGAAAAGAGATTCTACATTTAACAGATGAGGCATTACAACAATATTTGAAGTTCATGGGTTCATGGGGAATGTATGGTTCAATGGTGGCTCTAACAGTTTTAACAAGTCTTATAGGAGCGTTGATTTCTATGAGAATATTAAAAAAACATTTTGAAAAAGCGGGAGTGATTTAATGTGTATTTTTAGAAGTGAGGGAAAAGAAGAATGGATTAAGTAGTTGGAGGTAATTGCTATGTGTTATTTAAGGTCTGTCATTCATGTAGAAAAAACTTGTAGACCTTTTTGATACTGGTAATTATCATAGAAAATTAAATCTTAAATACAAAGAAAGAATCAATTTCTTTCATTTCAGAGGACTTATTATGCCCATGTGCAGAAGTCCTCCTTTTTTGTCTAAAAACGCAGACAAAAAAAGAAATGGAGGAAATAAAATGCAAAAAGAATATTACCTTTATGTCAACGGACAAAAGGTCAAAGTCAGCGAGCAGATATATAAAGTCTACTGGCGAGAAAAAGAACACGAAAAGTATTTAGAGCAGGTGGACAAGAAAAACCACTTGCTCTTTTTTTCATCATTGGATCATGACGGACATTTTGTAGATAATATTATTGATGAAAGTGTTGATGTAGAAAAGATTGTTGAAACACAGATGATGATTGAAGCATTAAGAAATGCTATATCAAAACTCAATGCAGAAGAAAGAGATATTATTGAACGCTTGTATTTCAATGATGAAACGGTTCGTTCAGTGGCAAAGCTCAAAAGTATTACACATCCGGCTTTAATCAAAAGAAGAAACAAAATTCTTGAAAAGCTGAAAAAATTCATCGAAGAACTTTAGAAGTTCGGTAACCAAAGGGGTCAAATTTTCCTTATGTAAAGTGAAGGGGAGTTTGACCTCCTTTACTTTCTTGAATAAGAGATAGCCTGCTTATGGCAAATAGGAAAATGTAAAGAAAATAATCCCTTTCAAATATTGCTCTTTGACAACTGAATAGACCATGACGGGACTTTTAATTACTTAGTGAGCGTAAGAAATTTACGCCAAGACTTTCCTGCTGAAGAAATTCGGTTTAAATGAATACTGTCAAAGATAAGGATATAAGGAAACGAGCGATAAATAAATTTTCTTAAAGCAAAGGACAAGGATAACTTTGTGAGCTATGACCTGAGTAATGATAATGATACTTCTTTAGTGAAAGCCGGCTCATCTTAACAGGGGCGGTGGTGAGATTCCAATGTTGCTGATCCAAAGCACCCGTCAATGTCGTGAAACTTTAGATAAAATTAAATGAGGAGGATTTAGAATGAATAATGAACTATTAAGATATAGCCTCCAATTATCTATGCTGTCTATGTTACTTTCTAAGCACTTACTCAGCGATATTGAATATAAGAAGATAAAAATCAAGTTGATGAAAAAATATAACATTTCCACAGAATTATATTTATAATGTTTTGCAAGTGTGGTATAATAGAACTGCATAGAAAGATACAAATAAGGAGGCGGATGCAGTGAAGAAAGATGTAAAAGTTATTAAAGGTGATACCACACTGAAAAGAACTGCATCAGGCTGTGTTGAACGCTCAATAAAGCGAGTGGCAGCTTATTGCAGAGTTAGTACAGATACTGAAGATCAGATTAACAGCTATAATTCTCAAGTAGAACACTACACAGAATTTATAAAAAAAAATAAAGAGTGGACTCTTGCTGGAATATATGCTGATGAAGCAATAACAGGAACACAGGTTGATCGAAGAATTGATTTTCAAAGGCTTATAAATGACTGTATGAATGGCGATATAGATATGATAATTACAAAGTCTATATCAAGATTTGCGAGAAACACATTAGACACTTTAAAGTATGTAAGAAAGTTAAAAGAGTTTAATGTTGCGGTATTTTTTGAAGAAGAAAACATAAATACTCTAACAATGGATGGCGAATTGCTTTTGACTATTTTAAGTTCGGTTGCTCAACAGGAAGTAGAGAACATTTCAGCTAATGTTAAAAAAGGCTTGAGAATGAAAATGGAAAGAGGAGAAATGGTCGGCTTTCAAGGATGTTTAGGTTATGACTATAATCCAGAGACAAAAAGCATTTCTGTAAACGAAAAAGAAGCTGAAATTGTAAGATATATTTTCAGAAGATATATTGAAGGCGTCGGTGGGATGGTAATCTCAAGAGAGTTGGAAGAACAGGGATATTTATCACCAAGAGGAAATAAAAGGTGGACTGAAACAACAGTTTTAGGAATTATAAAAAATGAGAAATATAAAGGGGATCTCATGATGGGAAAGACCTATACGGTTGATCCTATTTCAAAGAGAAGATTGGATAATTTTGGAGAACAGGATAAGTTTTATATAGAAAACCATCACGAGCCAATTATTTCGAAAGAAGATTTTGAAAAAGCTCAAGGCATTAGATTAAGAAGGTCAAAAAATAGAAATACCGTTGCTAACAATGGTGGTAAAAGAGAAAAATATTCAAGAAAATATGCTTTTAGCAGCATGCTTGAATGTGGATTTTGCGGTCATAATCTTTCAAGAAGAAATTGGCATTCAAGTTCAGAATATACAAAAGTGATATGGCAGTGTGTCAATGCTACTAAAAATGGGAAAAAGTATTGTCCGCATAGCAAAGGAATTGAAGAAGCAGCTATAGAAAAAGCATTTATGGAAAGTTATCGTCAAGTATGCCACAATAATGTAGAAATTACCAACGAATTCCTTAAAACTGTTGAAGAAGAATTGAAAGACAACAGTTTAGCTAAAGACTTGAAGAAGATAAGCAATCAACTTGATAAAATAATAAAGAAAGAAAAAGATCTTGTTGAATTAAGGCTGAATGAGTCAATCAGCATGGATATATATCAGGACAAGTATAATGAAATAGCCATTAGCAAAGAGAAATTACTTGCAGAAAAAAGGACTTTAGAAGTAACACTTACTGATGAAAAAGCATTGAAGAAAAGACTTGAGGGTTTTAAAAAATTACTTGAATCCAATAAATACCTTGAGGAATTTGATAGAGCTGTATTTGAAAGTATAGTAGATAAAATCATTATTGGGGGAACTAACGATGAAGGCGAAATTGATCCTGCAATGATTACTATCATATACAAGACCGGGAAAAAAGATTCTCAGGACGGGAGATTATTTAAGAGCAGAAGAAAAAATGCCAAGGAAGTTAATGAGGAAACTGGCGGCAAATTGTATCCTCAATCAAGCGACGAGGTTAATAATTTGTATTCCTATCCTATTGACAACACATGTGGAGACAGTGGTCAAGCTTTCCAGGTGAATCGTGTTTTAGCGCTGTAGATTAATAAAAAACAGGCCTGAGCCCCGCCATTTTGTCCACCCCAATTTAACGGGTGGACAGACGGCGGGCTCAGGCCCACAGCGCAGTAAATTCTTTTTTCTCCGAATTTATTAAGCACAGCAAACACGCCTTATCCAAATAGGAAAGGGTTTTGCCTGCTGATAACCAGCCACAGATTTCAACAACGGATAATCCATATAAATCACGCCAGCCCCAATTTTGAGTTTTTTACAAGCCTCTCGGCAGCTTCTTTCTGGCGGCGTATGACCATTACCTGCGTTTTTTAGGGATGTAATTTTTATTTAAAGCCTTTACGATTCTTTCCTGTTGTTCTATGTCCTGAAGCAGCAGCTCTATTGTCGCGGGGTTCATGGCTTCGCCATCAAACACCCAGTCTGTTTCGTTCGCAAGCTGCTTTTTCATTTTATCCATTATTTTTGCTATGTCTTTTTCATCTTCTTCGTTTAATGAATGATCCCTGCCTAACAAATAATCAATAGAAACGTTAAAATAATCGGCAACTTTAACCAAATTTTCCGTGTTGGGTGCGCTTTTGTTCCACTTATAAATGGTGCCGCGTCCAATGCCCAGCTTTTCTTCTAAAAAACCAACGCTTATCCCCTTTTCTTTGCCCAGTTTTTGAATTCTCTCTAATACATTCACAATCTCAATCTCCTTTTTGAATTAAATCTAAAAATCTGAAAAAAATCAAAAAGAATATGTTGACAATTAGAGTTAAATCGAATATAATGAAAATAAAGCTGAGGTAAATCAAATAATCTTTTTGATTAAGAGCTATTTTTAGATAATACTCTAATTATTTGTGTGTTTTAGTTAAGTCTATAATAGATTATTTTCAGCGATCTGTCAAGGGAATGTTTAGATTTGTTTCGAAAATAGTAAATTGAGAGGTAAAATATTCTGTTGATTTATAAAAAAATAAACGAGCTGTCTGTCCAAAAAGGAATTTCGGTAAAAGCGCTGGAGAAAGAGCTGAATTTTGGCAATGGTACGATTTCCCGGTGGAAAACGGCAGAGCCCGGGGCAGACAAGCTAAGAAAAGTGGCAAATTACCTGGGTGTGAGCGTGGACTACTTATTATCGAACAATCCAACAGAGTTATCACCAAAAGCTTATCTCGTCGCAAAACACTACGACCAGCTGGATGAGAAACAGAAAGAAATCGTCAATGTTGTTTTGAACGGATTTGAAGGTCATTCGGAATAAAATGAAGACGGATGTGTAGATGGAAAATAGAGAATAAAAAGGATGATATTTAAAATTTTGCTGGTTTTTTTATAAAACTCAGCATCTTTTTTATATGATGTGGGATAAATGCAGTATTTACCTCGTTTTAGTTCTCTAACTGCCGTTGTTATTGGATTCATACCAGATGTCTCCTTTAGATATTGCATTAATTGCAGCAGGATTTGGGAGGCAGAAGGGCGATTCTTTAGAGAGCGAGGCGAAAATATTGCAGAATAAGCAGAAAAACTATAAAATGATCTCTTTGTGTGTCGTGTTTGTAATGCTGTCCCTTACAGTGTTCACTGTGATTTCACCGACATCGATTATAGCGGCAAATACAAAGAACAGCGGATACGAATTTAATGTAGAGAAGAGCGAAGACGGTACAGAGGCGGACATTGTAGGACAGGCGTCAAAGGGCGCTGCCCCAGGGGAGGTAGAAGAAATTATCGGCCCGGATGGGGAAACATTTAATCCGGATAAGGTGTCCTATCATGTAACGGAAAACGGTGTGTATGATTTCAAAGTGAATTACGCATCCGAAACCGGAAAAAAGCAAGAGAAAATTTCAGTAAGCGTAGACAACCTGCTGCCGCCGCAAAACCAGATAATGGTCAGGGATCTGAAGGCAATGCAGGGCAGAGCGGCAAAACCGATTAATATTCCCATGTATATTGATGGGGAAGTAAATCCAAGGGATACGTACTCCTTTGGGGGTGGAGATATTACGGGAATCCCGGATCAGATATGGAATAATCTCCCCTATAGGTTTGACCACGCGGAAATCCGGATTACGGATGGCGCGGCAGTGGAAACCTATCCCATCAGCTATTACGATGAAATTGGCGGAATATTTTATTACGCGGTAGCGAAAGACAAAGAGCCGGCCCAGGATTTTGATGTGGCCTACGAGGCGCCAAAGGATTCCCAGGCGGTCTTTGTGTTTACCCTGAACACGAAGGAATACCCTGTAACCATTGAGAACGGTAAAGCGACCGAAGGCTTTAGTGTGGATGTGATCAGCGGTATGAAAAAAGGCAAGGATGGAAATTATTACGCTAACTCAACAGCGCCGGTAAAAGTACAGCTGACCTACCCTGTGGGGTACTACGTAAAGAATCCGCCGGAAGGCAAGGCCGCGGTTGGCATCAGCTTTAATTTTAATGATCCGGCGCTGGAACCAGAGGTGACAAGTGACCCCAAGGAGCGCACCGTCACCTACGCTTTCAACTATCCGGACCAGCCAGTGACCATGACCGTTGTGGGAGACAAGGACACCGGCAGCCTGACTTATGGTCTCTATGACGGAAGCTCCAGCTTACAGAGATATGACGATGTAGGTAAAACCACGTGGGCAGTAACGGATGCAGCAGGAGATTATACAGCAGGAGACGCCCGCTACGGGGCATATAATAACAACGTCGATGGATTTATGTTGGATATGCAGGTTCTTGACGGTACTTCAACGCCAGTCGCCATAAAAGCAGGTGCCTCGAAAGATATAGCCACTGGTACGTTTAACAGTGGCCAGGCATTAGATTTTGAATACGTGAGCGGCCGTTATAAGATAAATCAGGGGGCTTACTTTATGTGGCCTGCGCCGACGTTGAATCTCTGCTATTTTCCAAATGGCGAAGATTATTCTACCGGCACCCCGATTGTCGAAGCAATTCAACTTTGGGATCCGGGCTGGACAGTGGACCCGGATAATCCGAGCGCCTATCCACCCATGACACTAAAACCGTATACGGCAGCCAATGGCGCTAAGATCACAATAACCGTTAAGGAATCTGTAGTTACTACTAAGCCTCTAAAGGTGGGATTTAATCCAACAACTTCATATCCTAGTTATAAAGTACATGTGAAGATCGAAAATATGAAAAACAGCTTTTACCTGAAAACCCAATCATCGAGCAGTGTGCAGGGGCCGCATTACTTCCGTAACCTCGAAAATATTTCGCTTGATTCAGTAAATGGACTGTATGATTCTTACTATGTGGACTCTGATACACAGAACAACAATGGAGATGGCGGGGAGGACGGTAAAATAAGCCCAAAGAGCATTGAAGCTGGCGGTATATTTTTAGATAAGCTGGCAGTGTTTAACAAAAATATGCCGGATGGCAACAAGGTGCCGTGGGAAGCTGATACGAAGGCGTTTTTTAAATTTGAAATTGCCCCAAAATGGGGGTATACAAACCCCAGAATAGAAAGTTATGGAGCGGATCCGACGCCGATTATGACAAATGTACCAATTGAAATTCAAAATAAGAGCGACAAGCATAATGCCAGTATTCCATTGGGAAGTTATTCGTGGTTTAATCCAAATCAGAATCGAAAAGATGTCAGCTCATTCCAATACACAATGTTCATGCCGGTTGACAGTTTGACAGACCGCCATGAGCTGCGGGCCATTGATGTGAAGACAGATAAGATCACCGTGGATATAACAAATAACGGAGCAGCACCCAACAATATTGTAGAGCCAGGAAGTAATGGAACAACCTTTGACCTGCTGGAGAATGATAAAATCATATTCAACAAGGATTACCAGGCGCCGAAACAGGCCAACAAAACCTTTGTCGGGTTTACCGGAGAGATCACAGCGCCGGATAATGAATTGTTACCTTCGGACTACAAACTGGTTTTGGCGAAATCGCTTGATAACACGGTATATTTCAGACCAGGCGATGTCATCAGTCTTTCGGATTATTTCCGCCGAGACGCGGGCGTCTTACTGGATTCCTGGAATAACAACAAGACATTAAGCCCGGAAGAAGAGGATCGCTTAAATCTGCTGATGTATTCTGGAAACCTCAAGGTAAAATTCAACCTGATCTATAAGGATGGAACAAGCAGCGAGGGAGAGATGTTAACCGGCAAAGTGAACAAATACCTGCAGGATGTGAGCGCCGCCGATAATACCGCTGCACAGTATAACACAACCGCCTTTGACAGGAAAGCAGTAGAGGTTATTACGGGTTCCCATATCACCTTTACTAACTTCGCGGAAACCTATGACAATCCGGCGGATGGTTATATGTACTACCATAATGCTGCGACATCGGTCATCAAGCATGAAATCACCCAGCCGGATGAGGAACTGGCATCGGTAAAGTATGACCGGGGGCTGGAGGTCCTTTACCAAAAGGACAAAAATGTGCCGTTTGATGGTATCAGCGATACAAGGGTCTACCGGACCTATGATGGCAGCAATCAGGCAGTCATAAAATTCCCGACCGTGGACCAGTATCCGGCGGGTAAGGCCTTTGACCACTGGACTGTGGAGGAGCTTGATGACAGCGGTCAATGGAACCAGAAGCCGGGTCTGGAGCTTTCAGAAGAACAAACCCCAACAGTGTATTCGTTCTCCTCTGGCCCAGACGCCAATAATAAAAGTATCCGCTTAACCGCGGTATGGAAGGATATTGCGCCGGAATATTTTGTTTCCATTCCCATGAATATTGTCCTGACAGAAAACAACTCAAACCTGAACGACCCGGATCAGAAACATGCTGGCTCAGGCGTGACGGTTTCGTACCAGCAGGTTTATGGCAATGATAAAGCCATAAATGTGGATGTGTTAAAATCCTTTGACCTGACGTCTGTGAATGACCCCGGTAAGACAGTTGAGGTTACAGCGTGTGACAAAAATGGAAATCCTCTGCAGAACAGCACCACGGCGGACAGCCGGTATGTGAGCGTGGCTCTGCTTGGTTCGTCAACCGCTCCTGGCGCTGTCCAGACTGAAAAGCTTTGGTTTAATACGGTATCGCAGAGTGGAAATGAGATTTACAAGGGAACCTTTAACGCAGGCTCTAGTTTGGAGTCTGGGGAGACGCCGCTCTTCTATATCTCCCCAGGGTCATAAGGAGGTGCGGAAAAGTGAAAAAAATATTTTATATTTTCTTGCTAGTGTTGCTTATGGCGTGCTTTTGCAGTCCCGTTTTCGCGGAAGAGGATGTCCATCAGGGCAATATGGTAATTCATTATACGGCGGAGAAGGAAACGCCGGCGCAGGAAGTCTCAAAAGGAGATGGAAACCGGGTAACCACGCCTGCTACAGGCAATACCGGTTTGTCAAACCTGCTCACGATATTGGTAATTGCATCAGCAGGAGACACACTGATGTTGATTATATTAAAAATAAAAAGGAGGAAAGCACAATGAAGTGTACAATGAAAAAGATTGCGGGTGTTATCGCTTTAACCGCAATGCTCAGCACCGTGGCGTTACCAGTTTTCGCCGCAGAAAGCGCAACCGGAGGAATCAACGTTACGTATAAAGCGAATTCGGCAACGACGGATAAGGCTGACTGGCTGGTTTCCTATCCGAAAACAGTTACGGTATCCGACTATAATGACACCATTGCAAATGGTGTATCACTGGATTTTAAGTTGTTGAATAAAAATTCCGGTGATACTGGTGAGAATCCTTATACAGGAGCAAGGACAGTTGCCGTGACCATTGACACCTACGACAGCACGACCGGTATCCCTATGGCTCCGGGCAGCGGAGCAACCGGAAACGCGGCTCTGGGTATGGCTGTTGGCAGCACTGAATTAACCACCGTGAACAAGAAAATTGCGGATTTAAAACAAGGCGGTACTACAGGCACAGCGACGGCATTCTTAAAGACTAGCGATAAGGCAGAAGGCACGTTCAATGCTAATGTGGGCTTCACTTTCACAGACGACAGCGCAGGCATCTAATTAAACACTTAGAACACCATGGAGTCAGTCCTTTCATACGGCTGGCTCTCTTTTCAAGTTAGGGTAAGGGAGGAATGACTTATCAGGTATCAAGCGTGTTCCGGCTCTGCCGCAGGGCGTGAGTATAAGGATAAAAGCGGCGCTGTATGGCCCTATATCAGTGAGAAGGAGCTGCAGGCGCTGTTCCCCAATGGGGGCTTTAATATTTTTTCTGATCTGGATCAAGAAAATGGCCGGACAGCAGGAGACCTGCTGGAGGCCCAAGAGAGCCGGGCTTGTCTGAGTCCGTATAAAACAAGGCGCTCCTGGCTTAAAACCGTGGTCGGATATGTGCCCGTGGTAGATGAGGCTGGGGAAGAGGGCTTTGTCCGCATCATCGGCCGGGCGTGGTACAAACTGTTATTTATTGTGTTAGCGGTGCTTGTCTGTATTACAGTCTTTGTGGCAGGCATCTGGTTCGCCAGACAGGATGAAGTGCCGGGATTGGACAAGACGGCGGTTTCCTATCATATTGATGGTGTAAAAAATACCGACAGCGAGTCCATCCTGCTGCCGGGGATGGATGCGCTGAAGGCTCAAGCGGGGGATCCCCATGTGAAGGAGGCGCTTATCAATCCAGATGGGAATGAATGTTACTTTACCTACAGCATTAAGCTTGCGGATACGGGTGAGGAGCTGTACCGCTCTGGCCTGATCCCCCCGGGAAAGGCGGTTATGGAGTTTGACTTAAACCGTGCCCTGAGTGCCGGGGAGTATCCCGTTGAGGTCACTGTCAGAACGCGGGACCTAAAGGATGTGAATATTGAGTATAATGCCGGGAATATTGACACGCATTTAGAAGTAGCGGAGTAGGAAAAAGGAGAGGTCTATGGAATATGAGTATAAAAAAATAAAAGGTATGTCCAGTACGCTGAAATCCCAGGACGGCGGCATCTGGAATTATCTGCCGCATAAAGTATTCCTTGAGAAAGGGATGGAGAAGAAGCGTGTCATTTTTGGTGACGTCACAGGAAAAAGCGGCAGTGAGGCCACGGAGCGGATATGTATGCAGCAGAAGGGCAGCACAAAAACCATGCGGATGTATCCTTATAGCGGGCGTTTGTCTTTTTTTGATAAAGTTCTCGGCTACATGGCAGCCGCTTCGCCAACGGGCAAAGTGGGATTTGTGAGGATTCGAAAAAAGAACCCCCTGAAGCTGGCTCTTGTCATCGGGCTTTTGCTTGTGCTGCTGGTTGGGGGAATTACCTTCGCGTTCTGGAACAGGGGGCCGTCTCTGGATAAAAACGCCATTGCGTATCAATTACCAGGCCAGGTAAAAAATACAGACCCTAACTCGATTCTGCTGCCGGGGTATGATGTGCTGGAAATGAACGAGGCAACCCAAACTGTAGATGCGGCGCTTTTAAACCCTGATGGAAATGAGTGTTACTTTAAATATATCATTACACTCAAGGAGAATGGGGAGGAGCTTTACAGGACAGGGCTTATCAAACCCGGCACGGCTGTGGTGGGCTTTAAGTCTGTGAAGAAACTGGAAAAAGGGTCATATCCTATTGTTATCAAGATAGAGGCTGCGGATTTAAAGGATACGGAGCACTTATATAACGGAGGCGCCATTGAAGCTGATTTAGAGGTGAAATAAAGCGATGAAAAAATTATTGTGTTTGTGTTTGTTCTTGCTCGTACTCATGCTGGTGGGAGGCTGTGGTATGAAAGTGACAGCGGATCATGAATCAAAGGCAGGGGCGGGCATGAAACTGCAGATGAACGCAATTACCTTTACGGCGGATAAAGCTGAGAAGCTTAAGGAGGTAAAGCCCGCGAACCCGAATGGATACTATAACTATTATGAGGAACAGGAAGGGTATACGTACTTTGTGGTGACGGGAAAGGCTGAAAACGAGGGCTCAATGGCGCTCGATACAGATAATATCCTTGTGCGCGGCACGCGTGGTAATATAGAATATAAAGGAAAGCTTTTATTCTCAAATACGGAAGAGAGTGATCTGGTCAATAAAATGGAAAAAGATGCGGAGCAGACATTTTATTTTATTCTACTGATAAAGGATGGACAGGAGCCGCCGGATACGATAGAAGTTTTTTATAATGATGACTTTGGAAAGTCACAAAAGGCAGAGCATTATGATTATTCTGTACGCTGGCCATTGGACAGTCTGGATTTAGAATAATATTTAAAAAAGCAGGCGTTTCCCAGAGAAACGCCTGCTTTTTTTCATATCCTTTTTCATATCCTTTTTCATATCCCCAACAGCGCCAGCGCAGTCTCCTCATCGGTAAACAGCGCGTTCACCAGCTTTAATGAGAGCACAGCGTGGATAATATCCTTTTTATAAACGCCCTCGGCAATGCCAATGCTGGTCCGCGCGTTGGCGCTGGCTTTGAAGATATTTGCCCGGATCAGCCTTCTTGTGAAATCTGTATCAATGGGGTTTCCGTTGACATCGAGGTATTGAAGGGCAATATCGCCCATGACCTGTCTGGCCTTCAGCTCAGCGATGTCGCCGGGTTTAAAAATTCCGAACTGCGGCTGGGAAGAAATTTCAAAGGTACCCATGCCCAGAAGCAGGATATCGGCGTGCTCTCCCATGTACAGGAGCTTTTGCGTCTGGCCGTTGTTCATCAGGGCTTCATATTCCTCCTGCGAGCTGCACACAGCTGGAGCGTGGATAACTTCAGCGACGCCGTTGATGGTCTTGGCCAGGCGGATGCTGCTCAGGTTGGGGAAAAGGTCCATGGTATTGCCAAAGCTGCCGGCCAGAGGAACAACCTTTACCTTTGGAAAACACAGGGACTCGGTGGCGGAGATAAGCCTTGAGACGCTGGTGCCCCAGCCGACGCCAACGACGTCTTCTGGCCGCAGCTCTGAAATAAAATAGTTGGCGGCGGCGAGGGCCAGGTCGTCTCTGGTGGCATTCTCGCTTTTGATGACGCCGACATGCTTGATGTAATACTTGTGCATGAGCGCGCTTTCCAAGGCTGCGTTTTCGGTAAAGGGCGTCATGACTTCAATTTTTACAATACCGCTTTCCTCTGCGCGGGCCAGGAGTTTTGAAACCCATGGTCTTGAAATATTCAGCTTTTTTGCAATTTCCTGCTGTGACAGTTTTTCTTTATAGTACAGATTTGCGATGAGGATCATTTTATTAAACATGGAATCCGATGATTCGATTTTATTCATTTTTGTCTTCCTTTTCTCAGTGGCTTAGGGCTCTATCATAACAGAAGCACATTTGTTACTAAACCTAGTTTGATTATACGTTAAGCATTGTTAAAAAGTCAAGAAATATAAAGGTTTCGGTTTAAAAAACAAAAAAATATTGACACACATATGTTATTGTTGTATGATGTTGGTATCAAAAGTTACAGTCGGGAACGAATGTATCTCATGGGGGAGAATACAGTCCTGGCTGTACAAAAATTTAAGGGGGTAATACAATGAAACAGTTGGATTGCGTATTAGGGATTGATATGGGCACCGGTGGTGCGCGTGTAGGTATCTTTGATTTAAAGGGGACGCCAATCGTATTCTGTGAGGAGCCTTATCCGCTGTATACGCCAGCATCCGGGCGCGCGGAGCAGAACCCGGATGAATGGTGGGCGGCAATCTGTAAGGCGTCACGCAGGGCCATCAAGGAAAGTGGCATTGATCCATCCTGTATCAAGGGGATGAGCGTGGACACCACCTGCTGTACGGTGCTGCTGTCTGGAGATGATATGGTGCCCTTAAGGCCTGCGATTATGTGGATGGATATCCGTGCTTCAGAGCAGGCGAAGCGCATGTACGAAACCGGTCATGATGCGCTGAAATACAATGGATACGGCATGGTTTCGGCAGAGTGCCTGCCGGCAAAAGCCCTCTGGCTGAAGGAAAACGAGCCGGAGCTGTACCACAAGGCCACACGCTTCTATGAATGTACAGACTGGCTCACCTACCGTTTAACAGGCGAGTATACTGCCAGTATCAACTGTGCTTCCAGCCGTTGGTATTACAATTCGGAGGAGGGCGGCTATCCGGTTGATTTTTATAACACGATTGGACTGGAGGATCTGGTTGAAAAGCTGCCGCCGCGTGTTCTCGCAATGGGTGATCTGGTCGGCGGGCTGACTGCCGCCGCAGCTGAGGAGCTTGGCCTGGTGGCCGGCATTCCGGTGGGTGAAGGCGGTGCGGATGCCTTCGTCGGCGTCATCGGCCTCAATGCGGTTCAGCCTGGAAAGCTTACGCTCATCACAGGCTCGTCGCACCTGCACATTGCCCAGGTGAAGGAAGCCATCCACAGCAAGGGTGTCTGGGGCTCCTATCCGGATGCCATCGTCAAGGGGCTGCAGATGGTCGAAGGGGGACAGACCTCGACCGGTTCCATTGTCAACTGGCTTAAGGAGCAGCTCTGCGGCAATCTGAAGGTACAGGCGGCCGAGGAAGGGTGCAGCGTCTATGATATTCTGAACCGTGAGGCGGAAGCCCTGCCCATCGGCGCGGATGGTATCATCGCGTTGGATTTCTTCCAGGGGAACCGCACACCACATGTTGATCCGGATGTCCGCGGCATGTTTTACGGACTCTCTCTGGGGCACACGCCAGCGCATATGTACCGCGCGGTCATTGAGAGCATCTGCTATGGTACGGAAACCATCATTGATTCTTTCCGTCAGGCAGGCTTTTCACCGGACGGCATTGTGGTTTCCGGCGGCGCGGTCAAAAGCCGGTTCTGGCTCCAGACCCACGCGGATGTCTGCAATGTGCCGATTATTGTTACAAAGGTAACAGAAGGCCCATGCCTTGGCTCAGCGATTCTCGGCGCTGTTGCCGGCGGCGTTTATCCGGATATCCAGACGGCTGCCGAGTCCATGACGACGGTTGATTATACCGTAGAGCCAGATCAGCAGCGCCATGACGCTTATATGTTCTACTATGAAAAATATAAGGAATTTTACGCACTGGCCAAAGACTGGATGCACTCAGTCACCACACACAAATAAGATAATTGACAGAAAAAGGAGGATACTATGGCATTAGTATCAGCTTCAATCCTGGCCTGTGACCAGACAAGAATTGGAGAACAGATCATCAAGGCTGAGGCGGCTGGCATTGACTATATACACGTCGACATTATGGACGGCGTGTATGTGGAGAATATGACCTATGGCCCCCAGCTGGTCAGGGATTTAAAAAAGATCAGCGGGCTGCCTGTATCTGTGCATTTTGAGGTCTGCCATCCGGAAACTTTTTTTCCAATCTTCGCGGACTGCGGAGCAGATATCGTGACCTTTCAGCTGGACGCCTGCGCTAACCCGCTGCATCTGATCCAGGAGATCAGGAAAAGAGGGATAAAAGCCGGTATCGGAATTGGGCCAACCTACGGCACAGAGCGGCTTGCCTATCTTTTGCCCTGTATTGACTGGCTGATTATGATGAGCGCGGAGCCAGGCTATGGCGGGCAGCCGCTGAACCCATGTATCTATGAAAAGCTGCGGGAGGCTCAGGAAATCATGGCAAAAACAGGAAGCCGCGTCCCGGTGAGTGTGGACGGCGGTGTCAACGGCAGCAACGGCCAGGGACTGGTCGAGGCTGGCGCCGACGTACTGATTGCCGGCAGCTATGTATTCCAGGATGACGCGGTGGAAGAGCGGGTGCAAAACCTGAAAAATTTATAACAGCAGGAGGATGCAATGTTAGTCACATCAAAAGAAATGTTTAAAAAAGCGCAGGAGGGCGGATACGCCATTCCAGCTCCGAATTTTATTGATCTGGAATCTCTGCGCTGGCATGTGGAGACAGCTGAAAAGCTGAATGTTCCGTTGATTCTGCCGCTGGCGGAGGCGCATATCGGGGAGAATATCACCCTTGAGGATGCAGCGCTTGTGGGAAAAAAATACGCGGCGGAGGCAAAGGTGCCGGTTGCGCTGCATCTGGACCATGGGACGAATCCCGAAATCATTAAAAAGGCTGTGGACCTTGGATTCACCTCAGTAATGATCGATGCGTCCATGGAATCCTTTGAGGAAAATGTCCGCAGAACAAAGGAAATTATCGCCTATGCCCACGCGCGGGGCGCGGTGGTTGAGGCGGAGATCGGACATGTAGGCGCTGGTGAGAATTACGAAAATCACGATGAGTCCGATTCACAGTACACCACTGTGGAGGAAGCCAGACGCTTTGTTGAGGAAACCGGCGTGGATTCCCTGGCCATCTCCATCGGGACAGCGCACGGTATGTACAAGGGCATCCCGGAAATCAATTTTGACCGTTTAAAAGAAATTGCCAGGGCCATCGACACACCGCTGGTGCTGCACGGAGGCTCCTCCTCAGGAGATGAAAACTTGGCCAGATGTGCGGTAAATGGTATTTCCAAGATCAATATTTTTTCGGATCTGCTGGCTGCAGCTATGAAAGCACTGGAAGAAGCCCCGCCGAAAACCTACCTTGATGTGAAGGCATTGTCAAAGAAGGGCATGCAGGAATGCCTGGAGCACTACTATTCTGTCTTTGAGACTAAAACAATTGACTGACAGACCAATCTGGAGGATAAAAATGACTGTATATAAAGAACAAATTAGCGTAGAATCCCATGGAAATACCCCAACCTATATTAACATTACGCCGCAGGTCCGCGAAGCCATTGCTAAAAGCGGCATTAAAAACGGCACCTGTAGCGTGATCTCACCCCACACCACCTGTGCGGTTTTCTTTGAAGAGTTTGTGCACGATTATACCGAGGATGGAGATGAGTATCTTCAGGCTGATCTCAATGATGTTCTGGAAAAAATTATTCCAAATCAGGTAAGCTGGGACCAGTACCGCTACCCCGGTGAAAAGCATTTTGAAGAAGTTGAAAAATGGCCGAACATCGAGTCCTACCTCCCGGGGGGTGACCGGACTGCCATCTGGAACTGTGACGCCCACATTAAAGCCACTTTGATCGGCGCAAGCGAGGTGTTTGACGTGGACGACGGAGCGCTGGGCGTTGGAAAAACAGGCTATATCTATTTTGCGGATTTTGACCGTGCCCGCCCGCGGGTGCGTCAGTGTAAAATTGTGGTGATGGGGGAATAAAAATGAAAAGAAAAGTACGCGCGCCCTTTTTAATTGTTAATCCCAAGGCATACATTTACGGAGAAGAATCTGTGGCGCTGGCAAAGGTCTGCGATCAGCTTTCTGAAGAGTATGATCTGGACATTCTCTTTACCGCCCAGCATGTGGATATTCAGAAAGTCGCCGACGCCACAGAGCATATCGTCGTGACCGCCCAGCACATGGACGGCATTGTACCAGGCCGGGGGATGGGCCACATTTTACCCGAAGGGCTTAAGGCTGCTGGCGCTCAGGCCGTTGTTTTAAATCATGCGGAGCACCCTGTAACCACCACGCAGCTTGACAAAATCATCAGGCGCGCCGATGCGCTCGACATCGTGACCATCGTGTGCGCTGATTCACCAGAAGAATCAAAAGCTGTCGCACAGTTAAAACCAGATATGATGATCTGCGAACCCACCAGCCTGATCGGGACAGGCAGCACGAGCAGCGAGGATTATATTAAAGCGACAAATGACGCGGTGAAGTCCATTGACGATACAATTCTGATCGTTCAGGCTGCCGGAGTCAGCACTGGTGATGATGTTTACCGGGTAGTCATGGAAGGTGCCCATGGAAGTGGCGGCACCAGCGGTATTCTAAACGCGCCAAGCCGAAAAGGAAAGATCGTTGAGATGCTGGACGCTTTGAAAAAGGCACAGAGCGAACTGAATAAAAAATAACCAGGCTTTTTACCGCCGGCACATCAGTGTCCGGCGGTTTTTTATATATGTGTTGGGATTAAGAGAAGTTGAAAGCAGCTCAGGATAATGTTAACATAAGGAAAAGACAGATTATCAGAAAGATAATTTGATGAAAGAACAAAAGGAGAACGGTTTGATGAAAGCTAAAGAAACGCCACTTCGGCTGAAAAAATTTACAGATCAGGACATTCCGCTGTTGACTGAATGGCTGGGTGCGGAGCATATAAAGCCCTGGTTCACTGATCCGCAGGCATGGCTTGACGAGGTGAGAGAGCGGGAGGGAGAGTATAGCTGGATACACCACTATATCATCTGTGGAGACCGCGGGTCCATTGGCTTTTGCCAGTACTATCCCTATTGGAAAAGCGGAGAGGACTGGCATGGGAATATTCCGGTGGAGGGCACTTACAGCATTGATTATCTTATTGGAGAAGTGGAAAATCTGAAAAAAGGCTATGCCAGTGCGGCTGTGCGGCTACTGGGGGAGCTTATCGCGGAGGAAAGGGACGCTAAAAGAATAATCGTCCAGCCCGAGACAGACAACCATGCCTCCCGAAATACGCTGCTGTCCGCCGGATACAGCTATGACACGGCGAATGGGCTGTTTTTACTGGAAATATAGCAACAGATTAAAATAAGGGAGATGATTTTTATTTTTTAGTGATTAACATCGAAAAATACATCAAAACAAAAATGCTGCTATAAAAGAAGAAAAAAATATATTATAATGAAGACAGATGAGAGGACAATAAAAATCAGATTTTGGAAAAGAGAGGGAACGTATGCTCATTGATATTATAAGCACGACGCTCCGGGTTGTCGTCTGTTGTATTGTCTTCGCCTACTGCCTGTTTACGCCCTTCAAAAGCCGGTTTCGTTACAATAATCTTGTGACGGCAGTTTTAGCCGGGCTATTGACAGCCATTACGGTCGTGGTCATTGTTTTGTTTTTAACCTCTGGGAAGTTTTTAGTAAAGTACAGCAGCTTTGGGATCGTGCTGTGGATTCTCACAGCAGTGGCAATTTTCCGCATCGCTATTAAGGGCAGTTTTTTTGAGATATTGTTCATTGTTTTGATGGTTTTAAACCTGTATGTCAATATTGTCGCCATTGCCAAGGTGATTGTCAATTCCCTGAGTCTGAATTTGCCGTTTTCGATGGTCTATGCTCTCGTGGTGATCGGTGTGCTCATCGTGTGTATCCCGCTGCTCTGGATTTTGATGGTGCGGCTGTATAAGCAGGTGGTTGAGTTTGAGGGGAATTTCAGTTTTTGGAAGTATATCTGGGTGATTCCGGCGCTGATTTATATGATTTTCTTTGTGAAAATTGTTGGAGATTACTGGAAAGCCCATGTGCCAACCAATGGTGTGGATATTACATTCACGGTTCTCTGGGCTGTTACCACCTACACATTCTTTCTGGTGACCCTCCTGATGCTGATTCAGACCTACAGGGGAATAACGGCCGCGCAGCAGACAAAGCTTATTTCATCCCAGCTGCGGATGCAGGAGGACCAGTATCAGCGGATGATTGAAAATGTGGAAAATAACGCCAGGCTCCGGCATGACTGGCGGCATCACCTGCTGTCCATTGACAGCTTTCTGGACAATAAGGATATGGAGGGGCTGCGGAATTATATGAAGGCCCTTGCTCCGGAATACTTAGCCGGAGAGGATATTTCCTTTTGCCAGAATCCAGTGGTCAACGCGATACTGATGCACTATTATACTGTGGCCAGTGCAGAAGGAATCGTGGTGACGGTAAAAGCCAACGTGCGGGAGTCCCTCGATATCCAAGATACGGATTTGTGTATTGTCTTTGGAAATCTTGTGGAGAACGCTGTGGAGGCCTGCGCCACCCGTGAAAAAAATCCCAGGACAATTGAGATCAAGGCGGACGTGGAGGGCAGACAGCTGGTGCTGGCCATTCGGAACACCTATCAGAGGGCAGTGATTTTCAGAGACAAGCAGTATTATTCCACAAAGCACGAGGGCGAGGGTATGGGCATTGCCTCGGTAAAAAGGATTGTGGAAAAAAATAAGGGAGTGATGGAAATCCACTATGATGAAGATAACTTTACGGTACAGGTCATGCTGAAGATGATTCAGGGAGATAATGAGGTGCGCAAATGCAGATAGGCGTCACCATTCCGCTTCAGAAATTTTTAAAAGCGTCCAGCCCGCCCTATGGACCGCCAGAGGATCTTTTTTACTGCTGGGAGGCCCATGTCATATTTTTTCAGGGAAAGGAGACGTTGGTCGCCGTGAATGCGAGCAGTCGTTTTGCCGTTGTCCTCTGGGGAATGGCCGCTGCGGACTGGGCCGGTTATCCTGAGCTGCTGAAGGAAGGGATTGCCCTTGGGCTCAGCGGCGAAGGTTATACGGACGAGCAGGTTCAGGCTTATTTTAAGAGGGCAGGCAGACTCAGTGTCACAAAGACCCACGGCCGCCGTCCGGTAGCCGGACTCAACCGGGCAGTAGAGCGCTTGTTTGGCCTGACGGCTGATGCGGATAAAACACGAAAATATCAGGCGCTGCACAGCCGCTTTGCCAATGAGGAGCGGTGCAGCGCGGCGGGTTTTTCGGATAAGGGCTGCCCGCGGGATTTTTTAGAGGAAGATATGAAGCGGACTGGTATCTTAAAGCAGAAAGAAATCTGAAGGGCGGAGTTTCCGCCCTTTTTTAATAAAGTCTTTAGCCTGCTTTTTGCAGCGCAAAAAGAGAGGAAGGCTTTAAGAAAGTGTGCTATGATACAACAGAAAGGAAATGAGGATGGACTGGACAGAACGTTTGAACAAAATCATTGAGTATATTGAGAGCAGTCTGCAGCTGGGCCATGAGGAGATTGACAGGCAAAGGATCGAGCAGCTGGCCGGGTGTTCTTATTCGCTGTTTCAGCGGATTTTCAGCTATATGAACAGTGTCACTCTTGCGGAATATATCCGTAACCGCAAGCTTACCCTGGCAGGGTATGATTTTAAAAGCACAGAGATCAGGGTGTTGGACGCCAGCGTAAAATACGGCTATGATTCACCGACAGCCTTTACCCGGGCATTTCAGGCCTTTCACGGCATAACGCCCACAGAGGCCAAAAAAGAGATGGCTGTTTTAAAGGTGTATCCACGGATGAATTTTGCCAAAGCGAATGATATTAAATGGCGGGTCGAGCACAGGGAAGGCTTTCGTCTTCTGGGCGTTAAGCGCTCCATCAGCTGCCTGAATGGCGAAAATTTCAGGGCGATTCCGGCTTTCTGGAATGAGGTTATGCAAAATGGCAGGCTGGCGCAGATTATTTCGTATACTGAGGGTCATAAACCTTCTGGTACCTTTGGCGTGTTTGGAAATTACCGGGATGGAATGATGGATTACTATATCGCCGGGATCTCTGACAGGCCTGCGGGAAGAGGGCTTGAGGCCATTGAGATTCCGCCGGCAGCCTGGGCTGTTTTTGAGTGTGTCGGCCCGGTGCCGGGCGCAGTCCAGGAGGGATGGAAATTCTTGAATGAGGAGTGGGTCATCAAGTATCCCTTCGACCACGCAGACTGCCCGGAAATGGAGTGGTATTCGGCGGGCAACAGCTTTGCGGAGGATTATAAAAGTGAAATATGGATACCAATTTTATAGAAACAGGAGGCAGCAATGGAGCATTTAGTTTATTGCGATGACAAAGAAAAGGTATTGGAAAAAATTATGGACGGAACAAAGACCATGGTCGTGAGAGGCGCGGCGGGCAGGAAGATTCCCCACAGTCGGGTCTTTGAGGGTGAAAAGCTTTATTTCATGAAAAAGGGCAGCAAGGCCATTTCGGCCAGGGCGGTGGTAAAAAGTGTCCAGAATTATGTCAAGCTTTCAGATGAAGCCATTGATGAAGCCCTTGAGTCGAATCAGGACAGGCTAAATTTATCCGAAAAACAGAAAAAACGCTGGCATAAAAAATGTCTCTGTCTGGTAGAATTTGAAAATGTGGAGGCTATTGAGCCATTGGCCTTCGACCATCAGGGCAATATGGATGACTGGCTGATCGTTGAAAAGATTGAGGACGTGGTGGTGGGGAGCAGCATTCCCTACAACTATGAGAAATCAAAATTCAAATAAAAATTCAGGAGGTAAAAAAATGATTGTAACAAGCACTGGAATTGTCAACGGCATAATTGAGGACAAGTATGGAAAGCACGGCAGCCAGTTCAACGAAAATGGTATGCCGACATACTCTTTACCGCTGAAAATTGAGGACGCTCCAGAGGGTACGAAATCCTTCGCGCTGGTTCTGGAGGATAAGGACGCGTTCCCGGTTACAGGCGGCTTTTCATGGATTCACTGGACAGCGGCAAACATTACGCGTAATGAGCTTCTGGAAAACGAGAGCCAGACCGCCACAGATTTTGTCCAGGGTGCGAACAGCTGTATGAGCATCCAGGGAGGAAGGCAGAGCCGGGCGCTGTCGTCCTTTTACGGCGGTATGGCGCCGCCAAATGCGCCGCATATCTACGAAATGCATGTTTATGCCCTGAATACACTGCTGGAATTGGATAACGGCTTTTATTACAACGAGCTGTACCGCCAGATGGAAGGCCATATCTTAGATCAGGTCACCATCAAGGGAGCGTACAGAGATTGAAAAACCACAGGAACAGCCAGCCTTATGTGATGACCGGCTGGTAACAATTAAGATGCTTCAGTATGAAGCATCTTTTTTAATGTGCCCGCTTAAAACTTCTTTACGTCAAGGTACAATCATCCTATAATAAGCTTAAGGAAGTGGGGGTGAAACTATGAAAGCAGACGGTAAAAAAATGAAGATAGCGGTTGGTGCAGTGGCGTTGACAATGCTCATCACAGCGCTGGCCCTTGCGGCTTATCGTTCAGTCAACACGCCGGAACGGTCTCTTGAGCGCTATTTTGACGCAGTGAGTGGGCGGGATTACGATAAAATGTATCTGCTCATCAGTGATGATTCCAAAAAGACCATCAGCCGGGAGGATTTTATCACGCGGAACAAAAACATTTATGAGGGAATTGAAGCTAGAGACCTGAAGCTGGAGATCATGAGCGTTGAAAAAATTGATTCAAACCAGCGGCAGGCCTATTATAACCTGAGGATGGAAACAGTGGCCGGTGCGCTCGGCAACCCTGGCAATGTGAGGCTGCGGAAGGACAGCTTTTTCGGAGAATACCGGCTTGTCTGGAATTCTGCGGTCATTTTGCCCGGACTCAGCGAAACCGCCAAAGTCAGTGTCACCACAACTGCGGCAGATCGGGGAAGCATTCTGGACAAGGACGGCAATATGCTGGCAGGACCAGGTGCGGCCCCCTCGGTCGGCTTTGTCCCGGGAAAAATAAACGCGGATACCCGGGCTGCCGACCTGGCCGCAGCAGCCGGGCTTTTGGGGATTACCACCGAAGAGATCGAAGACGCACTGTCCGCCTCCTGGGTGACAGCGGAGACTTATGTCCCAGTCAAAACACTGCCCGAAATTGACGCAGGGCTGGAAGCTGCGCTTTTGCAGATACCGGGTGTGATGATCGGAGAAGCAGAGGTGCGCAGCTACCCTTATGGAGAAAAAGCCGCGCACCTGACTGGCTATATTGGTGCCATCACGGCTGAGGAGCTGGAAGCGCTTAAGAATGAAGGCGATTACCGGGAGACGAGTATCGTGGGAAAAGGCGGCCTGGAAAAGGTTTTTGACCGTCAGCTGAGAGGAAAGGACGGAGGCACTATCACCGTCAGTGATACCAGCAGTGACGGGATTAAAACAAGCCGTGTTCTGTGTGAAAGCTCACCGGTGAGAGGTTTTGATGTCCAGACGACCATTGACACCGGGCTTCAGACAGCCCTTTATGATCAGCTTGCCGGGGATAAAAGCGCCGCGGCAGCCGTTAATCCGAAAACCGGCGCGGTGCTGGCTCTGGTCAGCACGCCGTCCTACAATCCCAACACCTTTATTCTGGGCATGAGTGACGCCGAGAGGGACAGCCTGAACAGAAATCCGGACAATCCCCTGCTTAACCGGTTCGAGAAAGCCTATGCGCCCGGCGAGCTCATTCAGCCTGTAACCCTTGGCGCTGGTGTGAAAACCAGCGAGGCGTATGCCGAACAGCTTAAAAAGCTTGGCTTTGGGGAGTCGCTGCCCTTTGATTTCAGCATGGAGGCCTCTAAAATTTCAGAGAGCGGTACAGTGGACAGTGACCTGGCGGCAGCGGGCAGCGGCACGACGGGCATGGCCGCCAGCCCTCTGCATCTGGCGTTGATTTATTCCGCCCTTGTGAATGGCGGTAATATGGTGGAACCTTATATCAAATATGATGCCAACCCCATGGTGAAGTATTGGAAAAAGGATGTGATTTCCCAGGAAAAGGCCGCAGAAATCAGTGAAAGCCTTTTACAGGAGGCAAAGAGCCCAAAAGGAAGGGCTCTTGCGGTAAAAACAGGGACAGCGGTCCAGAAAAACTCAGTGGATACAGCCCTGTGCGTCCTGTTTTATGCGGACCAGACAGAGGAAAGCCCTCTGCTGGTGGCTGCCGTGGCAGAGGGTACTGGGGAAAGGGGCGGCGCCGGCTATCTGGAAGAGAAGATACGCGCGGTTTTCTGAAAAGCCCTGGAAAAGGAATGTTTATTCGGATTTGAGCTTTTTCAGCATTAAAATACAGATCAGGACCGCTGTTGCGAGGATGGCTGCCAGGGGCAGCAGGTTCTCAGTCTTGAAGCCGTTATTGAGCAGCAGCTTGTATCCCCAGGCGGCCGGGAATACTTTTCCGGCTGCCGCCAGTGGACCGGGAAGGAGATCGGCAGAGAACATAATCCCAGAGAGCATAATGGACGGCAGAAAGATAAGCTGGGAAATCATGGTGAGCTTTGCCTGGTTTTTGAGGGAAAGCCCCAGAACGCAGCCCACAGAAAGGGAGACTATGATAAAAATTGTGAGTGCGCCAGAGTATAGGGTCGGGTTTGGCGGGACAGACGCGCCAAAAATAACCGGAGCGGCGAAAAAAATGATGGCAGACATGATCGACAGATGTATAAAAGCGGACAAAAATATGGAAACCATACCCAGGTACAGAGGTACGCCGTTGGCCCTGTAGACCTTTTTTATATCGCTTCCGTATATTTCCAACAGAGATGGCGGCAGACCTATGAGGGCGCCCGTTGATACGCCCATGACAGTCATGGACGGTATCAGGGTTTCCCGGGACTCGGGAATAATGGCAGTAAAGATGCCACCCATGACCATAAAGAACAAAAGCGGCACAATATAGCAGGTGATCAGCAGTGAGCGGCTGCGGATATCCAGTTTCCACTGCAAAACTACGCCGTATAAAAAAGCACTCATTTGATATTCCCCCTTGCGATGTTCATAAAATGCTGCTCAAGGCTTCCCTGATCTATTTTAATATCCAGCACCTCAATGTTTCTCAGCCTGAAATCCTCGAGCAGAGCCAGCATGGTTTCAGCGATGTTGTTCGACGCGAAGCTTTCCTCGCCCTGGGCAGTTTTGATGTGAATCGTGTAGCGTTTTCCAAGCCTGGCGGACAATTCCGCAACGCTCCCCAGAAAGAAGACAGTCCCGTTGTTTAAAATCGCGATGCGGTCGCACAGGCTTTCCACCTCAGCCATGTCATGGCTGGCCAAAATAATGGTTTTGCCCTGGGCTTTCAGCTGGCGGATCTGACCGTGGAGCGATACCCGGCCCTCCACGTCAAGGCCGGCGGTCGGCTCGTCTAAAAATATAATGTCCGGATCGCTGATCAGGGCAAGAGCGAGGTGCAGACGTCGCTTCTGGCCTGTTGACAGCGCAGCGTACTGTTTCTCCGAGAACTCCCTGATCCCAAGAGAAGCAAGCATGGCGGGATTGGCCTGGGTTTTGTTCCATTTAGCAAAGAGCCGTACAGCCTCCAAAGGCCTGATGTTGGCTGGCAGAGAGGAGGATTGAAGCTGAATGCCCATTTTTCCATTTACCACGATGCTGCCGCTGTCATATTTTCTGAGGCCTTCAATGCACTCAAGAGCAGTGGTTTTTCCCGCGCCGTTTACGCCAAGCAGCGCAAAGATTTCGCCTTTTAGAACGTTGAAGCTCAGGCCCTTAAGGACAGTATGGCGGCCATAGCTTTTCTTTAATCCCTTTACCTCGATGGCGGTGCTCATTCGGTCGCCGCCTCAAAGGGATTAAATCCCAGATTTGTAAGATAAATGTCCAGAGCAGGTCCGATAAAAGCATTGGCAGCCGTCTGACTTTGTTTCCATTCATCGCTGGGTCCGTCAATGTCGGCTATTTCCATGAGCTGGGGCAGCATGCTCATGTCGCCGTCTGTAAAATCCATGACCATATTCCAAAAGGATTCCGCCAGCTTCTGCCCCTCCTCGCTTTCGGGCAGGACGCCGGTTTTTTGAAAGCGCACAGCCTGACTGTTCAGCCGCGTGAAGGTGTCCAGCATTGCAAGACCGCGGTCTTTATCGAAGCGGTTTCTGAAATGTTCGAGGGTTTTATCGTCGAAATGCTTGATCAGCCAGTAAAATTCATTTTTCATCTGGAGGTTTATGATAATATCCGCGTATTTTTTAAAATCGACAGACTGCATCTGCAGGATTTCTTCCTTCAATGCCTCGACCGCTGTCAAAGCCTCTGACAGGCTGTTGATCTTTTCGCGGATGGCAGCAGCCTGCTCAGTGAGCACGCCCGCGATGGCCTCGGGGTTTTCGAGGGAAATCAGACGGTTTTTAATGTCATCCAGTGAAAATCCCAGGGACTTTAAGGTTAAAATCTGATGCAATTTAACCATATCCTTGTCGGTATAGAGCCTGCGGCCGCCCTCACTTTCCGATGACGGCGAAAGCAGGCCCTCTTTGTCGTAATATTGCAGGGTACGAACCGTAGTGCCCATCTTTTTGGCAAGATCGCCGACGGTCATGTAGCCCTTTGGAATTGCTCTGTTTTTGCTCATGCCAGATACCTCCTGTATATGCTTGTATTATAGCATGCTACGTTACGTCACAAGCAAGCCCATGTCCTAAAAAGATAAAACGCCATGTGAAAGCAGATGCTTCACATGGCGTTAATATTATGGGCGGTTACAGTCCCGGCAAAACAGACTACTCATTGGTCGGCGCTGCTTTCTTTTTAAAGGGGAGGGAGAGCAAAATTCCAAGGGCAATGCCGATGACCGAGGGAATCAGCCATCCCAGGCCAATGCTGTAAAGCGGAATTTTGGACGTCAGGCTGGTCAGCCAGGGGATGGTCAGGCTTTTTTGATCCAGAGCGTAGATAACGCTGACCACGCCGGTAAACAGGATGGCCGTGGGGTAGACGCGGGAAAAGCCGCCGACCCATTTTTGCAGAAAAGCCAGCAGAATCAACACGATGGCCACTGGATAAAGACAGTTAAGCACTGGAATGGAGATTTCCAGAATTTTGTTCAGCCCCGCGTTTGAGATAACCATACTGATAAAGGCAAAAAAGACAGCCCATTTCTTATAAGAGAACCGCGGAAAAATTCCGCTGAAATATTCGCTGCAGCAGCTGATCAGTCCAACGCAGGTGTTCAGGCAGGCAATCAGGAAGATCAAAGCCAGGATGATGAGCCCGGCCTGCCCGAAAAGGTGCATGACAATCTGGGTCAGCGTCTGCGCGCCGTTGGCGGCAGCGCCAAAGCTGCCGCCGGATAAAGCGCCTACATGGGTCAAAGCCGCATAGACTGCCAGCAAAAGCCCGCCGGCAATCCAGCCAGCCTTGATGGTTTCACGCACGACCAGCCTGTCCTCAGCAATACCGAAAGCCCTTATGTTTAAAGCGATAATAATACCAAAGTTAAGCGCTGCGATAGTATCCATTGTCTGATAGCCGTCCAGAAAGCCCTGGACAAAGGCGTTGGAGGTGTAGCTGCCAGTGGCAGCGCCATAACTGCCCGGCGGAAAAACAATGCAGGCAGCAAAGATAATGAAAATCAAGGCAAGCAGACAGGGCGTCAGCTTTTTGCCGAGCCGGTCTGTGAGCTTGTCAGGCTTGAGGGCCAGCAGCAGTGCCACAGCAAAGAAGACAATGGAGTAGAGCAGCAGTGTGAGACTGCCGTCGCTGCCCCCGGGTAAAAACGGCAGCACTGCCATTTCAAAGGAAGTGCTGGCCGTACGCGGAATGGCGAGGCAGGGGCCGATGGACAGGTAAATTAAAAAGGTGAATGCTGCCGCGAAAGCAGGGTGCACACGTCCCGCCAGTGCGTCCAGGCCGCCGGATTTCGCCACAGCGGCTACCCCCAGTATGGGCAGGCCTATGGCACTGATGGCAAAGCCCGCAAAAGCGATCCAGGCCAGGCTTCCGGCCTGTTCCCCCAGAAAGGGCGGAAAAATTAAATTTCCCGCGCCAAAAAACATCGAGAAAAGCGTAATCCCGATGAGAAAAGTGTTTTTTCGTGATAATTTCTGCATAATATCTCCTGTAAATACAATCAATAGGTGCATTATAGCATAAAATTAAAGGAAATAGTTGTATTATGGCAAGTATACATTGAAGGAGGAAAAGATGAAATTACTATTCAAGCAGCGGCTGTTCTCTTGGTTTGACAGCTACGATATTTATGATGAGGCGGGAGAAACGGTTTTTACGGTGAAAGGCCGTCTGTCCTGGGGACACTGCCTTGAAATTTATGACCGCTTTGGCGAGCATGTGGGGACTGTAAAAGAGGAGGTGCTCACCCTGCTGCCGCGGTTCGCTCTGTATCAGAATGGCCGGGAAATTGGAGAGATTCAGAAAAAATTTACTTTTTTCAGACCAGCCTTCACGCTGAACTGCAACGACTGGAGCGTGGAGGGGGATCTCTTTGAGTGGGAGTACGAGGTGGTGGACGGCCAGGGACGCATGGTCATGCAGGCGTCCAAGCAGCTGTTTAATTTTACCGACACCTATGTGATCGACATTGCAGATCCACAGGACATGCTCCTGTCCCTGATGATTGTTCTGGCCATTGACGCAGCCAAATGCTCGCAGAGAGATTGATTATTTTATCATTTCCTCATAAATACCGATCTTGGCATCAAGGTTTTCGAGATATTCATCCCATTTGCGGCGCTGTTCCTCGACGTATTCACGGTGTTTTCTGAGAATGTCCAGGCGCCTGGCGGCAGTATGGTTACCCTCATAACGGAGGTCGGCGTAAATTTTTATATCCTTTAGCAGCATGCCGGTATCCTTCAGGCGTTTGATGAAGCGCACCCACTCAATATCCTTTTCCGTGTAAAAACGGCGGCCTTGTCCATCCCGCAGGACCCGGATAAGGCCCTTTTTTTCGTAGAAACGCAGGGTATGTTCGCCGATGCCTGTTCTTTTAGTAAGTTCACCAATGGTCATTTTTAAGACTCCTTAATCTTTCGCTTGACTTTGACTATAGTCTAAGGACTACACTTTTATTATAAAAGAAACAGGAGGTAAGATCAAATGGATGACAAAAAGTTTGACAAAGGGCTGGAAATGCTGCGCCGGATTGACGGCGGTGCGGGTGAGGGTGTGATCGCGTCGCTGGAGGACATCGCGCCGGATCTGGGAAGGTATATCGTGGAGTTTGCCTTTGGGGATATTTACCCCAGGGCCGGGCTTACACTGGAGGAGCGGGAGATCATCACCATTGCCAGTCTGCTGACCTCAGGCGGCTGTGAGGCCCAGCTGAAGGTTCACATTAACGGCTCCTTAAATGTGGGGCTTTCCCCGGAAAAAATTATCGAGGTTTTCATCCAGTGTATTCCATACGTGGGGTTCCCAAGAGTTTTAAACGGGGTGGCTGTGGCAAAGGCCGTTTTTGAGGAGCGCGGATTGCAAGACTGAGCACTGCCCGCGCTTGACAGGATGCTCCAGATGGCATATAGTGGATGAAAACAAAAGCGAAGCCATAAAAAGGAGGCGGCCATGGAAAGCGTTTATGACAAAAGAATTTTACTGGTCGATGATGAGCCAGACATCACCAGTCTGGTGGAGACAGCCCTCAGGAAGGAGGGCTTCCGTTGTGTTGACATGGCGTTCACAGGAAAGGAAGCCCTCGCGGCCTGTAAGGAAAATGCGCCGGATGTAGTGATTCTTGACATCATGCTGCCAGATATGGACGGAATCGAGGTTTGCCGGGCGATCCGTGAATTTTCCTACTGTCCGGTGCTTTTTTTGTCGGCGAGGAATGATGATGTGGATAAAATTCTCGGGCTCAGCAGCGGTGGGGATGACTATATCACCAAACCCTTCAGCCCAAAGGAACTGGTTTTTCGCGTCAAGGCCCAGCTCCGGCGGCTGGAATACAATAAAACGGCAGAGGCTGCTGCCGGCCGGCGCATAAGGGTCGGCGGGCTGGAAATTGATGTGGATGGCAGCCGGGTTTATCAGGATGGGCGGGAGCTTGGGCTGACTGCCCGGGAGTTTGGTATTCTTTTGTATCTGGCCGAAAACGCAGGGAAGATCATCAGCAAGGACAGGCTTTATGAACAGGTCTGGGGAGAGCTGAGCGCAGTGTGTGACAATACCATCATGGTTCATATCCGCCACCTCCGGGAGAAGATAGAGAAGGACCCCTCAAGGCCAGCGCTTATCCTGACCGTTAAGGGACTGGGCTATCGGATGGCTGCGGGGACAGGGAAATGAAGCAGTCCGGCTATAAATCTGCTTTTCACATCTATGGGTTATTTTTAATCCTCATGATGCTTATCCTGGCAGCCGGAGCAGGTATGGCGGTCTACGCCGTGACCGTCCAGAAGCCTAATGGGGAGATTGTCCGGAGTGACTGGCCCGCTGAGTTTACCGGGGCTTTTTCAAAGGAAATCATTTTTCAGGAGGGGGAGCCGGTGATCACCCAGAAGGGTTTTGAAATGCTGGAGGATAATGGTCTCTGGCTCCAGATTCTGGACAGTGCCGGCCATGCGGTTAAAGGCGTCTCTGTGCCGGAGGGACAGCCAGAGGAGTATTCGCCGGACAGGCTGCTCAGTACGCTGGACAGCAGTGGAGACAAAGCTGTTTTTTCGGGTGTGTCAGAGGATAACGGCCGGAGCTGGACCTATCTCATCGGTTTTCCCATGGATATTGCCAAGATCACGATGAATGTGAACGCCGGTCATTTTCCCTCGGGCAAGTCATATGTGCTGCTTGGCGCAGGCGCAGTGCTTTTTCTGACAGCAGGCCTCGGGCTGGCCTATGGCTTTGCGGTTACCCGCAGGCTTTCAAAAATGACCAGGGCAGTGGATGAGATCGCTGGCCGCCGTTATATGAAGACTCACGAAGGAGGTGCTTTTCAGGATGTCTATGCCAGCCTGAACACACTGGATCAAACCCTTCGGGAGGCAGAGGAAGTCCGAAGGAAAGACGAGCGGCTGAGGGAGGAATGGATCGCCAATATCACGCACGACCTTAAAACGCCGCTGTCGCCCATACGGGGATATGCCGAGCTGCTGGCCAGTTCAGAGGATACGCCGGACGCTGAGGAGCTTCAAAAATACAGCGCTGTGATTCTGAAGAATACCGCCTGTGCCGAGACGCTTATCAATGACTTGAAGCTTACCTACCAGCTGGAAAATGGCATGGTGCCCCTTAAGCTGCAAGCTTTGGATATCATACGGTTTGTTCGGGAGCTGGTCATCGACTGTCTGAACGACCCCCAGTATGCCGGACGTGCTATAGAATTTGAGGCAGAGGGCAGCCAGATTTTGAACTTTGATCCGGGACTCATGAAGCGTGCCTTAAATAACCTGCTCATCAATACACTTCTGCACAGCGGGAGCGGCGCGAGAACCGGGGTGGAAATTATTTCAGGGATTCCCTGCCAAATCCGGATCTGGGACGAGGGAGTGGGAATGTCTGAAAAACAGTTAAACCGGCTTTTTGACCGTTACTACCGGGGCGCTCCGGCTGCCACAGACAGCGGAGGTACCGGCCTTGGCATGGCCATTGCCCGCGAAATCATCTCGCTGCACGGCGGAAAAATATCGGCGGACAGCTGTCCAGGGCGTGGGACTGTGTTTAGGATCACGCTTCCTCAAAATTAAGATTAAAATAAGATTTGTTGAAAGCAGGCGTAAGGCCGGCGGTTTATTCTTAGCGTAAGCCGCCGGTTTTTTCGTGCGGCAAAATTCAGGAAAGCAGGTGAGCTTTTGAAAATTATATTCAGGTATATTTTAAACAATATCCGTGAGCGGAAGCTGCGGACAGCAGTTATGCTGCTGTCCATTGTGCTCTCAGCAGTGCTGCTCTTTGTCTCGTTGTGCATTGGCGATTCCTACGAGGCCGCTCAGCGCAAAATGGCAAAGGGGATGGCCGGGAGCGCGGCTGTGGCTGTAGCAGCCCGGACAGGTGAGGGTGGCAGCCCGGTAAAGATAAGGGAGGAAGCGGTTCCCGATTTACCGGCGATCGGCAGGACTGTGGGGATACTTGAGACCAAAGGACTTTACAGCGAGGAGGGCTACTATGAGAATTTTGATCTGCTGGCCGCAGATCTGGAGGATTTGTCTGCCATCAATGAGCCGCGTCTGCTAAGTGGCGAAAAGCTCAGTCCACTTAAGGAAGATGAAATTGTTTTGCCGGAAAAATTCACCTCAAAATATCCGATGAAGGCTGGCGATACCTTAAGCCTTGAGATTGGCGGGGAAAAAAGAACATTTCACGTCGCGGCTGTTGCGGCCTATGACACGGTGTTTTTAAGAAATACACGGGGCTTTAATGCCCTCGTCTCTGAGGAATTTCTGAGAGAGCTGGACGGAGTGGCAGCAGGTTACAGCCGGATACTGGTGGCCCCTGCAGAGGGTGTGTCAGCAGAACAGCTAACGGATTCGCTCTCTGCGGCTCTGCCCGGTGCACAGTACACAGTTGAAAAAACCTATGATGAAGCCCAGGTACAGGCCGACGCCCGGCAAAAATCCATGCCGTTTTTCCTGATCAGCTTTTTTTCCCTGGTTATGAGCGTGTTTATTATTTTCAGCAGTTACCAGGTGATTACCCTGGAGCGGCTTCCAGTCATTGGAACTTTCAGGAGTATCGGCGCCACCAGGCGGGCAGTCACAGGGATATTGCTGATGGAAAGCCTGGTCTATGGCATTTTGAGTATTGTCATTGCGATTCCAGTGGGAGCGGCGGTATTGGGAGTGCTGCTCCAGGGCCTGGGGGATTCCCTTTCCCAAGGGATCACCATACCCATGGTGGTGCCGCCGCTCAATGTGCTGTTGTCCTCTGCTGTGGCAGTGCTGGTGTCCCTGTTCAGCGCATACATCCCTGTACGCCGCGCCAGCAGGCTGCCGGTCAAGGAGGTCGTGCTCGGAAACGTGGAACAGAAGCGGGTCTCAACAAGGGCACGTCTGGCGGCGGGTACGATGCTGCTGGTGATTTCCATCGCCGCGCCGCAGATGCTGCTCCTTGGGGATAAAGCGATGTTTCTGGCCGGTGGACTCTCGCTGCTGGGCATTCTTGCCGCAGCGATTTTGATGATCCCGCCAGTGGCGGACGGGGCCGCCTGGGTTATGGAGAGGATATATGGCTGCTGCTTTGGAAATGAGGGAATGCTGGCAGCCCGAAACCTTCGGAATAACCGCAATGTCCATCAGAATATTACCCTGCTGTTCATCAGCCTTTCGGCCGTCATCGCTATCAGTGTGGTGGGGAGCTTTGTAAACCAGTATATCGGCGATGTGTTTAACGGTGCAGCGCTTGACGGCTTTGCCGACGCGCGGATGACACCAGAGTTTGTTAAAGAGGTACAGGAGATTGACGGCGTCCGGGAGGTTATGCCCATGTATGTTATGAATGGAGCGGTCGAAAGCAGCGGTGTTCTCTTTGACCGCCTGGAGGCTGTGGAGGATCTGGAGCAGTATAATACCATGCTTGCTGTCAAATATCCTGACGCGGCGGCGGAGAATTCCGCTTTGTCTGAATTTGGACTGGCCAGAGTGGTTCTTTTAAATAGAGAAACCATGAAGCAGCGCGGCCTCGGGATTGGCGATACCATTGAGCTGTCGATGAATGGACAGGCCTTTGATTACAGGGTGATTGGCAGCATGGAGTCCCGGGCGGACGACGCTCAGGCAGTGATTCCGGCGGCCTGCGCCGTGGTGGATTTCGGCCAGTCAGAATATGGCTTTCTGGCTTACACCGCCGACGATCCCGAAGCGGCGATGATCCGTATCCGCAGCCTTTTCGGCGAAAAGGAAAACTGGAGCCGGACGGTTGAGGAGTTTAACCAGGACGCTATGAGTGTGGTCAGCGCTTTTCTCTCACCTATGCACAAGCTGACCTATTTTATTTTGTTTCTTGCAGGCACAGGGGTGATCAATAATCTGCTCATCAATTATCTGCAGAGGCGGCGCACCATTGCCATGTATAAATCTGTGGGGATGAGTAATGGACAGAATGTTAAAATGACGCTTCTGGAAGGTTTTTCCTCAGGCATTATCGGAGCGGTTATCGGAGTGCTGGTGTCATGGCTGTTGATCCAAACCATCTTTCTGGTGGCGGGGCCACAGATTGCCATGACGCCAACTCTGGATATAAAGGTATTCCTGGCGGCCGGACTGGCGGGAGTCCTCATCAATTTGGCCGGGGCAGTGGTTCCGGTGATTAAAGGGTCAAAGATGGAACTGGTTAAAGAAATTAAATGTGAGTAAAGGAGAAAAAATGAAGCATATGATGAAAACAGCAGTGGAAGCCCGCAATATCATTAAGGATTACCAAATGGGTGAAGTGACGGCTTCGGTTCTGAAAAATATTTCCCTGGAAATATATCGGGGCGAATTTGTATCCATCATGGGCCCGTCAGGCTCTGGAAAAAGCACGCTGCTCTATATTTTGGGAGGGCTTGATGAGCCCACAGACGGCAGTGTTATCCTGCAGGGGCAGGATATCTCACAGTGGGATGACAAGCGGAAAAGCCTGATGCGCCGCAGAGATATTGGTTTTGTCTTTCAGTTTTATAACCTGATACCCAATCTGACGGTTGAGGAAAATATTCTGCTGCCTGTGCTTTTGGACGGTAAGAGCCGCCGGGCCTTACAGCCCCGGCTTGACGAGCTCCTGGAAATCGTGGGGCTTACGGACCGCAGAAAGCACACACCGCGTGAGCTTTCCGGCGGTCAGCAGCAGCGTGTCGCCATTGCCCGTGCGCTGGTCAACGACCCGGAAATTCTGTTCGCCGATGAGCCTACCGGCAACCTTGACAGCAAGACCGGCTGGGAGATCATGACGCTTTTGCAGCGCATCAACCGAGAAAGGGGCGTGACGATCCTTATGGTCACGCACTCTGCCGATTCGGCAGAGTGCGGCAGCCGGACAGTGGTGGTAAGGGACGGGCGAATTGTGTGAAATGATGTGAAACCAAAATTCAGGGTATATACCTTCTAAAAAAGGAGCGGTACCATGAACGATACACATCATACAATGGAGCATAACCACATCATGGAGGGAATGGGCGAAATGGATCACTCGTCTGTGCAAATGGGCGGCATGGATCACCACGCCATGATGGTTCAGGATTTCAAGAGACGGTTCTGGGTGTCTCTGACTGTGATGATTCCCATTATGATTCTTTCACCTATGATACAGATGTTTTTAGGCGTTGACTGGCGTTTTCCAGGGGATTCTTATGTCCTGCTGGTCCTGTCAACGTTTTTGTTTTTTTACGGCGGCTGGCCTTTTCTCAAGGGTGCCAAGGATGAACTGAAACGAAGATCTCCAGCCATGATGACTTTGATTGCCCTGGCGATCATTGTCGCCTATGTCTACAGTGCGGCAACGGTATTTGGTGTGCAGGGCTCAGACTTTTTCTGGGAGCTGGCGAGCCTGATTGTCATTATGCTGCTCGGCCACTGGATTGAGATGCGCTCAGTGATGGGTGCGTCTAAGGCTTTGGAGGAGCTTGCCAGGCTCATGCCTGAAAACGCCCATATGATTATGGATAACGGCGAGACCATGGATATGCCGGTCAGCAGCCTGAAAACCGGACAGACAGTCCTTGTGAAGCCCGGGGAAAAAATCCCTATTGACGGTGTTGTGTATGAAGGAGGCTCAGAGGTCAATGAGGCCATGATCACAGGAGAAGCTGTACCCGTTGAAAAAGGGAAGGGTGATGAGGTGATCGGCGGCTCTGTCAACGGCGACGGGATTTTAAAATTTAAGGTGAGCCATGTCGGGGATGAAACCTTTTTATCCCAGGTGATCCGTTTGGTTCGGGATGCCCAGGCCTCCAAATCCAATACCCAGCGGCTGGCGGACAGGGCGGCCAAATGGCTCTTCTATATCGCGCTGGTCACTGGCATTATTACCTTTGTTTCATGGATGGCCATTGAGGGAAACCTGAATTTTGCTGTTACCCGGGCAGTGACGGTCATTATCATCTGCTGTCCGCACGCCCTTGGTCTTGCCATGCCGCTGGTAACCTCAGTATCGACCAGCCTCGCGGCAAAAAACGGACTGCTGATCCGCAACCGTGCCGCCTTTGAAAATGCCCGAAATCTGGATACGGTGGTGTTCGACAAAACCGGTACACTGACAGAAGGCAGTTTTGGCGTAACTGATATACAGGCCGACTGTGTTTCACAGGATGAGCTTCTGGCCATTGCCGCCTCGGTAGAGGCAAATTCGGAGCACCCCATTGCCAGAGGAATTGTGGAAGCAGGAAAGGGCAGGAAGCTGGCGGCGCTCAGGGTCACAGATTATCAGAACCTGACTGGCGAAGGGCTGCGGGCTAGCGTGGATGGACGGCCTGTCAAGATTGTCAGCCCAGGCTATCTGAAGCGTGAGGGTATTGCGTTTGATGAGAAAACCTACAGCCATCTTGCCAAAGAAGGAAAAACCGTTGTGTTTATTCTTCGCGGCAGCAAGCTGCTGGGCTTTATCGCTTTATCCGACGTGGTGCGCCCCACAGCGAAGGAAGCAGTGGATGAGCTGAAGCAGATGGGTGTGACTTCCATTATGCTTACTGGAGACAACCAGCGGGCAGCAGACTACGCGGCTCGGCAGCTGGACATCAGTAAAGTGTTTGCGGAGGTGCTTCCGGGGGATAAGGCGTCGAAGATTGATGCGCTTCACCGCGACGGGCGCAGGGTTGCCATGACTGGTGACGGGGTCAATGACGCGCCTTCTCTGGCGAAGGCAGATCTCGGTATTGCCATCGGTGCCGGAACCAGCGTGGCCATTGAAACCGCTGATGTTATTCTGGTCAAGAGTAATCCTCTGGATGTGGTCAGCATTCTGAGGCTTTCGCGTGCGACTTTTAAGAAAATGGTGCAGAATCTGATCTGGGCCACAGCCTATAATGTGGTCGCTCTGCCGCTGGCCGCGGGTGTGCTCTATTACCAGGGCGTGGTCATCAGCCCGGCGGCAGGGGCAGTGCTGATGTCGCTGAGCACCATCATTGTTGCCATTAACGCGCGTCTGCTGAAATTGCCGGAAAAATAAGTCAAAAACTTAACAATAGACAAAGAACAGGGTTCATACTATAATGGAAATAAGATGTCCTCGTAAAGGCACAGCGCCAGGCGGCGGACAAATTTTCTGACGAAGGGAGCAATACAAATGAAACTGAAAGATGGAGATAAAGTTGGCATTGTGGCCTGTTCTAACGCGCAGCCCGCAGCTAACCGGACCCATGTGGAAAAACTACTTGAAACCCTGAGACAGGCAGGCCTGGACCCCGTCTGCAGTCCTTATATTTTTGAAAAATCACGTTTTTTCAGTGGAACGGCTCAGGAAAAGGCCAGAGCGCTGATGGATTTTTACAGTGACAATGGGATTAAAGCGATTTTTGATCTCTCGGGCGGAGATCTGGCCAATGAGGTACTGGAATATCTGGACTACCAGGTGCTTAAGGATAATGCCAAGCCCTTCTTTGGCTACAGCGATGTGACGGCTGTGATCAACGCCATCTATAAGGAGACCGGCCATCCCGGTTATCTCTACCAGATCAGAAACCTGATCTATGACTTCCGGATCGAACAGCTCAGCCGCTTTAAGGACTCCCTTTTCCAGGACGGGCGGGCCCTGTTCGACTTTGACTATGCGTTTCTGCAGGGCAGCCGTATGGAGGGCGTGGTGGTCGGCGGCAATATCCGCTGCTTCCTGAAGCTTGCAGGAACGCCCTATCTGCCGGATTTTTCAGAAAAACTGCTTTTCCTGGAGAGCTACAGCGGCGGCGCAGACCGGATGGTTTCACTGCTCAATCAGTATCGCCAGATGGGCGTTTTTGACAAGATAAACGGAATTATTTTAGGAAGTTTCACAAAGATGGAGGAGGCAGAAGAAAAACCTGAGATCGGAGACCTTGTGAAAGAGGTTGTCCGAAACGAGGCGATGCCCATTGTCAAAACCAGAGAAATTGGTCATGGGCCAGATTCCAGAGCCATTGTGATCGGTATGCCGCTGACGCTTGAAGCAAATTAAAGATTTTCGCAAATGCGGTCAAGAATCTCCTGAGAAACAGGGCTATACTGGTAAAACGGAGGTGAGCTGATGAAACGGGAAGAAAAAGTAATGGCAGTCCAGAGAATGCAGGATTACATCAAAAATCATATGACAGAGGCCATCACACTGAAAGCGCTGGCGGACTGTGCGGGCTATTCACCCTTCCACTGCTCCAGGATTTTTAAAGAGCTGACGGGTAAATCCCCCTTCGACTACATCCGGGCCCTGCGTCTGAGCCAGGCAGCCCTTAAGCTGCGGGACGAAGAAAAGGTGAAGGTGGTGGATGTGGCTCTGGATTTTGTCTTTGACAGCCATGAAGGGTTTACCCGGGCCTTTTCAAAGGCCTTTGGCATTACACCCCGCCGCTACAGCAAGAATCCTCCGCCGATCAAGCTGTTTATGCCAGATCCGGTGAAGGACTGGTATCTCACCATGAAGGAGGGAGAAGAACGCATGAAAATTTATGAAAAACAGATCGACACAGTTTTTGTCCAGGTTATTGAAAGGCCTGCCCGTAAGCTGATGGTTAAGTGGGCAAAATCGGCCGGAGAGTACTTTGCCTATTGCGAGGAGGTTGGCTGCGATATCTGGGGCGTGCTGTGCAGTGTCAAGGAGGCCTTGTACGAGCCGGTGGGACTGTGGATGCCTGAATGCTTCCGCCCCGCGGATACCGGGCGTTATGCACAGGGGGTGGAGCTTCCTGTGGATTATGACGGGCCGGTGGCTGAGGGCTTTGACTTGATAGAGCTGCCCCCCTGTAAAATGATGGTCTTTCAGGGAGAGCCTTTTGAGGATGAAAAGTTTTATCAGGCGGTCAAGGATATTGAGGCAGTAATCGACAGTTATGAGCCTGAGCTCTACGGCTTCGAGTGGGCAGATAATGATGGTCCGCGTTTTCAGCTGGAGCCCCAGGGATACCGTGGATATATTGAGGCCCGTCCGGTAAGGGCGATGGATAATTGAGAAGATGATCAGATTAAGCGGCGTTGGCCGCTTTTTTTATTGGGAAAGGCTGTGGATATGTGGAGGGTTTTCAGCACTTTTGTGGATAAGTCTGCTTTTCGCAAGCGCGGTCAAGCCTTTTCATTGCCTGTAATGTATAATTTCCTGGCAGAGATAAAAAGGAGGTGCAGGAATGGAAAAGGTTTTACAGGTGCAGAACCTGAGTAAAAGCTACGGCAGTGTGGCGGCAGTAAGCGGCCTGAGCCTGAGCGTAGCCCGGGGAGAGGTCTTTGGACTCCTCGGCCCAAACGGCGCGGGGAAGAGCACCAGTATTGAGTGTATGCTGGGCGTGAAGAAAGCAAGCGCCGGAACTGTGGAAATTTTGGGAATAAACCCGTCTGAGGGGAGAAAAACACTTTTTGAACGGGTTGGCGTTCAGTTTCAGGAGACAGGCTATCAGGATAAAATTCGGGTGGAAGAGGTCTGCCGGATGACAGCCGCTCTTTACAGAAAACCCGCAGACTGGCAGAGACTGCTCGCGGTATTTGACATACAGGGGCTTGAAAAGCAGGAGGTAAGCCAGCTGTCCGGCGGAGAGCGCCAGCGTCTCTCCGTACTGCTGGCCCTGATCCCCAACCCTGAGCTGGTATTTCTGGATGAACTGACAACCGGGCTGGACACCCGGGCACGCCGGGAGGTCTGGCAGTATCTGAAGGAATTGAAAAAGGGCGGTCTGACCATTGTGCTGACCTCTCATTTTATGGATGAAGTGGAGGTTTTGTGTGACCGGGCATTAATTCTGAAAAAGGGAGAGCCCCAGATCTGCGGAACCATCGAAGAGATAACAGAGGGAAGCCCCTGCAGCTGCTTTGAGGAGGCTTATCTCTGGTATACGGGAGGTGACGATGATGCGTGCGTTTAAAAGTTTATTCTGGATTGAGTTCAAGCTTTCCGTCAGGGCTATGAACCTGGTGCTTTTCGGCCTTTTTTCGCCGGCTGTTGTGGCTGTGATTATCGGTGTCATCTACGGAGCAAAGCCCGCATTTGACGGAGCAGGTTATTCGTTTATGGCTCAATCCTTCGGGGCACTCTCCGGCATTGGTATCTGCGCCACAGGTCTGATGGGGCTGCCTCTGGCTTTGGCAGATTACCGGCATCGAAAAATACTTAAGCGCTTTGAGGTAACGCCCGTCAGTCCGGGAATGCTGCTCTTTGTGCAGGTGGCTGTCAATTTTGTTTACGCCCTCGCGGCCATGGCAATGGTCTATGGAATTTGCCGGATGTTTGGCGGCGGATGGGAGGGAGGCTCCTTCCTTTATTTTGGTTTGTCCTTTCTGCTCGTCACAGTCTCCATCTACAGCCTGGGAATGCTGGTGGCAAGCGTGGCTGGAAATATCAAGACAGCTAACCTTCTGTGCACGGTTCTTTATTTTCCGATGCTGATTTTTTCCGGCGCAACGCTGCCCTATGAGGTTATGCCCCCGGCTCTGCAGCATGTGGCGGACATCATGCCTCTGACCCAGGGGGTGAAGCTCATGAAAAACGCCGCGCTGGGGCTGCCCATCGAAAACGCCGCGGTGCCGGTTGCGGTGATGGTTATCCTGGCAGTCATCTGCGTTGTTGTATCCATCCGTTTTTTCAGATGGGAATAAAATTCCTTAAGGTTTATTGACAAACTAACGATCGTTCGCGTATAATAAAAAACGAACGATCGTTAGTTTTTTATTGAGGAGAAGGATTATGAACACCAAGGAAAGGATTGCCTGCGAAGCGCTGACACTGTTCAGCTCAAAGGGCTACAGCGCCGTCTCGGTCCGGGACATTGCCAGGGCCGCCGGCATCAAGGAAAGCTCCATCTACAATCATTATAAGGGGAAGCAGGCCATTTTTGACGCGCTTGTGGAGACCTATGATACCCGGTCAGATGCTTTTTTCAGCCAGTTTGCTTCGCCGAAGCATCTTGAGGGAAACATCATTGAGAACATGGCCTACATAAAAACTATTGACAGTCTGGTCGAGATGGTGCTGGCATCAGTAGAGCGTTATCTCTCGGATGATTACTTTTTTAAATTTTTCAGGATGCTGTCCATTGAGCGTTTTAACAATGAGAAGGTTCAGGCCATTTACCAGAAAATGTTTATTGACGGCGCCCTCGACTATCAGGCGCAGCTCTTTGGCTGGATGATCGACAACGGTTATTTTGTCAGGTCAGATCCCAAAATGGCCGCGCTGCAGTTCTACAGCCCCATTTACATGCTTTTCAACCAGTTTGAGCCTGGGGTTACAGATATGAAAGCAGTGCTTCAGATACTGGAGAGGCATGTCCGGCAGTTTGCAGCACTCTATGATGTGCGGGTGAAGCGTCATGAAGCAGAATAGTGAGCTTACCCGGTATATGAACCGTGCCATTGAGAATCTGGCCGCCAGTGTTGTGAGAGGAACCCTTAAAAATCCGAGGGAGACAGCTTTTATTTTAAAGCTTCGGGACAGGCTTGTGCGGGCCATGAAGAAACGCGAAACTGCTGAAAAACAGGGGCGCCATATTCCGCCGTTTTTGATCTCCAGCATTGCCACAGAGTGTAATCTTCACTGTAAGGGCTGTTATGCCCGGGCAAACGGTATCTGCAGCGCCGGCGAAGAAAAAGCGCTGACCGCTGAGGAATGGCAGAAAATATTTGAGGAAGCCGCCGGGATCGGTGTTTCTTTTAATCTGCTGGCAGGAGGGGAGCCGCTTATGCGGCGGGATGTACTGGAGGCGGCTGCCTGTGTAAAGGAGATGGTCTTTCCTGTTTTTACCAATGGCCTGTTGATTGATGAAAAAACAGCGGATTTTTTTGAAAAGAACCGGCATCTGATACCAGTTATCAGTATTGAGGGCGGCAAGGCACAGACCGATGACCGCCGCGGTGAGGGAACATACAGGGCGGTTCAGGAGGTTATGGAGCGTCTTAGAGAAAGAGGCCTCCTCTTTGGCGTGTCCATCACGGTCACCACTGAAAATTTCCATACAGTTACTGGTGACGCTTTTATTAAAAAGCTCGACAGCCATGGCTGCAGGCTCGCTTTCTTTGTGGAATATGTACCAGTGGAGGAGAGCAGCGAGCTGTTGGCTCCTTCGGAAGCTGAGCGGGTCATTTTAGAGCGGCGGCAGGCAGCGCTGAGGGAAGCCTTCCCGGAGATGATCTTTCTGTCGTTTCCTGGTGATGAAAAGCATATGGGCGGCTGTCTGGCAGCCGGACGGGGATTTTTTCATATCAACGCTTATGGCGCGGCAGAGGCCTGCCCATTTTCGCCCTATTCGGACAGAAGCCTGAGAGAGCACACACTGCTGGAGGTGCTGGACTCACCGTTTTTTGCCCGTCTGCAGCAGGAATCGCTGGTGGGCGGCGAGCACGACGGCGGGTGCGCGCTTTTCCAGAAGCGGGCGCAGGTGCAGGCTCTTTTAAAGTGAGCTTAAAAGAAAGCAGCGGTTTCATGGAGCTTCGCTGTTTTCTTTATTTTTTGTCATGTTAAGAAAGCGCTGAATGCTTGTCAATTCTTGATAATATGCGTATAATAAATCATAATAAGTATAAAATTTTCAGAAAAGACAGTGCCGTTAAAAAGGAGGGGAGCAGTATGACACAAAATACCATTGAATCCATTCTTAATAACCTGAGTGGAACAGCGATCTATGTGATTCGTCAGGATGATCATCGAATATTATATTTTAATGACCGGGTAAAGGAAGTCACACCAGACGCCAGAATTGGATCAGTCTGCCATGAGCTGTGGGCTGGTACCTGCGCAAACTGTCCGCTCCCGGGTCTTGAAGACAAGGATCAGAACAGCACCATCAATTACAATGACCCCTTTGGCGAGGTGGTGGACATCTCTGCTTCAAAAATGATGTGGGAGGATAAAATACCGGCTGTATTGATCTCTGTAACACCGCATATTTTAACTGAAACAGAACGAAGGGCAGAGGAGAGAAGAGATTATCTTGCAGCGGCGGCGCTCAAGGTTTATGGACTGATTATTTCTGTGGATTTATGCCGGAATACCTATGAGATCATCGGCTGTGATGAGAGCAACTGGTTTCCCGAGGGCGAGTACGGATGTTATGATGATCTGCTGGAGCAGGGAATCCGATCTACCCACCCTTCCTACAGCAGCGCTTTGAGAGAAACCTTTGGCCGTCAAAATGTCCTTAAAGCTTTTGAAAATGGAAAACGGGAACTGCAGCTTGATTTCAGGCAGAAGGACGAGGACGGTACATACCACTGGATGAATACATTGCTGCTTCGTGTCGGCAGTGCTGCAGAAAAAGGGAAGGCGATTTTGATGCTTTCCCAGATAGACAGCCGGAAACGCCTGGAGCAGGAATGGGAAGCTTTTAACGCCGGCGTCACCACGCTTTTTGGGGAGTGTATGCTTCTCAATCTGGAGGACGGCACCTACACAACCGCTAAGTTTGACAATTCTTTTCCAGAGTTTCCGGTGCAGGGCGATTTTGATTCCCAGAATATTGAGTATTGCAATGCTCTGATACATCCCGATGACCGTGAAATGTTCCGGAAGGCTTTTTCGCTCGAAAGTATTAGAGAAAGTGTAGCGGCCGGGGAAACGGTGATTGTCCGGGAATTGCGGAGACTGGCGCCGGACGGGGTTTACCGCTGGACTGAAATGATTGGTATTTTGGTAATAAGCGCGGCTGTGGGAGAAAGAACTGTGGTGCTGACCTTCCGGGATGTAGATGATATCCGAAAGGAGGAGGAACGGAAACGCGCCGCTCTTCTGGATGCGTTAAATCTGGCGGAGCAGGCAAACAATGCAAAATCGGATTTTCTGTCCAGAATGTCCCATGATATCCGGACACCAATGAACGCTATTATCGGTATGGCGTCCATTGCGGAGGCCAATATTCGCGACACTGTAAAAACAGAAGACTGTATTCATAAAATTCAGGCTTCGGCCCATTTCCTGCTGGCTCTGATCAATGATATCCTGGATATGTCGAAGATTGAAAGCGGAAAAATGAGCATCATCCGTGAGCCCTTTGACCTGTGCGCCCTTCTGCGGGAGCTGGAAGTCATTATTGACGCACAGGCCAGAGAAAAAGGGCAGCAGTTCAGTGTGCTCATGCCCGCGCATATGGAGGCAGAGTACTATGGCGACAGCCTGCGCCTTAATCAGATTTTGATGAATCTGCTCAGCAACGCAGTAAAGTATACGCCTGACGGTGGTAAGATTACCCTCCGGGTTAATGAAGACCGCAAAAAGGGCAAGAAGAGCGTGATGCGGTTTGAGGTAGAGGATAATGGTATCGGTATGTCCGAAGCGTTTCTGAAGCACATATATGAGCCCTTCAGGCAGGATGAAAGAAAAGAGGAAAAAAGGCAGGAGGGAACAGGTCTGGGGCTTTCCATTACCCGGAACCTTGTGCACCTGATGGGCGGGAGTATTTCCATCTCCAGTGAACTGGGTAAAGGAACCTGCTTTACAGTTGAGCTGCCCTTTGTCCAGGAAGAAGGGAACTGGCCAGAGGCTTCCTCCGAAAACAAGAAGACTGCGGATCCGGAAAAAACAAAAGGCGGGTTTGAAGGCAAACGGCTTTTGATTGTAGAGGATAATCCGCTGAATCTGGAAATTGCTGAAATCCTTTTTGGCATGGAGGGCTTTGATATTGAGACTGAGGAGGATGGAGAGAGCGCGGTCTGCCGTTTTTCAAATTCTCCTGAGGGCTATTATGATATGATCCTGATGGATGTGCGGATGCCGGTGATGGACGGCCTGGAGGCTACCAAAGCGATCCGGAAGCTTGAACGGCCGGATGCTGCCACAATCCCAATTTTAGCTATGACAGCCAATGCCTTTACGGAAGACGTTAAGGCGACCCGGGAAGCAGGAATGAACAGTCATCTGGCAAAGCCTCTGGAAATGGAAGTCGTGCTAAGGGAAATACGAAAATTCATATAAGTTTTTAAAAAACCGCTGCTTTTCAGGCAGCGGTTTTTTTGCTTAAACATTAATTTAATAATTCTTAAGAAATTGAGTAGGTCTTTCTTTATTTTTTGAGCGTACAATAAAGCTATAAAACAAGGGAGGCCAAGACAATGATCCAGACACTAAAAAGAACCTTTAAATATTGGACAGCTTCGGAAGAAACGGATGAAAGCGGCTTTGCGCGGGGACTGTGTTTTTACAAGCTGTTTTGGATTTTTCTGCTGGGCTGTGTTCTGGGGGTGGTGGTGGAAACCCTCTGGTGTTACTGGACACGCTCCTGTATCGAGAGCCGCAGCGGCGTTCTGTATGGGCCTTTCAACCCTGTATATGGCTTTGGGGCTGTGGCGCTGACACTTGGACTTCAGCGGATTTCTAAAAAAGGGCCCCTATGGATATTTTTGGGCAGTATGCTGCTGGGCGGCAGTGTTGAATATCTCTGCAGCCTGGTGCAGGAGGTGAGCTTTGGCACATTGTCATGGGAATACAGCGGTACTTTTATGAACCTTAACGGGAGAACAAATCTTATGTTCGCCTTTTTCTGGGGGGCCCTTGGGCTTCTGTGGATACAGGTTTTTTATCCCCTGCTGTCAAGAGGGGTTGAACGAATCCCCAAAAAGACAGGTATCCGCCTGACCTGGATACTGGTAATCTTTATGATCGTTAACATGGCGGTTTCCGGCCTGGCTGTGGCGAGATGGTCCGAAAGGACAAGAGGAGTCCCTGCGTCAAATACCGCAGCAGTTCTGATTGATCAGAAATATCCTGATGGGCTCATGAAGCGGGTTTATCCCAATATGACTTTTCCGGCAGGTTTTCAGGAGGATGCCTCCGCAGAAAACACACTATCCAGATAGCCGCAATAAGTATCAGAAAGCCCTTCCAGTAAATTCATGCGGTATACCGGAGCGGCCCTGTTAAAGCGGTTTCGGATTTCATCGGAAAAACGCAGCATCTCGGGAGTTGCTGCGTCGATTTTATTTTGGACGATGCCTTCCGCCAGAGGAAGGGATTCTTCAAGGAGCGGCTCCAGTACGGAGAGAAACATTTCAGTCCGCAGAGGATCGAGAATAGAAATGTGGTGGATGGAATCTCCTGTATAGCCGGCCTGACACAGCGGTTTATAAAGGGCTTTTGGGCTGGCGGTGCCAGAGGGCTCCATGAGGATGGCTTTAAGGCTGTAATGTTCACTTAAATCCAGAACCATTTCCTTAAGGTTTTGGGCCAGTGTACAGCAGATGCAGCCGCCAAAGAGCTCCTTGACCGTATAGCCTTTTTTCTTCATATACAGGTTATCAACGCCGGTTTCTCCAGCCTCGTTGATGATCATGGCAATTTTGTACCCTTTTTCAGTCAGATAACGGGCCGTAAGGTTGAGCAGGGTCGTTTTCCCTGAGCCCAGAAAGCCTGAAAAAAGGAAAAGCTTCGGTAAAGTATTCATGATATTCTCCTTTTCTTTGTGTTTAGAATAGCATATTTTGAAAATGAATAAAAGCTTTAAGTAAAATCAGCTAAAAGAGTGCAAAAAAGCATAAAAGATTACCAAAAATGTGTTTTTTCTGAAAAAAGTATGCTGAGGCAGCGCTTGAAATCGCTTGCTTTTTTACAAAAATACCGGTTTAAAAACAATACTTAAAAAAACGCCGGGCTTATAATAGTCTCATAAGGACTAGAGTTTTTATTTCTAAAACAAAAAGAACAAGGAGAAATGTGAGAATGAATTCGAGAGAAAGAATGACGCTGACTCTTCAGCACAAGGAAGCAGACCATGTGCCGGTATACCCGCTTATCAACAGCGCGTCGCGGCAGACCATTGGCTGTAACTATGAAGAATGGACAAAGGATGCAGATAAGTGCGCCGAATCCATTATCAAAGCGACTGATCTGCTGGATGTGGACTGCATCTGTACGCTGGTAGACCTGTCTGTGGAGGCAGCAGACTGGGGTATGAAGATGATCTATTACGAAGATCAGGCAGCCTGCCCGGACCACAATGATTTCTTTTTGAAATCAGAAAATGATTATGAAACACTGCCAGTGATCAACCCCAGGGAGACGCCGCGCATGAGTGAAATGATCCGAATGACTAAAAAGCTTGTGGATGCCAGGGGAGAAACCAAGCCGATTGTGGCCTTTGTTTTTGGCCCGCTGGGGATTCTCGGCATGCTCCGGGGACATGACTATATGTTTATGGATTTGATTATGTATCCCGAAAAAGTGCACAAAGCCCTCAGAACCATTACCGACACGCTCAAAGAATATTGCAGGGCATTAATCGAAGCCGGAGCAGACGCGATTATGTTTGATACCCTTTTTTCATCTAAAACCATCATGCGCAAGGAAATGTGGGATGATTTTGAAGGGCCGTATATCGAAGAACTGGCAGAGCTGGTGCACGATGCGGGAAAGATGGTCATGATCCACAATTGCGGCGATGGCATTTATTTCGACGTTCAGATCAAACGGATGCACCCTGAACTGATCTCCTTCCTGTATCTGCCGGATGACTGTGAAAGCATGGAAGAGCTCAAGGAAAAATATGGTCACCAGACTACCCTGCTGGGACATATTGATCCCGGAGAGCTGATGGTCACCAGCAAGGAAGATCTGATTAAACAGTGCAGGGAACAGATTGATGTTTATAAGAAGGATGGTGGCTTTGTACTGGCAACCGGCTGTGAATATCCAGCGCAGATGGATTTTGAGCACGCGAAAACCATGGTTGAGGTCGCCAAGACATATGGCAGATATGAATAAACTAAAAGCAGGCGTTATGCCTGCTTTTTTATGTTTATTGTGAATAGTCAAACAAAGCAACAGAGTGGCATAATGAAAATCAAATTTTTTGAATATAATATTGAACTTTTCAAAAAAATGTTTATAATATAAAAAAAGAAGTAAGTAAAATGATGTATAAATCAACAAAGTGGGTTGAAATGGGTACCTGGTGGAGCAGATGTACTCTTTTTGATAGAGAGATTGGATATCTAATAAAAAGCGGCGGCCGAGGGGGCAGCCGCTTTTTATTTTCTGAAAATAAAAAAGAAAAACCCTGCATTAAATAAAAGTATAATAAATAATAAACGCTTGCAAACGATCCGGTGAGAGTATATAATGATTTATAGGGAAAATTAAAAATTAAGGGAGAGGAATCATATGAATGAAATCAATCATAAAGAGATCGGCCAACGGATTCGGAAGCAGCGTACTTTTTTAAACATGTCACGTGATGAGCTGGCCCGTAAAATTGGAATTACACCGACCTTTCTGGCGGATATTGAACTCGGAACAAAGGGATTTTCGCTGAAAAGTCTGAACCGCTTCTGTAATGTTTTAAAAATGTCTTCGGACGCTATTTTGTACGGTCCCAAAGAATATAAAGGTGTCAAATATACAGAGCTTCTGGAGCTTCTGGAATGTTGCTCGCCTGAAAAGGCCAAGTTTGCTCAGGAAATTTTAACGATATACCTTTTAAGCCACGACCCGGTTGAATAAAACCGCGCCGGCGCAGTTGATCACGCCGGCGCTTTTTTTATTTTTTGGTTCCTGAAAGAATATAAAACGCTGCAGTATCGACGGCAATGTCCATATTGAAAGCAGAAGAAAAAATCTGGCTTTCGGACTGCGCATCTCTGAGACCGGTCGAAACCTTGCGGACCTCCTGACCGGAATGCCGGCCGTTGATGGTTTCCCGGCTCTCGCTGTGGGCGATCATAAAACGTCCGCCGGGTTTCAGGCAGGCTGAAAGCCGGTCGCAGAAAAGCGATTTATTCTCAAAGTGGGGATAAGCGCTGTAGGCCACTGCAAAATCAAAGCTGTCATCCTCAAAGCAATAGAAATCTTCAGACTGGAAGTGAACCCGCGGGTCGGGGTGTTTTTTCCGGGCTACGGCAAGCATCTGGCTTGAGAGATCAATGGCGACGATTTCCTGTGGGTTTGCATCCAGCAGGCGGGGAATCAATACCCCTGTTCCTGTGGCGATATCCAGAATCCGGCTGTTCTCGGGCAGTTGGGCAAGGCTGACAATTGTATCAATCTTTTTCGCGTCATGATGGCACAGGTCATCCCAGTTTTCAGCAAGGTTGTCAAAATAGATTTTTGTCGTTTCAATATTCATGGCAGACCTACACTTTCGAAATTGTGGGTTTGGATATGACCATAGCTTTTTCCAGCCCGATAACAAGAATTGGAACGATCAGGATCTGCAAAATAATTCCAGGGAGTCCTGTGACAAAAGCACCAGTCAGAAAAATCTGAAAACCATAGGCCTTTCCCGCGACGCCGTAAAAAATTGCTGAGGCGAGACCGGCGACTACGCGGCCGCCAACCATGGCGGCGATGAGTGAAATGTAAATGTTTTTCCGGAGCTTCCGGTATAGAATTCCGGATAAGGCGCCATAGGCGGCCAGTTCAAAAACCATGGCGGTACCGGTGGGGAAAAGAGGGGGCATACCGGTCATAACAGAGGACAGAAGCGGTGTGACAGCGCCGCAGACCAGGCCAAAGGGCCAGCCGAAGCACAGGCCGCAAAGCAGCACAGGGATGTGCATGGGGAGAAAGACAGGCCCTGCACCAATGAGGTGGAAAACCTGAGGAAGTATAAGCCCAAGTGCGATGCAGAGGGCTGTGCCGACAAGATTTTTGGTTTGTGAGTGGTTCATAATATTACCTCCTGAAGAAACAAAAAAACCGGCAAAACAGAGATTTCCTTCAAGAAATCACCACCTTACCGGTTTGTTGTCCACTTTATTTGTTTTCATTCTATTATAAAAATGAAAAGAATGCAAGTAGAAAAATAAAAAACACGGCTTGACAATTAAGGGACAATCCTGTATGATTTAAGTAAATGGATTACATGTATATACAAGGCTGGATGAACCAGTCTGAACATAGCGGAAAGCTCTGTGAGTTTTCCGTTTTTTGTTTTTTGAAGCGGGCATTCTGGAGAATGATGTGATTCATAAGTCCATGGCAGCGTTTGACACGCGCATTTATACAGAATTATAAAAACTGGAGGAAGAAATGAATCAAGAATTGTGGGAAAAAGCAGTGGCGTTTCACGGGCATGCCTGTCCGGGACTGGCCATTGGCGTTAAAGCGAGTGAAGCGGCTGTTTTAAAGCTTGGGATCGGCCAGTCTGAGGATGAGGAAATTGTCTGTGTAACTGAGAATGACGCCTGCGGCGTCGATGGGGTTCAGGCGATTCTCAGCTGCACAATGGGAAAAGGGAATCTTTTGTACCGAGGAACTGGAAAGCAGGCCTTTTCGTTTTTTAACCGGACGACCGGGGAAAAGATACGGATGTGTATGAAGCCTAAAAACCATGAGATGGACAGGGAAACTTACATGCACTATCTTCTGGATGCGCCGGTAGAGGAAATCTTTGAGTTTTCGGTGCCGGATTTTGATTTGCCGGAGAAAGCACGCATTTTTAATACCATATACTGTGAGCTCTGCGGCGAGGGCGCGCCAGAGCACAAAATGCATTTGCAGGAAGGCAAAAAAGTCTGTGAGGACTGTTTTAAGCCCTATAACAGAGGCTGGTAGACAGGAGGAAAGCAATGAAAATGAAAAAGAGACTGGGTCAGGCGCTAACCGGCGTTTTACTGGCGGCACTGCTTTTAGCGGGATGCAGCGGTGGAAACACCGGGAGCGGCGCAGCAGAGGGCACGCGGGAAGTTACCGACGCCGCAGGGCGTGTGGTGATGATTCCCTCCGAGGTCAAAAAAGTGGCGCCTCTTGGGGTGGGCGCGCTGCGTTATATTTTGTATGACGGCGGCGTGGACCAGCTGGCCGGCGTGGAGCAGAATGATCTGGATGTGCCGGTAACCAAGGCGGCCAGCTACGCTTACCAGGAGGAGCTTAAAAAGCTGCCGGTCATTGGAGACAGCGGCACACCCTATGAGGAAGAGCTTATGAAAGCAGCGCCGGATGTGATCATCACCTCCAATGACGGCAAGTCTGCTGACGACCTTCAGAATAAAACAGGGATACCGGTTGTGACCATGCCGGTCACCGATAAGGTTTTTGACGATGAGATTTATAACGCTCTGAATTTGGTGGGAGATGTCCTGGGAAAACAGGAGCGCAGCCAGGAGGTTGTGGATTATATGAAATCGGTGGCCGAGGATTTAAAGAGCCGTACTGGAGATATCCCGCAGGATAAAATACCGACAGCCTACTGCGGCGCTGTGTCCTTCAAGGGTGCCCACGGCATTGAGGGGACTGAGGCGGGCTACCCGCCGTTTTCAGCACTTGGCATTACAAACGTAGCGGATGAAACGGGCAAAAAGGGCGCTTTTGATGTTGATCTCGAGCAGATTCTCAAGTGGAACGCTGACTATCTGTTTTTAGATGCGGGCAATCTGAAACTGGTCAAGGATGATTACGCGGTGAGGCCAGATTTTTATAACGAGCTGAAGGCAGTGCAGGATAAAAAGGTTTATTCTCAGGTAGCCTACCGTTTTAACGGAACAAATACCGAGCTGGCTCTGGCCAACGCCTATTACGTGGGATGCGTAGTCTATCCAGAAGCCTTTGCGGATGTGGACATTGCGAAAAAAACCGATGAGATCACAGAAAAAATGCTGGGCGTGCCTTACAGCCAGAAGCTTAAGGACGCGGGCCTTAATTTCAGGCCAATTACACTGGGAGAATAGTTAAAATGACCGGAGCGGAGAAATCAGAGATTAAGGATTATCAGGCGCTTAAAAAAAGGAATATTGTGGTTTTAGCACTGCTTGGAATTATTCTGATGATGGCAATGCTGTTTTCGTTGAGAGCGGGTTCCTCGGATTTAAGCATGGGCGATATTGTAAAGGCCATTGGCGGTCAGTCGACAAAGCAGAATAATATGGTCATGTGGAATATCCGGCTGCCGCGCATCCTGACAGCTGTGCTGAGCGGTGTGGGCCTCGGCGTAACCGGAGCGGTGCTCCAGGGGATTCTGAAAAACCCTCTGGCAGACACCACCACCCTTGGTATTTCCCAGGGCGCGGGCTTCGGCGCTGCCTTTGCCATCATTGTTCTGGGCGCCGGTGTGCAGGGAAGCAGCGCGGCCAACATGAGCTTTAATAATCCCTATCTCATCACCATCTGCGCTTTTGGCGGCAGCATCAGCGCTTCGGTTATGATTTTGGTGCTCTCCCGGTTCCGCAGGATTACACCGGAAGCCATGGTGCTCTGTGGTGTGGCGCTCAGCGCCATGTTTACCGGAGCGACGACGCTGCTCCAGTATTTTGCCGATGATGTCCAGCTGGCTTCTGTGGTTTTCTGGACCTTTGGCGATCTGGGGCGCACGGGATGGAAGGAGGTGCGGATCATCGCCGTGGTGGTGGTCATCACACTGGTTTATTTTCTGTTTAACCGATGGCATTACAACGCCATGGAGAGCGGGGAACAGACAGCCGCCAGCCTGGGTGTCAATGTGGCACGGTCCAGGATTATCAACATGCTGGTCTGTGCCCTGACTGCGGCGGTGATCGTGTCTTTTATCGGGATCATCAATTTTATCGGTCTGGTCGCGCCGCATATTATGCGGCGGTTTCTGGGCAATAATTACTGCTGGCTGCTGCCAGCCTCCGCCATGGCCGGGGCTGTGCTGCTGCTGCTGGGCGATGTGCTGGCAAGAGTGATCATCGCGCCGGTCGTTTTACCCATTGGCGCCATCACCTCATTTCTCGGCGCGCCGTTGTTTCTGTATCTTTTATTCAAAGGAGGCACAAAGCAATGATACAGGTTAAGGATCTTGTATTTGGTTATAACACCAGCCGGAAAATTATTGACCAAATCTCATTTGACGTGGAGGACGGGCACTGCATTGCCATTCTGGGCAATAACGGCGCGGGAAAGAGCACGATGCTCAAATGCCTGAACCGTATCCTCTCGCCTAACAAGGGAGTGGTGTGCGTGGACGCGTTGGAAATCACGGCCATGAAGCAGGGGGAGATCGCAAAGCATATGGCCTTTGTGGCGCAGAAGAATGACAATAACCGGATCACGGTTTTTGAGGCCGTGATGCTGGGCAGGATTCCCTTTATCAAATGGGGGGTCACCCGGGAGGACGAGGCGGTCGTATCCAGTGTGATCAGCCAGATGCACCTCGACGAATTTGCCGTCCGCTATCTGGATGAGCTGAGCGGCGGGGAGCTGCAAAAGGTAATGATCGCCCGGGCGTTGGCTCAGGAGCCCAAGGTCCTGCTCCTCGATGAGCCGACCAGCAGCCTGGATTTAAAAAACCAGCTGGAGGTGCTGGGGCTGGTTCAGAGGATCTGCCATTCTAAGAATATCGCGGTGATCATCGTCATCCACGACCTCAACATGGCGCTCAGATACTGCGACCGGTTCCTCTTTTTAAAGGACGGCAATGTCCACGCTTACGGCGGTCAGGAGGTCATGACCTGCGAATGTATCGGCGAGGTTTACCAGATGCCTGTGTGCATCGGTACCATTAATGGCTATAAAATGGTCGTGCCAGAATAAAGCTTATATCATCCCTATGGGATTTTATATAGAAGCCGCAGCGCCGAAACACCAATATTTTCTCTGGAATCCTCTCAAATCTTTCTGAAAATACGGCGCGGCGGCAATTTGAGAGGGCGTTTTCAAAAAAGAGGCATTGCCCGTATATACTTGTTGACACCAAATATTTTTCATGGTATATTAACCGTGCAAATCAATTAATAGAGATAACAGAGCCATGAAGGTTCGTTTTGCGCTGAAGGCGCGGACGGGTTTCATGGCTTTTTTGCTGCCTTTATATGGAGTAGAACGGGGGAGAACAGGTATTGGAGTACGATTAAGAAATAATCTGGTTTATTTTTTGAAAAAAATACTGCAGTTTGTGCTGGTAATATTTTTACTGTCATTGATTGTGTTTTATATGGCAAGACTGTCGCCGGGAGATCCCCTTCGGGCATATTACGGCGAGAGTGTTGAGCGCATGAGTGTTGAGCAGCAGGAAAAGGCCAGGGAAAAACTAGGGTTAAATGAGCCGATATGGGTTCAGTATGGTATCTGGGTTGGAGAGGCTTTTCATGGTGATTTTGGCATATCCTTTAAGTATAAGCAGGATGTCATGGGAGTCATTGAGGGTGTCTGGGCAAATACGCTGATTTTGGGCGGCTTGTCTTATATTCTGACCTTCGCGTTTGCGCTGGTACTGGGCGTTTTCTGTTCCATGCACGAGGACTCGCCTGTGGACCGGATAATCTGCAAAGTCGGGACGATTATCAACTGCATTCCCTCTTTCTGGGTGGCGCTGGTTCTCATACTGGTATTCAGCATTAATCTGGAGCTTTTACCCTCCAGCGGGGCCTACGCCATGGGGCAGTCGGACAACATCGCCAGCCGGGCCGTGCACTTGATTCTGCCGCTGGCCGTCATGATTCTGGGACATCTCTGGTACTACACCTACATGGTGCGCAACCGGATGCTGGAAGAGCTGCGCAAGGATTATGTGCTGCTCTGCAAGACAAAGGGAATGACCCGGCGGCAGATTGTATGGCGGCACTGCCTGCGCAACATCATGCCGACCTTTATCAGCATTATGGCCATCTCAGTACCGCATATCATCGGGGGAACCTACGTGGTTGAAAAGGTTTTTTCTTACCCGGGGCTGGGAACGCTGAGCTTTGAGAGCGCGAAATACCACGATTACAACATGCTCATGGTATTGTGTCTGCTGACCGGTATTGTGGTGGTGTTTTCAAATATGGTCGCTCAGATCATCAATGATAAGATTGACCCGCGCATGAAGCACGAAAGGGGTGAGCTCCTGTGAAAAGCGAAGCCTTTGAAATGGTTGGGCCAGACTACAAGTCGATGGAGCAGGCGGCAGTGCCTCCTGCCAAAGGACGTCTGGAACGCCTGAAGGGCATGCCCTTTGCGGCAGTTACGCTCCTGGCCGCCATTGTTCTGGGATGTGTATTCTGTGAGGCAGTCATGAACCATGACCCGACCTATATGGATCTGGCAAACCGGGCAGTACCGCCAGACGGTCAGTTTTATTTTGGCACAGATATGATGGGGCGGGATATTTTTTCCATGATCTGGTACGGCGGGCGCATATCTCTGTTTATCGGCCTGGCGGCCACGGGGCTCTCAACGCTGATCGCCGTTGTTTACGGCAGTATCAGCGGCCTTTCAAGCGAGTGGGTTGACGACGGAATGATGCGGCTTACGGAAATTATTTTGAGTATACCGTCCATTTTGATCGTCATTTTTATCCAGGCCATCATCGGACAGACAGGCCCCCTGACCATTGCCTTTGTCATTGGTATTACCAGTTGGATGAACATTTCAAAAATTGTGCGCAGCGAGGTCAGGCAGATCCGCAATGCGGATTATATTCTGGCAGCAAAAACAATGGACGGAGGCTTCTTCTATATTTTGAGGCGGCATCTGCTGCCAAACTTTGTATCGTCCATTATGTTCATGGTCGTCACAAATATCGGCGCGGCCATCGGGACAGAGGCAACGCTGAGCTTTCTGGGCATCGGGCTCCCCGTTGAGGTTATTTCCTGGGGGAGCATGCTGTCAAACGCCGATCAGGCGCTTTTATCAAATGACTGGTGGATTATTCTGATACCAGGGCTTTTCCTGGTGGTGACACTGGTCTGTATTACGGATATCGGAAATTATATCCGTAAGCGTAACAACCGCGGTATGCGGGAAATTTAGTTTAAAACAGCGGAGGCTGTTATAAAAATAAAAGGAGAAAGAAATGAAAAAAATGAAAAAGCTGCTGGCGCTGGGCATCGCTCTGGCGATGACAGCGACAGTATTTGCAGGCTGCGGCAATAAGGCCGCCGACTCAGACGCGAAGGACGGCAATACGCTGGTATATGGCAGCCAGGATTACACAGCCATCAATCCGGCGCTGTATGAGCACGGCGAAATCAACCTGCTTCTGTTTGCTGGCCTGACCGCCCACGATGAAAATGACAAGGTCGTTCCGGGAATGGCAGAGAGCTGGGACTGGGACGCGGCGGATAATACCTACACCTTCCACATTCGGGATGGTATTACCTGGCAGGACGGTGAGAAGTTTACCGCCAATGATGTCAAGTTTACCCTCGAAGCAATTATGAATCCGGACAATGCTTCGGAAATTGCCTCAAACTATGAGGACATCACAAAAATTGAAGTGCCGGATGACAAAACCGTCAAAATTTCCCTTAAAGCGCCAAACGTTGCCATGCTGGATTACCTGACCATCGGTATCCTGCCGGCACACTTGCTGGAGGGCAAGAACCTGGCAACGGATGATTTTAACCGCAAACCCATTGGCACCGGCCCTTACAAGCTGGTATCCTGGGATGAAGGCCAGAGCATTACCATGGAAAAATTCGACAATTACTACGCGGGCGCGCCAAAAATCGACAAGGTCATTTTCAAAATTGTCGAGGACACCAAAGCCCGTGCCATGCAGCTGAAATCCGGCGAGTTGGACATGGCCCAGGTACCGCCGAACGATGCCAAACAGTTTGAGGGCAACGATGAATTTAAAATTTACGATATGAAGACCGCTGACTACCGTGGAATTATGTATAATTTTAACAATGACCTGTTTAAAAACAACCGTGAGCTGCCAAATGCCCTGAGCTACGCCATCGACCGCCAGGCCATCATTGATTCCGTGCTGCTGGGTGAGGGACAGCTGGCCTACTCACCGCTTCAGGCAGGGTCTTACAACAACCCGGACATCGAAAAATTTGATTATAATCCGGCAAAAGCTCAGGAAATGCTGGAGGCCGCCGGATGGAAAAAAGGCAGCGACGGCGTCTATGAGAAGAACGGAACCCGCCTGGCCTTTAAAATCAACATAGCAGAAGGCGACCAGGTGCGTGTGGATATCGCCAATGTCGCGGCCCAGAATCTGAAGGATATCGGCGTGGACGCCACGGTTTCCGTCAACGCTGAGACCGACTGGGCGGGTCAGGAAACCTATCTCATCGGCTGGGGAAGCCCCTTTGACCCGGATGATCACACCTACAAGGTTTTTGGGACAGACAAGGGCTCAAATTACAGCGGCTACTCTAATCCCAAGGTGGATGAGCTGCTCCAGAAGGCCCGCGAAACAGACAATGATGCGCAGAGAATGGAGTACTACAAGGCTTTCCAGGAAGAACTGACAAAGGACATGCCTTATACCTTCATCGCCTATGTGGACGCCATCTATGTGGCCAAGGCCAATATTCAGGGGATTACCCCGGACACCATTTTAGGCCATCACGGCGTTGGTATTTTCTGGAATATTGCGGACTGGACTTTAAACTAAGCTGAAATTGGAGAATTGAGGACACTTGAAAAAACCTCAGTTCTCCTTTCTGCATTTTTCGTTGAGGGGAGTATAGGATGACAACACTACTGGAGATTAAAAATCTGTCTGTCAATATCGCCACAGATCAGGGCGATGTTCACGCAGTGCGGGACGTGAGCCTGTCACTGGAGCCCGGGGAGACCCTGGCCATTGTGGGAGAATCGGGCTGTGGAAAGTCTGTGTTCTGTAAAAGTATTCTGGGGATTCTGCCGGTAAGGGCAGAGGTAGCCGGCGGCGAAATTCTTTTTAAAGGCAGAGATCTCGCAGGGCTTTCAGAGAAAGAGCTGGAAACGGTTCGGGGAAAGGAAATCTCCATGATTTTCCAGGACCCGGTATCCTCCTTAAACCCGACCATGTCCATTGGCAGCCAGATTGTGGAGGCGGTAAGAGCACACCAGAAGGTCGGACGGGCAGAAGCGAGAGAGCGGGCCGTTTCGCTGATGAAGCAGGTGGGCATCGACGCGGCGGAAAAACGTTTTGACCAGTATCCCCACCATTTTTCAGGAGGCATGCTTCAAAGAAGTGTCATTGCCATGGCGCTGGCATGCGGCCCGGATGTTTTGATTGCCGATGAGCCGACCACCGCGCTGGACGTTACCATCCAGTCCCAGATACTGGAGCTGCTTAAAGAAATACAGAAGCGGACAGGCGTGGCAATCCTGTTTATCACCCATGACCTGGGAGTTGTGGCAAGAGTCGCAGACCGGGTAGCCGTGATGTATGCCGGCAAGCTGGCAGAGTTGGGGACTGCCGACGATATTTTTTATGACCCACGTCACCCATATACCTGGGGGCTGCTGTCATCGCTGCCCTCCACTGACGGTGATGAGGAAACCCTGAACCCCATCCCGGGTACACCGCCGGATTTGATCAACCCGCCCAGAGGGGACGCTTTTGCGCCGCGAAATCCCTATGCGCTGGCCATCGACTATGAGGAAGCGCCGCCTGTGTTTAAAGTATCCGATACACACTACGCGGCAACCTGGCTGCTGGACCCGCGGGCTCCCAGGATTGAGCCGCCTGTGCGGGTGAAAAACGGCCGGGTCATCAAGCGGCAGGAGGACTTTCGATGAATGAGAAAAAGCTGGTTGAAATCCGGAACCTTAAAAAATATTACAGGCTGGACAGGCACACCACCGTCAAGGCAGTGGACGGCGTTTCTTTTGATATACTCAAAGGCGAAATCTTTGGACTGGTGGGAGAGAGCGGCTCAGGGAAATCGACAACGGGTAAGGCGCTGATGCACCTTTTTGAGCCGACTGATGGCTCCGTCTGCTTTGATGGAATGGAAATTTCAGATAAATCTGTCTACAGGAAAAACCGCAGCCGCATCACCGGAGAAATGCAGATGATTTTCCAGGACGCAGCGTCAGCGGTCAACACCCGCATGACCATTGGTGAAATCATCGCCGAGCCCTTCAGGATACGCAGCAGAAAAGCAGGAAAAAAAGCGCTTCGGGAAAAAGCAGCAGAGCTCATGGCTCTCACTGGACTCAGCAGCAGTGTGATGGACCGCTATCCTTCGGAGTTTTCCGGCGGTCAGCTTCAGCGGGCCTGCATCGCCCGGGCGCTGGCCTTAAATCCAAAGCTGATCATCGCCGATGAGCCCATCGCTTCTCTCGATGTCTCCATCCAGGCGCAGATCGTGAACCTTTTTAAAAAGCTGCAGGAGGAATGCCGCCTGACCTGTCTGTTTATCGCCCATGACCTGGCAATGGTGCGCTATATCAGTGACCGTATCGGCGTAATGCACCGCGGCAGGCTGGTGGAGCTGGCGCCGGGAAAGGAGCTGTTCAGCCATCCGGTACACCCCTATACCCAAAGCCTGATCGAGGCCATCCCCGTTCCGGACCCCAGAGCGGCCAAGAACCACAGCCATGCCGGGTATCAGCCTGAGAGGGGCGGGGGCCAGCCGGTCTGGCATGAGGTGTCGCCGGGACACTTTGTCTTTGCAGCGGAGTAAGACGGACAATAAGACTGGTCAGACCATTGATTTTTACGGCGTTTAGGGGTACACTATGGGTAATAATTGATCCAGAAAGAAGGAATTACCATGAACATTGTATTATTAGAATCCCTGGCCGTTGACAGCGAAACGCTGGAAGATCTGGTAAAGCCCCTGACAGAAGCAGGCCACAGCTTTAAAGCCTATGAGCGAAATGACGATCCGCAGGTCCTGATTGAAGAGGCAAAGGACGCCGATGTCCTGATGATTGCCAACATGCCGTTGAAGGGTGAAGTGATCGAAGCCTGTGATCATCTTAAATATATTGATGTCGCCTTTACCGGGGTAGATCATGTGGACCTGGAAGCCGCTAAAAGAAAGGGCGTGGCAGTCAGCAACGCCTCGGGCTACTCCAACGAGTCTGTCGCTGAGCTGGCCATCGAAATGATGCTTTCCCTGCTGCGCAACGTCCCTCAGATGGATGCCCGCGCCCGTGGTGGGAAAACCAAGGATGGCCTGGTGGGCAGTGAGCTCAAGGGAAAAACCGTTGGGATTATCGGTACCGGAGCCATTGGAAGCCGCACCGCCGAGCTGTGCCGGGCCTTTGGCTGTAAAATTATCGCCTACAATGGCTTTGGCAGCGGCAAAAACAAGCCAGATTACATCACCTACATGCCCTTAAAGGAAATGCTTGAGCAGGCCGATATCGTGACACTCCATTGCCCGCTGACAGAACAGTCGCGGGGGATGATTAATGCTGAAACCATCGCTTACATGAAACCCACCGCTTACCTGATCAATGCTGCAAGAGGGCCGGTTGTCGATTCACAGGCACTGGCCGACGCGCTGAACAGTGATAAAATTGCCGGAGCCGGCATCGACGTTCTGGAAATGGAACCGCCCTTTCCGGCAGAGCATCCGCTGCTCAAGGCAAAGCATACCATCATTACGCCGCACATCGCCTTTGCCAGCAAAGAGTCGATGAAAATCCGGGCAGATATTGTCTTCAAAAATATTGAAACCTGGATGACAGGAGAACAGCAGAATATTATTCTGTAAAACAAAAACACCGAGCCGCTTTTTTGTGGTTCGGTGTTTTTTATCCGGGCATGAGCTGCCTGTGCCGGAATCGCCAGTAGAGAAGCCCTGTAATATCGGCTAAAAACCAGCCAATGGGAATGGCCCACCAGATTCCCAGGAGGCCGACGGCGGGAAGCGGGGCCAGAAGGTAGGCCAGCGCCACCCGTGTGCCGAGGGAGATCACTGTGAGCACCACGGAAATACCAGGACGGCCAATGCCCCGGTAAAGGCCGTAGAGCAGGAAAAGACAGCCGATGCCGCAGTAGCAGGCACCCTCGATTTTTAAATAGCCAGTACCGATAGCGATGATTTCTGTCTCCTCTGGCCTTACAAAGATCAGCATCAGGGAGCTGCCGAAAAAGAAGACAATAACAGAGATAAAGAGGCAGAATACAAGCGCTGTCAGTATTGCGCAGCGGATGCCTTTCTGGATGCGGTCAGCCTTTCCTGCACCGTAGTTCTGGGCAATATAGGTGGAAAATGCATTGCCAAAGTCCTGTACCGGCATGTAGGCAAAGGAATCGATCTTTACCGCCGCGGCAAATGCTGCCATAACCGATACGCCAAAGCTGTTGACCAGCCCCTGGATCATGAGAATGCCGAAGTTCATGATGGACTGCTGGACACAGGTCAGCAGGGAGTACTGCACAACATCCTGTACAATGGCCCGGTCAAACCGGAGATGTGTGCATTTCAGACGGAGCGCCGGAATTTTCAGAAAGCTGTAGATACCAATGGAAACCGCCGAGACACCCTGTGCTGTGATGGTCGCCAGCGCTGCGCCAGAAACGCCCATATTAAAGCGCAAAATCAGAACAAGATCAAGCACAATGTTTAAAATAGCTGAAACGGCCAGAAAGACCAGCGGCACCACAGAGTTGCCAATGCCCCGGAGCAGGGAGGCAAAGTAATTATAGATAAAGGTAAAGCCAATACCACCGAAGATAATGAGCAGATAGGCCCGGGTGTCTTCCAGGATAGCGGTGGGGATCTGCAGCACCCGCAGCAAAGGATCAATAAAGGCAAAGGCCAGAGTATTGATCATAAGAGTAACAGCGGCGATGAATACAAAGGCGATAAAAAAACTGGTTTTCAGGTCATCCTCGCGTTTTGCGCCGTAGAGCATGGAAAAAACAACGCTGCTGCCCATGCACAGTCCCAGAATAATGGAAGTTAAAAATACCATGAGGGTAAAGGAGGAACCTACCGCCGCCAGTGGACCCGCACCGAGAAACTGGCCGACGATGAGGGTATCCGCCACATTATAAAGCTGCTGAAGCAGATTGCCGAGAATCATGGGGCCGGCGAACAACAGCATTCCCTTTGTGACGCTTCCAGAAGTCAGGTCTCTTTGCATAACAAGCTTATCCTTTCGATTCGAAATATTTAAATTACTATTTGTAAACATTATATTTCCTAAGCATCAAAAAGTCAAAGAAAAACTTACAAAAAGAAAGGGTTGCCTTTTGTTATGAAACGCGGTAAGATAAAACAAACATTTCGAGAGGGAGAAACAGCATGTTTTTAAGCGGATTAGATGAAACAGACCAGCAGATTATAAATCTGCTCATTAAGAACGCGCGGATGTCCTATTCAGATATCGGGGAGGCCGTTGGGCTGTCCCGGGTAGCAGTTAAGGCTAGAATCAGCGCGCTTGAGGACAGGGGAATTATCGAGGAGTATACGACTATTATCAACCCCCAGAAGATCAGTGGAGCCATCTCCTGTTATTTTGAGCTGGAAATGGAGCCCGGCCGATTTGCGGAGGTGGTGGATATTCTGAACCAAAATGATCTGGTCACCCAGATTTATCAGGTGTCAGGCAGGAGCAAGCTCCATGTCCACGCCGTGGCCGCGGGCAATGAGGAGATAGAAAAATTTTTAAACCGCGTGATCTACGCCCTGCCAGGCGTCCGGGAGATGAGCTGTAATGTTATTCTATCACGCATTAAGGATATAAAGGGGCTGCGTTTGTAGCCAAAGGCAGATACCCGAACCGGGAATCTGCTTTTTTTATTGGCGGTAATCATGTATAATTAGAAAAAAGGATGATGTAAAGGAGAAGCAATATGAAAAAAGGAATCGCTTTCGTGCTGTTGGCTGTGATAATGCTTGGAATATTCACAGCCTGTACGGCAAAGGATAATGGGAAAAAGGACGAGGGGAAGGTGACGCCGAGTGCAGTGCTTACACCGGTCTCTACGCCGGAGCCTACGCCCGGCATGCTGATCAGCAGCGGTGAAGGGTACAGTAACTTTGCAGCGGGACTTTACGCAAAAAGCGCTGAAGTCCGGGAAGGCAATTTTCTGATCTCTCCAGCGTCAGCCTATTTCGCGCTGGCCATGACGGCAAACGGCTCGGACACCGAGACACAGAAGGCTCTTGAACTGGTGCTCGGTATGCCGGTAGACCAGTTGAATGCTGCCTGCGCCCAGCTGATCCCAGAGCTCAGAATGCGTTCGGAAGATGGGGGAAGACTGGATATTGCCAACTCTATCTGGCTTAATGAGACATTGGAGGCCAGGGAGAATTTTATCAATACGGCCAAAGAAATTTATGAAGCGGAAATATTTGAAGCGGCCCTCAGTGAATCCGCAGATGATGTCAACAACTGGGTATCGGAGAAAACCAATGGAATGATTCCGCAGATGCTGGATGAAGAGCCTGGTAACGATGTCGCCATGCTTTTGCTCAATGCCCTGTATTTTAACGGTGTCTGGGATACGCCTTTTGAGGAGAGCCTTACAGAGGACCGTGTATTTTACAGAGAAGACGGAACAACTGTAGAGCACCCCTTTATGAACAAGTATGAGGACAGGATGCAGTACATTAAGACAGAGAACGCCGAGGGGATCAAACTCCCTTACAATAATTACAGGCAGTCCTTTATTGCGATTCGGCCGACAGACGGCAAAAATATCCATGAGTTTGCCGCTGCTTTTGAGAAAGATACGCTGAAAAATGTGTTGTCCAGGGCCGAGTCACGGGCCGTGAACCTTTATATGCCAAAATTTGAGCAGGATTATAAAATTGACATGAGTGATCTGCTCAGGGATATGGGGCTTGAGATAATTTTTGACCGGAACCAGGCGGATTTTTCTAAAATGGGAACGATGAACGGTTATCCTTTATTTGTCTCAAAGGTTATCCAGAAATCCGCAGTCAGGGTGGATGAACGCGGAACAGAGGCCGCCGCAGCCACAGAGGTGGAGATGGAGATGGCAGCCCTGCCGATGGAAGAGCAGAAGGGGCCAGTAGAGCTGGTTCTGGATTCACCCTACGCTTATTTCATCATGGACAGCGAAAGCGGCATCCCGCTTTTTATGGGGGTCATGGGTGACCCTTCATAAAGCGGGAACACGCAGCCTTAATTTGGATAATAGTTAATGGCCATCACGCTTATGGTAAATGCCAGACACCTGTTCTACGGCATATCCGTGCTTGAAAAATATAAAACTGCGGCGGGAAGGTATATCTAGTTTTTGGGATGTGCGATGAGTCCTGATTGTTATATCTGGAACAATATTAACCCGTGCCCTTCTTTGTTTTCCCTGACGGTAAAACACCGCTGGCTTATATCCGGTATCTGGGGTCTGTTCTTTTTTACGCGATTCTCTGTATTACAGTTCTTCATAAATGGAAGAAAAATACGCTTCTGAGCATTGGTGCAGGCACAGTAATCTACATGTTTCTGGTACAGGTCTTATTTTAATTGCGATTAAAAAAATACACTGTAAATTATACACGCAGCAGCCCCCGGAATCCTCTTGCAGTATAATAGGATTCTGCGCCGTTGTGGTAAACAAAAACATGGTTATAACGCCGGTCACAAAACAGAGCGCCGCCGCGGTTTCTTATGTCTGTCGGTGTTAAAATCCAGCTGGAGGTTTTAGTGTCAAATTCACCCTTTTGCTGTAATGCATGATATTGGGCTTCTGTCAGGAGCTCGATACCCATGGCAGACGCGGCGGCTACAGCACTGCCTTCAGGCTTGTTTACCTTTCTGCTTTCCAGCGCTTCCTGATCATAGCATAGCTTTCTTCGGCCCGGCGGGCTTTCTTTTGAGCAGTCGTAAAAAAAGTAGCGGTCCGTTTCACCATCGTATTCAAGAACATCCGGCTCGCCGCCGGTTTCTTCCATGGCGTTGAGGGACCACATTTTTTCTGGATGTTCTTCCAGCTTTACGCGCAGCTTCTGCCATTCAAGATTTTCGTGTCGGTCCATATTTTTTGTAAAACGTTCCTGTAGTATTTTAAACAGCGCTTCTGCCTGCTCAGGCATAAGCGTTTTTTTAAAGTTTGCCATTGTGTGCACCTCCTGGTAGTTATGAGCTTATATACCTATGAATTATAGCACCTGCAGGGTATTGCCACAATGAAATTTCTTAAAGCAGCTCCGGGCTTCAGCTTTGTTACAGCATTGAAAAGAAAGTATTTTTATGCGATAATGAACCATAAACTTTGCGAGGGGAAAAGGAATGGGAGAAGATAGAAGGGCAGATATTATCCAGGGCGGGGACGCGGTTCAGATCGTGAGAAAAACCCTTGGACTGGTGGATGAGCGGTTGGTGAATCATGGAGAACGGGTCGGCTATATGCTGTATCAGATGCTCAGGGACAGTGAACGCTACAGCGAAAAGGAAGCGCTTGAAATCTTTAATCTCGGTGTTTTCCATGACATCGGCGCGTATAAAACTGACGAGATTGACAAGATGGTCAAGTTTGAGGCAGACAATGTCTGGGAACACTCAATTTACGGCTACCTGTTTTTAAAATATCTGTCGCCGTTGAAGGAGCAGGCAGAGGCAATTCTGTTCCATCATCTGAATTATGACCGCTATGATAAAGTGGAAAGTGATTTTAAGGATATTGCTCTGATGATCAAGCTGACAGACCGCGTAGACATCAGTATGCAGAGCCACGGCGGGGCTTTTGATTTAGCGGAAATTACAGATGGGGTAGGCAGCCGGTTTGCTCCGGAGCATGTGGAGCTGTTTTTAAAGACCAACGCGAAATTCCAGATTATTGAAAGTTTAAACAGCGGCGCCTATGAACAGGAAATAGAGGAGATTCAGAAAAAGCTGGTACTGTCACCAGCGGATATCGACCTTTATCTGCAGATGCTGGCGTATTCCATCGACTTCAGAAGTGAGTACACGGTTACCCATACGGTAACCACTGTGGGAATCAGCGTTGAAATTGCCCGCCTTCTGAACTATTCCGCCGAGGACAAGCAAAGAATTTATTATGGCGCGCTGCTTCACGATGTGGGTAAAATCGCCATTCCCCTTGAAATATTGGAGTATCCCGGAAAGCTGAGTCCCCAGGCCATGAAGATTATGAAGACCCATGTACAGATTTCAGAGGATATCCTGCGGGGAGCTGTAGCTGACGATGTCTGTGAGATCGCGATACGGCACCATGAAAAGCTCGACGGCTTGGGCTATCACAGGGGGCTGTCCGCAGGGGAATTGACAGAAGGTCAGCGGATCGTAGCCGTTGCCGATGTGCTCAGCGCGCTGCGGCAGCGCAGGAGCTACAAGGAAGCCTTTCCAAAAGAAAAGATCATCGAGGTATTAAAAGAGCAGAGCGAAAAAGGCAAGCTCTGCCCGGCAATCTGTGATCTGGTGATTGGCCATTACGATGTGGTGATGGCAAACGCGGACAGCAGCTGTGAGGCTTTCTTAAGCGTATATGATAATCTGATGCTTGAATATGAGCGGATCTACAATCTGGTCAGTAAGCTATAAAAAAACAGGAGGCGGCCTTGTGCCGCCACCTGTTTTTTTATTATGCCTGCTCCTTGAGCCAGTCCTGGATTTCCTGAAGGAAGTCTTCGCCGTAGCGCTCAAGCTTGGCCTTGCCCACGCCAGAAACTTCAAGGAATTCACTGTTGTTTTTGGGCAGACGGCGGCACATATCTGTGAGGGCAGCGTTTGAAAAGACAACATAAGCCGGGACGTTCTGTTCTGCGGCGAGCTTTCCGCGAAGATTGCGCAGCCGGTCGAAAAGCCCGGGATTTTCCAGAGCTCCGGCGGCAGGCTTTGCCTTTTCTTTGGCGGCCTTTGGCGCAGGCTCTTTTTCCTTTGGCAGCTTCATCTCAATGCGCTCTCCGCCAAAAAGCACATCGCGTGCCCGGGGACCGAAGCGCATAACAGGGTACTCATCATCGGTGATGTGAATGAAGCCCTCCAGAGTCAGATAATGGATCATATCCCGGATACGCTTTTCGCTGATGTCTGCCATGATATTATAGGTCGAGAGTTTGTCAAAGCCAAGACTGAGAATACGTTGGTTTTTGCTGCCGCGCAGGGTATCCACGACCACCTTAATGCCAAAGCGCTGCCCGGTCCGCTTGATACAGGACAGGATCTTCTGGGCTTCGATGGTGATGTCCAGAATTTCAAACTGGGTCTGGCAGTTTCCGCAGTGGTCACAGCAGACAGGTGCGTCCTCGCCGAAATACTTCAGCATATAGCCTCTCAGACAATCGTTAGTATGACAGTAAAAGGTCATGTCCTTCAGACGCTGCCGGTCACGCTGTTTCAAAAGCGCGTCCGTCTCGGGGTCACTGCTTTCCCGGTCAGCGTTCTCAATAAAGAATTGCTGAGTCCGTACATCCTGGCCGCTGTACAGCAGGATGCAGTCCGCGGGCTCGCCATCGCGACCCGCCCGGCCAGCCTCCTGATAATAACTTTCCATATCCCCGGGCATGTTGTAATGCACAACAAAGGAGACATTGGATTTGTCAATGCCCATACCAAAGGCGTTTGTGGCGACCACGATGGGCTTTTCGTCAAAGATGAACAGATCCTGATTTTTCTTCCGCACTGCGTCGGGAAGCCCTGCGTGATAGCAGACTGCCGGGTAACCTGCGGCACAGATTTTTTCACAGACATCCTCCACGCTTTTTCGGGTCGCGCAGTAGATAATCCCGCTTTTATCCCGGTGGTCAGCCAGAATCGCCAGAAGAGCATCCAGTTTTTTAGCGGGTTTCTGCACCTCAAAGTAAAGGTTTTTCCGGTCAAAGCCAGTCACCAGCACCTCGGGCTCCTTTAAATCCAGAAGTCCTATAATATCGCGGCGCACCTGCTCGGTGGCGGTAGCAGTAAAGGCGGAGAGGATGGGGCGGCTGTCCAGGCTTTTGACAAAACGGTCAATTTCGAGATAAGATGGTCGGAAATCCTGCCCCCACTGGGATACGCAGTGAGCCTCATCAACGGTAACCATTGCGATATCCTGCTCCTGGATAAAGTTGAGAAAGCCCTCAGCTAAAAGGCGTTCTGGGGCAATGTAAAGAATTTTGCACTTGCCCTGGCGGATATTTGAGAGCACCTCCCGGTATTCGGCGCTGCTCAGGGAGCTGTTGATAAAAGCAGCCGGGACGCCGGCCTGGGTAAGGGCCCCGACCTGATCCTTCATGAGGGAGATTAGTGGAGAGACTACCAGCGTTATGCCGTTCATCAGCAGGGCAGGCACCTGGAAGCAGATAGATTTTCCCGCGCCTGTCGGCATGACGCCCACCGCGTCCCGTCCAGACAAGATTGTGTCAATGAGAAATTCCTGGCCTTCCCGGAAGGTGTCGTAACCAAAGTATTGTTTTAAAACGGTGTGCTTGCTGCCTTGATCCATAAAGTTACCTCCAAACAAAAGTGATTTTATTATACCACAACCAAAAAATTTATTCCGTAATTTGCTTTTGGGTATATAATAATAAAAAGAAATTTTTTGTAGCGAGGAGAAAACAATGCTGAAAATTGCCGCCTTTGAAGTGCGAAAGGATGAAATAAAGGACTTTAAAAAAGCTGCCGAAAAATATAATGTAGAGTTGATTTTTACGGGTAAACCGCTGAGTGTGGAGACCTTTGATTTTGCCGAGGGCTGCGGCGCAGTGACAAGCCTTGGGCATAGCCGTATTGACCGCGTGATTTTAAATCTTATGCGGGACGCGGGTATCCGTTTTTACTGTACCCGCACAGTGGGCTATAATCATATTAATCTGGAGTATGCCAGGGAGCTGGGCATTCGTATCTGCAATGTCAGCTATCCTCCGAACGGAGTGGCGGAATATACGGTTATGCTGATGCTCATGTCTTTAAGAAAGTATAAGCAGGCTATGTTCCGGGGAAACGTCAATGATTACTCGCTGGAAGGTCTGGAGGGCCGTGAGCTTAGAAATATGACTGTTGGAGTTGTGGGGACCGGGCGTATTGGCCGAACAGTTATTGAGATTCTGCAGGGCTTCGGCTGTCGAATCCTTGCCTATGACGCTTATCCAAATGGCTCGGTTGCGGACATGGCAAAATATGTGGAGTTGGACACTCTTTACGCTGAAAGTGATGTCATAACTCTGCACACGCCGCTGCTTGAGAGCACTTACCATATGATCAACAGGGAAAGCATTGCGAAAATGAAGGACGGCGTGGTGCTCATCAATTGCGCAAGGGGCTCTCTGATGGATGTGAGCGATGTGATCGACGGCATTGAGAAGCAGAAGTTCGGCGCCCTTGGACTGGATGTTATTGAGCATGAGGATGGTATTTACCATGTCAATCACACGGTGGATATTATCAGCAACCGGGATATGGCATACATAAGACAATTTCCCCATGTCACGATGACCCAGCATATGGCCTTTTACACCGAGGAGGCTGTGCGCAGCATGGTCTATGGTGCCGTCAAAAACCTGAGAGATCTGAATAAAACAGGAAGCAGCGCTTTTGAGCTGTTTTAATAAAGAAAGCCCAGCGGCATTAAGAAACTTCTTAATGCCGCTGGGCTTTCTTATTTTGTGCTAGCGATTCAGTGGTTCAACCTTAAAATAATCGACATGCTTCAGCTTGATCTGAGGGCCAAGCTCCTGAGCTTTTTGAATGATCCGCTCGATTTCCTGATGGTTGATATTCATCTGAGCATAGGTCAGCTCGATATCATAATCAATGATCTGTTGTTCCGGCAGCGTAAGGTAGCCAGAGCAGTAATTAACGATCAGGGCCTGTTCCATACCAAGGTTTGTGGCAGCGATTATCTTGACATAATCTCTGTCAATAGGCAGTTTAAAGGCTTCGACGTGGAGCTGAAAAAAATTTTCCATGATGTTTAAGGCGTACTCAAGCGGAATGTTATCACTGTATAGATCATAAAAAAAAGTTTTCACATGATCATCAGAAAAAAATAAGTTCATGTAGTTTGTAATTTCCAGAGCTGTACAGAGCTTGAGATCATTTTCGTATTTTGAGGAAATGAGCTTTCCGGTTTCCTCCTTAATGTTGAACATAAAATTATTATAGATGATGCCGGCAACTTTCCGTTTTGTCTGGAAATGGTAATGGAAGGTTCCGGTGTTGACATTGGCTTTTTCACAGATATCATTGTAGGTCGTGTTCTTATACCCTTTTTCATAGAAAAGCTCGCGGGCAGCCTCCATAATATTTTCTTTTGTTTCCCGTCCGGTTTTATATTTTTTCATAATTGTCCTTTATCCAGTTTGTACTAACGTAAGTATAGCATATTTCTCAAAAGACGACAATAAGTGGCGGATTATCTGATATTCTGCAATATTTAATATAAAAAAACATAAAAAGAGAATATGAAAACAATTAGATAAATAACTTTTTATATTTTACGAAAAATGGTTGACAAATATAAATTTTAAAGTATACTTAATATTAAGTGCACTTTTAAAAATGGACGTTCGAAAATTATGAGGTGAAAAATTATGTCCGATAAAAGAAAAGAATATAATGAACGGATGGAAATGCTGGAGACAACACTTAAAATCCAGGAACCAAAACGTGTGCCAGTGAACTGTCCGGCAGAAATTTCCTATGCAATTGAATACGCGGGCCTGCCGTACCGCCAGGCTTCATGGACACCGGAACAATGCCAGGTTGCTTTTAAAAAGGTGTTCGATGATTTTCATTGGGATTGCTTTGAAAGTCTTTTTACAAGGCCGCCGATGTTCTATCGTCTGCTGAACGCAAAAAATTTCACGGAGAGTGAAAGGGGATTTGTGCAGCATCCGGAAATCAGCGCTATGAACCCAGATGAATATGACGAATTAATTGAAGATCCCTATAAAATGATCGTATCAAAGCTGCTGCCGCGTTTATATCCGGCTTTGGACCAGCCAGCGCCATATAATGCTTATGCTATGACAAAGGCCGCATTGGAGTTTGGCTCTTATATGGGCGCTTTAGAAGAAATTACCGCGTCTCTCGCCCATGATTATGGAGTGCCGGCATTAGGGTCAAACCTTACCGTTGCGCCGTTCGATTATCTGGCAGATCAGTTCAGAGGTTTTACGGGAATCTGCAGAGATGTGCGAAAGTCTCCGGATAAGGTTAAAGAAGCGCTGGATGCGGTGACACCCATTCTTGTTAAGGGTGCGACAGCCTGTTATCCGGGAGAAAAGGGCGCAACCTTTCCATACGTGTTCATCCCGCTGCACATGGCGCCTTATATCAACAAAAAAATGTTTGAAGAGTTTTACTGGCCGTCATTTTTAAAATTTATCGACATTCTGGTTAATCAAAAAGGACTGACACTGTCGATTTTCTTTGAAGGTGACTGGGAACGATTCTACCCGTATATGCAGGATATTCCGAAATCTGATAAGATCATTGCCATTATGGAATACGGTGATATGAAAAAAGCTAAAAATACAATCGGGAAAAATCTGTGTCTCCAGGGCTTCTATCCGATTTCATTACTGGGCTACGGCACAAAGCAGGAATGTATTGATAAAGCCAAAGAGGTCATTGACATTATGGCGCCGGGCGGCGGCTATATTTTCTCCCTGGACAAATATATTCTGAATGCAAGCGACGTTAACCCTGAAAATATGAAGGCTGTCAATGAATTTGTAAGAGATTACGGTGTGTATAAGTAAATATTTACAGAAAGGATACGAACATGGAAAATAAATTACTCTATCCGTTTGATGAATATCAACAGGATTTGAAGGAAGAATACCTGACGGATGAAGACAAAGCCGTGATGAAAGCCCGCTGGGATGACCTGGATGAGCTGATGTTTTCACTGGTTTTCTTTATGACTGTGTAAGGAGCAGGGAAAATGAATGATAAAGGAATATTTAAAAAGGGATTTACGCTGGCTGTTTTGTCCGCTGCACTGTGGGGGCTTTTCGGGCCATTTCTGAGACTGATGGCGGAAAATGGTATCAGTGATATTACAGTAACCACACTGGCGCCGACAATTATGTTTCTTTTCTTTGGCGGCTGGATTTTGATAAAAGACCGCAGCATGTTTAAAGTCAGCTGGAAAGTTCTGATCGTATTGATGATCCATGGCTTTGTTCTGATGAACGGCATGAATTTTGCCTATGTGCAGGCTGTCTCAAGAATTCCGGTTGGGATAGTATCGCTGCTGGCCTTCTGCAATGTGATTATTCTGATGATTATGGAACGTATTTTCAAAGGGATAAAGCTGACAAAGGTTAAGATCATCGCCTGCAGCATTGCGGTTGTCGGTGTTGCGCTGGTGCTGCAGATTTTTAATCTGGGAACCTCCAGTCTGGATATAATGGGGATTATCTGGGCATTGGCCAATTCTTTGATTTTGGCAAGCGCTTACTTTCTGATTTCGCATGTATATTATCCAAATGATGTGAGCTGGCAGGCACAGCTTTTTTATCCTAATCTGTTTGGAGCGCTGTTTCTCTATGTTACCGCCTGCCCGCCATGGCAGATGATCAGCGATATTGCAGGAGCTGCAGCGCAGAACGGAGCCATTGTCTGGATTATCGTTTTGGGATTTGCGGCGCTGCCACAGGTCTTATCTTTTTCGTGGATACAGATGGCCTTTGGCATGATCGACGCGCCCTATGTATCGATGGCCTACTGCCTTGAGCCGGTGGTCGCACTGATTGCAGGATTTTTCATGTTTGGGGAATCCATGACCATCGTACAGATTATCGGTATTATTCTGACGATTGTTTGTATTTTTTATACCTATTATGCTGAATCAAAAGAACCGCTTCCAGAAAATTAATAAAAGGGCAGAAGTCCCCATTATACTTGCACTATAATGGGGGCTTTCTTTTAATTCAGCATGTGCTTATTATACATAAGAAATGAAAAAGGGTCAATTATTCATTGAGATGTCCTCGAAATAAGGACAACCGCCAATCGTTGAAAGATAAATGTAACAAATCGGTTTCAACCTTGTAAAACAGTTATTTTTTAGGGGAAACTTTATTACAGCGCATTGATTTTTAAGGTGGGTGGCGTTATGATGTGTCCATAAAGTAAATACATTTTTTGTAGAGGGGTTAAAATGCAAGAAAGAATCGAACATGATTCGATTGGAGCACTTCCTGTTCCAGTCGATGCCTATTACGGCGTACAAACCTTAAGGGCAAAACAGAATTTTTATATCACCGGAAAGCAGCTCCATCCCGATCTGATTGTCAGTCTGGTGCAGGTTAAAAAGGCAGCGGCTATGACTAATTTTGAAACCGGTGAGTTAAATAAAGAAATCGCTGACGCTATCATTGCAGCGTGCAACGATGTGATTTCAGGAAAATACTACGATCAGTTCATCGTTGATCCCATTCAGGGAGGCGCGGGAACCTCCTCCAATATGAACGCCAACGAGGTAGTGGCAAACATTGCCATTGAAAAGCTTGGCGGTATAAAGGGCGATTACAGCATTGTCCACCCCAATGACCATGTGAACATGTCTCAGTCAACCAATGACGTGTACCCGACCGCGGGCAAGATTACCGCGCTTAAGCTTACCCAGAAGCTGCTGTTCCAGATGGAACGCCTGGGCGAGGCGTTAAAGCAGAAATCCATTGAGTTTGACAATATTATAAAAGTAGGGCGCACCCAGCTTCAAGATGCGGTGCCCATGCGTCTGGGCCAGGCCTTCAACGCTTACCGCTCCGCCATTGACCGGGATACCCTCCGGCTGAAGAAAACCCAGAATGAGCTTTGTATTGTGAATATGGGCGGTACAGCCATCGGTACAGCCATCAACGCCAATCCGGAATATCTGAAGCGGATTCCTGTGAACCTGAAAAAGACCACGAGCTTTAACATGGTGCTGGCTGAGGATTTGATTGACGCGACCCAGAACCTTGACGCCTTTGTGTCGGTTTCTGGCGCATTAAAGGCAGCGGCGGTCACTTTGTCCAAAATGGCCAATGATTTCCGGCTGCTGTCCAGCGGCCCAAAAACCGGTTTTGCAGAAATTAATCTGCCGCCTAAGCAGAATGGTTCATCCATTATGCCGGGCAAGATCAATCCGGTTATCCCCGAGGTTGTCTCTCAGGTGGCCTTCAATGTTATTGGCAATGACCTGACCATCACCATGGCGGCCGAAGCCGGACAGCTTGAGCTCAATGCCTTTGAGCCAGTGCTGTTTTATAATCTGTTTGAATCCATCGAAACCCTGACCAATGGGATTTCTACCTTTATCGACAACTGCATTACAGGGATTACGGCCAATGAAGACCGGTGTGAGGAACTGCTGGAACACAGCATTGTCACGGTTACGGCGCTTTGTCCGTATATTGGCTATAAAGAAGCCTCCGATATTGCCAAGGAATCCATTTTAAGCGGCAAGCTGGTTTCTCAGATTGTCAGAGAAAAGGGTCTGCTGAGCCAGGAAGAGCTGGAAACGATCCTTGACCCGTCACTGATGACTGAGCCCATGGAGGAACAGCAGATTTCCTGAGAAGAAAGACACTGGCGCAGTTCGGAATTGCCTCTCTCATATGCAATTGCCAGCCTCGATATAGCCTGCGCGATTGCATCGAGAGCGCCACTCGATTAAGACGCCGTTAACCTATAAATTTTATGAAGCTGCCCTTGGGCAGCTTTTTTTAGTTTGTACGTCCAAAGCCTCAGTGATATAATAGACCCACACTAAAGCAGATTTTACAGGAGATTTTATGAAGCTTGTACTAGGAATTCTGGCGCATGTTGATGCCGGAAAAACGACTTTTTCAGAACAGCTGCTGTACCACACCTGTGCCATCAGAAAGCTTGGGCGGGTGGATCATCAGGACGCCTTTATGGACCATCACCCCATTGAACGCGAACGGGGCATTACCATTTTTTCGGATCAGGCAGTTTTTGAAGTCGGGGGAGACACCTGTTATCTGGTGGACACCCCGGGACATGTGGATTTTTCATCGGAAACTGAGCGGGCCATTCAGGTGATGGATGTGGCCGTCATTGTGGTATCGGGCGTTGAGGGGGTTCAGAGCCATACCGAAACGCTGTGGAAGCTTTTGCGGCGCTACGAGGTGCCGACGTTGATTTTTATCAATAAAACAGACCGGGAAGGCGCAGATATTCCCGGAGTTATAAAAGAGCTGAAAACAAAATGCAGCTTGGACTGCCTGATGTTTACCGGGCACTATGAGGAAGGCCTCATGGACACAACATTGGCGGAGGCTGTGGCGGAAAGGAATGAAGCGCTGCTCGAGGCCTATTTGGATGAGGGCTACAAACCGGAAGTGTGGCAGAGTGCTCTGGGGCAGATGTTTAAAAAGGCAGAAGTTTTTCCGGTTTTTGCGGGCTCGGCATTAAACGATACAGGAATTGACGCTTTTATCAAAGCCATGACAATGCTTCTCCATGATAAGGAAAGCCCGGCAGAGGAGCCCTTCAGTGGCCATGTGTACAAGATACGCCACGACAGCGCGGGCAGCCGCCTGAGCTTTGTTAAGGTGACCGCGGGAAAGTTGAAGGTCAAAGACGAGGTGGTGACTGGAAAGGACAGTGAAGGCAGACCCATCCGGCAGAAAGTAAACGAGATTAGGATTTACAGCGGCGGGCGGTATACGACAGTGCCGGAAGCAGTGCCCGGGGATCTCTGTGCTGTGACGGGCATGGACGCCACCCGGCCCGGAGATGGTATTGGAGAAAAGCTGTACCATGCCGGCTACGCCACTGTGCCGCTGCTGACCGCCAGCGTCATCTATGATAAAGGCCTGAACGTAAGAACCGTGCTTGAGGCCTTTAAGGAGCTTGAGGACGAGGACCCTATGCTGGAGATCGTCTGGAATGAGAGCCTGCAGGAAATGCAGCTCCACATCATGGGTGCGATTCAATTGGAGGTGCTTGAGGAGATTGTCAGGGAGCGTTTTGGTCTGGAAGTCCGCTTCGGCGACTGTGAGATTCTCTATAAGGAGACTATCGCGTCTCCAGTGACTGGCTACGGCCATTTTGAACCTCTGCGGCATTACGCAGAGGTACATCTCAGGCTGGAGCCCGCCGCGCCGGGCACAGGCATTACCTTTGACAGTGCGTGTTCTGTAGATATTCTGGATACCAATTATCAGAATCTGATAAAGACCCATGTGTTTGAACGTGAGCACAGGGGTGTGCTGACCGGGTCGCCCATCACGGATATGCGCATCGTTCTGGTCAACGGGCGGGCACATCTTAAGCATACCGAGGGCGGCGACCTCAGGCAGGCGGTTTACCGGGCGATTCGTCAGGGACTGGAGCAGGCAGAGTCCGTTTTACTGGAGCCGGTCTACCGGTTTGAGATTGAGGTTCCCTCAGAGGCGATGGGGCGTGTCATGTCGGATATCCAGAAAATGGCCGGGCGTTTTGAAGCCCCCGAGCTCAGCGAGGACCAGGCAGTGATTTCCGGCTTTTGTCCGGTGTCTACGATGATGAATTACAGTCAGGAAATCCTGTCCTTCACCAAAGGCCGGGGGATGCTCAGAGCAACCTTTTCCGGTTATGAGCCCTGCCATAACGCAGAGGCGGTCACTCTGCGCATCGGTTATGATAAAAAACATGATGTGGAAAACACTTCGGATTCAGTTTTCTGTTCTCATGGTGCAGGCTTTAACGTTCCATGGGATCAGGTGGCGGAATATATTCATTGCAAGTAAAGGCGGTGTAAAGAATGGAGCAGACGAAAATTTTAGTCGTTGAGGATGACCGGGAGATTAACAGCATGCTGTGTGAAATGCTGGATGAAAACGGCTATGCGGCAGAGGGTGCGTTTACAGGTATGGAGGGGTTGTCCAGACTGAGAAGCGGAGACTATGACCTGTTGATACTGGATTTGATGCTGCCTTATAAAAGCGGCGACGCAGTGCTGCAGGAGCTCAGGAGTTTTTCCAGCCTGCCGGTCATTGTTATTTCAGCCAAGGATACTGTACAGAACAAGCTTGACCTTTTTCACATGGGCGCGGACGACTATCTGACAAAGCCCTTTGATCTGGATGAAGTGCTGGTACGGGTCGAGGCTGTCCTCAGGCGCTGCGGCAGCAGCGAAGCCCAGAGAGCGCCGGAAATTTTACAGGCTGGAAAGCTGGCGGTGGACACGGAGTCAAAGACAGCCAGCGTGGATGGGCAGGAGCTGGTGCTGACTGCCAAGGAATACGGTATCCTGGAGCTTTTGATGCGCTACCCCCATAAGGTTTTTTCAAAAGCTAATCTTTTTGAAAGTATCTGGAACGAGGAATACGCCTGTGAGGATAATACTCTGAACGTGCATATGAGTAACCTCAGGAATAAGCTGAAGGCAGCAGACCCGGAGACAGAGTATATTAAAACGGTCTGGGGGATGGGGTATCGGATGAATTAAGGTTTTCTTTAGAACTGGGTTAAGAACTTCTTTATTCCTGCGGCATAAAATGAAAGCATCAAGGAAAAGGAGACACTAAAGTGGACGAAATTGTATTAAAAGCGACGGATCTGTGTAAACATTATGGGAGCTTTAAAGCCCTTGACCATTTGAGCCTGACCATTGAAAAGGGGAAAACCTATGGCTTGATCGGCCAGAACGGTGCAGGGAAGACGACCTTTATAAGACAGGTGTGCGGACTTTCCTACCCGTCTGGCGGGGAGCTGGCGCTCTTTGGTAAAAGCGATGAAAAAGGAATGCGCGAGGGAAGAAAGCGCATGGGCTGCCTGGTGGAAACGCCGGCGCTGTACCAGGGCATGACAGCAAAGCAAAATATGGAGGCCCAGCGGATTCAGAGAGGAATCCCGGATAAGAAAGCCGCAGAGAGAACACTGGAGCTGGTAGGGCTTACGGATACGGGGCGGAAAACGGTGAAGCATTTTTCTCTTGGGATGAAACAGCGGCTGGGTATTGCTATGGCCCTTATCAGCGATCCGGAATTTCTGATTCTCGATGAGCCCATCAACGGACTGGACCCGGTGGGGATTGTGGAAATCCGCGAGCTTTTAAAACGGTTAAACACAGAGCGCGGCACCACACTGCTGATTTCAAGCCATATCCTCAGTGAGCTCTACCAGACAGTGGACCATTTTATCATTATCGACAGAGGGCATATCGTTGAATCGCTGACCCAGGAAGAACTGGATGAGCGCTGCCGCCGCCACATCGCCATTGAGGTGGACGATACGGCCAGAGCTGCCGCGGTCATTGAGGAATCCCTCCATACTGATAACTACAGGGTTATGCCTGACGGAACCATTAAGCTTTACGACCATCTGGAGGAGATACGCGCCGTATCAGCAGCTTTATCTCAGAGCGGATTACTTCTGACAGGCATCAGCGTGAGGGGTGACAGTCTGGAGGACTATTTTCTGCAAAGCATCGGAGGCCGGAAAAATGGGTAATCTGCTTCGGCTGGAATGGTACAAGCTCTTGAGGGATAAAACCTTTTACGCAGTGTTTGGCGTGACGGTGCTTCTGGGAATCTGTATAAGCTTTGACGGTCACAGCGTGACCGAGCTGCAGGTTATGGGGGCAGCGCTCCATACAGCCAATCTGCTGATCCTGCCAGTCTGTGTGTTTCCGGGACTCTTCATCGGACGTGAGTTTAACGAAGGCACTATTTATCACGGAATTGAGGGCGGACACAGCCGGCTTCAGGTATTTCTGGCTAAATCAGTGGTGTTTTTTGCCGGGGGTGAGGTGCTTATGATGGCCTTTCCAGTTGCCAATGTGCTTTTTCACAGCCTGGCTTTCGGCTTTGGCGAGCCCATGTCTGCTGAGATTGCCCTGTATCTGGTAAAGGTAGCCGGGATTGTAGCGGTGCTCAACGCAGCTTCAATGGCAACAGGTCTTCTTCTGGGGTTTTTATGCCGGGATGTCGCAAAGACGATTGGCATCAGCCTGTTTATTTTTGGGATTCTGACCTTCGTATTAAATCTTTACGGCGCAAAACTAAGTTTTTTGAATGTCCTGATTCCCATGGCGGCTGAACGTCTGCTCATGACTGAGATTCTCCCAGCAGCGTCGCTGTGGTTAATTTTAGGCTCAGGCGCAGCGTGGATTGCGGTGCTGGGAACAGGAGCTTTTTTCTGTTTTTCCAGACGTACTTTGCAGTAGAGGTGTACCATGATTAACTTGTTGAAGATGGAATGGTACAGGCTCAGGCACAGCCGGCTTTTCGGGGGACTGCTGTTGGGTATTTTTATTGCTGGATTGTTCATCGGCGCGTCCGAAACAGAGGGACAGGCTGTGGCAAGCGCTGCCGCCAGTGGAAATGGCGGTGTGCAGCTGATCCTGCAGATGATGTCAGAAGCGGTTCCAATGGGGTTTCTCGCGTCGATTTTTGGCGTCATTTATCTGGGGCAGGGATTTGCAGAGCGTACACCAAATCTTGCAGTTGCGGCCGGCAGTGGCAGGCACACTGTTTTTTTGAGTAAAATACTGATTTATCTCATGATTATTTCCTTGGCTATGATGGCTTACATATTGGCGGGCGTGATGGTCGCAGCTGTTACCCTGAACTTCACTGGGGAGTTTCCAAAATTTAATGGACTTCAAATAGCCGTAACTTTTTTTATGACAGGTTATGCAATGTGTGGAATGGCGCCGCTGTTTCTGGCAATATTCAGAGACTCGGCAAAAACAACACTGTTTTCAATACTGGCTTTGATGCTGCATATTTTTCTGGGAGTATCCGGCGATGTGTTGAAAGGAGTGCAGTGGTGTATGCCTTTAAACCAGATGTATTCTTCTGGAGCGGGGATGGCAGAATGGCTGACAGCCGTAGGGATCGATTTTGTTTTTCTTGTGCTTCCCTCTTTCCTGGGTTGTCTGATTTTTTCAAAGCGTGAGTTAAAGTAGAGGAGATGACAATATGCTTGCTTTAATCAAAATGGAGTTTTACCAGCTTGTCCGTAACAGGCTGTTTTATCTGATGGCTGGAATCAGTATTGTTTTCGGGGCTTTGATGAGTTCAGGATATATTGGAGATACGAACCCCTTTGGTGTCCCGATGGCAGATGGATTATCTGTATTCGGAGGAATGGTCTATGATTCCACCATGTGGCTCATTGTCATTGGGGCGATGAGCGCTCTGATGCTCGGACAGAGCGCCTCAGATAAAACGCTGGCGCTGGCTGTATCTGCGGGGCACAGCCGCACTTCTGTTTATTTTTGCAAGGCGCTTGTGTTTTTGCTGGCTGTCAATATCGTGATGTTTTTTTATCCCTTTGCGGGACTCATTGTCACCGGTGTGGCGCAGGGGTTTGACAAAGGCATTATTGCAGAGCCTTTTGCCCAGTATCTTCTCAGAGTTACCGGTATGGTTTTTCTGGCAAACTGCGCGGTTTTCAGCGTTTCAATCCTGTTAATGGCCGTTTTTCAGGATGCGGCCAAGACAACAGCCTGCGCAACGCTGGCCATTATTCTGGAGTCCTTTGGGATGATATTTTTTCTGTCAAGGAGGATGCCGCCGCTCTGGCTTCCGCCTTATATGGCGAGGGCAGCGGTTTTTACACCTTTGAATATATCCCAGGTTATCCTGATTTTGACAGCATGTCTTGGTTTTACGGCTTTACTCCTGGGCGCTGGATATTTTGTGTTCAGGAAGAGAGAGATAAAATAAAACAAAAAGGAAAGCGTGGAGTCAATGTTTGGAATCATCGTGGTTTTAACTGTGGCTGTGGCGGTATTAGCGGTTCGGACAGTGGTTATGCGGCGGGAGATAAGGAGTATGAGCCGCCAGCTGGAGGACTTATCCTCTGGGCGGACTGAAAAGAAAATCAGCCTGACCCTAGTGGATGCCCGGCTAAACGGACTGGCAGCTCAGATCAATGAAAATATGGAGCTTCAGAAGCAGCTGCGCATTGACGCGCGAAAAAGCGAACAGCGGCTAAAGGATTCCATCGCGGGTGTTTCCCATGACCTGCGGACACCGCTGACAGCGATCATCGGTTATATTCAGATGCTTGAGCGCAGCGGACTGAACGGGGAGCAGCAGGAAAAAGCCACGATAATTCTAAAAAAAGCAAATGCCATGCGGGAGCTGGTTGAAAGCTTTTTTGAACTCTCCGTCATAGAATCAGGCCAGTCGGAGCTCGCGGAGGAAGCTGTTAATTTTACCAATATTGTCTCAGAAGCGGTGGTGGATTTTATTCCACGGTTTGAAGTGGCAGAGCTAGAGCCCGATGTTGACCTTGGGGATAAAAGCCTGTATATTGCGGGAGACACCACAGCTCTTGGGCGCATTGTCCAGAATCTTTTGTCCAACGCCCTTAAGTATACCGCAGGCAGGGTGAAGGTCGCCCTTGAGGAAAGAGACGGAGAAATAATCCTGACAGTTGTCAATGAGGTAAGGCCTGACACACCTCCGGATATGGAGCGGATTTTTGAGCGCTTTTACACAGGGGATGATTGCAGAAACAGCGGAAGTGCCGGACTGGGGCTTTACATTGTGAAATTGTTGGCGGAAAAAATGCAGGGTGCGGTGAGTGCTTCCCTTGAGAATAAAATGCTGTCGGTTTATGTTGTATTCCAAGAGGAAAAAAACAAACAGGCTTGAAGCGATTGCTTTCAAGCCTGTTTTTTATATCTGCCCATAATACAGAATCTGGTTTCTGGCATAGTCAAAGTATTCATCCAGCAGATGGTCGGTGTGGTCATAGGCCTCATCGGTGATGGACTGGTTGAGCTGATGAATAAAGCCGACGGTAGTCTGTGTCTTCTTCGGGATGGCTGTGGGATGTGTCATTTTATTGTAAACAGACGTGCTGATTACGCGTTCCCAGGAGGTGTTATAGACAACGGTCAGCTGGCTGTTGCCTGCGCTGGCGATAAAGCAGCTGTTGTATTGATGGGTTTTTTCAATATAGGACGCGTACTGGCGCTCATTCCGGAGGATCTGGGCCTCATCACCGAGGCGCTTTAAGGCGGCAATATCAAAAATGGTTTCGCCGTTTTTGACTTTTTTAACAGCGCTGTGCTCAAACAGGATCATCATTTCCAGAATATCCACCATTTCGCGGCTGGAGGTTTCCCGGATGGAGATGCCCCGGTTTTTATGATAGGTAATAAAACCTTCGTACTCCAGCTGTTTCAGGGCATAGCGCACTGGTGTGCGGCTCATGCCGAGCCCCTGGGACAGGGAGGCCTCGGATAAAATATCCCCTGGGATCAGCACGCCGGCCAGGATTTTTTCCTTGAGCTGTCTGTAGGCGTCTTCTTCTCTGTTTTGAATTTTCATAGTCCTTTTCTCCATTAACCGATTATTAACGTTAAATTAACGGGTTTGTGATATTTCATATCGAATACGAGTAGTATACTACAGGTGTCCGACACGGTGAGGTTGGTATTATCATATAATAATTACGGCAGAAAAACAAGTATTCAAATCGATAAATATCTAAAAAGGAGAAAATGATGAAGACAATCACTTTCGCACATCTTTCCGATCTGCACATTCTAAAGGACTATGGCAACTCAATGTTTAAGGACATGGTGTGCCATATGGAAAAAAAGCCCTGCGAGGTTCTTGAAGGAATTGCCGGTTGGCTCAGGGGTAATGCCGGAAAACTGGACTTTGTTCTTTTGACTGGTGATCTGGTTCATGAGGGCGGCGCAGATGAATACCGTTACCTGAAAATGCTTTTGGAAGAATATTTTGATGGCACGCCGGTCTGTCCGGTTCTTGGAAATCATGACAGGGTGGCAGCTTTCCACGAGGGCTATGAAAACAGAGAGCCAGACACAGAGCCTGTATGCTATGCAAGAGAATTTGACGGGCTCCAGCTCATCGTGCTGGACTCCAGCGTTGGCTGTGATGCCACGCATCATTCCGGGCGCTTTGACGAGGCGCAGTTTGTATTTCTCGAAAAGGCACTGGAAAAAAAGATGCCCCGCGGGCATATCGTCGCTTTTCACCACCCGGCCTTTGACGAGTGGGCAGACGAACGGGTCAGCGCCTTTGGCGTGGAAGGCTCCGAACGGCTTAAAGAGATTATCAGCGGAAAAAATGTCCTGGCGCTGCTGAGCGGACACACGCATGAAAATATCAATACCACTTTTTATGGCGTACCAGCCTATACAGCTGAGAGCACCGCTTTTGGTGTGGCCCTCAATGAAAAGGGGATGTACATGACCCCGGCAGCAGGCTTTAATCTCTGCACGGTAACAGACCGTACGCTTCGGGTTGAGACCCTGTCTTATCCGCCGAATGACCAGCCTATTACAGAGCCTATCCCTCTGGAAGCGCTTGGACAGATGATGAAAAACGCGTAAGCGGCATAAAGAAAAGGAGCAATGAGATGAATAAATTTGTTAAGGGCATTTTAGGCGTTATTTTGTCGGCAGCGGTCGCAGGCACAACCCTGGCAGGCTGCGGCAGTACAGGCACCGGAGGAGCCGGAAGTAATTCGGGTGTCAATGCGTCATCAGGAAAGCTTGACCCCAACAATCCCACCGAGATTACCTTTTATTCTTACAGTTTGGGATACCCAACCATGAAAGCGGGCATGGAGCATTTGATCAGCAGCTTTAATGAGACAGTCGGTAAGGAAAAGGGTGTTGTCGTTAAGGGCGTTGTGGACAACAACATGAGCCAGAACAGCGCGGATATCGCCGCGGGTATGGAGGTGGATATTGTCCAGCACGCTTTTGGAATGCTGGACGCTTCCCGGCTGAACCTTGGCTTTAAATCCTATGAAGAGCTGTTTCCTGCGGATGAGTTGGCAGAGCATACAGGTCAGATGATTCCAAATGCTCTGGAACTCGGGAAAATTGACGGGCAGATGTACGGGCTGGCTTTTACCTTCAGCACGCCGATCCTCTACATCAACAAAGGGCTTTTTGAACAGGCAGGCCTGGATACCATAAACCTGCCAAAGACCTGGGATGACGTCTACAAAGCAGCGGTACAGATCAAGGAAAAAACCGGTAAAGACGGCTTTGGCCTCGCGCCGGATAATGGCTGGATCAGCGAGGGCCTGATCTTTTCAAGCGGGGGTGAGGTGCTGAGCAGCGATAAAACCGAGGCGAAGTTTGACAGCCCGGAAGCTGTTGAGGCTTATGAAATGTGGAATAAGCTCTACAGCAGCGGCGCAGCCGTAAAAGGCAGCGACAAGGATGTCATGGATGCTTTTATGGCTGGCAACGTGGCAATGAATCTCCAGTCCACTTCTCTGCTCAGCGGTTACCAGAGCGCGGCAAAGGCCGGCGGCTGGGAGCTGTTAGGCGCAGAAATGCCGCAGTTTGGTGATAAAGCCTCTGTTCCGGTCAATTCCGGGAGCTGCCTGGCAGTCCGTTCAGATGATCCGACCAAGTCTGCGGCTGAATGGGAGTTTATCAAATATGCTACCGGAAAGGAAGGCTACACCATCATCACTTCTGAAATCGGCTATCTGCCGCTGAGAATGGATATTACCGAAGATCCGGCCTATCTCAAGGATTTTGTGGACGCCAACCCCATTGTCAAAACAAACCTGAAGCAGCTTGAAAGGATCAAACCGGTGACCATCTGGCCAGGAACTGGAGCAAAGGAGGAGTATCAAGTATTCCTTGATGCTACTGTCAAGTCCATCACTGAAGGCAATGTTCAGAATGTTCTATCGGACGCTGCCAAACAGATGAATGACCTTCTAAAGAACAATTAACAATAAGGTGATGCGCAGATGAAAAATTTTTTAAAGCTTCCGGCCCAGGTTTATACCCTGGCGCCGGATATTGAAAGGGCAGGTGAGCGGATAAAGCCAAGGCCGAAATTTAAGTTTAATTATAAACCCTGGCTGTTTCTGCTGCCCGCACTTGTGCTCATTGCCTTCTGGCTCTACAGGCCTCTGGCAGAGACTGTCTACTACGCCTTTCACAGCTGGGGAATGGTGCCGGGAACCGTACCGAGGTTTGTGGGTATCTCCAATTTTACCAAGCTGCTGACCAGCAAGGATTTCTTTACCTCCATTGGAAACACCGTCTTTTATATCGTTGGCCTGCTGCCCTTTTCGGTGATTATTCCGCTGTTTTTGGCGTCTGCCACCAACGACCTTCCGTCAAAGGCCAAGAATTTTTACCGCGCCCTGTTTTTTATTCCAATGATTATGGCGCCGGTTGCCACAGCCACCATCTGGCGGTGGCTGCTGAACCCAAGCAGCGGGCTTATCAATCAACTCATCGTGGGTCTGGGAATCAGTGATACCAATATCTCTTTTTTCCTGACAGAAGGCGTGGCGCGCATGACGATTCTGCTCATCACAGGCTGGAAAATGATTGGTTTCAGCACCTTGATGTTTTCGGCGGCACTGACAGGAATTAACCGGGATTACTTTGAGGCGGCACGTCTTGACGGAGCATCCAAGCTGCGCCAGTTTACGACCATCACCCTGCCGCTGATCTCGCCCACTGTCATTTTTATGATGATGATGAGCATTCTTTTTGCCAGCCAGTGGACCTTTGCCTATATTGATCTGCTGACGCAGGGAGGCCCGTACGGTACCACCACCAATATTTACTATGAGATGTACAAGTACGGCTTTTCATCCCTGAACGTGGGCATGAGCTCAGCCTCTGCGGTAATCTTCTTCATTATTTTCGGGATCATCGCCCTGCTGCTAAACCGGCTTTCGGCCAGGTTTGTATTTTATGATAATTAGGAGGCCACTATGAAAGCAACAACCATAAAAGCCAGCCGCAAGGCCTCGGCCGGAGTAAAGCACGCGCTGCTGATCCTGCTCAGCTTTATCGCAGTGTTTCCCCTGTACTGGATGATTGTCTCTTCCTTTAAGAATGAAGCGGAGATTTTTGGCTCGGCACTGCTGCCCACAGCGCCGACCTTTAGCAATTATATCTACGCCTTTCAGAGCATGCCTATCTGGCGGATGCTTGGCAATTCGATTGTCATGTCGGTCTTGATGACGACGCTGCAGCTGTGTACCAGCCTGCTGGCGGCCTATGCGCTGACGCGTTGGGACTTCAAAGGTAAAAAGCTGATCTATGGGCTGCTGAGTCTATGCTGGCTCATACCTGTGCAGGCCATCATGATTCCCAACTATGTGACCATTGTCAATATGGGGCTGAAGGAAAACCTGCTGGGAATTGTGCTGCCGACGGCAGCCACAGCCTTTGCGATTCTGAATCTCTTTCAGGTTTTTGAAGCCTTTCCAAGAGCGCTCATTGATGCGGCCCGTATGGACGGCGACAGTGAGTGGGGAATCCTGACCCGCGTTATTCTGCCAAACATTAAGGCTTCTGTGGCCTCCCTGGGAATTTTACTGTTCATCAATTCCTGGAACGATTATATGTGGCCCATGCTCATTACATCAAAGCTGGAGAATGCCCCGATACAGATTGGCCTGCGGACTTTTGTCAGCTCAGATACCAATATGTGGGGGGCTTTGATGGCGGCCACTACAATTTCATGTATTCCCATTCTGCTGCTCTATCTTTTTATGCAGCGGCAGATTGTTGACTCTTTTGTGAAATGGGGGATTAAGTAAACCATGCTTGACTATAAAGAATACCAGATCGAATTGGATGGATGTCACAACTTTCGAGATCTCGGCGGTTTTCCAGGGAGAGACGGTACTACCGGCTATAAGGTAGCCTACCGGGCGGACGCTCTGGGTGAGCTGTCCGAGCGGGATGTTACCTGCATGAAGGATTTGGGAATATCCACAGTCATTGACCTGAGAACGCCGGAGGAGCGGAGCACAGTGCCGGACGTGATAGCTTCAGATGGGGATTTTGACTATATTACACTGTCCCTTATGAACCAGAGTGCTGCTGATTTAGAAAATATCACACAACTGCCAACGCTGACGGAATTATACATTGACCTGCTGGAAAACCAGTCCGCTGGATTTAAAAAAATTGGTCAGATTATTTTAAATGCGCCCGGCGGCGTGGTGTTCCACTGCACTGCGGGCAAAGACCGAACCGGAGTGACCGCGGCGCTGCTGCTGGAACTTGCGGGAGTAGACCGGCGCCTCATAGTGGACAGCTATGCTAAAAGTGCGGAGCTTATGCGTGAAAAATTCCGGCGGATGCAGCCCCCAGGTCTTCCCAAAAGTGAGGCGATGGACCTGGTGGCAGCCCGGCTTTTGGGCTCAGAACCCGAATATATGGAAAAAACGCTGGACTATCTGGAACGGTATTTTAAAAGCGCCAGGCAGTATTTTCTGGAAGCTGGCCTTTCTGCCGGAGAGGCAGAAGACCTGAAGAAAAGGCTTGTGAGAGGAGTATAAAGCATGGGAAAAATAGCGATAGAGCATCTCGTGAAGAACTTTAATAAAACCAAGGTACTAAAGGATATCTCTCTGGAAATAGAGGATGGCTCCTTTACAATTCTGCTGGGACCGTCGGGCTGCGGAAAATCAACGCTGCTTCGGATTATCGCAGGTCTTGAGACGCCTACATCCGGCAGGCTTTTCATCGACGATAAAGATGTGACCGACAGCGAGCCGAAGGACCGGGAGATCGCCATGGTTTTTCAGAACTATGCCCTTTATCCCCATATGAGTGTTTTTAAAAATGTGGAGTATGGACTGAAGATTAAGAAAATTCCAAAAGAGAAACGCAGAAAAATGGTAGACGACGTCTTGAAGATGGTTGATCTGTCGGACCAGGCAGAAAAGCTGCCCGCCCAGATGTCCGGCGGCCAGCGTCAGCGTGTGGCGCTGGCCCGGGCCATTGTCAAAGACCCGCGGGTTTTTCTCATGGATGAGCCTTTGTCCAATCTGGACGCTAAGCTCAGAACTCAGATGCGCTTTGAGCTCATCGAAATGTATAAAAAGGTCAAAAATACCTTTCTATACGTCACCCACGACCAGGTTGAGGCAATGTCCATGGGAACTTATATCGTAGTCATGAACCAGGGGGAGATTATGCAGAAGGGAACCCCGAAGGAGATATACACCAACCCTGCCAACCTTTTTGTGGCGCAGTTTATTGGCGCGCCGCCCGCTAATATTATTGATATGAACCATTTTTATCTTGGGGTACGTCCGGAAAATATTAAAATCGGAAGTACCGGCAGGGAGGACGCCTTTTGCCTGCCAGCCTCTGTTCTGTCAAAGGAAGAGCTGGGCGGAGAGTCCATCTATCATCTAGAGACGCGCTTTGGCAAGGTTAATGTCAAGACGCCGACCTGCTGGAATAACCTGCCGCCGCAGATAGATCTGGCCTTTGATCGCAGTGACGCCATGCTGTTTGGCAAAGATGGCAGCCGTATGGGCGTGACTGGTGACGAGGTACAGGCGCTTGAGAATATGCTGGCGTCTTAGTAAAAAAGCCTAATACACATTTCTTTTCCTTATTTTAAGAGGCAGTCCCGGTAAAGCGGCGGCGGCCTCTTATTTTTGTATTAAATTTTTTAAGAAAAACCATTTATAGAAGGCGTAAAAAGTCCTCAATATTTGTATATTTTTTCAAATTATGGTAAACTTATAAAGATTTCTAAGGAAATTTAAAGGTGAGAGAAGTGTTTAAGCCTGTTGAGAACAGCACAGAAAATTTAATAGCCCACACGCGTAATATGAAATACCTTCTGGCTATGGAGGGGATATTTGTCGGCATGATCGCAGGGGGTATCGCGATTATCTACCGGCTGGCCCTGAACTTTTCAGAGAAGAACATGAGCTTTGTTTTATCCTACGCGGGTGAACACCACTGGGCCATTGCGGCATGGTTTGCCGCCCTTATCGTTATGGCGGTAATTGTCGGGAGAATGGTCAAGTGGGAGCCGATGATCTCTGGAAGCGGCATCCCCCAGGTAGAAGGAGAGCTTCAGGGATATTTTGAAGAGCCCTGGCTCAAAGTTATCATCGGAAAATTAATAGGGGGGATTCTCTGCATTATCGGAGGGTTGTCCCTGGGGCGTGAAGGCCCGTCTGTGCAGCTTGGCGCCATGGGCGGCAAGGGCTTTTCGAGGGTTTTTAAACGCCTTAACATTGAAGAACGCTACCTGATGACCTGCGGGGCAAGCGCAGGGCTGGCAGCGGCATTTAACGCGCCGCTGGCTGGCATTATGTTTGCTTTGGAGGAGGTTCACAAAAACTTCTCAGCAACCGTGCTTTTTTCTGCCATGACGGCTTCCGTCACTGCGGACTTTGTTTCAAAATATGTTTTTGGCCTGGGATCGGTATTCCAGTTTCAGGTGGACTCCTCGATACCGCTGAAATATTACGGTTTTATTATCCTTCTGGGAATTATTCTGGGAGCAGGCGGCGCTTTTTACAATAAGGTGCTGGCAAGTACCCAGGATTTGTACGCCAGGATGACCTTTTTAAAAGCTGAGTTCCGTCCGGTTATTCCATTTTTAATGGCCGGGATTCTGGGCTTTACACTGCCTCAGGTGCTGGGCGGCGGACATATGATGATCGAGCTTCTGGCGCCGGGTAATCTGCCCCTGACCATGATCCTGCTGCTGCTGGTGGTGAAGTTTATCTTTTCCATGTTCAGCTTTGGTTCCGGTGCGCCAGGTGGTATCTTTTTTCCGCTTTTAGTTTTGGGCGCGTACATCGGTGGATTTTATGGTATGGTCGTTGTCCGGGCAATGGGGATGGATCCGCAGCTCATCAATAACTTTATTATTCTGGCAATGGCCGGTTACTTTACCGCCATTGTCCGTGCGCCTATTACAGGAATCGTCCTGATTTCTGAGATGACGGGCTCCTTTACCCATCTCCTGTCTTTGTCGGTTGTCGCCATTGCCGCGGAGATCACTGCGGCGGCGCTTAAATCTGAACCGGTCTATGAAATGCTGCTTGACCGTATTGTCGCGAGACGTGGTGAAGAACCAGTTCCGGAAACCAGCAACAAAACGCTGATCGCCGTCTCTGTACACCACAGCTGCGGTCTGGTCGGGAAGCGTATCTGGGAAATTCACTGGCCGGAAAACTGCCTGCTGGTGGCTATCCGAAGGGGAGAAAAAGAACTGATCCCCAAGGGTGACACTAAAATAAGGCCGAGCGACACCATTGTGGCTCTGGCAAATGAGACCGACCTGAACAGGGTGAACACAGAGCTGCACGCTCTATGTGAAGAAGCGCCCGCCGCTGGCAACGGCTGATTTTCAAGCGGGTGTTACATATATAAGTATAACATTGATATCAATATTATCGGAAATGATTGAGGAGGTAAACTATGAACAAATCAGCAAAGGTACTCGCAGTGGCTGCGGGCCTGGCGCTTGTGCTTATCATTATGGTCAGCGTAGCTCTGGCGTATGCCGGAAGAGACATTACGCTGCTGCAGGACAGAATTGTTCACATCAGCGTGAATGGCTATGCGGTGGAGATTCCGCTTAATGAGGATGGGGCGACCTATGATATCCCCAGCCTTACAACGGAACATGAAAATGAGTTTATTCTGATGAACGATGCCGGAGCATCCATTGAGGTCAATGAGGCAAAGCTTCAGACCAATAAAAAAGCAAAGGTGACCGTCAAGAAAATCGACAGCAATGAAGTGCTGGAGATGGTGGTAACCAACGGTAAAGATACCCGCACGATTTATTTGAGAACCCTTTCCAAGCAGCTGCCGGAAATGCTGGCGACTGGCCAGAGCCCCTACGAAGGTGATTTTTATGTGACAGACACCGAGAAGGCCGCCATGTACAAGCTGGACCAGAACGGGAATGTTACCTGGTATGTGGCCCTGACCCCCGAACAGGCCGATGGCAAAATCTTCACAGATTTCAGACAGCATAAGCTGGAAAACGGCGATATCCGCTACAGCTACCAGATCGTTGACCCGGACGTCAGCACAATGGGGCTGGCCGATTATCTGCCGGGAACACGTGTGGTTCTTGATGAAAAATACAAGGAAGTCAAACGTGACGGCGCCCGTATCTCCTTGCTGGACCCTAACGAAACCAATCATGATAAAAAGGTCATGGGTGATCCGGTCGATGGGCATGACTTTGTTCTTCTTGGGGATAGAAACTGGATTACGGAATCCTATGTGGCAGAAACTGTGGATAATATTCCAGCGGAATTAAATCCAAATCCTCTCGGCTCAAAAGTAGTGGCCGCGGTTATTCAAGAAGTGAAGGACGGGAAACCAGTCTTTACATGGAAATCCACTGATCATCCAGAGCTGTACGCGCTCAGCGAAAAAGGCAATGATTTTGCGAACAGCAATATGAAACCTCAGGACTATCTGCATATCAATGCCATGATACTGGACCCGTCAGACAATAACCTGATCGTATCCTTTAAAAATGCCAACACCATTGTGAAAATCGACCGCAGCACTGGGGACATTCTCTGGAAGCTCTCTGGAAAGGGTGATGAATTCGGCCTGGCCGATAATCAGAAAACCTCTGGTCAGAGCAGCCTCTCCCTAACAGACGATGGCTATCTGGTTGTTTTCGACAATGGCCAGAGCACTGGAAAAACCCGTGTGCTCAAATACAAGCTTGATGAAACCAACAAAAAAGTCATTGATTTTAAAGAATACAGCATGGACGGTTACACTTCCTCCGAATTTGGAAGCGCTCAGAAGGTTGACAACGAGAAAGACGCCTATATCATTGGGTGGGGCGTCAATGGGGCGAACCAGCCTGTACTCACCGAAATGAATTTCACTGACAATAAAAAGCTTCTGGAAGTTGTGTTCCCGAATGGCGAACATACCTTCAAGGTTCAGAAGTTTGACAAAGTAAAAAATTGATAAAAAAGCAGGCGTCAGCCTGCTTTTTTAATGTTCAAGTTTCTTTCGTACGCCTTTTTTGAAAAGGTTTGATATAAACTGGCAACGGTTTTCAGCCGTTTTTTAACAAAAAGCGGCTTCTTATTATCAGGGAAAAGTGATAGAATCATGGTGGAATAAAAATCAAGGAGAACAAAGCGATGGGAATTAAATTAGTAGCATTGGATATGGATGGCACCACGCTTCAGAGTGATATTACACTGGCGCGCGAGACAATCGTAACCATTGAAAAGGCCGTCAGTCAGGGAATCATTGTCGTGCCGACAACCGGACGAGTGTTTGGAGAACTGCCTGAAGAGATTACAGACATCGATGGGGTCTCCTACGCCATTACATCAAACGGTGCGCAGGTAACGGACCTGAACCGCAAGATGACGCTTTACGAAAATCCCCTGACAAAGCAGGATTTAGATACAGTGCTGAAGGTGCTCAGGCAATATGATTTGATGATCGAAGCCTATGTGGGTGGAAGAACCGTTGTGATCGAGGACTGCATGAAAGATCTGAGCAGATTTCATGTACCCGAAGCCTATTGGGATTTCTTCAGGGAAACCCGTCACACCATAGCTGATCCGGAAGACTATTTTAACTTTTTATACAGCCATTCTGTTGAAAAGTTTAATATTTTTTTCAGCCATATGGAAAACCGGAGTGAGCTTAAAACAGTTCTTGAGAATACCACGGATCTGACGATCACATCAGCTGTGGAAAACAATCTGGAGATCAATAACCCGACAGCCAATAAATGGGACGGATTAAAGCATTTGTGCCGCCATTTGAATATTCAAAGCACTGAGGTCATGGCCATGGGCGACAGCAACAATGACTATGAAATGCTCAAGCATGCCGGATTGGCCGTAGCCATGGAAAACGGCATTGACCGTGTTAAGGAAATTTCGGATTTTATTACAAAAACCAATGACGAGCATGGCGTAGCCTATGCGCTGGAAAAGTTTATTCTTAACCCAAAAGCAGATAAACGCCAGGAACTGGCAAGCTGAAGTTGACAAAAATCTGAATTGGGAGTATAATCAATACCGTTCGATTTTAGCGAAGGGAATTTTTATCATGACACTTACAATTGCAAAGGCTCCGAACAGATGGATAACGATGAGACATTGTGCGGAGCTTAATCCGGAGGCATAGCCTCCACCAGTTCATCGGTCAAAAGTGTTATCGGGCGGCCTCAGGCGGCTTTGTTTTCCATACACTTTTTGCCGGAGGACAGCAATTTAGGATAACGGGCTGTGGATGATGTTTTCATCCGCAGCCTTTTTGTTTGGAGCGGGAGAAAACCCCTCAGGCAGAGAGCGCTGTGCGCTCTCTTTTTTATTGGAATTTTTAGATTTGAAAGGAATGATCACAATGAGTTTACTCGAAGTAAAAAATCTGTCTCACAGCTATGGAGACAAGGTATTATATCACGACGCCTCCTTTGATTTATACAATGGAGAGCATATGGGTCTGGTCGGGCAAAATGGTGCGGGAAAGAGTACCCTGATCAAAACCCTGATTGGGGAAGTCATCCCGGATGACGGCCTCATCAAATGGTTCCCAAAGGCCTCTGTAGGGCATCTGGACCAGTATGCCCAGGTAGATGCGGGCATCACGGTCTTTGAGTATCTGAAGCAGGCCTACGCCGATTTATACAGGATGGAGGAGCGGTTAAACGGGCTGTATGAAAAAATGGCGGAGGACAGCAGCGAAAAGCTGATTAACCAGGCGGCCAATTTGCAGGAAACCCTGGAAGACCGGGATTTCTATGCCATTGAAAGCCATATTTACCGTGTGGCCGCGGGGCTTGGCATTACGGCCATCGGGATGGATAAGGTTCTTGAGACGCTGAGCGGCGGACAGCGGGCAAAGGTTATCCTGGCAAAGCTGCTTCTCGAAAAGCCAGAGGTGCTGCTGCTGGATGAGCCCACCAACTTTTTGGACAAAGAGCATGTAGAGTGGCTGTCGAAATATCTTACAGGCTTTGAGGGCGCTTTTATTCTTGTATCCCATGACTTTGATTTTCTGGATCAGGTAACGACCTGTATCGGGGATATCGAGTTTGGCACCATTACCAAGTACCATGGTAACTACAGCGCCTTTCTGAAACAGAAGGGACAGAAACGGGAAGAATATATCAGGCAGTATGAAAGCCAGAAAAAACTCATCGAACGGACTGAGGAATATATTGCGAAGAATAAAGTGCGGGCCTCCACCGCGGCCATGGCCAAAAGCCGTCAGAAAAAACTGGATAAAATCGAACGTATGGCGCCGCCGACTGGCCTTACAAAGCCGGTGATCCGCTTTAAATCCACTGGACTCACCGCGCAGCGGGTTCTGGAGGTTAAGGATCTGGAGGTGGGGTATTACTATCCCTTACTGCCAAAGCTGCACTTTGTGCTGGAGCAGAACCAGCGGGTGGTCATTACCGGCTTCAACGGTATCGGCAAATCGACGCTGTTGAAAACTCTGGTTGGTGAAATTCCGCCCATTTTTGGAAGCTTTGAGTTTGCGAGAAATGTGGTCATTGGCTATTATGAACAGGATTTGAAATGGGATAGAGAGGGGCAGACACCGCTGGAAATCATTACGGAAGCTTTTCCGAAGCTGTCGCAGAAACAGACGCGATCTGCCCTGTCACGCTGCGGCGTCAAGGCGGAGCATGTTCTCCAGCCCATCACCACCCTGAGCGGCGGTGAGCAGTCCCGGGTAAAGCTCTGCAAGCTTACCCTGTCACCCTGCAACCTGTTGATTCTTGACGAACCCACCAACCATTTGGATTATCTGGCAAAGGAAAGTCTTCAGGAAGCACTGCGGGATTTTGACGGCACTGTTATTCTGGTATCTCACGAAGCCGCCTTTTATCGGGATTGGGCCGATAAGGTGGTGGAGATTGAGAAGATGGGTTTTTAAGAAACTTGACAAATTCTGAATAGCGCGTATAATTGAAAGTAGTAATTTACTAAATTTAGTAAATTACTAAATAAAATTTAAGGATAAGCAGTATGAAGATACCAACACATTTAAAACATAAGCCTGTTATTGAGGTTGAAAACTATGAGGAAATTGATGGAAGAAAGGCCTATGACAGTGATGCCAAGGGCCTTTCGCTGGGACTGGCCCAGTGGAACGACCGGGGACGGGTGGACGCTTCCGCCAAGGTATGGCGTTACACCGGGGAAAAATGGTCGCGGCAGTCTGAGGAGCTGCCCCTGCACCGGGTTATTGACCTGGCCATACTGATCTGCCGGGCAGAACAGTATTTCAGAGAAGATTCCTACCGCCACGATAAGCTTTATGACCCGGAAAATCCGGTGATCGACCGGGTGGGACTCCAGGGAGACGCCATGACCATCGCAGTCGATACAGACAATGAAATGATTGATGAGGATATTAAGCTTTTTGCGCAGGCATTGGCGGAAGACGGCGAGCTCTTGGGTGAGCGGCTGGCTGCGCTGTCGCGCATTTTAAAAGAAATGGGGTATTAAAATGAATATGGACCGTAAAAAGGAACTAAAAGAAGAATATAAAAATTACCGTCCGGAAATGGGCCTGTTTGTTATCCGTCATATTGAAACAGGCAAAGCATTTTTAGAGGCGACAAACAATATTAAAGGAAAGATCAACAGTGATGTTTTTCAGCTGAATATGGAAACCTTTATGCGTAACCGTGACCTGAACAAGGACTGGAAACGCTTTGGAAAGGACGCCTTTGAGGTGGTGGTCCTGGAAAAGCTGGAATATGACGAGGATGATCAGGGCGGCAAAGACTACAGTGACGAGCTGGAAATGCTCTATGGCGAGTGGCAGCGCAAGCTTCGCTCAGAAGGAACGGAGCTGTACTGAAATGATCCGAAAAATGACTGAAGCAGATCTTGAACGGGTTATAGAAATCTGGCTGGACGCCTGTATTAAAGGGCAGTCCTTTATTCCGGAGGATTACTGGAGACGTCACGCCGAAGTAGTGAAAAAGGATTATATTCCCCAGTCCGAAGTCTACGTGAATGAACAGGGTAATGCGGTCAACGGCTTTATTGCTGTGGTTGGAGGCCGCCATATCGGTGCTCTGTTTGTGGATCCAGATTGCTGGCATCAAGGCATTGGCCGTGGGCTGATGGAATACGCTCTTGACCGTTACAAAGGAATGATCACACTGGCTGCCTATGCGGAAAATGACCGGGCAGTTAATTTTTACAGGCGGCTGGGCTTTGAAGTAAAGGAAGAAGAAATTGAAGCCGAGAGTGGCTGCCGAGAATATATCATGCAAGGAGAAAGTAAATGAAACCCATTTTTTTATGTTACCCCAAGTGCTCAACCTGCCAGAAAGCCAAACGCTTTTTAGAAGCCCAAGGGGTGGATTATGAGCTGCGGGATATTGTGGAAGAAAATCCCACAAAAGAGGAACTGCTGAAGTGGATGGAGCTTTACAGCGGAGAGCCAAAAAAATTTTTTAACGTAAGCGGTATGGCTTACCGGGAGCTGGGCTTGAAGGACAAGGTGAAAACCATGAGCCGGGAAGAAATGGCGGAAATACTGTCCACCAACGGTATGCTTGTCAAAAGGCCGGAGCTGATCTTTGAAGATAAAGTGCTTGTAGGCTTTAAAGAAGAAGAATGGGCTGCTGCGCTGGGGCTTTAAAATGAAGTTTGAGGAACGCTACAGCCGGTTGCCTGAGGACGCCCTGCCCCAGGAGATCGTTCTGCTCATGGGCCGGGGCTGCTTTTATAAAAAGTGCAGCTTCTGCGACTACCATATGGACAGCGGGCCGGATTCGGAATCTGTTTCATTGAACGGCCGCGTGTTAGAACAGGTGACGGGTGAGTTTGGCCGTCTTGTGGTGCTTAATTCAGGCTCATACTTTGAACTGCCAGAGGCAACCCAAAAAAGGGTGCTTGAGATCTGCCATCAAAAGAAAATCCGGCATCTGCATATGGAAAGCCACTGGCTCCTTCACGAAAAAACACGGTTCTTGAAGGATGAACTGGCCCAAGAGGGCATTTCACTTCATCCGCGCATTGGCATTGAGACCTTTGACGAGCAATACCGGGAAGCGGTTATGCACAAGGGAATGGGCTATAACCAGGCACCTTCTGCCATCGCGGAAGTTTATGATGAATGCTGCCTGCTTTTTGGCATGACCGGCCAGTCACCAGAACAGTTTGAGGAGGATATTGCCATCGCTGCAAAATATTTTTCACGTGTCTATGTCAATATTTTTAATGATAACAGCACTGCTGTAAAGGCCGACCCGGAGCTGATCCGCTGGTTTGCCAGATACAGCCTGCCTAAACTGCAAAAAGACCCCAAAATCTGTGTGTTAATGAATAACACCGATCTTGGGGTGGGGGATTAAATTATTCCTGAATCAGCTCAACAGGTGCCACAAAGGTCATCAGCATCCGTTTAAAAACGGCGTCGTCTTCCGGCGTCCGTTTTTTTATTTTGGCAGCGTGTCCTGCCTGGCGCTGTTTTTGATTTAAAAAGCGCTGATAAAGCAGCTCGTCAATATTCGCGGTACTATACACAAAGCCAGAAGGGCTGAGAACCGCCGTGACCTTTTCAAGAACAAGGGCAGCCAGGCCATAGTCATGTGTTATGATAATGTCCTGCGGCTCAGCCATGCCGGCAATTTTATAGTCGCTGGCGTCCCGTCCCTGGTCCACCCGGATAACCTCACAGTCGTCGTCGCCCTCAAGGTCGTGGGATGTGTCGGCGACCATCAACAGCGGAATTTTATAAGAGACAGCGGTCTCTTCGCAGATCGTCCGGACGCCTTTAGGACAGGCGTCACCATCAATAATTATGCGCATATTTCATTCCTCCTTTTGGTTAAACGCAGCCAGCTCTACAGATAAATCCGATGGGGAGCGCGTTTTGAAGTTCCAGATATTCATGCTGAAGTAATAGTAATTAACGTATTCGGCGATTGAGAAAAACAACAGGATCAGCCCAAAAAGGTTAAAGGGAACAAACAGTGCGCCCCGGTCTGCAAACAGCAGCACCAATAGAAACAAGGGATAAAGCCCTATCACAAAGGGTGTAACCCGTTTGAGCAGAGAAAAAATCCGAAGGACCGTTGTCCGGTTGACTGATTTACCGGAGGCAGCCTGGTCACGGTACAGCCAGTAGCCACAACCCTGGAGTAAAGTGAAAATTAAAACGGCTCCCGGCAGAATGAGCCGGATATCAAGGCCGCCTTCCAAAGTGGTGGAGAGAAGGTATACCAGATAGCCACAGACCACCATGGTTGCCAGTTCACTGAGAAACAGCCGGTGACACTGCTTGGCGTCTTTATTGTCCATATTTAAGAATGATCTCCTTTGCGTTTTTTACTGTTTTCAAGATAGGTCTCCATTCGTTTTTTGTTAAAAATCAACACGCCGGCAAAAATACCGTACAGCCCGAGGACAATAACCAGACGAACCGGATTATCCTGCATGATGCCTGCCCCCATAAGCGTTGTCATCAAAAATCCCGGGGTACGCCCCAGCAGGGCAATCAGCATGAAGCTTTTAAAATTCATTTTGGTAAGCCCGGCCAGATAACAGAAAATATCATCAGGAAAGCCGGGAAACAGAAAGATTAAAAATAAAACCATGTTCAGCCGGGAGTCTCGGGTGCTGTCCAGCTTATCTGTCCATTTGGATGGAACCCATTTTAAAATAACCGGGCGTCCCAGTTTTTTCGCAATGCCAAAGGCAGCGGCGGTTCCAATCATAATGCCTGCTTCACTGAGCAGAAAGCCCTTTATCCAGCCAAAAAGCGCGCCACCCACCAGAGTGGTCGTGCCGCCAGGAATCGGCGCAATAATGACCTGGAGAATCTGAAATAAAAAATAAATAAACGGTGTCCAGCCGCCAAAGCTGAGCAGCCACTGCTTGACAGCATCCACCGAGTCTAAGTATTCGAGCATTTCACTGTCCTTTAATTGTATTTTACCATAATTATCCGCCTGCTGTCTTTATTTAATCTAAATTTGCCTGCGGCGATCCATTTTTGAAAAAATTAGAGAAATAAGGATTGACAAATGCATGCTTTGCCATTATAATTATTAAATGTGCTTACAATAAAATAGCGTCTCAAAAAAGAGAGCAGCTGCATCTGCGGACAGGTGTCTGAGCTGGTTGAAGGAGCACGCCTGGAAAGCGTGTGTACGTGAATAGCGTACCGAGGGTTCGAATCCCTCCCTGTCCGCCATAATTATGAAAACAAGAGCGAGAGCTCTTTTTTTTTATTTTTTGTAAAGATAATCCGCTTCATTCAGCAAATGAGGATAGGTTTCAAATAACTGTTTTGTGGCTTGATCGGATTTGTGGATCAACGTATCAACCGTATCCTGTGTAACCGGAAGACGCAAGGCGAACAGCAGAATCTCAATCATATACCGAAAGTACTCGTCATAGCTGAGTTCTATACTTTCATTGATTAACCGCTGAATGGTACGCTGTGTGCCGTATACCGTCGCTAAAACCAGCTTTAACTGAGTTGCTGGGTTTTTTGAAGAACAGTTGCTTTTTTTTAAAAGTTTCAAATACTCTGTTTTCTGATTAATAAAGGCAAACTCTTCAAGCAGATCCTCTTGCATGACATCAGAAATAAAACGCCGGGCTTTGGGGTCATGTTTTCGAATTTGGAAGGTGACGTTCATAAAGGTGACAATATAAATCAAAGGATCATCCTCAGGCGTGATAAAATATTTTAAATAGCCAGAAAGAATATAGTAGTCTTCTGTTAATACAGCAAGAGCTATATTTTTTTTGCTTTTAAAATAATACGTGATCAGGCCCTGGTTAATACCGGACTCCTCTGAGAGACGTTTGTTGGAAATATTAAAATACCCATGCTCAATGTAAAGACGTTTTGCAGTTTCGTAAATTTTTTGTTTAGTATTGCCGTTTTCCTTGCGTTTCAATGTATTTTACCTCCGACTAAGTACTTAAATATTAAAACATAATTTTGAACATGTTGCAAATTATTATTGACAACTTTTTAAAATTCTGATATATTTACTCATAGGTAATTACTTGCAAGTAAATATAAAAATTAAGGGGAAATATATGAATAGTCGAAAAATAACAGCAGAAAAAAATCAGCTGTTTGAAGATGTTTTTGATGGAAAAATGCCAGAGCGAGTTCCGATCCTCAGTTCAGGAGATAATTCTTTTTGTTTGGGCTATGTCGGATTTGATTTAAGAAGAGAACAGTATAGTATTGAAAAAAATTTGGAGGCTATCGAAAAGACAACAAAAGATTTTGATACAGACTCAATTTTTGCAACGATGGTGCGTATCCCACAGATGTATAAAGTACTGGGAGCAAAAAATTTTGTCATGGGAGGAGATGGATTTTTGCAGCACCCGGAGGTGACAAGTCTGAATGAAAATGACTATGATGATTTAATCGAAGATCCGTTCAAAACGATTTGTGACAAAGCGCTGCCGCAAATTTACAATGAGTTTGGTAAAGAAGGTTTTGAAGGAAAATCTGCCTTTGCGAAGGGGATGTTTACCTTTTATTCAGTTATGGATCAACTTGATAAAGGATATCTGAAAATTGCGGAAAAGCATGGAAAGGCCGTTTATAATATGGCCTGCACAGCCGCCTGCACACCTTTTGATGTTTTGTCTGATCAGCTTCGTTCTTTTACTGGTATCAGCAAAGATATGAGACGCTGCCCAGATAAGGTAGAGGCTGCCTGTGAAGCGCTGCTGCCGTGTATGGTGAAAGCGGGGATCAAGCCAAATTCAAGCCGTTATCAGAGAACGTTTATACCTTTGCATATGGCGCCATATATGCGCACAAAAGATTTTGAACGCTTCTATTGGCCGACCTTTAAAAAATATGTAGAAGCATTGGACAAAGCAGGAGTGGGCGCGACGATCTTTGTTGAGCAGGACTGGTCCCGTTATTATGATTACCTCTTTGATCTGCCGGAAAACACAATGATGATTTTTGAAGAGGGTGACCCATCAGAGATTAAGAAAAAGCTTGGAAAGAAACATATTTTGGCTGGCTTTTACCCTATGGGTGTGCTGAAAACCGGAACGGAGAAGGACTGTCTGGATAAAGCTAAGGAAATTGTGGATGTTCTGGCTCCGGGTGGGAAATATATTTTTACATTGGACAAAAATTTATTAACAGTACGGGATATTAATCCTGAAAATTTAAAAGCAGTGCTCCGCTTTGTCAAAGAGTACGCTGTTTATGCATAGGGGGAGATCAGATGAAATCAGAATACTACAGAAATCCTGCGGATACGCTTGAAAAATATGAAATACCGGAGGTGGCTGCAGAGTATGCTATGGATAGTCTGCAGGGAATGGAAGAGCTTGTTTACAGCTATGTATTTTTTTTAATTAGCTAGGGGGAAAAGTAATGAATGAAAATACCAGCTATTTGCTGAAAATGAGCTTAGTGTCGGGAGTGTTGGCCGGACTGGTTCTGGGAATTTATCAAATAGGGCCTTTTGGAAATCTTATGTGGCCTATTTTTATCGGATTGGGGGTCACTTTTGCATCCGGAGCAGAGCTTAAAAAAACACCAAATTATTTATGCTGTATGATATGCGGGGTTATATGGGCCTTGCTTTATCTGCAAATGGATGGTCTTCTGAGGAATGCTGGTTTAAATATAGGTGTGGTGACAGGCGTGTGCACTCTGGTTATTACTTTTGTGGTTTGTGCTGTGCACATGATCCCGCTGGCAAAGACCTGGCTTAACGTAGTTCCGCTTGTCTTTGCTGGTTTGACAGTCACTTTTTCCCAAGGGGGTCAGAACCTGCTTGGTGTGATTTTGGGATTGACTTGTGGTATCCTGGTTGCTGTGGCCATTGAGCCCGTTACAGGAATATTTATGAAAAAAGAAAATGTAGAAAAAAAGAGAGACAAAGCGTTCTTAGAAGAGAAAATATGAAAAAGAAGACTCTGGATTTCGGGATTTTGTATGTGCAAACACCTATGTGATTTTATATAATTGAAAGGCACATGGGAAGTGCATACTGACTGTGACGTTGGTATTGATGGGGATGCAATAATGATGAAACAGAAAAGGCAGTAAAGTTTGGTTAGCCCAAACCGTCAGGAGAACACAAGCGGTTTGGGCAATTCTTGTTTCTGCTTAAAGCCCTTGACAGTAAAGAGGTTGTTCTGTATAATATGAAATATTATAGATTCACTGCGTATTCGCAGTAAACATACTTAATCACACTAGGCGGGGAACTAGCGGTGCCCTGTAACCTGCAATCCGCTACAGCAGGGCTGAATTCCCCAAAGAGGTGCCAGAATTTGGAGTCTGCCGCGGATAAGCGGTGTTGACGGTTGGACCCTTCGCAATATGAACTTATGAACCCTGTCAGGTCCGGAAGGAAGCAGCAGTAAGTAAGATCTCGTATGTGCCGGAGGACTCTCTGACAAGAGCTGGCTGTCCGCGTAACGTTTGGAGACTGGTTATCAATGCGGGGTGTGTGATTAAGTATGTTTTAATTTTTTGACCAAAACCGAAAAAGAGGCCGTTTGGCCTCTTTTTTAATCCAGTTCAAACTGTCCGGTATAGAGCTGGTAATATTTTCCCTTTTGCTTTAATAATTCTTCATGATCGCCGCGTTCGATGATCCGGCCATGCTCCAGCACCATAATGGCGTCAGCGTTTCGGACAGTGGACAGGCGATGGGCGATGACAAAAACAGTGCGTCCTTCCATGAGCTGATCCATGCCCCGTTCGATGAGGGCTTCGGTACGGGTGTCGATGGAGCTGGTGGCCTCGTCGAGAATGAGCACCGGCGGGTTGGCGACGGCGGCCCGTGCGATGGCCAGAAGCTGGCGCTGTCCCTGGCTCAGGTTTGCTCCGTCGGATGTCAGCATCGTGTCATAGCCCTGGGGGAGATGACGGATAAAGAAGTCGGCGTTGGCCAACTTGGCGGCGGCGTGGACTTCCTCGTCGGTGGCGTTGAGACGGCCGTAACGGATATTATCGGCTACAGTACCAGTGAACAGGTGGGTATCCTGAAGGACCATTGCGAGGGAATGTCGCAGATCGACTTTCCGGATTTTTTTAATGTTGATACCATCGTAGGTGATCTTGCCTTCCTGAACCTCATAAAATCGGTTGATAAGATTGGTGATCGTGGTTTTGCCTGCGCCGGTCGAGCCTACAAAGGCGATCTTCTGGCCGGGCTTGGCAAAGAGAGAGACATTGTGCAGCACCATTTTGTCATCGCTGTAACCAAAGGTAACATCATGGAAACGCACATCGCCCCTGAGCTTTTCATAGGTCAGTGTGCCGTCGTGATGCGGATGCTTCCAGGCCCAGGTATTGGTTACTTCCTTACACTCAGTCAATGTCCCGTCAGCCGATTCACAGACGTTGACGAGGGTCACATAACCATCGTCTTTTTCAGGCTCAGCGTCGATGACTTCAAAGATCCGTTCAGCTCCGGCCAGAGCGGTCAGCAGCGCGTTAAACTGCTGGGAAATCTGGGTGATGGGCTGTGAGAAGGAGCGTGTGTACTGTAAAAAGGAAGCGATGGAGCCTAAGTCCATGCTGCCAAAGATGACAAGTACTGCACCGAAGGCGGCTGTCAAAGCGTACTGCACATAGGAGAGGTTCCCCATGATGGGCATGAGTACATTGGCGTAGGTATGGGCCTGAGTAGAAGCGCTTCTCAGCTTGTCATTAAGCTCAGCAAAATCATTTTTGACAATGTCCTCGTGGCAGAAAACCTTGATAACTTTTTGGCCCTCGATCATTTCCTCAATATAGCCATTAGTTTCGCCAAGCGCTTTCTGTTGTGCTTTGAAGCCCCTTGCGCTTCGGCTGCCCACGATTTTTATCACAAAGTACATGATCACAAGCATGCCGATGACGATGAGGGTCAGCAGGGGGCTCAGGATCAGCATCATGATAAAGGTTCCCGCCACTGTGACAGTGGCGGTCAGCATCTGAGGAAGACTCATGGCGATGGCCTCGCGCAGGGTGTCGACATCGTTGGTATAACGGCTCATGAGCTCGCCGTGGGTGTGGGTATCAAAATATTTGATGGGAAGGTCCTCCATGCTGTTAAAAAGGTCTCGCCGCACAGCATTAAGAGTCCCGTTGGAGATGACGATCATCATCCGGTTATAGGCATAGGCACAGGCCGCGCCGGCCAGATAGATACCACCCATTAACAGCAGCATCTGGATAAAAGGCAGGAGCGCCCCAGGCGTGAGAGGTTTTCCGATAAGAGGCACAATGCCCTGATTGATGATGGGCTTTAAGAAATATGTGCCGGCTACAGTAGCGCCAGAGCTGATAAAGACAAAGAGTATGACAAGGATCAGCAGCAGCCTGCGTTTTGCCATATAGCTGAAAATACGCAGCAGCGTTTTTTTGATGTTTTTGGGTTTTTGAACGCTTTTTTTCTTTGACATTATTCCTCAACTCCTTTCTGCTGTGAATGAAATACCTCGCGGTAAATGGCATTGTTTTCCAAGAGGTTTTCGTGGGTATCGATGGCGTCGATACGGCCCTCGTCCAGCACGATGATCTTATCCGCATCGCTGACAGAAGATATACGCTGGGCAATAATGATGGCGGTGGTATCCTTCAGGTTTTGACGGAAGCCCTCACGAATGGCCGAGTCGGTGGCGGTGTCCACCGCGCTGGTGCTGTCATCCAGAATAATAATTTTGGGCTTTTTCAGGAGTGCTCTGGCAATGCAGAGACGCTGCTTCTGGCCGCCGGATACGTTGACGCCGCCCTGCCCCAGATAGGTGTCATAGCCTTCTGGGAAGGACATGATAAAGTCATGGGCACAGGCCGCCTTGGCGGCAGCGATGACTTCTTCGTCCGTGGCATTCTCATCGCCCCATTTCAAATTGTCTTTAATTGTACCTGAGAACAAAACGTTTTTCTGGAGCACCATAGCGACAACGGACCGCAGGTGGTCCAGGGTGTAATCCCGGACGTCATGGCCGCCGACCAGCACCTGTCCGTCTGTTACATCGTAAAGTCTTGGAATGAGCTGAACCAGCGTGGTTTTTGCCGAGCCGGTTCCCCCGATGATGCCAACAGTTTCGCCCGAGGCAATGGAGAAATTAATACCTGTCAGAATATTTTCGGCTGCGTCCTCCTGGTATTTAAAGGAAACATTCCGGTATTCGATGCTGCCATCCTCAGCCGTGAGGGACGGAGAGGCTGTCTCATCCGTGATGCTGATGGGTTCTTCCAGTACTTCGACAATACGGGCAACAGAGGAACGGGAGAGGACGATCATAATAAAAACCTGAGCGATCATCATCAAAGACATGAGAATCTGTGTCACATAGGAAATAAAGCTGATGAGCTCTCCGGTCAGCAGTGTGCCGCCGATGATCATGTTGCCCCCAAACCATAAGATGGCGATAATGGTGGCGTACATGGTCAGCATCATGATGGGCATACCGAGAATAATGATTTTTTCGGCGGCAAGAGACGCCCGCATGAGACTGTCATTGGCTTCAGCAAATTTTTTCTTCTCATACCGGGCCCGTACAAAGGCTTTGACAACGCGGATGGCAATGAGGTTCTCCTGAACCTGGGCGTTCAGGCCATCATATTTTTTCAGCATGGCATTGAAACGCGGAAAGGCCAGGGTGGACATCGTGGCCAGGGCAATGGCCAGTATGGGAATAACAATGAGAAAAACACGGACAAGGTCGCCGTTGATGGCCGCTGCCATGATCGTGGCGCTGACCAGCATAACAGGCGCGCGCACCAGTACACGGATGACCATCATGTAAGCCATTTGAGTATTGGTAATATCAGTGGTCAGGCGTGTGACCAGTGATGGGGTGCTGAAACGGTCGATGTTCGCAAAGGAAAATTCCTGGATTTTGTCAAAAACAGCTTTACGGATCTCACTGCCAAAACCCATGGCACCCTTGGCGGCAAAACGCCCGGAAAGAACGCCGAAAAGCAATGAACAGAGGGCCACCAGCACCATGATGGCACCAATTTGAAAAACGTAGCTCAGGTCACGCGTTGTGATACCCTGGTCCACGATTTTAGCCATTAAAAAAGGAATCTGGATTTCCAGAAGAACCTCTGCAATAACCGTGATCGGCGCCAGTATTGACGGAAGGCGGTATTTTGTGAGGTAGGGCTTTAGGTGTTTAATCATGGGATTCTCCTTCTTAATCATTAGTATTTATGCATGATACATACCCTTATTTTCTGCTTTTCCAAATAGAAAATGAGGGTAACCCCAGTGTATCGGAACGGAAAATTAATGTCAAGTAAAACAAAAATGGTTTTCAGGATAAATACTTAAAGAAAAAGCTTTGTCAAACTTTTATCGGACAGATACATACTGGTTCATTTACAACAAAATTTTGCTATTGCCTTTCCGCTCATCAAAAAACTTGATATAATACAAATTGACGAATTATGCAAACTATTGAACGAATATACTAAGGAGGGTAATATGAGCAAATTGAACGATATACGGTTTTTTCAGGTAAAACCGGCAATTTACTATGGCATTGGCGCCATAGAACAGGTTGGAAATCATGACTTTAAACAGGTCTGCATTGTGACAGACGAAGGGATGGTCAAATTTGGCCTGCTGAAAATGCTGACAGATGTTCTGGATAAACATAATATCAAATACCACGTTTTTTCTGACGTTGAACCGGATCCGTCCACGGAAATTGTTGAAAAGGGGCTGACACACATCCTGATGGAAAAGCCGGATGCTTTGATTGCTCTTGGCGGCGGATCTGCCATCGACTCTGCAAAAGCCATCATCTATTACTGCTACAATTTCAAAAAAATGTTCTTCGAGGAAGACTATATTAAAAAACCATATTTCATCGCCATGCCAACAACCGCGGGCACTGGCTCTGAAGTAACGGAATACGCGGTTATTACCGACAAGAAAAACAATACCAAGATTCCGCTTACCGATATTCTCATGATGCCGGACGCCGCCATTCTTGAACCCAAATTAATCGAAAGCGTTCCGCCTGCATCGACTGCGGCTACAGGAATGGACGTTTTAACCCATGCCGTAGAAGCCTATGTTTCCACCAACAACAATCCGTTTTCACGCTGTTATGCGGCCAAAGCGGCAGAACTGGTATTCAAGAGTCTGTATGAGTGCTATGTAAATGGTGGCAATCTGGAAGCCAAGGCCAGCATGCAGATCGCGTCCTGTATGGCTGGAATTGCCTTTAACAGTGCAGGTCTGGGCATTACCCACAGTATTGCCCATGCAGTCGGCGCGCAGTGGCATCTGCCACATGGTTTGGCCAATGCCATTGGTCTGCCATACGTTGTCCGCTTTAACGGACAATGTGGCAGAGCTCAGCATTTATATAACCGTCTACTGAGCGCCATCGGTATTCCAAATGTCAGTGGAGACGCTGCGGAGATGCTGTACAACAGTATTGTCACCCTTTGTAAGGAAATCAATATTCCGACGTCCCTCAAGGAACAGGGTATCGACGAGGCAGATTTTAAGGCCAGCAAGGATATTATTATTGGAAAAGCCATGAAGGATGTCTGTACTCAGACCAACCCGCTGTCACCGACCAGAGAACAGTTCAGCGAACTCCTGGATCAGATTTATTACGGCGCATAAGCTATCAGAATAGACCTTTTTAGAGCACCCCTAAGGGGTGCTCTTTTTTAGTACATAAAATACGCTTGCACTTTTAGATTTAAAAGATTAAAATAAAGAAGATGATGCATTTGTTGAAAAAATTAAAAGTAAAAATGACTTAAATGGAGAATATGCCATCATTTTGTTTTAAAAATACCATTTAGTGTATATAAATAAGTAGATTATAATAATTATAAAAGGAGGAAGGGAAATGGCAAAGAAACCCGCCACGCCGCTGGCTTACTTGATGGATATGCTTTATATCCAGGGTTCCCAGCTGGCAAGAACTGTCCATGTTGACCGTACGATTATCAGCCGATGGAGAAATGGACGTGTTGAGCTGGGGCCTAAATCACCTTATTTTGAAGAAATTATCCGTGCCATTGTAAAGGTCAATAAAGAACGGGGCTTGAATACGCTGGAACGGTTCTTTTCCTCGCTGGAACCGGGGATTGCCGTGGACACAGAACAGGATCTGGAAAGCTGCGTATCCCGGTGGCTGGTCGACAGGGAATTTGAAGCAAAATACGCAGATAAGGAAAGCGGAAACAGTCTGTACACCGCGACCTATAAAATTTATAAAGGCATCACGGGTAAAATGGATGCACTGGATGATATGTTTGATACACTGGCGTCCCTGCCGAAGGGGGAAACCTTCTGGGGCTATGACGCAGACTCACGTGTTTTCAAACAAAATAACAATGATACACGAAAAATACAAAAGCGCTTTCTGGAGGCGGAAAAAAATAAAACAAAGCTCATTACCATGATCTATTTAAACCGCTCACAGGAAGAGATTTATAATATGTTTGAATACTGGCTGCCCATACTGCTTTCCACAAGTGCCAAAGCTTACTACACCTACGACATGGAGCGCCCTTTCTATGACTATATTTTCAGTATTAAGGGCAAACAGACGCTGGTAGGAATAAACGGCACAAACGGCGATACCTATTCCGCCATTTACACCGACCCCATGAGCCAGCGCCAGTTTGATGATTTTCTGGAAAGACATCTTGAGCGTTTTCAGCCGCTGACTAAAAATTTGGGGAGCCGCGTGGTCTGTAATGATTTCACCCGGGAAAACATGGAAGCTTTTAACCGTAATGATACAGACCAGTATGTTATCGCCACTTCCATGTCATTCCTATCTTCAGGAAAAATATTATTGAAGGAATTTTAATGGACCTGTGCCTGAGCAGTGAGGAAGAACACCGTCTTATCGACTATTATGATAATTGCCGGGTAGGGCTCAGTCAGTTTTTATCCAAGGAAAAATATACGCGGATTATTTTAAGCCTCGATTATATTAAAAGTCTGGGTCAGCAGCCAGTAATTGAAGTACCGGTTTTTTCCGCGCTGCTGAAACGTAAGGTGGAGGTGGCCGGGAAGCATGTTATTAAAGAGCTGGTTTCTTTTTTGAAATTTGTGAAAAGCGATCCCAAGGTACAGATAGCCCTGAGGCCGCCGGCATCACCTGAGTTAATCGAAAACCTCAATATCTGGGTAAAAGATGGCGCGGCTGCCTACTTCCATTTTGATAATGACCTCTCCACCCGTATTGTAACCGAGGTATTCTCGGCGGTTAATACCTTCTATGCGATGGTGGATAAATACTGGGAACAGCTTCCCTATGACAGCAAAGACAAGGAATGGGTCTACGACCAGATCAGTAAAATCAGCGGGGAAAAGCTTTGATATTCACACATGTGTCAACTTAGCAACGTGAATGTTTTGCGGGTGGGTTTAAAAACCAGGGCTGCAGCGCTATAATAAAGAAGCCGAATGTATCAATGAGCTCTCCGAAGAACTACAAAATCAGGTAGTACCACTGGATACCGAGCGCCACGGTGCCAGTGGCAATGTTCTCATTAATGCAAAAAAAGATGTGCTTTTAAGCACATCTTTTTTTTGTTTTATTGAATATTCATTTCCATGGTGTGCAGCAGATTGCGGCAGAGAGCCAGGATGATCAGAGCGATCACGACATTGACTGCGCAGTCCACAAACAGTCCAGCCGCCAGATTCCCGGCAACGAGGCCGACAGCCACGCCGGCGATGGCGCCCGGAATCAGCAGGACAACAAGGATCAGGTAATAGAGCGTCACGACCAGCACCTTGCTCTGCATATTGCCAAGAATACGCTCGATTAGTATGTTGCCGGCTGACAAAAGTGCTGCCAGCCCCACACGGGCAGCGATGACTGCGATGATCTCAGCGGCGGGGGCGCCCAGAATCAAGCCGCAGGGAATAAAGATAATCAAACCACTGACAAAGCTGTCCACCACAGATTCCAGACTGGCAAAAACCAGTTTTTTGAACGGATTCTGGGGAATCATATAAATGTAAGGCAAGGTCAGCTCTTTGACCCAGCGTCCCATAGCCCCTGTCAGTACCTGAAGGTAGCACAGCATGCCGAAGATCAGCATCAGACTGATATGCTCTTTTGCCAGCAGGCTGGCGAGAATGGCCACTACGGTGCAGATAAGCGTAAACTGGTTTAAAAACAAATAACCTGAGCGGCGGTTTTCCAGCAGATGCTTGAAAAAGAATGCGGATGCCCCGTGACCACGGCCAATGCCTGTTTTTTTACGGCTGATTTTGGATGCGTCCTTGGTGTCACTGATGCGCCCATCCTTGGCGGCGGTTTTAGTGGTATAGATTTTTTCAGCCGACTGAAGGACATCTTCATAATAGTCCGATTCGCTCCGGCAGATATAAAGGATGATCAGACCGATCAGAGCGATGAGCAGTACCAGAAAGATGAGGGCCTTCAGGAAATTTCCGGCAATCAGCCCCATGGTGAAGGCCTTTGTCCAGCCAAGGACCGGAATGTATTCCATCAGGCTGGAATCTGCGGCGTTGAGCAGCGCTTCGTAGAAATTCTGGGTTTTAAAAAGCGAGGTCAAAAACAAAGCGGCCATCAGGAAGCCGAAACAATAGAGCACTGCCCTTACCACACGGCGGCGGGTGTCCTCCCCCCGGGTATAGGAATAAATGGCAAGCGCCAGGATTTCACCGACCACCAGAAACAGGCAGTAGCCAACAAAAAGGGCGATGAGCCCGGGTGTGCCAACGCCAAAGATTGTCCGGAGAGTAGTTCCCTGGAACAGGATAAAAAAACCCAGCAGCAGGGACATGCCAACCTGTTTAGCCAGGCCATAGGCCAGGATCTTTCTCGGAGAAACCGGCGCCAGAAAGAGCAGGTTGACATCTGCCATGGTAAAGAAGCTCCCCCCGGAGGAAAGCCCCTTCTGTATCTGGGTGACAAGCAGGAACAGAAACAGACCAATAAGGATCGCGCCCAGTAATGGGAGATTCTGGATTTGCGCGAGAGGCGTATCCTCTCCGGGTGTAAAGACAGTTGACACAAGGGCAAAGCCGAAAAAAAGGATCACGAGAATGGTCACGACCAGATGGCTGGGGTGGTTCTTCAGGTCAAGAAGACGGTTTTTAAAGGTCGTTTTCCAAAGATAAAAAATACTGGACATCCTAAGCCTCCCCTTCGGTAATGCTGAAGAAAAGCGCCTCCAGGGATTCGTCGGCTTCAGTGAGCTCCTCTGCCCGCCGGGTTGCCCGGATTTCGCCGTTCATCATAATATGGGCCACATCCCAATAATCCTCTACCGAATCGATCATGTGTGTGCTGATGAGAAGTGAAACACCCTGATCTCTGAGCTCAGAAAAAATCAGCTTCAGTTCTTTGATGGCATGGGGGTCAAGACCCACCATGGGTTCATCAAAAATGATGACCTTCGGTTCAAACAACAGAGCACAACAGATGCTGACCTTTTGCTGCATTCCCTTAGACAGCTCCTTGCCGAGCTTTTTGCGCTTGTCGTCAAGCTCGAAGCGTTCGATAAGAGAGTCAGCTTTTGCTTTCCAGTCAGTGAGACCATAGGCCCGGGCGATAAACTCCAGATGCTCCTCGATCGTCAGCATATCGTAAAGAGCAGGAAGTTCGGGAATATAGCCCAGCTGGCGCTTGGCGTCAAGGGACCGGCAGGGCGCACCGTTAATTTCAATGGTACCCTCAAACCGGAGCAGCCCGCAGATACATTTGATAATGGTTGATTTACCAGCGCCGTTTGGTCCCAGGAGTATAGCGATCTCACCATCTCCGACGGTAAAATTAAGGTCGTTGTTGGCTTTGGTTTTTCCGTACTTTTTTGTAACGTTGTTTACTGTGATCATGGTTGTTTCCTTTCGGTTCCGGTTTGTCAGCGATTTGAATATCGGGTATAATAGAGAAACCAGAGAATTGATTTGACAAGAATTCTTGTCAAAAAGTATATCATTGACAAGAAAAGTTGTCAAGTCAAGAAATTTTAAAGTCGTAAGAAGGAAAGCATATGAAACATAAAAAGTTAAAACAGACTCTTGTCGGCATCGCGGCAGCGCTGCTGTTTTTATTGCCGGCGGGAGGGATCGCGGTCAATCACATGTCCTACCAGCCAGAAGCCGCAGCACAGCAGGCTTTGAAGGGGAACAGCCGAGTAGTGGTAAAGGGAGGCGGAACCATTGCTTTTGAACCAGAAAAGCGAATAGGAGAGATGGGCGTCATTTTTTATCCCGGCGCTTTTGTTGCCCCTGAGGCCTATGCGCCTCTGGCTCTGGAAATTGCGGAGCAGGGCTATCCCGTTTATATTGTCAGAATGCCCATGAATCTGGCAGTGCTCTCGCCAGAACGGGGAAGTGAGATCATGGCACTGCATCCGGAAATTGAAAGCTGGATCGTTGGCGGACACTCTCTGGGCGGTGCCATGGCGCCGGAGCTGGCAGAGGCGCAAACCAAAGTAAAGGGAATCTTTTTTCTGGCGGCCTACCCGGGGGATGATGGTATCAGGGATACAGAGGTCCAGGTGGTTTCGCTCTGGGGAAGTGATGACGGTGCCGCGGATTTGGATAAGGTGAAGGCAGCGGAAGCCGTTTATCCGGGAGCAGCGGTCATGACAGAGATCGAGGGCGGAAATCACGCGGGCTTTGGTGATTATGGCGCGCAGAAGGGAGATAACCCGGCGGACATTTCAAATACGGAACAAATGCATCAGGCGGCAGCGGGGATTCTCGGACTGCTTGAGAAGATCAGATAGCGATGGAAAATCTGGACATTTTTATGAAAAAGTACCGATTGCAGCTAAATGCCCAGCAGCGTGAGGCTGTTGGCAGGATCTCTGGGGCTACGCTGCTTCTGGCTGTGCCAGGCAGCGGGAAAACCACCGTGGTCATTTGCCGGATTGCTTATATGATCCGAATGAAAAAGATACCTCCGGAATCCATTTTAACACTGACCTTCAGTAAAGCCGGCGCCCGTGACCTGAGCCGGCGTTATCTGAAAATTTTTGGCGAAAAGGGCGCAGAAGGCCTGCGGTTCAGTACCATACACAGCTTTACCCTGTCGGTTATCCGTCATTATGAACGTTTATATCATCGCCGGGCTTTTCAGATTGTCGAGAATACCGGAAGCATTATCAGGGAGCTTTTTCAGGAGCTTTTTAAGAGCTATCCGGCGGAGAATGATATTGTGGACATTGTGTCGGCCATTACCTACTGCAAAAATATGCTGCTCTCTGAGGAAGAAATCGGGGAGATGAAAGTGGGTGATGTGGATTTTCCAAAGTTGTTTAAGGCCTATGAAGCATATAAACGCAGGCATCACCTGATGGATTTTGATGATATGCTCAAATACGCCTGGCTTCTTTTAAAAAAGAACCCTGAGCTGCTAAAGGTTTTTACCAGCCAGTACAAGTACATCAATATTGATGAAGCCCAGGATACCTCGAAGATTCAGTATGAAATTATCCGGCTTCTTTCAGGAGAGGATGGCAATGTCTTTATGGTGGGCGACGAGGACCAGAGTATCTATGGTTTTCGCGGGGCTTATCCTGACGGGCTGCTGAGCTTTAAGGAGACTTACCCTCACGGTGAGGTGCTGCTCATGGAAACCAACCACCGCAGCACCCAGGAAATCGTGAACGCGGCCAACCGTTTTATCCGGCTTAACAAGGAACGCTATGTTAAAAACATGCGGACAGATAATGAAAAGGGGGTACCGGCAGTCCATGAATATGTAAAATCTGTGGAGGACCAGTACTGGTTTATCCTTAAATCGGTCAAAAACGAGGGCAAAGAAACGGCTGTGCTCTACCGCAATAACGAGTCGGTCATCCCGCTGGTAGATCTTTTTGAGCGGGAGGGAGTGCCTTATGCAGTTAAGGAGCATAATCCTCTCTTTTTTACGCATTTTATCGTGCAGGACATCAGAAGCTTCGCGGCTCTCGCGGCAGATCCATCAGATTTTGAAACTTTTGAAAAAATATATTATAAAATGAACTGTAATATTTCAAGAAAAAACGTATTGGAGGCTGGAAAGCTCAGCGAATCCGGACAGGATGTTTTTGAGGCCTTGCTGTCCCTTGATGAAATCCCTGAATGGCTTGTGGAAAAGGTGGAAAATATCCGTGCGGCATTTAAGCGTCTGGCCTCCATGAGCGCTCAGGAGGGGCTGGACTTTATCGTCTGGAATATGGGCTACCGGGAACACCTGGATTACCGGGTTTCCTGCGGCTACCGGGAAGAGCAGCTGAACCAGAAGCTGGATATTCTAAAAACACTGGCGGGCAGGGAGAGTACCATGAACGCCTTTTTGAAACGTCTGGACGTACTGCAGGAGGCTCTGCGGGGCTCAGCTTTGCATCAAAAAGCAGATGTGACCTTTTCGACGATCCACTCCAGCAAGGGACTGGAATTTGAAAAAGTCTTTATCATTGACGCGGTGGAAGGCGAATTTCCATCGATGGCAGCCCTTGATGACAGTGAGGAGGGCCGGCGGCTTTTCTGTGAGGAGGTTCGTCTTTTTTATGTCGGCGTGACCCGCGCCAGGCGTGAGCTGGAGTTTATTTCGGTGGGAAAAAAGAACAGCCGGCATAACAGACGCCCGGTATCGCAGTTTGTCCGCGTTTTTCTGGGAGAAAAAGCGCCAGAGGCCGCGCGCAAAAAAATCACAGGCGGTGTGATCGGAGAGACATCCAAAGCCCAGGGGAAAGGCTTCGGCATTTTTGACGTATCCATTGTCAGAAAGGCAGAGCTGAAGGAAGTGGACTGCTCAGCGTATGTCCCCGGTGCAGCGGTGACGCACCAGGGCTTCGGTGAGGGCATCATTCTGGAGATGAAAAAGGATATGGCGACCATTGATTTTGAAGGGTGCGGCCGTAAAAAACTGAACATAAAGGTCTGTGTCACCAATAAAATTATCCGATTGCAGGATTAAACTTGACAAGAAACAGGACGAACGGTATACTGTAAACAAATGTAAAACCGTTGAAGATGGAGTAAAGCGTGTGACGTGTTAACAGAGAGCCGGGGAGCTGGAAACCGGTAATAAACGAGCATGGCATAATGGGCATCTGAGGGTGTGATGAAAGAGTGATCGAGTATTTCACAACGTTTCGAGGGCGTTAACCGGAGAAGGTGTGCTGGCATCTTAGACAAAGTGCGCAGTTATGCGAAAAAAGGTGGTACCGTGGGTTATAACAGACTCATCCTTTATAAGATAAGGATGGGTCTTTTTTATTTGTAGAACGAGCAAGGAGATAGAGATGATCAGAGAACCGTTAAAAGAGCTAAAGAGCTTAATCAGCCGGCTGGAAGCCTCCAGCCCCTTTTACCAGAAAAAGTTTAAAGAATGCGGCGTAGAGGCCGGAGATATCAAAACCATGGAGGATTTCAGAAAGCTGCCCTTCAGTGACAAAGATGAGCTCAGAAAGGCATATCCTCTGGGAATTCAGGCTGTGCCGGACGAAGAAGTGGTGCGTATTCATTCATCCTCTGGCACCACCGGGCAGCCGGTCATTATTCCTTATACCAGAAAGGATGTGGAGGACTGGGCCATTATGTTTGAGCGCTGCTACCGTTATGCGGGCATGGACAATAAAGACCGTATCCAGATCACGCCGGGCTATGGCCTCTGGACGGCGGGTATTGGTTTTCAGGCAGGGGCAGAACGGCTTGGAGCAATGGCCATTCCCATGGGGCCTGGGAATACCCAAAAGCAGTTGAAAATGCTGGTGGATATGCAGAGCACTGTACTGGCCAGCACCTCCTCATATGCTCTGGTGCTGGCAGAAGAGGTGGCTAAACAGGGTCTGCAGGATAAAATTAACCTGAAGCGTGGAATTATCGGTTCAGAACGCTGGGGTGATAAAATGCGTAAGCGTATCGTAGATGAGCTGGGGATTGAAATCTTTGATATTTATGGTCTGACCGAAATCTATGGCCCGGGTATTTCCATCGACTGTCATCATCACTGCGGCATGCATTATTGGGATGATTACCTCTTTATGGAAATCATCGATCCCGACACACTGGAGCCGGTGGAGGAAGGCGCTTATGGGGAAATGGTGCTCACAACCCTGCACAAAGAAGGCGGGCCGTTGCTGCGTTACCGCACCCATGATATCACTCGTTTTATTCCGGGGCCATGCCCGTGCGGCTCAGAACACCCGAGGCATGACCGCATTGTGGGAAGAACCGATGACATGGTCAAAGTAAAGGCCGTCAACATTTATCCAGGGCAGATCGACGAGCTGCTAAAGGAAATCGACGGTGTCAGCTCAGAATATCAGGCCATCGTGGCAAATGAGAACGGCAAGGATGTCGTGCATCTGCGGTTTGAGGTGGAGCAGGGTGTTGACAAGGAGGAGATCCAGAAGGAAGTTAATTATCAGTTCAAATCCAAAATCGGTATTACAGTGATCCCTGAAGCAGGATTCATCGGTTCACTGCCGCGCTCGGAAAAGAAATCCGTCAGAATCATTGATAATCGGTTTGAATAGGGTTTTCAGGTTTAAGTTTCGCTTAAACACCGGTTAATAACCAGTAAAATTTCAGAAAAATCTCGAAAAAGCAGAGAGACTCTGATATAATATTAAAAAATGTAAGGAGTGTGCAAAAAACTCAAGATGAAAAATAAAAAGAATAAGTCAAACCGTTTTAAGGTTATTTTACATGAAGTATCCGACGATGGCGCGGGAACGAAGATCATAGAAGATACAGAGACTGGTATTACTTATCTTTACTGTTATGGTGAAGGCGGCGCCGGGCTAACCGTTCTGCTGGATGAAGAGGGCGAACCGGCTGTGGCTCCTGAGAGATAACAGGACTATTTTAAATAGACAATCCTCCTGGATGGGCAGGAGGATTTTTTTATGTAAAAAGTTAGTTAAAAATAACAAAATTAATGATAATCAAAGAAAAAGTGGGTATAATTAAAGATAGCGAAATAGGAAACCAATACAGGAGGAAAAAGAATGAGTACATATATTGAAGATATCATGGCACGTGAGGTGCTGGATTCAAGAGGAAATCCAACCATTGAAGTCGATGTTTACCTGGAAGATGGGTCCATGGGCAGAAGCATGGTGCCTTCCGGCGCATCGACTGGTGCCTTTGAAGCAGTCGAACTGCGTGACGGTGATGACAGCCGTTACATGGGAAAGGGTGTCTTAAAGGCAGTTGAAAATGTTAATTACATGGCAGAACACCTGGTTGGCATGGATGCTTTAGACCAGGTTGCGCTGGATGAAGCCATGATCGCCATTGATGGTACCCCCAATAAAGGAAAAATGGGCGCAAATGCCATTTTAGGAATCTCCATGGCCAACGCATACGCCGCGGCAGAATCTCTTGGACTGCCATTGTTCAGATATTTAGGCGGCGTCAATGGTAAGACGCTGCCAACCCCAATGATGAATATTTTAAACGGCGGTGAACACGCCGACAACAATGTGGATATTCAGGAATTTATGATTATGCCCGTAGGTGCAAAGAATTTTTCTGAAGCGCTGCGCATGGGCTCGGAAATCTTCCATAATCTTAAGAAGGTACTCCAGAAAAAAGGGCTGGTAACCAGTGTCGGCGATGAAGGCGGATTTGCACCAAATCTTGAATCCAACGAGGAAGCCCTTGAAGCTATCATTGAAGGCATCCAGGCAGCCGGCTACCGTCCTGGCGATGATGTGCGTCTTGCGATGGACGTTGCGGCCTCTGAAATGTACAATAAGGAAAGTGGAAAATATATATTAAAGGGTGAAGGTAAGGAGCTGACAACAGATGAAATGATTGACTTCTATGAACGCCTGATCACTAAATATCCCATCATCTCCATCGAAGACGGTTTGGACGAAGAAGACTGGGAAGGCTGGAAGATCATGACAGAGCGCCTTGGCAAAAAAATCCAGCTGGTTGGCGATGACCTCTTTGTCACAAACACAGAACGCCTGAAGAAAGGGATTGACCTTGGCGTTGCCAACTCGATTCTCATCAAGGTTAACCAGATTGGGACCTTGACCGAAACTCTGGACGCCATTGAGATGGCAAAACGTGCTGGCTATACCGCCATCGTTTCACACCGTTCCGGTGAAACCGAAGATGTTACCATTGCCGATCTGGTAGTCGCTATGAATGCAGGCCAGATTAAAACCGGTGCGCCGTCCCGTACAGACCGTGTGGCAAAATACAACCAGCTGCTTCGGATTGAAGAATATTTGGGACAGACAGCCATTTACGGCGGGATCAATTCCTTCTATAATTTGAAAAATGTTTAAGTTAGAATTAAGGGCGGGGGCGTATCATTAGCATTGTAAGAGAATCCCCCTCTTTTTTACAAGAACAATCGAATAGCGACAGAACAAGGCCGGGAATTACAGCAGTGTAATTCCCGGCCTTTTGTGGTCTTACGGTAATTTACCCACAGACTTATCCACAATTTCTGCGGTGTTTGTGGATAAGATGTGCACTGTTTCTTTTTTGATTATGCACAGATTGTGCATAACTCAGGTTAAAGCTGTGGGTGCTTTTCAAAAATAATATCAAAATGTGTCATTTCTAAATCCGATCCGCAAGAGATAGCCCGGTCATAGCACTTGTTTTCATACATTTCGTGAACCTCGGATACGGTGACCTTATCGTTGTCAAGAAAGTTATCCATCATGTTGATTTTACGCACGGTGTCGCTGACGGCTTGCTTGAAAAGTTGTGGATAACTGTCGGTGAAGATTTCCCCAGTGCACGGATGCTGCCAGGGCTCTTCTGCCACGTTAAGCACCAGGTATTCATTTGTGTACAGCGGATAGAAGACGCGGGTCACCAGCCGGTCTTCCTGGATCAGTCTTTCGATGGGCTGAAGGAAATGCTTTTTCCGGTTGTTGGGGTCAGAAAAAAGTCTGGCAAGTTGGGCGGTGTCTTCCACTGTGTCTTTTATGCAGTTCCTCGGCGTGTTTTCACCGTAGATATACTTCATAATAAAGGTAAAAAACTGTTCCAGTGCGTTAAGCGTTCTTGGACTGGGTGTAAAAAGCTTTTCGAGGGGAAAGAAGCAGCCAAGCTTCTGGTATTCATATTGATAATGGGCAACATCCAGGAGAACCTCAAAGTATTTGTGGTAATAAGAGTAGATTCGGCTTCCGGGAATAGTACTCTCACAGTGACCGGTTTTATAAAAGATATAAGGATGGGTGGCCACGTCCAGAGAATGGTGGCAGCTGAAGCCAGCGAGATAGCTCAGGATAATGTCCCGGTCCCGCTCGTTGGTAAAGGCGTACTTAAAACCATAGTAGAAAAAGGCATCGACTCTTTTCTTGTGGATGAGATTACCATAGCGGTGCAAAGGCCTTGCGCCCTTCCATGGCATGGGGTGGTGGTAATAAAAGAAATCCGGGCCCTGAGTACCCAGACGATATGCGTCGTAATGGTTAAGGATAATGGCGTTCATGGTACTGTGCTCTGGAAGCGCATCGAGTGCCTCACGTCCGCAGCAGTAATGGTTCAACATGTCTGACATAAAAGGTTTAACCTCCTTATTGGTCATTTTAATAAAGTTATTTTACCATAAACGGCATTAAAATTCCTTGATAAAAATAAAGAGTTGTAGGGAAGTGGCGGGTTGGTTATAATGTTTTTATAAATAGAGCAAATTCACAGAATAATATAGAAGGAGAACCATCATATGTATCTAAAAGGAATCGGAATCGCATCGCATCCTCCGGTGATTATACCTGAGGTTGGAGGCGGCAGAGAACTGATGGCGGAAAAGACTGTCCGCGGCATGCGCGATCTGGCGTTAAAGGTAGCAGAAACCAAACCAAAAGTGATCGTTTGTATTACCCCTCATGGAAATGTTTTTCAGGACGGCGTCAGTGTCATTTATGAAACCAGGCTCGAAGGGGATATGTCAGAGTACGGCGCGCCGGAAATCCGCCTGGAAAAGCGCTGTGATATGGGGCTGCTGGAGGAAATGAACCGCCGCTTTGCTCAGTCAGACTGTCAAAGTATCTTTTTGAACCAGAAAACAGCCGAGGAATTCGACATTGAGCGGAAACTGGACCACGGCTGCATGGTTCCGCTTTATTATATCGAAAAGTATTATCAGGACTATAAGCTGGTCCACATTACCATTGGAGAGCTCAGTCTCATTGAGCTTTTTAGAACAGGGCGTGTTCTGCGTGAAGCCATTGAAGCTTATGGGAAGGATGCCCTGATCTTGGCCAGCGCCGACTTGTCCCATTGCCTTAAAAATGAAGGACCTTACCAGTTTAATGTCATGGGGCCGGTATTTGATGAAAAGATCGTCCAGGGTATAGAGCGTAAAGACTATTATTCCATTTTAACTCTGCCGCCTAAAATTTATGAGCCTGCCGGCCAATGCGGACTCCGGTCAATCGTTATGGCGCTTGGTGCAACCGACAGCATAAAAACCCATTCCAGTCTCTTTTCTTATGAAGGGCCCTTCGGTGTCGGTTATCTGAGTGCCTTTATTGATTTTGCGCTCGAGGAAAAAGACCCGATTAACGAAAGCCTCATTACCCGGTATGAACGGGACATGGTCAGGCAGCATGAGGAAAGACTGAAGGCGGAGGACGATTATCTGGCGCTGGCACGCCTGACTATTGATACATGGGTAGAGGAAGGACGCAAGTTTAACTGGAGACAGTATCTGGATGAGATCAGGGATCAAAGAGTAAAATCAGCCCTGGAAAGCCAGCAGGCCGGTGTCTTTGTTTCGATCTATAAAGCCGGTGAGCTGCGGGGATGCATGGGAACATCCCAGGCGGTAACGGAAAATATCGCGGAAGAAATTGTGCGCAATGCCATCGAAGCCTGTGCCTATGACCCGCGTTTCCTGCCAGTTGAGCCCCAGGAGCTTTATCAACTGGAGATTTCAGTGGATATTTTAGGGAGACCGGAATATATTGAAAATTTAAGCGAGCTGGACCCGTATCAATACGGTATTATTGTGGAAAAGGGTGTAAACCGCGCTCTGCTGCTGCCGGATCTGCCAGGCATCAATACTGCTGAGCAGCAGCTGGAGATCGCCAAAGAAAAAGCAGGTATTATTGATACGGAAGATGATTTCGAACGGGTGGTAATTGAGCGGTTTGAAGTGGAACGCCACCAAACCGACATTGCATTCTAAAAATAAAGGAGGCAGAGCATGGGACTGAAAGACTGGTCCATACGAAAAAAGCTGATTCTTTCAAATATGATGATGATCGTCATTCCGGTTGTCTTAATTCTGGCCATTGTCGGCGGTACAGCGTTTGGCATTCTAATGATTATGCTTCCGGAAAACCAGGCCAATATGCTGTTCAAAGTAGACGGAACCGTTTCGACCTATCAGCTGCAGCTGGCTTTTGATTCCATGTGCGAGAAAATTTCCGGAAAAGATAAAGAAGACAAGAATGATCTGACCGCTCTGGCGGCTGCGCTGGAAAAGCTCGGGGCGTCAATCGCTGTAACCGGGGGAGATCTGCCTTATCTCACCGATGGTGTTACCATCGATGAAATTGAGACAGAGGCCAGGGAAATCACAGGGACTGCAAATATTGAAGATCAGCCGTTGTTTCTGAGGAATGACAGAGGGCTCGTATACCTTATGCCTGTTACCAATCAGGCCGGCGAGAGAATACGCCTGCTTGTTGTCAGCAGCGAGATGGATTTTGGAGAGAGCTCCTATGCGATCTGGGATAACTGGGATAATATCAAACTTGCCATTAAGATCAGTGCGGCAGTGGTTGCTGGTATCGCGGTGGTCATTGTAGTGGTAACTGGACTGGTATTGGCCGGGAAGCTTTACAAAACGATGATTCATCCTATCAAAAGTATCCAAAAAGGTGCCCGGGAGATTCGGGACGGGGTGCTGGACCACCCTGTAGAAGTCTACAGTAAAGACGAGCTTGGCGAGGTGTGCGGCGATTTTGAAGAAATGCGGGTTCGGCTCAAAGAGTCTGTTGAGCTGCAGCAGCGTTATGAAAGCTCCAGGAAAGAACTGATCGCCGGAATATCCCATGACCTGTCAACGCCGCTTACCTCCATTAAAGGTTATGCTGGCGGTATTCTTGACGGTGTAGCCAACACTCCGGAAAAACAAAAGCATTATCTGCGCACCATCTACGATACCGCCTGTGATATGGAAGGGCTGGTAGATAACCTGTTTCTGTTTTCCAAGCTGGATATGGGAAAAATGGATTTTCAGATGGAAAGTATTTCGGTAAAAACATATCTTGCGGATTTTTGCGAGGAAGCGCGCTTGAAGGTGCAGGGCAGTACAGTGAAAATCCGGTTGGATGATCAGCTGAAAGAGGAAAGGTTTGTGACCATTGACCGGACACAGTTTGCGCGGGTGCTCTGGAATTTGCTTGAAAACAGCCTTAAATACGCTGGAAAACAAAATATAGAAATGAAAATAATCTTGTCAGAAGAAAAGAAAAATGTAGCGCTGCACTTTGAAGATAACGGCTCGGGAGTTGAACAAGAAGCGCTTGAAAAAATTTTTGACAGCTTTTATCGGACCGATCCTGCCAGAAGCAGCTTGAAAAGGGGCAGTGGGCTAGGACTTTCAGTTTCCCGTGAGATTATTGAAGGTTTTGGCGGCAGCATCTACGCAGAAGCCGCAGAAATTGGAGGGCTGGCAGTAATTATGCTGCTGCCGATAGCGGAGGACTAAGATGAAAAAAATTCTGATTATAGAGGATGACCGCAAAATTGCAGAGTTAGAAAGAGACTACCTGGAAATCAATGATTTCCAGGTAGCGCTAGCGGCTGACGGCGATACTGGACTCTTATTTGCGGTGAGAGATGATTTTGATTTGATTGTGTTGGATTTAATGCTGCCAGGTGTAGACGGCTTTGCGATTTGCAGGAGAATCCGTGAAAAAAAGGAAACTCCGATTATAATGGTATCGGCCAAAAGAGATGATGTCGATAAAATACGAGGGCTTGGTTTAGGCGCAGATGATTATATGGTAAAGCCTTTTAGTCCGGCAGAACTGGTTGCGCGTGTCAAGGCGCATATTGGCAGGTTTGAACGGCTGACCAGCCAGGAAAAAAGAAAACAGCACCATATAATAGAGATAAACGGGCTTCGGATTGATAAGGACGCCAGGAGAGTTTATCTCAGAGGAGCAGAAACGGCCCTGGCCAACAAAGAATTTGACCTTCTTTTGTTTATGGCAGAAAATCCTAATATTGTATTTAATAAAGAAACCTTGTTTGAAAGAGTATGGGGCCTGGATGCAGTGGGAGATACCACAACAGTTACTGTCCATGTAAACCGCCTTCGCGAAAAAATCGAAACAGACAATCGTGAACCACGCTATATTGAGACCGTTTGGGGGGCAGGATATCGGTTCAAAATATAAATTGCAAAAATATTGAAAAAGTGCTTGACAAAACCGTGTTATAAAACTATAATAATAAAAGTCTCGTGATGATGGCAAAGGGGAAACACCTGTTTACATACCGAACACAGAAGTAAAGCCCTTTAGCGCTGAAAGTACTTGGTGGGCAACTGCCTGGGAGGATAGGACATCGCGGGGCTTTTTTATGCCTTTGATTTTTGCTGAAATTAAAAGGTATAAAAAGTTTAAAAAAAGCTTGACATTAAGAATGGTGAGCGCTATAGTAATTAAGCTGTCTTGAGAGAACAGCAGCCACAACGCTTTTAAAGTTTCAGCAAAATGAAATTTAAAAAATAAATTTCAAAAAAAGCTTGACAGGCGAAGTTGTTTGATGGTATACTATAAAAGCTCTCTCGCGAGAAAAGCACTTGCGGGAAAACATATAATTCTCCAAAGTATAACTTACTTCGGGGAAAGGTCATAGAAAAGAGAATAGTACCATAAAACCTGAAATTCCAGCTGAATAAAATCAGCAAAGGATAAAAACGCAAGTGGGATGAACACTTCAAAAAATCATCAAATGAACCAGATCAAGAAGCCGAAAGGCTAAACGATAAACTATTTATTGAGAGTTTGATCCTGGCTCAGGACGAACGCTGGCGGTATGCTTAACACATGCAAGTCGAACGAGAAAGTTTTGAATGATCCTTCGGGTGAAATTAGAACTGGAAAGTGGCGAACGGGTGAGTAACGCGTGGGTAACCTGCCCTATGGAAAGGAATAGCCTCGGGAAACTGGGAGTAAAGCCTTATATTATGGTTTTGTCGCATGGCGAGATCATGAAAACTCCGGTGCCATAGGATGGACCCGCGTCCCATTAGCTAGTTGGTGAGATAACAGCCCACCAAGGCGACGATGGGTAACCGGTCTGAGAGGGCGAACGGTCACACT